>JAZUOM010000025.1:0-198228 GCA_045604645.1 Ruminococcus sp. | reverse complement strand
TTAAGATGGTAGACGGCATCATGCTCCCAGTTGGTAAGATGGAGGGTGACTCACTCCCAGTATCAGCATTTATAGATCATGCTGACGGTACATTCGAGCAGGGTGCTTCTGCATACGAGAAACGTGGCGTAGCTGTTATGGTTCCAAAGTGGAACGAGGCTACTTGTGCTAAATGTAACAAGTGTGCATTTGTATGTCCACACGCTACTATCCGTCCATTCGCATTAAACGAAGAAGAAATCGCTAATGCTCCTGAAAACTTAAGAACTTGTGAGAAACCAATCGTTAAGACTGACTACAAGTACACACTTGCTGTTTCTCCATTTGACTGTATGGGTTGTGGCGTTTGTATCGGTGTTTGTCCTACAAACTCACTCACTATGGTACCTAGAGAGTCTCAGGATGCTGAGCAGGCAGTATTCGACTACTGTGTAGCTAATGTTACAGAAAAGCCGGAAACAACTGCTAACATCAACGTTATCTCATCACAGTACAAACAGCCACTTCTTGAGTTCTCAGGCTCATGTGCAGGTTGTGCTGAAACATCATACGCAAGACTCATTACTCAGCTCTTTGGTGACAGAATGTACGTTTCTAACGCTACAGGTTGTTCATCAATCTGGGGTGGTCCTGCTGCTACATCACCATACACAACAAACAAAGACGGTTTTGGTCCTGCATGGGCTAACTCACTCTTTGAAGACAACGCTGAGCACGGTCTTGGTATGTATCTCGGCCAGAAGGCAGTCAGAGACAGACTTATCGAGCAGGTTAAGGTTTTACTTACTGCTGATTGTGCTACAGACGAAGTTAAGGCTGCAGCTCAGGCTTACCTTGATACTGTTGACGACGGCGAAGCTAACGCAAAAGCTACAAAAGCTCTTGTTAAGGCTTTAGAGCCAATCAAGGACGACTGCGACAACTGCAAGTCTATCTACGACCAGAAAGAGTTCTTGTCAAAGAAATCTGTATGGATCTTCGGTGGCGACGGTTGGGCATACGACATCGGCTTTGGCGGTGTTGACCACGTTCTTGCTACCGGCGAAGATGTAAACATCATGGTATTTGATACAGAGGTTTACTCTAACACAGGCGGTCAGGCATCAAAGGCTTCTAACATCGGTCAGGTTGCACAGTTTGCTGCAGCTGGTAAGGCTATCCAGAAGAAGTCACTCGCTGACATCGCTATGTCATACGGCTACATCTATGTTGCTCAGATTGCTATGGGTGCTGATATGAACCAGACACTCAAGGCTATCAGAGAAGCCGAAGCATACAAGGGTCCATCAATCATCATTGCTTACGCTCCATGTGAGATGCACTCAATCAAGGGCGGTATGATCAACTGCCAGAAAGAAATGGAAAGAGCTATCGCTTGCGGTTACTGGAACAACTTCCGTTACAACCCAGACTTAGCAACAGAGGGCAAGAATCCATTTATCCTTGATTCCAAGGCTCCATCTGCTTCTTACCGTGACTTTATCCTTAACGAAGCTCGTTACAGCTCACTCACACGTTCATTCCCAGAGAGAGCAAACGAACTCTTCGAAAAGGCTGAAGAAACAGCTATGAAGAGATACGAAGCACTTGCAAAGCGTGCTGGTAAAGAATAAGCGCAGAGCAATCGGATAATAATTAAAGTAAATACGCTTTAATAAAAAGGCGGTGCACCGTTTGGTGCACCGCCTTATGTTTTCTTGACATAAAATGATAAAAATTGTATAATACCTGTGTTCACAATTGAATAAGCAGATATCGTATTTACGCTTTTATATACAGCACGACTGTATATAAAAGGTCAAGGAAAGCGTGGTGAGAATCCACCGCAACAGCCATTACCGTGTTTCGGGTACACCGATAAGTCGGAATGCTTGGCATATCTGTAATGCAAACGGTTTTCGGGCAATGGAGGACTACGATGTGATTGTGCTATTTTCGCGTCCTCTTTGGAGGGCGCGTTTGTTTTATTCATTGAGAAATTATTTTCAATGAAAGAAGGATTTATTATGAAAAAAAGAATTTTATCAAGTGTTTTAGCTGTGCTTATGTGTGCTGTAGTAACTTTCTCGCTTTGTGCATGTGACGAGACCACAAATAAAGCTGATAAAACTCCTACCAATGCGGCTACAGCTGACAACGTAAGTGTTGACCCATTGTGGGCAAATGCCACATACCTTGAGGATGTCGCTCTGGGCGAGGGCAAAACTACTATTGAGGTTAAGGTTGAGGCAGGACAAAAGGCTATTACAGTCACAATCAACACAGATGCACAAAATCTGGAAGATGCACTCACAGGTGTTAAATTAGTTGAGGGTGACAAGGGCGAATTTGGTCTTTATATCAAAAAGGTAAATGGAATTTTAGCAGACTATGACACAGACTCTACATACTGGGCGATGTACAAAGACGGCGAGTATCTTATGACAGGTGCAAAGGATACCGAAATTACATCAGGCGACCATTATGAGCTTGTACGTACAAAGTGATATGAAAAGCAAATCTGTATCTGGCAATAACAAAAACGTAAAACTCACGCTTTTTGAGATGACGCTTTTTGCGATGTTCGGCACAATGATGTTTATCTCAAAAATCGTTATGGAGTTTCTGCCGAATTTTCATTTGCTTTCTATGTTCACCATACTGCTGACGATTGTATACAGGAGCAAAGCACTCGTGCCTATATACATCTATGTATTCTTAAACGGTATTTACGCAGGGTTTAATATGTGGTGGGTGCCGTATCTGTATATATGGACTGTTCTGTGGGCCGCTGCGATGGTGCTACCAAAAAACATGTCCAAAATCACACAGATGATAGTGTTTCCTACGCTGTGTTCACTGCACGGACTTCTTTATGGCATACTGTATGTACCGGCACAGGCTATTATGTTTTCGCTGAATTTTGAACAAGCGGTAGCATGGGTCATAGCAGGAATTCCGTTTGATTTAATCCACGCTGTGGGCAATCTCTTATCAGGACTTTTGATATATCCGCTCTCACTTGTATTAAAAAAACTCAACAAACAAGTAGCAAAATCATAAAAAAGGGCAGACTTTTTACGGTCTGCCTATATTTTTTAAAGAAAAATTAGAATATATGTTTGATTTTTCTGTCGATATGTGTTAGAATATGTCAAGAAGGTGATATTATGAAACCACTAAGCAAAAGTCAACAGAAAGTTTATGACTATATATTTGAATGTAGCGAGCAGGGCAGGGTGCCGTCGGTCAGAGAACTGTGCGAAGCCACAGGGTTCAGCTCTACTTCTACTGTGCATTTGCATCTTAAAACACTTGAGGAACGTGGGCTTATCGAGCGTGAAAGCGGACTCAACCGCTGTATCCGCATCAAAAACGACGAGCCTACATCAAAAGTCCCACTGCTTGGTCGAGTTACTGCAGGTGTGCCTATACTCGCAGTCGAGGAGATTGAAACTTACATTCCTATCGCTCAGTCAATCACAAGAGGCAGAGAGATGTTTGCTCTGCGTGTTGTCGGTGACAGTATGATTAATGCCGGCATTTTTGACGGTGATATTATCGTTGTGCATCGCACCCCGTCAGCTTTAAACGGCGATATTGTCGTTGCTATGGTCGAGGATGAGTGTACGGGCGAGGCATCTGCTACGGTCAAACGCTTTTTCAAAGAAAAGGGACATATCCGTTTGCAACCTGAAAACGACAACTATGAGCCTATTATTGTAGATAAAGCCGTCTTGCTTGGCAAGGTTGTAACACTTATCAGAAATTTTGAGTAAACAAAAAGCACTGCAAATTTTGCAGTGCTTTTTTATTTGTTAAAGTAACTAAGTATTGCTTTTTTGTCTTTTTCTATCTGAGCTTTCAGCATGTCAATGGTGTCAAATTTTTGTTCAGGTCTCAAAAAACTCAAAAGCTCGGTGCTGATTTTTTCGTTGTGCAGATCACCTGATTCAAAATCGAGCAGATGCGTCTCACATACAGGAGTGCATTGTCCTACTGTAGGATGAGTGCCAATGTTTGTAGCACCAAAATATTCATTGCCGTTTACTGTTACTTTGGTAGCGTAAACACCAAATTTTGGAGTAACAATTTTGTTGTTAAGTACTTGATTTATAGTAGGTGAATTTATTTTTGTACCGATATGATTTCCGCTTGTTATGGCGGTGTTGATTGAAAAATTGTATGATAGCATTTTGTTTGCATCTTCAATTTCTCCGTTTGAAATACACTCACGGATTCGGCTTGAGGAGATAACGGTGTCGTTATACATCACAGGCGGACATTTAATTGCATTAATGCCGTATTTTTCTAACAAGTTTTTAAGGTCGTCGGCATCAGCCGTGCCACCTTTGCCAAAGTGATAGTTAAAGCCGGTGACAACAGTTTTGGCACACAACATATCAACAAGGATTTCTCTTACAAATTGCTCAGCGCTAAGGTTCATAATTTCGGCAAAATTAATGCAGAAAACTGTATCGATTCCAAGCTTTTCAAAGTAACCTAGTTTCTGCTCATTAGTTGTAAGGAGTGGTTTTTCTACACCTGTTGTAAAACTTGCCGGATTTTCATTAAATGTGAGCACAACAGATTTTGTGTTGCCTGTTGCGTTGCTCAGACAGGTTTTTAGCACCTCTTTGTGACCTGTGTGTACTCCGTCAAAAAAGCCGAGTGCCACGCAACTGTTGTATTCAGTTTTTCTGATAGATTCAAAAACCTGCATAACATCTCCACCTTATGATTATAAATTGATTATAAAACAAAACTGATTTCTTTGCAACAGGAGGAGCATAAATGTACGGTGGAGAATGTGACGTAAAAAAACAAAAAGAGCTAGACAATCATCTAATGAACAAATACAAAGCAATTAAGCGCTCAGTAATAGGCAAGACTGCACTTAACAGGGAAATTGTCAGCTATACGTTTGGCAAAGATAACGGAACATTGATGTGTGGCACGTTTCATTCGATGGAAAGAATAACCTGCACTATGCTATATAAATTTTTAGATGATGTATGCAGTGTGTGTAATAAAAACGAAAAACTGCTTAAATATATTAGTAAAAAAGGGTTGACGGTTGTTCCGATGGTGAATCCTGACGGGGTGCAAATCTGCGTCAATGGGATAAAAAGTGCAGCCAAATACAGCAACCTTGTGTACACCTGCCTCAAAAGGGAGAATAAACCACATACCCGTTGGCAATCAAATGCCAGAGGAGTTGATATAAATCATAATTTCGACGCAGGGTATAATGAACTGAAAAAACGAGAGAAAGAATCGGGTATTGTAGCGCCCTCGTCAACCAGATATGGCGGCGAATGTGCAGAAAGTGAAGAGGAAACAAAGGCATTGTGCAAATTGTGTCGTGATAAAAAATTTGAAAAGGCCGTAGCACTTCACACTCAGGGTCAGGAGATTTACTACGATTTTTCTGAGTATACGCCTGAAAAAAGCATATGTGTCGCAACGGCTTTGTCTAAAATATCGGGATATAAAGTCAGCAGACCACAGGGTTTGGCTGTTGGTGGTGGGTTTAAAGACTGGTTTATAAAAGAATTTCATCGTATGGCATTTACTTTGGAAATAGGTAAAGGAGAGAACCCACTATCGCCGGATGTTATCATAACAGAATATGAAAAAGTCAGAAAGATGCTTTGGTATCTGATGACATATTAGTGTTATAAAAAGCGCACCTATCAAAAAATAGGTGCGTTTACTTTTTATACCTCAGATGTAATCTTATAACGGCTTAAGTATTCGTTGTATGTGTCAGCAAAAGCCAGGTTGTCAGCACTCTTGAGTCGGTCAAGATACTGGTGAGTACCAAGCTGTTTTGAGTCGATTTCGATAAGGACTACCGCAACATTTGAGCAGTGGTCTGAAACTCGCTCGTAGTTTGTGAGCAGGTCTGTCAGGATAAAGCCGAGCACCATCGGGGAGTTGCCCTGCTGGATACGCTTTGTGTGCTTTGCACGAGCCTGAAGCACTAATTCGTCGATAACCTCTTCAAGTGGCTCAACAAGTTTTGCACGTTTGATGTCGCCTTCTGAGAATGCCTCTGTTGTGAGGTAAAGAATTTCTGTAAGGGCCTCTGTGATGACATCGATTTCCTTTGTTGTCTCCTGTGAGAACGAAATCTTTTTGTCGTGTAACTCTTTTGCTGTGTCAAGCAGGTTGATAGCGTGGTCGCCGATACGCTCAAAGTCACCGATTGTATGAAGCAGTTTTGTAACCTGCCAGTTTTCGTCTTCTGTTAAGTCACAGTTAGAAAGTTTTATAAGATAGTTGCCAAGCTTGTCCTCGTAGCTGTCGATGAGCTCTTCGGTTTCGTTTATCTTGTCTACGACTTTTTTGTCATAATTTTTCATCAATGATATAGCACGGTTGATGTTGTCGTTGGCAAGCTGAGCCATTTCGATTGTGATAGCTGTACATTTTGAGATAGCAAACGCAGGCATAGCGAAAAGTCTGTCGTCGAGTACACCAAGCAGGTTTTCTTCTTCCTTTTTGTCCTCTTTGATGAGGAAGTTTGCAAGCTTTTCAAGCTGTTTACAGAACGGACACAGCATAAGTGAAGTTGCAATATTAAAAATGGTATGTACGAGTGCGATACCGAATGTGTCAATATCCTGTGAAACGAATGCAAAGTTTACAAAAGCATTTACAGTATAGAACAAGGCTAGACAAACAATTGTACCGATGATATTAAATGAAATATGTACAACAGCAACTTTTTTAGCGTTCTTACTTACGCCAATACTAGAAATAAGTGCTGTTACGCAAGTACCGATATTCTGACCCATAATGATAGGGATTGCCATACCATATGAAAGACCGCCTGCCTTAGCAAATGACTGTAAAATAGCAACAGATGCAGCAGAGCTCTGGATAATACCTGTGAATGCTGCACCGACAAGCACACCTAAGATTGGGTTGTTAAATGCAACTAAAATTTCCTGGAATTCAGGCATATCAGCAAGAGGTTCCATAGAATCGCTCATAAGGCCCATACCGCACATAAGTACAGCAAAGCCGACAAGGATAGAGCCAATGTCCTTTTGTTTTTGCTTGTGTGATAGCATAATCAGGATAATACCCACAAAAGCAAACGCAAGGGAGAAATTTGCAGGCTTTAAAAGTGCCATCCAAGGGTTGTCAGATTCAATACCAACAAGAGAAGTGATCCATGCTGTCAGTGTTGTACCGATGTTTGAACCCATGATAACGCCGATTGTTTTGCCAAAATGCATGATACCTGAGTTTACAAGACCAACAAGCATAACGGTCAGCGCTGAGCTTGACTGGATAGCAATAGTGATACCTGCACCGAGTGCCATACTTTTGAACAAGTTGTCTGTCATTTTGGAAAGTGCTGACTCAAGCTTACCGCCAGCCATCTTCTCAAGACCTGACGACAT
Organism: Ruminococcus sp.; assembly: GCA_045604645.1. GTDB lineage: Bacteria > Bacillota > Clostridia > Oscillospirales > Acutalibacteraceae > Ruminococcoides. The sequence goes on along the minus strand of JAZUOM010000025.1, from coordinate 190,831 downwards.
AACATTCATACCGTAAAGGAAGAACGCAAGTCCGCCAAACAGCGTAATAATATTGATTATTGTCATTTGTTTCCCTACTTTCTATAGAAAGCTGAAAAGGTTAAATTTCTGTAACCCATACGACCATTATGCTAGTGGTGTGTTAAATCAAAAAGAGAGAAATGTTAAATCTATGTTAAATCTCTATATTTTTGTAAAAATATGTAATACTGCAAAAAATAAAAGGCAGGGTGTTTGCCTTGCCTTTAGTGATTAATTATCTATCGCTTTTTTGCGGTCGCTGCCTTCTTTGAGTAGAGCTTTGAGAGTATCAGCGTCATCGTTTTTGATTGCATCTCTGTACTCTGTCAGGGAGTTTATTATATGTTCGATTTCAAACAGCAGGTTGTCTTTGTTTTCCATAAAAAGCTCTGCCCACATATTTTCGTTTAACTTTGCGACTCTGGTCAAATCTTTGTAAGACCCTGCCGAAAAGCCCTTGTGTACCTTGGCTTGGGGACTTTTTACATAAGCGTTAGATACAACGTGAGCAAGTTGGGAAGTAAACGCAATCACTTTGTCGTGATTTTCAGGAGTTGTCACAGTTACCGATGAAAACCCCAGTGATTTTATAAATGCAGAAACTTCTTTGAGAAGATTGATGTTGTCTGTATTCTGTGGAGTGAGTATCATTGACGCACCGACATATAAATCAGGGGTAGAATATTTATATCCCGAGTGGTGAAGTCCTGCCATAGGGTGACCGCCGATAAAGCAAAAACCATATTCTCTTGATAACTCAAAGCACCTTTCACAGATTGAGCTTTTTACACCACCGCAGTCAATAACAACGGTATTTTTGCTGATTAGCGGAGCTTTTTCTTCAAGATAACTTATCGTGGCTTTCGGGTATACAGACAGCAAAATATAGTCGCATTGCGATATGCTTTTGTCGTCCAATATATAGTCGATTGACTTATCAAGCACAGCAAAAGAACTGATGCTGTTATCAAGGTCATAGCCGTAAACCGCGTGTGTTGTATTTTGTTTTAGTGCTTTGCACAAAGAGCCTCCGATAAGGCCCAGGCCTACTACACCGATATTCATTATCTTGTAACCTCCAAAACCTGATTAACCTTATTTGCGACGTCTTTAAATTCTTCCATAGTTAGCGATTGTGCACCATCGCACAGTGCGTTTTTTGGGTCGTTGTGAACCTCAATCATCAGTCCGTGAGCGCCGCAGGCAGTTGCCGCCATAGCAAGCGGCTTTACAAGACGATTAATACCACAAGCGTGTGATGGGTCAACAATAATTGGCAGATGAGTGAGCTCCTTGAGCATAGGTACTGCGGATAAATCAAGCGTGTTTCTTGTGTAGGTTTCAAATGTGCGGATGCCACGCTCACACAAAATGATGTTTTCGTTACCGCCTGCCATAATGTACTCGGCACTCATAAGCCATTCTTTCATTGTGTTTGCAAGACCACGCTTTAGAAGTACCGGCTTTTTTGTTTTGCCAAGTTCTTTGAGGAGTTCGAAATTCTGCATATTTCGAGCTCCTACCTGAATAAGGTCAACGTCCTCAAAAAGTTTAAGGTGATTTGCGTTCATAATTTCTGTCACAATCGGCATACCTGTTTCTTGTTTTGCTATTTTAAGCAGTTCAAGTCCGTCTGCTTGAAGTCCCTGAAAATCATACGGTGATGTACGTGGCTTGAAAGCACCTCCTCTGAGTAGGGAAGCACCTGATGCTTTTACGCTTTTTGCGATTTTTACAATCTGCTCCTCAGATTCAACAGAGCAAGGGCCTGCAATAATAGCAAAATTATCTGAACCGATTTTTACACCGCTGACATCAATAACGCTGTCGTTTGGGTGAAACTTGCGGTTTGCGCTTTTAAATGGTTCTGAAATGCGAGCTACACGCTCAACTATTTCAAGATTTTCAAGCAATTCGATATCAATTTTGCTTGTGTCGCCTACAAGACCCAGAATTGTTGTAAATTCACCGTGAGATATGTGCACAGACAAGTTCTGTGATTCAAGCCATGTTACCAGATTGTCTATTTGTTTGTCGTTTACTCCTTGTTTGATTACAGCTATCATAGTAAAACCTCCAAAATAAAAAGGGTTCGCATATTACTGCGAACCCAGAATAATCAAATGATAAAAGTATCTAAAGAATTGCAGCAAAAAATTCTATTACGATTGTGGACAATAGTAATAGTAGTAATAGTATTCTGCTGCAAAATTTAAGTTCTTCATAAATATCACCGATTTAAAGCGTTAAATTAAATATACACCTAAAAATATGAAAAGTCAACACTAAAATAAAATTTTGATATTAGTACCCACACCGAGGTTGCTGTCCACAGAGATAGAAGCATTGTGATACAAAGCACCGTGTTTTACAATAGAAAGTCCAAGTCCCGTACCGCCGATTTCTTTAGAGTGGCTTTTGTTTACTCTGTAAAAACGTTCAAATACTCTGGAGATTTCTTCCTTTGGAATACCGATACCGGTATCCTGTACTGACAGTTCAACACCGTCAACGTATTGTTTGATTGAGATGTTTACCTGTCCGTTGTCTTTGTTATATTTGACAGCGTTGTCGCACAGGTTGTATATCATTTCATCAATTATATGGTGCACACCTGTAATTGAACAATGCTCGCCGATAAGCGAAAAATTGATGTTGCGTTTTTTGGCGATTGCTTCAAGTCTTGTAATAACAGATTCGCAACACGCATAAAGGTCGATGGACTCGTGTTTGATTTCAATATCACTTTCTTCAAGACGCGAAAGTTTTATTATGTCTGACACCAATGTGATAAGGCGTTGGGATTCGTCATATATTTTGCCTGCAAAACGAACCGTATCCTCGGGCTTTGCAATACCATCGCGAATAATCTCGGCATAGCCTGATATTGAGGTGAGAGGAGTTTTGAGCTCGTGAGATACATTGGCAGTAAACTCTCTGCGCAGTTTATCCCTTTGTTTGTGTTCGTTGTTTAACTCTTCCATCTGATTGACAATTCGTGTGTTCTGTGATTTGATTTTGTCAATAATAGGAGTAAACTCCTGTGTGAGCTCGGCTGAATCCGGATTTTCGATATCTAAGTTGTTGATAGGTTCAACAATGCTCTTTGTAACCAGATGGTACAAAGAGAAAGTTACAACAACAGGTATGAAAAGCACTACACAGATATAAAGCCAGATGTGAGTATTGCTGTGTGTTGTCAGATAATCTGCAAGAGCGATACTGCTGACACATAGAAGTGTAACGCAGAAAGTTATCACAAACGAATTAATCAAAGTTTGCTTTTTCATTTAACTTCACCTATTTTATATCCTATGCCTCTGACAGTTTCAATCAGATTGCCCGCTTCGCCGAGTTTTTGTCTGAGAGTACGGATATGAACATCTACTGTACGATTTTCGCCATCAAATGAGTATCCCCAGATTTTGTCAAGGATCTGGTCGCGGGACAATACTATATCTCTGTTTTCGAGCATAAGGCACAAAAGCTCAAATTCTTTTAAAGTAAGGGTGACTTTTTCACCATTGACTTTTACACGGTGCTTTTGCGGACATACATACAAATTTCCGATAGTATACTCAGTTTTTTGTTCTGTGGTACTGGTGCGACGCATAACAGCTTTTATCCTCGCTATCAGCTCCATAATACTAAACGGCTTTGCTACATAGTCATCTGCGCCCAGGTCGAAACCTTTGATTTTATCGATTTCGCTTGATTTTGCAGTAATCATAATGACAGGGATATTTTCTGTAATTTTGTTGCTTCTGATTTTTTTGAGTATATTGAGTCCGTCTTCTTGAGGGAGCATAACGTCAAGCAAAATAAGCTTAGGTAGTTTTTCGTTAAGTGCACTCCAGAACTCTGACGGTTTTTCAAAACCGACAGCGTTTTGTCCGGTAGTATTCAGAGTATAAATAACCAGTTCTCTGATATTAGGGTCGTCTTCAATAAAATAAATCATAGTGTATCTCCAAAATAACTAAATTCTGAGTGTGCGTAAATACGACTTTGTTTTTTCATCTATTCTGAAACTGTCACACGCTTTGCTGATAGTTTTGTTGTGTGTCCATTGTGACAACTTTTGTTCTCTGATATATGGTATAGTGTGTTTATACTGTTTTGCAAGTGCTGTTGCAAAATACCATGCTATCATCATATTTATGTAATACTGCTCGCTTTTTATACTACTTACAAGTTTCAGATGTTCTTTCGAAAAAGCATCATCAAGATAAAAACTTAACAGTAATCCGATTGCAAACCTGACAGTATAGGTGTGTTCTGATTTTATCCACACTTTGATGTGTTCGTACAGTATGTCAGGGTGCTTTCTGAAAACTTTTGGTCTTGTGGCATCGCACGTAGCCCAGTTGTCAATATATGGCAGAAAATTTTCAATCAGACATAGCGCTTTGTCAAAGTCTGTGACTGTTTCTATCAGAAATCCGTGCAGATGGTTTTCTTCAAGATAGGTGTGTGGCAGAGTGTTCAAAAAGCTGTCCATAACGACGGTGCCTTTTAAATCTTTTGCCAATTTCCGGATTATGGGTGTGCGTACACCTATAACAGTGTCTTTGTCAACTGTGGGCAAAAGTTTTGAATTGAACTCTTTGTATTTGTCGTCATTTTTTTCAAAAAGATATGAGAGTATATCTTTGTTAGAAGTGATTATGAAACAATTATCCATAAAAATAGTATATCATACATATTTTTGAGTTTCAATATTCTATAATTTATGATATAATCAGTTCAAATATTAAGTCAAGGAGAGATTTATATGCAGAAGGTTTTTGAATGGATTAAATCAGGACCGGCTATTTTGCTGGCGGCGGTTGTTTTTGTTATAGGTGTGATTATACTTTTGATTGTATCAAAGTTTTTTGCAAAGGCACTATCCAAAACAAAGACAGATATTTCGCTGCAGAAATTCTTTGTAAAGACTGTTAATATTATTGGAATTATACTTATTCTGATTTGTTCGTTGTCGACTGCGGGAATATCAACAACCGGACTTATCGCAGGTTTCTCTGCGGCAGGCGCAGCTGTAGCCCTTGCGCTCAAAGACAGTCTGGGCAATCTTGCAGGAGGTATTGTGTTGCTTATCACACATCCGTTTGTTACAGGTGACTTTATTGAGATAGGTGACAAGTCGGGTGTTGTTGAGCAGATCGATATTTTGCAGACTACTCTTCTGACTCCTGATAATAAAATCGTTGTTATACCTAACGGACTTTTGTCATCTGATCATGTTGTAAACTACACAAAGGAAAAAACCAGACGTGTGGATATTCAGGTGCCGATAAGCTATGAAAGCGATGTCGAACAGGCAAAGAAGTCTGTGCTCAAAGCTGTATCACAAGAGAGTAAAGTCCTGACAGACACAAACAAACCGTTTGTAAGAGTGTCAGAATACTCTGATAGCGGTGTGATTTTGACTGTGCGTGTCTGGTGTAAGACAGAGCACTACTGGGACGTGTACTTTGACCTGACAGAAAAAATCAGAACATGTTTTGTGCAAGACTCAGTTGATATACCATACCAGCGTATTGATATTCATATGGTTGATAATAAATAAAACTAAAAGCTCCCGAAAAAATCGGGAGCTTTTTTCTTACTTATAACTGACAAGTTTTTTAAGCTCTTTTCTCTTTTTAGGTCTTAAAGGGTCGCCCTCTTGAGCGTAACCCAAAGCGACCACAAGTCTGACAGGATCGCTTAAGTCGCAAATTTCTCTGATTTTTTTGTCGTCAAACCAGCCCAAAATACAGGTGGAAAGACCTTCTGATTGAGCCTGCGCAGTGAGATAGGCACATGCAATTCCAATGTCTATAGAACGGTAGTCGTTGCCTTTTATCTTTGAACCGAATGCTGCAGTTTTTACATATGGCATTTCTGACATTACTATCATAACAGGTGCATCGCTTGCAAATTTATTCATACCCATTGATTGGGTAGCGGACGCAACTTTTTTAGCGTTTTCTCCTGTACATACGGTCAAAAAGTAAGGCTGACCGTTACATGCAGAAGGGGACAGTTGTGTTGCTCTGATTACAGCATCCAGCTTTTCTTTTTCTACAGATTTTGTGTTGTCGAATTTTCGGCACGATTGGCGGCTTTGTGCGATTTCTAAAAAGTCCATGTAAAAACCTCCTTGATAGAAAAATCCACCCAAAAAAGGGTGGATTGATTTAGTTTTTCTGCAAAAATTCAGATTGTTTTTTTATTGCTTCAAAAGACTCGTCAGAAATAACATGCTCCATTTTGCATGCATCGTTTGAGGCGGTCTCTTTGTTGACGCCAATCAGTACAAGATAGTTTGTAAGTTCTGTGTGACGCTCGTAGATTTTTTCTGCTATAGCCTTACCTTCGCCTGTAAGTGTCAGAAAACCGTTTTCGTTAACAGTGACAAAACCACCATTTTTTAAAAGTCCGAGTGCCCTGCTGACACTAGGTTTTGAAAACCCCATATATTCGCTCAGGTCGATTGCCCTGACACATGGTTTTTCTTTTGATAAAACGAGTATGCTCTCAAGATACATCTCGCCTGATTCCTGAATAGGCATATAAAATCTCCTTGTGGTTAGTTGAGACTGTCAAAAACGTCTGCGATAATTTCGCGCTCATCCATATGATATTTGACACCGCGGATTTCCTGATAATCCTCGTGGCCTTTGCCGGCAAAGACTATGATGTCACCTTTTTGAGCGTTTTCGATACAGTAGCGGATAGCATCAACACGGTTAGGGATAACAACATATTCGCCACTGGTTTTGTTTATGCCAACTTTGATGTCCTCGATGATATCCATGACATCTTCAAATCTGGAGTTGTCTTCTGTGATAACAGACAAGTCGGACAACCTGCCAGAAACCTCACCCATTTCATATCTGCGGTCTTTTGGTCTGTCGCCACCTGCACCAAACATTGTGACAAGGCGGTTAGGCTTATATTCTTTGAGTGTTGTCAGGATGTTTTCCATTGACAGAGCATTGTGTGCGTAGTCGATGAGTATTGTATAGTCGCCAACTACCGGTACAGCCTCGACTCTGCCTTTAACTTTGACATCGTTGAGTCCATCGATGATAGCTTTGTCACTGATATCAAAGTGACGGCAGACAGAAATAGCAGCCAGCGCATTGTAAACAGAGAATCTGCCAGGGATAGCGACATCTACAGAAAGCTCTTTTACACCTGTTGTGTCAAAATGAACACCGATAAAGCCCGGACGTGCGATGAGAGAATCGTTGTGTGCAACCAAATCAGCACTGTTGTTAAAGCCGTAAGTCTCGATTTTGCAGGTGTGGTCTTTTGTGATATCGATATATTTTTCATCGTCACAGTTTACAAGTCCGAGTTTGCACTGCTTGAACAGAAGGCTCTTGCAGTAAAGGTACTCGTCCATATCCTTGTGCTCTGCTTTGCCGATATGGTCATTTGAGAAGTTTGTGAAAATACCGTAGTCAAATTCAATGCCATCTGTGCGGTGCCACTTAAGACCCAGTGATGACGCTTCAATAACCATAGCCTTGCAACCTTCGTTTACCATTTTACGCATTGCCTGCTGAATTTCGTATGACTCAGGGGTTGTGTTGTTGGTTTTGTAAATCTGGTTGCCGATAACTATTCCAAGTGTGCCGATAGTTGCGGTTTTGATACCTGCTTTTTCGAGTATGGAGCGAATCATCGCAACAGTAGTGGTTTTGCCCTTTGTGCCGGTGATAGCGATAGTTTTGAGCTCTTTTGCAGGATGGGAGAAGTACTCAACACTCATCAAAGCAAGAGCAACTCGGGTGTTTTCGACTTTGACTACTGTTACATCATCAGGTGCGTCAAATTCGTCTTCGACAATGATAGCGGCAGCACCTTTTTCAAGAGCGTCAGGGATAAACTTGTGTCCGTCAACGTTAAATCCCTTGAGGCAGACAAAGGCACATCCTTTGGTAACCTTTCTGCTGTCATATATAACATCAACAATATCCTTGTCCAAAGAGCCTGATACAACGCTGTATTCACATTGTGATAAAAGTTGTTTGAGTTTCATAGATTTCCTCCGCATAAAAGTTATAGACAACCAGTATAAAAACAAGGCTTATCTGAATATACATTAATACTAATATATGTTATAGTATATCAAATCCACATTTATGTCAAACAGCACTAAACTATACAATATTAATATTTTAGTGAAAATATACTAAAAATTTTGAGTTAAGTTTCTTTTTTTCTTTTTATTTCCAAATTAGAACTAAAATTGTTTTTACTCTTGCTTTTTTGCCTGAAAAAACTAAATCTGGTTAGCATATTGCACAAATTGATATTCGTTAAAAATAACAAAAAACAAAAGGTCAAATTGTGCAACAACGTCAATTAAAAAGTTTTTTGTTGTCAAAATCACTAAATTAGAAAGGGGTTTTTATTGTTTTAGATAAAAAGTACAAAGGGAGTTGAAAAAAGCACATATCATATGATAAAATTTATGTACAGTGATATAGTGCCGCCGAAAGCGGATTTGCGACGGTAACTGACACTAACCGAGCGTGCTCGGAAGAATATTTTTTCAAGAAAGGAAATCCGACTATGAAAAGAATTTTAGCTATGATTATGGCAGTCCTGATGATGGCTACACTGTTCGTTGGCTGTAACAAAGGCGGCGAAAAGGGCGGTGACGCAGCAACAGAGCTCGTACCTGAGCAGGGTGCTACTCTCAAGCTGTGGGTTCCAACAGCATCAGTAGAAACATTTAAGGCAGAATGCGATGAGTTTATCAAGCTCTATCCAGACGCAGGTATCACAATCGACGTTAAGCCACAGGGCGAAAACGACGTTGCTGGTACAGTTCGTAGTGACCCGGAAGAAGCTGCAGACGTTTTCCATATGGCATCTGACCAGCTCGCAGAACTCAGAGATTCAAAACTCGTATCTCCTGTAGTTAAGGGCTTTGTAGAAGATGTTAAGGCTAGAAACGACGAGTTCACAGTTTCAACAGCTACAACAATGTACAACGGCGAAGAGACATTGCTTGCTTACCCATCAGTAGGTGACAACGGTTACTTCCTCGTATATGACAAGAGCGTTATTTCTGACGAAGATGCTAAGACATTTGAAGGTATCCTCGCTGCTTGCCGCAAAGCTGGCAAGAAATTCATCATGGATGCTGGTAACGGCTACTACTCAATTATGTTCCCTGCAACAGGCGGCTTTGAGCTCAACGGCTACAACGAAGAGGGCACAATGCAGGTTAACGAGTATGACGAAGAAGCAGTTGTAGATTCACTTATGGCATTTGCTGACCTCTTCCACGAGTACAGCGATGTATTCTCAAGCGCTTCTGTTGACAAGATTGCTTCTGGTATGGCTCAGGATCCTAAGACTGTTGCTGCTGGTATCGACGGTAGCTGGGACGCTAAGGGTCTTCAGAACGCACTTGGCGAAAACCTTGGCGCTGCTAAACTCCCAACAATCAATGTAAACGGCGAAGACAAGCAGATTATCTCTCTGTTTGGTACAAAGTTGTTCGGCGTTAAGTCTACAACAAAATACCCAATAGCTGCTCACCTTCTCGCAAACTACCTCTCAAACGAAGCTTGCCAGAAAGACCACTTCGAGAAACTCGGTTGGGGTCCTTCAAACAACGCTGTAAGAGAGAGCGACGCTGTTAAGAACAACGTTATCACAAACGCACTTTATGCACAGGCTGAGTACGGCTTGCCAATGGTAGACATCAAGGCTATCACATTCTCAGGTCTTGCACCACTTGGTAACTACCTGTTCAAGGCTGAGTCTTATGACAGAGCTTCTATGCTTGAAGAATTCAACAAAACAGTTAAGTCAATTAAAGACGAAGTTTAATTTATACTTTTAATTTTTAGGGTTGGTCAGACAGCCTGAAAAAGGCTGTCTGACTACACATTTTAAAATGTGGTGTTTTGGATGCAAGTATTTGCTTCCACGATACTTGCATACAACATTGAGGAAGTGAACTGATGAATTATATTGATTATATGAGACTCAATCCTTTCCAAAGATTCTGGTATAAATTCAGCAACGGACTTAAAAGTTTTCCAAAGAAACTGGGTGCATTCTTTGCTGCTCTTGGAAAACTGATTGTTGGTTTCTTTGTTGGAATCGGCAAGGCTGTTGCAGGATACGTAACAAGATTTATCAAAGGCGATTGGGCTACAAAGATTTCGTATGTAGTAATGGGCTTTGGCAATATGGTAAAAGGTCAGGTTTTAAAGGGCGTTTTATTCCTTGCGATAGAGCTTTCATACATAGCATACATCATTTTCTTTGGCTGGACGTATCTGTCTGAGTTCCACACACTTGGTGATACACCGGCTCAGGAAGTGTACAATGAAGCACTTGGTATATCAACAATGGAGATTATGGATGACTCCAGACTTATCCTTTTGTATGGTATACTTTCAATCGTACTGACTTTCATTTTCCTTGCAGTTTACTTTGCAAGTGTTAAGTCAGCGTACAAAACTCAGCAGATGGCTGCTGCAGGTGAGAAGTTGCCAACATTTAAAGAAGAACTCAAAGACCTTCTGGATAACAAGTTCCACATTACACTTCTTGCTTTCCCAACACTGACTATCGCAGTGTTCACTATCTTGCCACTTATCTTTATGATTATGATGGCATTTACAAACTATGACAGCGGATGTCTTGCTCCTACTGAGCTGTTTACATGGACAGGTTTCAGCACATTTGGCGAAATCTTCAACCTTGCAGAAGGCGCTGTAAAGGGCAGAACATTCGTAGAACTTACAAAATGGACAATAATCTGGGCTATTTTTGCTACTGTACTAAACTATATCTTTGGTATGATTATAGCCCTTATGATAAACAAAAAAGGCATCAAGCTTAAGGCTTTATGGAGAACATTGTTTGTTGTAACAGTTGCTGTTCCACAGTTCGTTACATTACTTTTGATGAACCAGATGCTCCAGGACGATGGTGCTGTTAACATTTTGCTTCAGATGCTTGGTATTATTGATTCTCCGATTTCGTTCTTCAATAGTACAGCGATTGTTGCAAGAATTACAGTTATCGTTGTTAACTGCTGGATTGGTATTCCGTACACAATCCTTATCACATCAGGTATTCTTATGAATATCCCTGCTGACCTTTATGAGAGTGCTACTATCGACGGTGCCGGCCCTGTAAGAAGCTTTGTAAGCATTACATTGCCATATATGCTGTTCGTTACAACACCATATCTCATCACAACATTTATCGGTAATATCAACAACTTCAACGTTATTTACCTGTTGACTAACGGTGGTCCGACAAACTCAGACCTTTATATTGCGGGTGATACCGACTTGCTTGTAACATGGCTGTTCAAGCTGACTATGGATTCACAGGACTACAACCTTGCTTCTGCGGTAGGTATTCTGGTATTCATTGTTTGTGCTACACTTTCACTTGTTACATTCAACCTTACAAAATCTGCTAAGAGCGAGGAGGAGTTCTCATGATAAAAAGCTATAAGTTAAAAAGAATCCTTGCTAACACATTTATTTATATTTTCTTAGCAGTACTTGGCCTTATCTGGGTTTCTCCACTTGCTTATCTTGTGCTCCATTCTTTCAGAGCAGAGGGTTTGTCATCTGTTGAATACCTGATACCAAAACAGTTCACATTTGACAACTACATCAGTTTGTTCACTGACACAACCATTATGAACTTCCCTAAATGGTTTATGAACACATTGATTATCGCTATCTTCAGCTGTATCATTTCTACACTTGCTGTACTTATGGTAAGCTACAGCTTCAGCCGTCTCAGATTTAAGGCAAGAAAACCTTTGATTAACATCGGTATGATTTTAGGTATGTTCCCTGGCTTTATGACTATGATTGCTATTTACTATCTGTTAAAAGCTATGGACCTTACCGAGAAGTCACTTGCTCTTGTTATCTGCTACAGTGCGGGTGCCGGACTTGGATATCAGATTTCAAAGGGCTTCTTTGATACGATTCCGAGAGCGCTTGACGAAGCGGCTACTATTGACGGTGCAACACGAAACCAGATTTTCTGGAAGATTATTCTTCCGATGTCAAAGCCAATCGTTGTATACACAGTTCTGACATCATTCATCGGTCCATGGACTGACTTTATCCTTGCAAGAATTATCATGCGTGATAATGTTGACGGATACACGGTTGCTATCGGTCTTCAGGAAATGATTACTGAGGATAACAAGCTTATCTTCTACAAGCAGTTCCTTGCTGGTTCTGTTGTAGTTGCTATCCCTATCACAATACTGTTCCTGTTCATGCAGCGTTACTACGTTGAGGGTGTAACAGCCGGCGGTGTAAAGGGCTAATAAAACATATCAAGGGCGGATTTTTTCCGCCCTTTTTGTTTTGCAAAAAGCATTGAAATTTGATTCTTTTGTGATATAATTTAATAACTGACAGCAATACGCTGTGTAAGATTTTTTGACAAAAGGAATGATTGTATGAAAAAGATTATGGCGCTTGCTTTAATTGCCTGCATATTGATAACATCAATGTTATGCGGCTGTAAAAAGGCTGAACAGCCTGCAGAGAATAATGCAGACCCTGTAGCAACTAATCAGGCTGTAGCATCAAACGACAAATACAGAAACTACTATCAGATATGGATTGGTTCTTTCTGCGATTCTGATGGTGATGAGACAGGCGACTTTGAGGGTATTATCTCAAAGCTTGATTACTTAAACGACGGCGACCCTAACTCCGGCGACGATCTGGGCATTGACGGTATCTGGCTGTCACCGATGATGCCATCAGTTTCTTATCATAAATATAATGTTCAGGATTATTTTGAAATCGACCCTGAATTTGGCACACTTGAGACATTTGACAAGTTTATGGCAGAGTGCGACAAGCGAGGCATTTCTGTTATTATTGACCTTGTTGTAAATCACAGCGGCTCTAACCACGAGTTTTTCCTTAATGCATGTGACGAACTCAGAGAAGGCAAAGAGGACGGTTATGCACAGTATTACAACTTCAAAAAAGGCTCTGATGCAGTCCACAACAGAAAAGTATCCGACTGCAATTACTTTTATGAAGGTGAGTTTTCTTCTGAGATGCCTGACTGGAACTTGTCATATCAGGGAACAAGAGATTACTTTGAAGAGGTTGTAAAATTCTGGCTTGACAGAGGAGTAGACGGCTTCAGACTTGACGCTGTAAAGCATTTTGAGGACGAAAAAACCGATGGCATTGAGTTTATGACATGGTTTTACGAAATGGCTCAGGGCTACAACGCTGATGTGTATATGGTTGGCGAATGCTGGGATAACGCAAGCGTAATTTATGACCAGTACACTTCAGGTATTGACAGCTTCTTTAACTTTGCATTCGGTAATACTGACGGACAGTATGTCAACACAGCACGTAATGGTCTTGTACAGCAGTATGCAAATGTACTTTACAGATACAACGAGAATATTAACAAATGTAACGAAAACGCTATTAATGCAAACTTTTTGACAAACCACGATATGGTTCGTGTTTCTAATGCACTTGAGACAGACGAGCAGAAATTTGCGGCTGCTCTGTATTATCTTTCACCTGGCAACTCATTTACATATTATGGTGAAGAAATTGGCATTGAGGCACCAAACACCACAAACGATGCGTCATACCGTACTGCAATGATATGGGATAATGACAACCTGCCAAACATCTATGTCAACGGTGTTGCTGAGGTTGAACAAAATCCTCTTGGTGGTGTAAAACAACAGCTTGAGCAAAGCGATAGCCTGCTTAACACATATCGCAGACTGATAAAGATTAAGAACCAGAATCCTGAAATCGCAAGAGGAGTAATCACCGGGGTGTTTGAGTCTGACGACCCATATCTTGGCGGTTACTATATAGAATACGAGGGACAAAAACTCCTTATTATCCACTATGGTGGAACAGAAACAAAGACTGTCACAATAGACAACGATATACTCAGCAACGCGCAGTTCAGAGGCGGCTGTGTAGCATCAGCAGAAGGTGCAGATGTTACTTTTGAAGATGGCAAACTCACAATGCCAGCTAAATCAAGCGCGGTGCTCAAAGCAAACTGATAAAAACTAAAGAATTAAACCGACCGATTTTTTGGTCGGTTTTTCTTTTTGCCCATTTATAGCGACTTTCTCAACAAAACAAAACACTATAATACAAACAAACAGCGACAAAAGTACATCTGTGTCTGCGTATATAATATAGGCACTCAAAAAGCAAAGGAAGTAAGAAATGTCATATCGTCAACTAGTTGAAAACGGTAGAGATACAAATGAAAAAGTTATATCAATTACGCGTGAAGTCGTGCTACATATCGCATATTTTGTCAGTGGAGTGCTTGTGTCAAAGGGTGCTGTGCTGGGCGAGTTGTCGCCTTTTGGAGCGTCGCTTGCATCAGCAATTCCATTTTCATATATGCCGTCAGGACTACTGGGTGCTGTGCTTGGTTATCTCTTGAGAAATCCGATAGATAGTTTCAGATATATTGCTGTTATTATTTCAATCGGAGCTCTCAGGTGGGTGTTAAATGAATTCAAAAGGGTATCGCAGAGTAGGTTTTTTCCGTGCGTCGTGGCTTTTATACCTGTGTTTCTGACAGGGGTAGCGTTGACTTTTTCCGGTGCAAGCGAGGTTACGCAGGTTGCGACCTGTCTGATAGAAGCAACTCTGTCGGCAGTCGGTGCTTATTTTTTGAGTAGAACATCTGCTCTGTGTAATTCTAAAAAAAGCCTTTTATCTTTATCAAATCAGGAGATTGCGTGTCTTGCTATGACAGGCTGTATACTGCTTTTGGCGTTTAATTCGCTTATGATAGGATATCTTTCTGTTGGCAGATGTGTTGCGATGCTGATAGTTTTGCTTTTTGCACGACACGGAGGGGTATCAGGAGGTTGTATTGTGGGTGTTGCTACCGGAGTAGTGTTTTCGCTCCAATCAAACGAGATGCTGTTTTTGTGTGCAGGATTTGCTTTTTCAGGGCTTATGGGCGGACTTTTTGCGCCTGTCGGAAAATTCGCTGTAGCAATCGCTATGATTATATGCAGCATTACAATGGCTTTTTCTACTAACAATAACGAGATAGTTTTTGCAATATTTATAGAAGCGGTGATTTCGTCTGCCATATTTATGTTGATTCCAAAAACATTCGGAAATTATGTTTCAAGTATATTTTCGAAAAGTACTGACTTGTGTGACAACACTGCATTAAGGCGTGCTGTTACTATGAGGTTGTCGTTTTCAGCAAAAGCACTGAGCAACGTGAGTTCTTGTGTAAACAATGTATCGAAAAAATTGTCGCGACTTTACACACCTAACGCTCAGTGGATATATGATAATGCATGCAAACATACATGCTCAAAATGTGGCATGAGGTATTATTGTCACGAAAATCAAAAATCGCAGACGAATGAGGATTTTCACAGCCTTACAGAAACGCTCAAGGAAAATGGCTTTGTAAAAGAAAAAGATATCGAAGATAATTTCAAAAAAAGATGTTGCAAAGTGCAGGAACTTGTCAGCAGTATAAATCAGAGTTACAAGGAATATCTATCCTGCGAAGCCGCAAAAAGGAGAATAACGCAGATACGGTCGGTTGTTGCCTCGCAGTTTGCAGGGCTTTCTGATATATTGCAGGATATGTCAGAGGAGTTTGAGGAATACGAAAAATATGATACGGATGCAAGGGACAGGGTGATTGAGTATTTATCATCTGTCGGGCTTGTGGTTGCGGATTGTAGTTGTACAATTATAAAAAACAAAGGGATGGTTGTGGAAGTAGAGCTCATTGTAAATGGTAAAACAAATATATCAAAAAGTCAGGTTACTTATGAAATCTCAAAAGCCTGTACAAGACGCTTTGAGGCTCCTACATTAAGCTACGAGCAGGACAGAGTAAGACTTGTTTTGTGCGAAAAGCCGAATTACGATGTACAGATTGGTTCTGCCCAGCATATCTGTAACAACACAGAACTGTGTGGAGATTGCATAAATTATTTCAACAATGGTATGGGTAGCACGGTGCTCATATTGTCTGATGGTATGGGCACAGGAGGCAGGGCTGCGGTAGACTCCAATATGGCAACAAGTATTCTGACAAAACTATGTAAAGCTGGGCTTTCGTATGATTGCTCGCTGCAGGTAGTAAACTCCTCGCTTATGATAAAAAGCGAGGATGAGTCAATGGCTACGCTCGATGTTGTTGATTTTAACCTGTTTTCAGGAAAAGCGGATTTAATGAAAGCAGGCGCATGCGTGACATATATAAGAAAAAATTCAAAGCTTGTAAAAAAAGATATGTCCAGTTTACCTGTGGGAATACTCAGTGAGGTGAAATTTGCAAAGGAGTCAATCACTTTGTCCGAAGGTGATTTGATTTTGATGGTTTCTGATGGTGCTGTTTTTTCAGACGATAAATGGATAGAAAAATTGATATTGTCGTTTGAAGATGACAGTGTCGAAAGTTTGGCAGCACAGGTTGTTGACAGGGCAAAAAAATACCGTAATGACGGTCATGATGACGACATTACGGCACTTGCAATGAAAGTAGTTTCTATTTAGTTTGTGATTTGACTATTTCGTTTATAAGATTGTATATGCGTTCACTTGCATTTGTGCGTGCACAGTTTTTGCAGTTTTGCTTCATCTTCAAAAGTCTTTCTTTGTCGCTTAAAAGTTGACTTATCTGTTGCTTTACTGCGTCTCCTTTTTCAAGCACAATAGCAGCCTGCTTGTCGACAAGAAAATCAGCATTCTGTGCTTCTTGACCCGGAAAAGCCTTGAACAAAGCCATCGGCAGACCACATGCCAGACTCTCGCTGGTTGTGAGTCCACCCGGTTTTGTGATAATCAGGTCAGATACGTGCATATAGTCCTCTACATTGTCGACAAAGTAGAACAGCTTTGTCGGCTTTGTTTTATCAGTTGAGCGCTTGAAAGTTTTTGTAAGCCTTGAACTGAACTCCTGTCGCAGTTCAGAACTGTGCTCATAAATAACTTTGAAAATACTCACATCTGTATGCTCTTCTTCGATTGACGAAAAATCGTCGGTTTCAA
Source organism: Ruminococcus sp. (assembly GCA_045604645.1). Lineage (GTDB taxonomy): Bacteria > Bacillota > Clostridia > Oscillospirales > Acutalibacteraceae > Ruminococcoides. The sequence continues at coordinate 173,744 of JAZUOM010000025.1, read as the reverse complement.
ATTCGTTTATGTTGCGGTTGAGCAATTTTTCAAAGGCATCATACAGCTTTCTGTTTTTGCCGGTGATGATGATAATCTGATAATCAAGTTCAATATCGACAAGACGCTCGTAGATTTTGAGGATATCAGTAACGCCAAAGCTACCTGCCATAATAAGCACGGTTGGGATATTGTGGGAAAAACCGAGTCTGTCAAGCGTTTCTTTTTCTCTGTTTTCATCGTGGTGATAAAAACTCTGAAAAATCGGCATACCAAGCGGATAGATACGACTTTTGTCAACATTGTATTTTTGTGCAAGGTTATCGGCGGTGTCTTTGCTCGCTGTAATATAAGCGTCAACACGGTTTCCGATATATGCTCTGTGTGGCATATAGTCTGTTATAATTGATATAACAGGTACGTTAATGCCGTAGGATTCCTTTACCAGCGACAGCATATTTGACGCAAAAGGATGACAGGTGACTACTACGTCGGGTTTTTTTTCTTCAATCAACGGAATAAGTTTTTTTGCAAACTGTGCCATGAAGTAATCCACAATAGATGATATAGGGGACTCTTTATCCGCTGTTTTGTAAAATGTACCAAAAAGTGCCGGGGCATTTTTTGCAAGAGTTTTGTAGCCCAGTGTAACTGTTTTATTTAAAATACTTGAGCAGTACTCAAGCGTGTCAACTATCTCAACATTGTCGCCATTGTTCTGAGAAACGATGTAAGATTTGAGTGCGTTTGATGCGCGATTGTGACCGCCACCTGTAGAAGCGGATAAAATCAGTATATTCATATAAGATACCCTTTTTATAAATTGGAAGTTATTAGCATACAACACAATTATATTACATAATTGTTGACAGTTCAATGATTTCTGTGAATTAATTATATATATTGGGCTCAAAAACGCTGAAAATTTAATACTTTTTTTATTTTATATTGCTCTAAAAACATTAAACGTTCAAAGGTGTAATGTATTATATATCTGTATTTGTATATATGTAAGTTTGTTGGAGGCAGACAATGGATAACAACATCAATAAAAGAAATATAGCAGACACAATGGAAATAAACTCCATATTAGAGGAAGCAAAAAGAAACAGGGTTTCTCAGGAAAAAACTGTTGCGATGAATAATACACCGCAGAAAACCGTGGTAGCTGATACAAAAAATATGGAAGACGATTTTCTTATATATGATGACGATATAAAGAATGCTAAAAAATCTAAAAAAGAGAAGAAACCAAGCAATAAAAAATCTAAAAAGAAAACCGTATTGATTACGGTTATTTGTGTTGTGGTACTTGTTTTATTTGCTGCCGGTTTTTGTGCTTACAAGCTTTTTGGCGAATTTGAATATGCTAACAATATATATGTCAATGGTGTAAACATTGGCGGTATGTCACAGTTTGAGGCTAAACGAGCACTCAAAGCTGAGGAGCAGAAGCTTGAAAATGCGATTAAAATTGACGTTGTGGCAGAAGAACAAAGCGTTACTTTGACAAAAGACGACCTTGACTACACATTTACAACTGAGGATGTACTCAATCAGGCTAAGCAGTATACAGAGGATAATTTGGTCACAACAGGTCAGAAAGACTATAAGATTGCTATCAAAATCGACAACCAGAGTTGTGTTGATAATGCAAAGGAAATAGCAACACAACTTGACAGAGCCGCTGTTGATGCAACTGTTACAGCGTTTGACAGTTCAAAAAGCGGTAACGAGAGATTTACGTTTGATGACAGCAAAAACGGTGTTTCTGTTAAGCAGACAGAGCTTGTGACACAGATGCATGCATTTGTAAGCGATGGTACAGTAGCAGGTACATTGAATGCACCTGTTGAAATTACAGAGCCAAAGTATTCTAAAGATTATTTGCTTGCAAATATCAAAAAGCTTTCAGGCTTTACAACCACATCAACCAACAATGAAAACGGTAACTCAAATATGAAGCTGTCGCTTAGCCAGTGTAATAATTCTATCATAAACCCTGGTGACACATGGTCATTTAACGCGTGCACAGGTAACTCTAACCTTACATCAAATGGTTACAAACCTGCTGGTGTTATTGTTAACGGTAAACACGAAACAGGTGTTGGCGGTGGTATATGCCAGTCAAGTACAACTATATACAACGCAGCAATGCTGTGTGGTATGGAGGTTGTAGAGCGTAGCTGTCATTACTACAAGTCAACATATGTTGATGCGGGCAGAGATGCGACAGTAGACTATGGACACATTGACTTGAAAGTAAAGAACATATTTGATTATCAGTTGTTTATGGAATGTTATATGGATGGTGCGGTACTGCACTGCAACATGTACGGAATTCCTAACCCTGAATTTGATGAAATAAAGATAAGCTCATCTATTACATCTTATTTCTCAAACGGATTCAGAGCACAGACCTCAAGAACATTCTACTTGGATGGCAAGAAAGTAAAGACAGAAAGCTTGCCTAACTCAACATACTACACATCTGCACCGAGTGGCGGTTCTTCTGACACACCAAGCGAAAAGCCAACAGAAGGCGAAGATCCAACAACATCGGGTGGCGATACACCAACTGATGCACCGACACAGGGCGGAGGCGATACACCAACAGATGCTCCTGTTAATCCGGACCCACCTGTTAATCCGGACCCACCGGTTGACCAACCTATTGAAAATCAACCACCTGATTCTCAGTCACAAGAATAAAATAGACAAACGACCCGAGTTTTTCGGGTCGTTTTTTATATGTATTTTGCACTTAATATTGGCAGATAATATATAAAAAAAGGAGTGGTTTTGTGATTAAAAAACAAGGAGAAGGCACACTTGTTTTATGTGATATGCCACAAATTTGCGGATATGCAAGTGTTGTTGGAAAAAAAGAAGCAGAAGGTCCATTGAAAGAAGATTTTGATAAAATCATCTATGATATGCATCTGGGACAGGATACATGGGAGAAAGCCGAAAGCAATCTTCAAAAAGAAGCAGTCAGTATAGCACTTGAAAAATCAAAGCTCAAAGCAAAAGATATCGGTTTTTTGTTTGCGGGAGATTTGCTAAATCAATGTATCGGCTCAAGCTATGGCGTAAAAGATTTTTCTATACCTTATCTTGGACAGTACGGTGCGTGTTCTACTATGGTCCAAAGTCTGATTATGTCGGCGTTAATGATAGAATCAAACGCGTGTTATGCCAGTGCTTGTGTTACATCATCACATTTTTGTTCGGCAGAGCGTCAGTATAGATTTCCGCTTGATTATGGTGGACAGCGACCACCATCATCACAATGGACGGTAACAGGTGCAGGTAGCTGTGTGCTCTCAAAATCTGACTCTGACAAAAATCCAAAGGTCAGTAAAGCGACTGTCGGAAAAATAGTTGATTTGGGTGTTAGCGATCAGAATAATATGGGTGCTGCAATGGCACCCGCAGCAGCAGATACTCTGCTTCGGTTTTTTAAAGACACAGGTACAAGTGCACACGACTATGATATGATATACACAGGCGACCTCGGAAAAATAGGTTCAAAACTGTTTTACCAGTTGCTTGAAAAAGAATCAGTAAATATAAAGAATAACCACAAAGACTGTGGAATTATGATATTTGAAAACGACGATATGGATGTTCACGCCGGTGGCTCAGGGTGTGGCTGTTGTGCGAGTGTGCTGTGTGGCCACATACTGAAAAATGTTGAAAGCCACAGTATGAATAATATTCTTGTTATTGCAACAGGCGCGTTGCTCAGTCCTACTTCGATACAACAAAAAGAGACAATCCCGTGTATTGCTCATCTTGTAAATATTGTTATATAAAAATGCGGTGTGCCAGTTTGCACACCGCATTTGCTTATTTGTTATCTTATTTGCAAAGAGATTTTAGTTCGTCTATTGCTGCCTTTGCATCGTCAGGCTTAAAAACAGCAGTACCTGCAACGCAGATATCAACACCTGCATCATAGGCAGTCTTGATAGTTTCTTTTGCTATACCGCCGTCAACCTGAATAAGTACGTCAAGGTTTCTTCTCTTTATTTCTGCTTTGATGTCTTTTACCTTGCTCATCATATCAGCCATAAAACTTTGTCCGCCAAAGCCTGGCTCAACTGTCATAACAAGCACCATATAAAGTCTGTCAAGATAAGGAAATACAACATCACAAGAAGTGTTTGGCTTTATTGCAAGAGCAGGTTTAACCCCTCGGCTTTCGATTTTTGCGATAGTTTCTTCGATATCTGAGTCGCTTTCGGTATGAAATGAGATTATATCAGCACCTGCATCACAGAAATCATCGATGTATTTTAACGGTTCGCTTATCATAAGATGAACATCAAAAGGTTTGTCGGAGTATTTGCGCAGTTTTTTGATAATAGGTGCACCAAATGTCAGGTTTGGTACAAAATGTGCGTCCATAATATCAAGGTGCATCATATCGGCGCCTGCTTTGTCCATACGCGCGATTTCTTCTCCGAATTTTGAAAAATCACATGATAAAAGTGATGGTGCGATTTGCATAATATATCTCCTCTTGTTTAATTTACTTTCGCTTTATCAGTTGGGCAACTATTGCCGCTATACCCCAGAATAATATGTACAGCAGCATTTCGAAAACGCTTAATATAGATACTGAAGCGTACAACACCATAGTAGCACACAAAAGCACGCCCAGAATCAAACCAAAAATCTGTATTACTACACCTATTGTGAGATTGTGCCTGAGCATTATAGCGCCTGATACAGCGTGAATAAGTGAAGTGAATTTTCCTTTTGTCGCAAGGTAGGCACGTGAGTTTTCCTCTTTTTCAGAACAAACCTGTGTGCAGGTGTTGGCAAAGCCTGTCGAAAGCACCTTGACACTGCGGTAAAAAATTTGATAATCGTTTGCGATTTTTTCCTGAGTTATGTTGCAGTCAGTAGTGCTTACGATAAAGCATAGACCGGCACTTTGTGCCTTTTTTAACTCTTCTTTAATTTTTTCGTCAGGGGTGTATGTTGTGACAACCATAGCTACAAGCTGACCGGAACACGCAATGTAGGTGACGTCTTTGCCACTGCTTGTGTAGTCTGTTTCGTCATCGCAATCGCCCATATATATGTGATATCTGTCAAGCAGTTTGCGACTGCCTATAAGTAAACGCTCTCCGTTGACCCAGCCGACAAGACCAAGCTTGTCCTCGTACAGAGCGCTTTCGACCTTTGGAAGTGACAGGTGACTGTCCTCAATCACTTTGTCAAAAATAAATCTTAATGGGCTTTTTGCTTCTTTTAAGATAGCTGCGGCAGAAATCAGAGATTCTTCAACCCTGAAATCTGCGTAGTAGTTGATGGTATTTATCTTAACACAATCTTTTGGATAAAGCTGTCTTGCGTTAACCATGACAGCGTCGCTGTCACAAAACTGTCTTACTGATGGATATCCGCTTACCATTGCGTTGTTTTTGAGATTGTCCTTACAAAACAGTAGTAGCGGAATATTGCCCGCTAGCAGAATACACACAGGAATACTGATGCAACTCATAACCGCAAGTGCACACAAAGCACCGATAAACGAGTGCGATGTGATACCATATACAACTCCTACAAACAAAGAACTGACTATTGTTATAGGAGCGATTTTTGAAACGGAATCTTCGCTTGGGTCAGGTGCATAAGATATTTTTAAAAAGTCGCTGAGGAAATCAGTTTTGTGTTGGTATGCAATTACTGAACGCGACGCGATTGTGCCGCTGAGCATTTTTCTTGCTGTGTCCTCGTCGTTGAAAATTTTTGCAGCGTAGGCAGGATTTTTTGAAGTCAGAAATGAGAAGTTTGCTTTGACTCGTGATACCATAATAATTCTGCCGATAGTGTTGAATACAAAACCAAGTGTGATTATAGTTGTGTACAAATGGAAGGTAGAATCGACAAAGGCCTTTGCATAAAAGATAGAAAAAATCTGCTGAATAAGACACGCTATGTATGCATACGCCATTGCGGTATCGCTGTTACCCGCGAATTTTTTCAGTGGCTTTAGTCCGCTTAAGATAAACGGTTTGGCGATTACACCGGTTGCAACTATGATGATAAGATTGATGCAACAGTACAACGAAGGGGTGAAATTTGTCCAGAAAGTGGTAGTGGCCACTGACTGAATTATCGAAAGTGCGAGCGATAAAACAAATAAAAGCACAAACAAGAGCGTTTTTATAATCAGTTTTTTGAGATTAGAGTTTATCTGTGTTGCAACATGTTTTGCGTCCTGTCGCTTCTGATAATCTATTGTCGGTGCTGATTTATCTGTTTGTTCTGCTGTACCTTTAGCCTTTTTAGGCAAAATCAGAGATTTTACAATCTTCAGGAATTTTCTTATTTTACTCTTTGGTTTTTTCTTTACGATTTTTTTATCCGGCAGATTGTGCTCAGCAATTATGTCAGCCTTATCGGTTTGCTGTGTTTTTTTGGGTTCGCTCTTGTGAGCAGCAAGCTGACTTAGAGTGTACAGCAACGACTGTTTTGGCTCGACCTTACCAATAATGCTTTCTCTTTTTGAAATAGTAGGGTCGTTTGATTTAAGATATTCGTCGTATTCTCTTTCTACAACATCAGTAAATCTGCCGGCTTTCAGATGGACTTTGTTAATTTTGCTTTCGTGCTGATACACAGGGATTTTAGCGACAATTTTAGTGCTTTTGCTTTTGCCGCCCTTACCTAAAAGCCAGTCTGTTTCGAGCTGGGATTTAGATTTCTGGCGTTCTTCGTGGCGTTTTGTGGACATAATCTGACGCTCGTATTTTTTTAGTGCGGTTGCCGAGTCGAGGTCGATATCTATGTCGTCGATATCCTGCAAATGGATAGTTCTTGTAGACGAAAAGTCGTCAACTTCTTCAATGATATCCTGAGCAATCACGGTGCCCTCTTCGTAGTCAGATGTTAGCTCAACTATTTTGTCAGGCACCAAAGGTGTTTCAAGAGAAATCTCAGCCTCGCCTGATGCAAGTTTTTCTTTTGCAGATTTGGTGCGTTTTGCGGCTTCTTCTGCTTCAAGCGGTGTGAGTCGCTTGTACTTTACCTGCTTATCTTTTGTGGAGTAGATTTCTTCCATTTTGTCTTTTTTATCAGTTACTTTTGGGGTTGATGCCTGGCTTATGTCAGTTAGCTCTTCGCTTTTTTCAACAACTTCTTCATTGATTGGCTTAGTGCTGTCTTTGCGCCAGATTTTCATTTCATCAACTCCTCTCTTAAGTATTTATATAATAATTGGTATTATCTGCCGCTTGCAATTTTGTACATAATGATTCCGGCGGCAACAGAAGCATTAAGTGAGTTAATTCTGCCCTTAAGCGGTAGCGATACTATGGTGTCACACTTTTCTCTGACAAGACGGCTTATGCCCTTGCCTTCATTGCCGATAACGATTGCGGCACCACCTGAAAAATCGCATTTTGTATAATCTGTGCCATTCATATCAGCACCATATACCCATATACCTTTTTCCTTGAGTTCGTCAATAACTGTTGAAATGTTGTTCACTCTGGCAACTGGTACGTACTCAACAGCACCTGCTGAGGCTTTGCCGACTGTGTACGAAAGCCCTGCACTGTGACGCTTTTTGATGATAACACCATGTGCACCGGCACATTCAGCAGTACGGATAATCGCACCTAAATTGTGAGGGTCCTCTATCTCATCAAGTATAACAATAAACGGTGGCTCGTTTCTGTCTTGTGCAAGTAAAAGTATATCTTCAACTGTAGAATATTCCTTTACAGCGGCAATAGCGACAATGCCCTGGTGAGTAGCACCGCCGGTCATAAAATCAAGTTTTTTATTGTCGACTTCTTTTATGGTTATTCCTTTTTTCTTTGCCTTTGACAGTATGGCGACAACCGAGCCTGTGCGATTGTTTTTTGATACAAGAATACTCTCAATAGGTCTGTTCGATGAGAGAGCCTCTGATACAGGATTTCTACCTGCTATGATATCGTCTTTTTTTTCTTTTATTTGATTGTCCATAAATTCACCTTTGACAAACACGATAAGTAATAAAGTTTGTCTATACATCATATAGTAGACTTATACCCTATAATTATACCACATATAGTTCGAATAAATATTTACTAATTAGAAATATACACGACTTTTGTTAGGTTTTATCAAGATAAAATGCACCGTTGTCCAGATATTTTCCAACTATTCCGTATGTGTTTGTTACAGGGTCTTTGAAAAGGTCTGTTTTTGGAGGGAAAATCGTAAAGCTGAAGAACATCACAAAAAACATCATAAGCAGCATAACAGCAACAGAAAAGTAATCTTCGATTTTGTATTTGGATGTTGTCAGTTTGTATGAAATATATTGACTCACAGCAACAAACACAAATGATGCAATAATATCGAGTATTAAGATGGGACCTTCTGTCAACAGGTTATATGTATAGAAAAAGACGATTATTAAAACAGACAAAAGGTATAGTGACAAGGTTTTTGCTACAACAAATTTGCAAAAAGGCGGACGCACCCACAAAAGTTCTATTATTGCCCATAAAACAAAGCCTGCCGCAAAAATTTTCACATGTTCCCACACACTTTCGTTGACCGCCCCAAACAAAACAGCAAGCGCACAACCGTTTGTAAGGTCAAATACAAAGTGCAGAAAAACAGCGACAAGATAAATAACAACAACTCCGACAATACTAAGTATCATAAAAGTTTTTTTATTCATAAAAAACCCCCAGCAAATATTTAATAAAATATATGTGGGAGTAAGTGTTTTTATTAGAATGTAGCATAGATGAGTATAGTAACAAGCGAACCGATAGCACAAAAAAGTAAAGCGTGACAAAGCCGATGTATCATAATGCGCTTTGGCTTTGCGGTTGATACAGTGTCCATTTTGCTAAGCAGTAAACGCGCTTCTTTTTCAAGTAACTCACGTTGTATTGAGGAGTATTCCGGTCTGAGCACAAGCAACGCACGCTCGTAGTATTTGTTTTTTGTATCAGTGACTTCAATAACTTGATGATTTATGCCTTTTATCATAGGATACCATCCTTTTGTTTTGTAAATATAGTTGTCACAAAACACTTGTTCTATTCAAAATAACTTTATTTTTTCCAAAAAAGAAAACCATTGGCTACGTGAAAAAAGTTTAATTTAGAAATATACTATTTGTATTATTCGTAATAGAAATAAAAAATGTTGAAAACTATGTGGAAAACTATAAAAACTTTTCAAAATTTACTTGATAACAAGAGGGAAAAGACGTTTTCAACAATTTTGCTTTATTATTCCTTAAAAAACAAATAACTTTCTTTTATGAAAATTAACAAAATTTTTCTACAAATAGTAATTTTTTACAAGTCAACAGAATTTGTGAAAAATAATAAAAAAAGAGGACTTTTTTTACAAAAGCCCTCAAATAAAAAATGCATCGGTTGTATTATACAAGAATCTGTGGTAAAAAGCGTTCAAATAACGCAACACACACAGAGCCGCTGAGAACACCCAGCACAGCACCACAGATAACGTCGCTTAGGTAGTGCACACGAAGGTACATTCTCGAAAAACTGATAATCGCAGCAACAACAAGCACAGGAATGAAAATATACGCATGGCAACGCAGTAAAGTCACCGTAAATGCAGTGAAGGATGATGCGGTGTGACCTGATGGAAAAGAATAGTCCTTAGGCCTTTTTATGATAAGTTCATCATCTTCTAACTTACTGCTTGGCCTGAGTCTGCCAATTATATGTTTAATTATGATTTCACCTGTTACATAGGTAACTCCAAGTGCCAAAGTCAGATAGATACCGGTTGTACGGGTAGTCTTGCTGAGCAAAAACGGAAAGCACAGAGTTATCCACCATATGAATGCACCGTTACCAAGTTTTGTGAAAATAATCATCAGTCTGTTTAAAAAAGGGGTATGGATATGCGCTATTTTTTTGACAACAGTATCGTCAAGCTTTTGAATTTTCTTAAGCATAACTACTCCTCATTAATTTAGTATATGAATAGTTTAGCATAAAAATAATGATTTGTGTAGTACCCTATTGATATAAAACTAAAAATTTTGTAAAAAATATTGACAAACCTTTTTTTTGGTGTTAAACTTTACAAAAAATATAAAGGCTGTGACGAAGACGGCTTTATTTATTTGTTTTCAGAGAGTCGGTGGCTGGTGCAAACCGACAACAGATATTTATTGTGCCCATCACTTCTGAGCCGAAGGCCCGAAAGCATAAGTCAGTAGACGCCTTCCGTGATTGCTGCGTGAATGCATAGGAGTTGTTGGACTCTGAGAGTGGCAGATTTGTCTGCAATTTGAGTGGTACCGCGAGTGTATTTAACACCCGTCTCAAAGGTTTCTTTGAGACAGGTTTTTATTTTATATTTCATTTTTATCCAAAAGGAGGCGTCGTTATGGCACAAGTTGAAACTCAAAAGCTGATTGAGGTGGCCGTACGAATTAAAGAAATGCGTGAAATCTTCGGTTTTACTGAGGAGGATATGGCAAAGAAAACGGAGGTAACTGTTGAACAATATCGTGACTTTGAGTCAGGTAAGCAGGATTTTCCTTTTACATTTATACACAAGTGTTCTCTGGCTTTTGGCATTGGTATTTCCGATTTGCTCGAGGGTAAAAGTGCGTTGCTTTCTTCCTATACTGTCACAAGAAAAGGACAGGGACAGCAGACTGCTAAGGAAGAGGGCATTGAAATCCAGAACCTTGCTCCTTGGTTTAGAAAGAAAATTTCAGAACCATATTTTGTTACATACAAATATTCAAAGGAATTACAGGATAAGCCTATCCACCTGACAAAGCACTCAGGACAGGAGTTTGACTTTGTATTAAAAGGCAGACTGAAAATTCAGGTTGGCGACAATGTCGAATATCTGTCAGAGGGCGATTCAATCTATTACAACAGTTCAACTCCACATGGTATGATTGCTGTTGATGGTCAGGAGTGTCAGTTTGTTGCAGTAGTACTTCCTGGCGAAAACGAGTCAGAGGATATAATACGCGATACTTTGATGGCGCACAATGAGAGAACTGATACAAAACTCTTGTGCGAGGAATTTATCAAGACAGAGGTTGACGAAAATGGCTGTCTTAAGTCGATTGACTTCGAAAACGAAGACAGATATAATTTTGCGTTTGATACTGTTGATGCTATCGCAAAGAAAGACCCAGACAAGCTTGCGATGATTCATGTGTCCCGCGACAAGGTTGAGCGCAGATTTACTTTCAACGATATGAAGAGAAAATCAGCTCAGGCGGCTAACTATTTCAAGAGCCTAGGCATCAAAAAAGGTGACAGGGTAATGCTTGTTCTAAAGCGTCACTATCAGTTCTGGTTTGCTGTTTTAGGTCTCCACAAGATCGGTGCTATTGCTATCCCTGCTACAAATCAGCTTCAGGCTCACGACTTTGACTATCGTTTCAATGCAGCAGGTGTCAGCGCTATCGTTTGTACTGCTGATGGCGATGTTGCACATCAGGTAGAGCTTGCACAGGAGAAATCTCCTACACTCAAGACCAAGGTTTTAGTTGGTGGCGAAAGAGAAGGCTGGAGAAACTTTGATGAGGAATTTGACCTCTTCTCGGCACATTACTACAGAAATGAAGACACTCCTTGCGGTGATGACCCGATGCTTATGTTCTTCACATCGGGTACTACAGGTTATCCGAAAATTGCTCTTCATTCATATAAATACGCTCTCGGTCATTTTATCACAGCTAAGTATTGGCACGGTGTTATGTCAGACGGCGTTCACTTCACAATTTCCGACACAGGTTGGGGTAAAGCTCTGTGGGGTAAGCTCTACGGTCAGTGGCTTTCTGAGGGCGCAGTATTTACATACGACTTTGACCGCTTTGATGCATCAGATATTCTGCCGATGTTTAAAGAGTACGGTATCACTACCTTCTGTGCTCCTCCTACAATGCTTCGAATGATGATAAAGCAAGATTTGTCTAAATATGATTTTTCAACTGTTAAGCGTGCAACAACTGCAGGTGAAGCACTTAACCCTGAGGTATATAAGCAGTTTAAAAAAGCTACAGGACTCAAGCTCAAAGAGGGCTTTGGCCAGACAGAAACTACACTTTCTATCGCAAATCTTGTTGGTGAGAGTAGTAAGCTCGGTTCAATGGGTAAGCCTGTACCTCTTTATGATGTTTATCTTTTAGACCCTGACGGTAACGAAGTGCCTGATGGTGAGCCTGGTGAAATCTGCATCAATACATCTGACAAGGTGCCTTGTGGTCTGTTCTTAGGCTACTACAGAGATGAAGAAAAGACAAAGGAAGTTTACCACGACGGATATTATCACACAGGTGACACTGCGTGGCGTGATGAGGACGGATTCCTTTGGTATGTCGGTAGAGTGGATGATGTTATCAAAAGCTCTGGATATCGTATCGGACCGTTTGAGATTGAGTCTGTTATTATGGAACTTCCGTATGTTCTCGAGTGCGGTGTATCCGCAGAGCCTGACGAAGTAAGAGGTCAGGTGGTAAAGGCTTCTATCGTACTTACAAAGGGCACAACTCCAACAGACGAACTCAAAAAAGAAATTCAGGCTTATGTCAAATCCAGAACAGCACCATACAAATATCCACGTATTGTTGTGTTCAGGGATGAACTGCCAAAAACTATAAGCGGTAAGATTCAGAGAAACAAACTGTAAATATAGATAAATATTGACATTTTTCAAAAGTTATGTTATAGTGTTACCGTATTTTCGAAAGGCTATGACGAAGAGTACGCAAAGGGATGACCTTCAGAGAGGCAACGGGTGGTGAAAGTTGCCGGATACAGTCTTTGTGTTTGTAGCTTCTGAGCCGAGAGGAAGAAAGCGAAAGCAAGTAGAACCTCTCCGTGATTGCTGCGTGAAGGCATAGAAGTTGTAAGACTTCGAGAGTGGCGATTTTTTCGCAATTTGAGTGGTACCGCGGGTGATTTTTATGCGCTCGTCTCAAAGATAACTTTGGGACGGGTGCTTTTTTCGTCCCCACACAAAAGGAGTATTTTTATGCAACAAATGACAGGTCTTGACTACAAAATTCAGGAAATGGCAGCCCGTATCAGGGAGTTAAGAGAAATCCAGAATCTTACAGTTGAGCAGATGGCAAGAAAGACTGACGTTACTGTTGATGAGTATATCAACTGTGAGCAGGGTAAGAGCGATTTAAACTTTGCGTTTATTTATCGCTGTGCTATGGCTCTTTCTGTCAATGTTACTGATATTATCGAGGGTTACTCGCCTAACCTCAAGAGCTACAGCGTAACTCGTGCCGGACTCGGACAGAAGGTTGCACAGGCTCACGGTATGACATACTATAACCTTGCTTATGCGTTTCAGAACCGTATTGCAGAGCCGCTTTATGTTCGCTCTGTTTATGATGAGAATGCACAGAATTCTGACATCGAGCTTACAACTCACGAGGGTCAGGAGCTTGACATCGTAGTAGAGGGCAACCTCATGGTGCAGGTAGGTGAGCATAAGGAGATTTTAGGCCCTGGCGACTCAATCTACTTTGACTCTGACAAGCCACATGGTATGATTGCCGTAAACGGCAAGGATTGCGTGTTCTATGCTATTGTTCTTAACCCTACAGGCGAGCCTATCCCTGAACTGTCAAGTGGAAAAATTGTTGAAATCAAGCAGAGTCCTCGAAAGCACGAGAGTGACCGTATATATAAAAAGTATGTTGATGTAGAGCTCAATGAAAAAGGCACACCTACATCTATCAAATTCAAAAACACTGAAAAATTCAACTTTGCATTTGATTTAGTAGACGAGCTTGCTGACAAAAAGCCGGACAAACTCGCTATGTTACATATCTCAAAAGACCACACAGAACGCAGATTTACTTTCAAAGATATGAAGAAAGCATCTGCCCAGTGTGCAAACTACTTCAAGTCACTCGGCATCAAAAAGGGTGACAGAGTTATGCTTATCTTAAAGCGTCACTATCAGTTCTGGTTTGCTATGATTGGTCTTAACAAGCTCGGCGCTATTGCTATCCCTGCACCAAACCAGCTTCAGGCCCACGACCTTGAGTACAGACTCAAGAGCGCAGGCATCAACACAGTCATCTGTACTGCTGACGATGATGTTGCACATCAGGTTGATATAGCATCAAAAGACTATGATGGTCTTATTAACAAGCTTATCGTTAACGGTGAGCGTGAGGGTTGGCGTAGCTTTGATGAGGAATACACATTGTATTCTACTCATTATAATAGAACAGAAGATGCTCCATGCGGTGATGATCTGATGCTTATGTACTTTACATCAGGTACATCTGGCTATCCAAAGATTGCAACACACAACTACAAGTATCCGCTTGGTCATTTCCATACAGCAAAATATTGGCACAATGTTGACCCTGAAGGTTTGCACTACACTATCTCTGACACAGGTTGGGCAAAGGCGATGTGGGGCAAGCTCTACGGACAATGGCTGTGCGAAGCAGCAACCTTTGTTTATGACTTTGACCGCTTTGATGCTGCTGATATTCTGCCAATGTTTGCAAAATACAAGATTACAACATTCTGTGCACCGCCAACAATGCTCAGAATGATGGTTAAACAGGATATTTCAAAGTACGATTTTTCTTCTGTACAGCATATGACTACAGCAGGTGAGGCACTCAATCCTGAAGTTTACCGTCAGTTTGAGAAAGCCACCGGTCTTCAGATTATCGAGGGCTTTGGTCAGACAGAAAGTACAATGATTGTCGGCAATATGACAGGCGCTCCTCATAAGATTGGCTCTATGGGTAAGCCTGCTCCTATATATGATGTTATGCTCGTTGACAGTGATGGCAACGAAGTACCTGACGGTGAGCCTGGTGAGATTGTTGTCAATCTTAAAAACGGTCACCCATGTGGACTTTTTGTCGGCTACTACGGCGACGAGGAAAAGACAAAAGAAGTTATGTACGACGGCATCTATCACACAGGTGACGTTGCATGGCGTGATGAAGACGGTTTCTTCTTCTACGAAGGCAGAGTTGACGATGTTATCAAGAGTTCAGGTTATCGTATCGGACCGTTTGAGATTGAGTCTGTTATTATGGAACTTCCATATGTACTTGAGTGTGGTGTATCTGCTGCACCTGACGATGTCAGAGGTCAGATTGTAAAGGCTTCTATCGTACTTACAAAGGGCACTGTAGAATCTGATGACCTCAAAAAAGAAATCCAGAATTACGTTAAATCGCGTACAGCACCATACAAATATCCACGACTTGTTGTGTTCAGAGATGAGCTTCCTAAAACTGTCAGTGGAAAAATCCAGAGAAATAAGTTATAATTACTAAATTATGAGAGATTTTAAGAGAATTACACTGCTTTGCGGGCATTATGGAAGTGGCAAAACCAACGTCGCTGTCAATATGGCGTTGATGCTGAAAAGTCAGCGTGACAATGTTGCGATTGCAGACCTTGATATTGTCAATCCGTATTTTCGTACTAAGGACAGTAGCGGTGAGCTTGAAGAAAACGGCATTCGCCTGATTGCATCAGCTTACGCTAACTCCAATGTTGATATACCTGCATTGCCACAGGATATGTATGCTATAACAGACGACAAGGATATGTCCGTTATTATTGACGTCGGCGGTGACGACAGAGGTGCTTTGGCACTCGGCAGATTAGCAAAAAAAATTATAGAAGAAAATGACTATGAGATGCTAATGGTTATCAATTGTTTCAGACCGCTTACACGAGATGCAGAGTCTACATATGAAGTTATGCGAGAGATTGAGTGCGCAGGCCATATCAGATTCACAGGTATTGTCAACAACTCTAATTTGGGTGCTGTGACAACCGCTGAGGATGTGCTTGATTCTCAAAAATACGCAAGCGAAGTATCAGAACTTTGCGGTTTACCGATTGTGTGTACAACGGTAGAAAAAAGTTTATATAATGACTTATGCGACAAGATAGATAATCTCTTGCCACTGAGTCTTCAGGCTAGACCTGTATAAGATTAAAAGGAAAGGGAGAGTTTTTATGGCTAAACTAACTTTTAAAACTGACAACTGCAAGGGTTGCGGATTGTGCGTACAAGCTTGTCCGAAAAACTTGCTCATACTTGCAAAAGACGAAATCAACAAAAAGGGTCATCACCCTGCAGTCATCACAGACGAAGAAAGCTGTATTGGTTGTGCTTTCTGTGCTACTATGTGTCCTGACTGTGTAATTAAGGTAGAGAGGTGAGAATATGGCAGACAAAGTTTTGATGAAAGGTAACGAAGCTATCGCTGAGGCTGCGATACTTGCAGGCTGTAAGCATTACTTCGGTTATCCTATTACTCCACAGACTGAAATCGCTGCTTATATGGCAAAGAAAATGCCTAAAATCGGCGGTTGTTTCCTACAGGCAGAGAGCGAAATCGCTGCTATCAATATGGTATATGGTGTGGCATCAACAGGTAAGCGTGTTATGACATCATCTTCTTCACCTGGTATTTCACTTAAGAGCGAAGGTTTGTCATATATGGCAGGTTCAGATTTGCCATGTCTTGTTGTAAATGTACAACGTGGCGGTCCTGGTCTTGGTGGTATCCAGCCTAGCCAGGCGGATTATTTTCAGGCAACAAAAGGTGGCGGTCACGGCGACTTCAAGATGATCGTTCTTGCTCCTGCATCAGTTCAGGAAATGGCAGAGCTCACAGTAAAAGGCTTTGATCTTGCTGATAAATACAGAATGACTTCTATGATTCTTGCTGACGGTACTATGGGTCAGATGATGGAGCCGGTAGAGCTTAACTTTGATGTTAAAGAAAGACCTGCTACTCCTTGGGCTACAACAGGTACAAAGATGGAGCGTGAGCACAACATCGTAAACTCACTCTCACTTGTTGCTGAAGAGCTGGAGAAGTTAAATTTTGAGAGATACGAGCGTTACAAGGCTGTTGAAGAAAACGAAGCTATGTACGAAGAGTACATGACAGAAGATGCTGACATCATCGTTGCAGCATTCGGCATTGCTTCCCGTGTAAGTAAGAACGCTATTGTTGAAGCAAGAAAACAGGGTATCAAGGTTGGTCTTATCCGTCCTATCACTCTGTGGCCATTCCCTAAGGCTCCATTCGAGAAAGCTGCTAAAACTGCAAAAGCATTCATCAGCGTAGAGCTTTCTATGGGTCAGATGATCGAAGATGTTAAACTTGCTACAGGTTGCAAAGTTCCTGTAACACTTTGTAACCGTGTAGGCGGTATGATTCCGTCTCCGGAGCAGGTATTAGAAGCTATTATTGAAGCTGACAAAACAGGAGGTGCAAACTAATGGCAGTAGTATTTGATAAACCACATGCTTTGGCTGATGTGCCTATGCACTATTGCCCTGGCTGTTTACATGGTGTTGTACACCGTCTTGTTGCTGAGGTTATCGATGAGCTCGGTATCGAAGGCAGAACTATCGGTATTGCACCGGTTGGTTGTTCAGTTATGGCATATAACTATTTTAACTGTGATATGATTGAGGCGGCTCACGGTCGTGCTCCTGCAGTTGCTACAGGTGTTAAACGTTCAGACCCTGAAAACAACATTGTATTTACATATCAGGGTGACGGTGACCTTGCATCTATCGGTATGGCAGAGACAGTTCACTCCGCTGCAAGAAACGAGAACATCACAGTTATCTTTATCAACAACGCTATTTACGGTATGACAGGCGGTCAGATGGCTCCGACATCACTTCCTGGTCAGGTAACACAGACTTCTCCATACGGCAGAGATGTTAACCACTGCGGTTATCCTATCCGTGTTTGTGAGATGTTAAGTCAGCTTGAAGGTCCTGAGTATCTTGAGCGTGTTACAGTAAACTCAGTTAAGAATATCAAAAACGCCAAGAAAGCTATCAAAAAGGCTTTCCAGAACCAGATTGACGGCAAGGGTTTCTCACTTGTTGAGGTTGTATCATCTTGTCCTACAAACTGGGGTATGACTCCTATTGATGCTCTCAAATGGATTGACGATAATATGCTTCCATATTATCCACTCGGCGTTTACAAAGACAGATCAGCAAAGGAGGAAGCATAATGGCTACTACACAGTTTTTATTCTCCGGCTTTGGCGGTCAGGGTATTTTGTTTGCAGGCAAGTTTGTAGCATACAAAGGTCTTACAGAAGGCAAGCAGGTATCTTGGCTTCCATCATATGGTCCTGAAATGCGTGGCGGTACAGCTTCATGCTCTGTTATCATTTCTGACGAGCCTGTAGGTTCACCAATCGTATCAAAGCCTGATGTTCTGGTTGCTCTTAACCTTCCATCACTTGACCGTTTTGAAAATGACGTTAAACCGGGCGGTTTTATCTTTGCTGACTCTACACTTATCGAGCGTAAAGTAGAGCGTACTGATGTCAATGTTTTCTACATTCCGGCTACGGCTCTTGCAAGTGAAAACGGTATCCCTACACTTGCTAATATGATTGTTATGGGCAAGATGCTCAAAGAGCTTGGCGATTACACACAGGAAGGTATCGAAAACGGTTTAGCAAAAGTTATTTCAGCTAAGCGTGCAGATATGAAAGAATTAAACGTTAAAGCGTTGGAGCTCGGTGCAAACAGCTGAGAATAAACACAAATTATTTAAGAAGGTGTTTTAATTGAATATCACTATTACAAAAACAACTACACCAAAGCAGAAGCCTGACGAGAGTGCTTTAGGCTTTGGTAAGATATTTACAGACCATATGTTTATGATGGACTACAACAAGGATACAGGTTGGACTAATGCGAGAATCGTACCTTTTGAGAACCTTTCTATTCACCCTGCTTCTACTGTACTCCACTATGGTTCAGAGATTTTTGAAGGATTGAAGGCATACAGACGTGCTGACTCAAAAGTACAGCTTTTCAGACCTATTGAGAATATCCGCAGAATGAACCGCAGTGCTGAGCGTCTTTGCTTACCTGAACTTGATGAAAACGATGCTCTTGAGGCGCTTTTAAAGTTCGTTGAGGTTGAGCAGGATTGGACTCCGTATTCTGAAGGCACATCGCTGTATCTGCGTCCTTTCCTTTTTGGTAACGACGAGTCTTTAGGTGTTCACGCTGTATCAAACGCTACATTCATCATCATTGCTTCTCCTGTAGGTTCTTACTATGCAGAGGGCATCAACCCTGTTAAGATTATGATTGAAGATGAAGATGTAAGAGCGGTGCGTGGCGGTACAGGTTACGCTAAATGTGGCGGTAACTACGCTGCTTCTAACCGTGCAGGTGAGCGTGCTGCACAGCAAGGCTACTCACAGGTTCTATGGCTTGACGGTGTAGAAAGAAAGTACATTGAAGAAGTTGGTGCTATGAACGTTATGTTCAAAATCAACGGCGAAGTTGTTACACCAATGCTTTCAGGCTCAATACTTCCTGGTATCACTCGTATGAGCTGCCTTGAAGTTTTACGCAGTGAGGGCTACAAAGTTTCTGAACGTTTGCTCTCAATCGACGAGCTCGAAGAGGCTATGGAAAACGGTACACTTGAGGAAGCCTGGGGTTGTGGTACTGCGGCTGTTATCTCACCTATCGGTGAGCTATGCTACAAGGGCGTAAAATACGCAGTAAACAATGGCGAAATCGGCGAAACTACACAGCACCTGTATGATACACTTACAGGTATCCAGTGGGGCAAACTCGAAGACAAGTTCGGCTGGATTGTAGAGCTTTAATAAGCACAAAGCACAAGAATATTAACACTAACATCAAAGCTCCCTGTTTTCAGGGAGCTTTTTGTTTTGTCACTTTTTACAGTTGTGATTGCATAATATATCAGTATTAATGTTGAATATGAAAAAATTGAGCATGTTTTGTTGACATCTCAATGCCATTGTGATATATTAGTAACAATCTTTTTAAATGCGATGAAGAAATTATTCTTTATCCACAGTTTTTTTCAGAGAGTCGCTGGTGGGTGCAAAGCGATAAAAACGGATGAAGAAGTCTCATTTTGGAGCAGAACCGCTGAAATTACTAATTAAGCGGTTACGGCTTGCCCCGTTATCATGGCAAAAGACTTGTTGGAGTCTGTTGAGTTGACCGATTTTTTGTTGGTAAACAGGGTGGTACCGCGATACTTTCGTCCCTGAGGCAGTTGCCTTAGGGGCTTTTTATTTTGTATAAACTTAAATTCGAAAGGTAGATTATTATGAAACAAATCAGAATTGCTGACACAACATTGTGCAAGGAAAATAGCCACTTCAGCTTTAAAGAAAAGCTTGAAATCGCTCGTCAGCTTGAGCGACTATGTGTTGACACTATTGAACTACCTGAAATTATAAATGAGAAAACAGACATTTTATTTGTGCGTACAGTAGCATCTTTTGTAAAAAAGAGCGTGATTTCTGTTGCTGCAGGTAGTACATTGAAGAGTGTTGACGATGCGGCACAGGCTCTGTCTAAAGCAGAGAATCCTTGTATCCGTATTGAGTTGCCGGTTTCTCCTGCGCTTATGGAGTACAGCCTGCACAAAAAGGCTGCAAAAATGCTTGACTACATCAAAACTTGTGTAGAAAAGGCAAAAGGACTTTGTGAGCAGGTCGAATTTTGTGCTGTGGACGCTACCCGTGCTGAGAAAGATTTCTTAAAAGACGCTATAAAGACAGCAGTAGAAAGCGGCGCAACATGTGTTTCAATTTGCGATTCAGCGTCTTCTATGATGCCTGATGATTTTGCTGATTTTGCTGAAAAAATCAGCAAGAAAGCCGATGTGCCTGTTGGTGTTAAATGCAGCAACAAAAACGGGCTTGCTACTGCACAGGCTATTTTGTCAGTCAGAAAAGGCGTAGAGATTGTCAAAACAACGGTTGATGGCGATTGTGTTGACCTTGACGTGTTTGCAACAATGATTAAAAACTGTGGCGATAACTACGACTTTTATTCAAACATAAAATACACAGAAATGCACAGAATTATCAAGCAGATTAATCGTATTTCTGAAAATGCCAGCAACGAGAATTCTGCAGTAACTGTTGCAAATAGCGACGAAAGCACAATTCACCTTGATGTAAAAGACACACTTGACGATGTATCGGTTGCTGTCAAACTTCTTGGATACGACCTGTCTGAGGAAGATGAAAAGAATGTGTATGACGAGTTCAAGCGTGTAGCAGAGAAGAAAAATGTGGGTGCAAAAGAACTTGATGCTATTGTTGCGTCAGTTGCTTTGCAGGTGCCTTCTACCTACAAGCTGGTATCATACATTATTAATACCGGTAATATTATAAATTCAACTGCACAGATTACACTTGAAAAAGACGGAAAACAACTTCAGGGTATATGTCTTGGCGATGGCCCTGTAGACGCGGCTTTTCTTGCTATTGACCAGATTATCGGCCACCACTATGAGCTTGATGATTTCCAGATTCAGTCTGTAACACAGGGCAAAGAGGCTATGGGCTCTGCTCTTGTAAAACTTCGAAACGGCTCAAAACTTTATAGTGGCAACGGCATCTCAACTGACATCATGGGTGCCAGTATCAAAGCATATCTTTCTGCAGTTAACAAAATTGTTTACGAGGAGGCGTAAAAATGAAGCTTTCGTTTTCGACAAAAGGCTGGCATAACAGCCAGTTTGATGATTTTTGCGAAGTCGCAAATTACATTGGCTTTAAAGGTATAGAACTTCATAACATCAACAATCGCCTTTTCACAGACAAGGACGGTGCTTTTCACGATTACACAGCAGCAGCGACGCTGAGAAGACTTTTTGAGAAAAAACTTGAGATTCCTTGTATTGATGTGGTTTCTGATATTGCAAATCCTAAGACAGAAACAGGCACTATCGATGAGATAAAGCGCTGTATAGAAATCGCAAAGAATCTGCGTATTCCTAATATTCGTATGCGTGCTTTTGATAATAATGACAAAGATGGCGCTATCAATCAGGTTAAGAATACTATTGATGCAGTACACGATATTGCAATCGAAAACAACGTTACTTTGCTTATTGAGACATCGGGTCTTTTTGCTGATACAAAACTGCTGTGCGAGGTGCTTGACAGTTTTGCAAGCGACAATGTAGCTGCACTGTGGCATCTTTCGCACGCATACTTTACCTGCAAGGAAACACCACAGCAGGTTATCAAAAACCTTGGTGCCTATGTAAAGCACGTGCATTTTTCTGATGCAAAAATAGAAGATGGCAAGGTTGAATACTGTCTTGCAGGTGAGGGTGATTTACCTATCAAAGAGATGATGCTAGCGTTGAGCTCTGTAAACTACGACGGCTATATCTCTCTTATCTGGGACCCAAGTTGGTGCGAAGAACTCGACGATATGGAGATTATTTTCTCTCAGTTCAAAGAGTTTATGAAGCAGTTTGACGATACATCAAAGAACAAGAAAACTTTGTACTACAATAATCGCCACACAGGTAAGTATGTTTGGAAGAAAGACTTGCTTATTGATGCAACTTTTGCTGATGTGCTTGACAGAATGGTTGAGGAATTCCCTGACCAGTATGCCTTTAAATACACAACACTTGATTATACAAGAACCTACAGCGAATTCAGGGACGATGTTGATACTTTTGCTCGTGCACTCATTGCTATGGGCGTAAAAGCAGGTACAAAGGTAGCCGTATGGGCTTCTAACGTTCCACAGTGGTATATTGCTTTCTGGGCTACTACAAAAATCGGTGCGATACTTGTTACTGTAAACACAGCGTACAAAATCCACGAGGCAGAGTATCTGTTCAGACAGTCTGATACTCACACCCTCATTATGACAGAGGGTGCAAAGGACACACGCTATGGCGATATCGTAGCACGACTCTGTCCTGAACTTGAGAATACAAAAGAGGGCGAGCAGGTGCATTCAAAGCGTTTGCCTTTCCTTAGAAATGTTATCACAGTAGGATTTAAGCAGAAAGGCTGTATGACATGGCAACAGGCACTTGAATTTGCAAACAAAGTCCCACTGTCAGAAGTTCACCGTATGGCGGCACTCGTCGACAAAAATGACGTATGTAATATGCAGTACACATCAGGTACAACAGGCTTCCCTAAAGGCGTTATGCTGACACACTACAATATCGTAAATGATGGTAAATGTATCGGCGACAGAATGGACCTTTCTACTGCTGACAGAATGATGGTACAGGTTCCGATGTTCCATTGCTTTGGTATGGTGCTTGCGATGACTGCTACCATGACACACGGCGGTACATTACTACCATTACCTTATTTCTCACCAAAGCCGGCGCTTGCTTGTATCAACAATGAACATATTACAGCATTCCATGGTGTACCTACAATGTTTATTGCACTGCTTGAGCACGAGGATTTTGATAAAACTGATTTTTCATATATGCGTACAGGCATTATGGCAGGCTCACCTTGTCCTATCTCTGTTATGCAGGACGTTGTAGACAAAATGAATATGAAAGAAATCACCATCGTTTATGGTCAGACAGAGGCATCTCCTGGTTGTACTATGAGTTCAACCGATGACCCGCTCGAAGTCAGAGTTGCGACAGTAGGTCGTGCTTTGCCTGAGATTGAGTGTAAGATTGTTGACCCTGAAACAGGTGAAGAATGTGACATAGAAGTACCTGGTGAGTTTTTGGCTCGTGGCTACAATATAATGAAAGGCTACTATAAAATGCCTGAGGCTACTGCTGCTGCCATTGATGAGGACGGTTGGCTCCATACAGGCGACCTTGCTTGTAAGACAAAGGAAGGCAACTATCGTATCACAGGCAGACTCAAGGATATGATTATCCGTGGTGGCGAGAACATCTATCCAAAAGAAATCGAAGAGTTTATCTATACACACGAAAAGGTGTCAGACGTACAGGTCATCGGTGTACCTGATGAGCAGTACGGCGAGGAAATCATGGCGTGCATTATCTTGAAAGACGGCGAGAGTATGACAGAGCAGGAGATGAAGGATTACATCCTCCAGAATATGGCAAGACATAAGGTGCCACGCTATATTGACTTTGTCACTTCATTCCCGACTAATGCTGCAGGCAAAATTATGAAATATAAAATGCGTGAGCAGGCTGTAGAGAAGTTAGGCTTGCAAAAAGCGGATAGTGTGGAGACTGCGTAATGTATAAGAATTTTACTGTTATTGACTCGCACTGTCATATATATCCTGAAAAGATAGCCAGCAAGGCTGTCGGTGGCACAGACCGTTTCTATGATATTGTATCAAAATGTGAGGGAACAATCGATGATTTGATTTCCCGTGGTACAAAAGCGGGTATAGACCACTTTATTGTCCAGTCGGTTGCGACAACACCACATCAGGTGAAATCTATCAACGAGTTTATTGCAAAAAGTGTCAAAGAGCACAAAGGACTGCTCACAGGACTTGGTACACTTCATCCTGACAGCGAGGACCAGCGTGCAGATGTAGAGCATCTTATCTCTCTTGGATTACAGGGTGTAAAGCTGCATCCTGATATTCAGCAGTTTGCGATTGATGATGAAAGATGTCTGAAAATTTATGACCTTTGTCAGGAAAAGGGACTTCCTATTCTTATGCACACAGGTGACAACAGATATGACTACTCCAATCCTAACAGACTTCTTCCTGTACTAAAAAAGTACAAGGATATGACTGTTATCGGTGCGCACTTCGGTGGTTGGTCTATGTGGGAGGACGCATGTAATGTCTACAAAGGAATAGAGAATTTTTACGTTGACTGTTCCTCAAGTTTGTATGCTATAACCCCGCAGGCTGCGAAAAAAGTAGTTCGTACCTATGGCGCGGAGCATGTGTTGTTTGCAACAGACTACCCGATGTGGGACCCACAAGAGGAACTGGAACGTTTTATGGCTATCGGTCTTACTGATGAAGAAAACGAGATTATCTTCTCAAAAAACGTCAAAAAACTTTTCGATATAAAATAAACACAAAATGCCTCCCGAATTTCGGGAGGCATTAATTTTTGCTATATTGTTTTCCAAAATAAAAAGTTATCTTCTGTTATAAATTCAATTTTACCTTCTTCTTTGAGCCAACTTAAATATGAGCGTACGGTGCTGCCTACAAGTGAATGTTGCATCATGTTCATATTAAGCTCATAGTGGCAAAACAACTTTTGAAGTAAATTCTCAAACGTCATAGGCGTTTTGAGCAAATTCAAAATTACATCTGATATTTCAAAAATTTTTTCTCTGTTCAGTTTTATAAGTGGTTTGATATCATCGACAGTATCAACGTGTGACATTACAAATTTTTTTGCATCCATATTCTCTACAAAGTCCAGTGATTGCAGATGTTTTTTGATATCTAAAAGGTATGTGATAGCGTATTTTTTGATAACAACTTCACTTGATACAATGTCACCGACAAAGGCAGTACCATCAGGTGCTACAATAGCAATCATACCCAGCGAGTGACCCGCTATATCATAGGTTTTGAGCTCTTTTGGAAAATCAGGACTATTGATATCTTTGGCTTTAGCACTCTGAGCTAAAAAGAACTTGTGTCGTAGTTCGCTTGGTATATAGCCACCATAAATGTGTAGCGGATTAATAATAGTGTACTCCAAAAACGGAATATCAATAGATGAGCAGAAGATGTCGCAACCTGTTTTTTCTTTAATATATGCATTACCACCGATGTGGTCTGCGTGGGCATGGGTGTTAATGATACCTTTTATATTCCATCCCTGTTGGGCACATATCTTAAGCGTTTTTTTAGCGGAGTTTTTGTCTGAACCCGAGTCGATCAAATATATATCATTTTCATTTTGTTTGTAAATGCCGACTTTTGACGGACTTTCAATAAAGTAGCATTTTTCACTCACTTGTACTAATTCATACATTTAAATCACCTTTTCTTTGCAGTATTATTATACGCTTTATAAGATGATTATTCAAGATTAAAGTGCAGACCCTATGTGTACGATAGCGTTGCCGTCAGACAGCTTTTTTGCGCTTTCGTTCAGTCTTGCAACAAAAAGCTTTGTACCTTGCGAAAGGTTAGAATATTCGGCCAAAATCTTCTTTGCCTTTTGTGATACAATAGGATAGTCAAACACCAGATAATAATGGTCTTTGTAGTAATACGCAGAGTTGTTATAGAAAAATATATCAGAGCAATATAGCTTTTCGATTGCACAAAGCAGGTTTTCACTAGAGTCAAATCGGTAGCACGGATATTCTGTGATGCGCTTTATTTTGTACTTTTTGCGCTCTCGTTTTTTGTCACTCAAAGACACAAGTATCATACAGCCGTCGTTACTCTGTAGCGCTTCAAGCAAGATGGTTTTGTTCTTAGTAGAAAGGCCTGAACTTGTTAGAGCAAGGCTCGTAAGTCGTGACAAAATTTTCTTTGAGTGAGGGTCACAAAAGCCTATATTGTCAAAGCTTAGCTCAAAACTTTTCATATCATCATGGCATAGGTTTATCAGTACTCTACAATCAGATAATTGTGTTATAGTCAAGATTATTCCCTCCTGTCTATATACATACTATGCGAAAACTTTATCCTATGCAATGGTGAGTTTCTGGTATCCAGAAATTATTGATATTTATTGACACATATTTGTGCTGATGCTAAAATTACAGTATAAAAAACATAGACAGTAAGGAGAGCATATTATGCCAAAATGGTTAGAAAATGCGGTTTTTTATGAGATTTATCCACAGAGCTTTTGTGATAGTAACGGTGATGGTATCGGTGATATACAGGGCATTATCTCAAAACTTTCTTATATCAAAGATTTGGGTTGTAATGCGTTGTGGATAAATCCTATTTATGACTCACCTTTTATGGACGCAGGATACGATGTCAGAGACCACAAAAAGGTAGCTCAAAGATACGGTACACTTGATGATGTGAAAGAGCTTTTAGAAAAAGCTCACGCTATGGGTATCAAGGTTTTGTTCGATTTAGTACCTGGTCATACAAGCGATACAAATGAGTGGTTTTTGCAGGCAAAAAAGGCAGAAAACAATGATTTTACAAATCGGTATATCTTCACTGATTGTGTGTGGGAAGCTCCGCCTGAATACCGACTAATGTGTGGTGTTTGTGAGCGTGACGGCAACTATCTTGTAAACTACTTTTCTTCACAGCCTGCGCTAAACTACGGATTTTATAATGTCACACATCCAAAGTGGCAGATTCCTGCAGATTCTCCTGAATGTCAGAAGACAGTCGAGCTTATCAAGGACATTATGCGCTACTGGATGGATTTGGGCGTTGATGGATTCAGGGTAGATATGGCAGATTCACTTGTCAAAAATGATGACGATAAAATCGCTACATCTAAAATATGGGCAGATATCAGAAAGATGATGGACAAGGATTATCCGCAGTGTGCGCTTGTGTCAGAGTGGTGCAACCCGCAACGCTCTATCAACGACGGTGGCTTCCATATGGACTTTTACCTTGACCACTATGGAAACGGCTATTCTACACTTTTTCGATATCTTGTAGACGGTGAAAACCAAAGTTTCTTCTCGGACAGTGCACAGGGCAGTCTTGCGACATTTTTAGATGAGTATAATGTAAACTACCCTGCAACTAAGGATAACGGCTACATCTGTTTTATGACAAATAACCACGATATGCCACGTGCTACATTTTATATGAGCAACGATATGATTAAGCTTACTCATGCGTTTATGATGACTATGCCGGGCGTACCGTTTGTATATTACGGTGACGAAATCGGTATGCGTTATCAGACAGGTTTGGTCTCAAAAGAGGGTGGGTTTTCACGTACAGGCTCACGTACACCAATGCAGTGGGACAGCTCAAAGAATCTTGGATTTTCTACTGCTGATGAAAAAGATTTGTATTTGCCTGTTGACAAAAGCGACGATGCACCAACTGTTGAAAACAATGTCGGTGTAGATGGCAGTATTTACGAAAATATGAAAGCACTCATTAATTTAAGACATCAGTACAGCGAGCTGGCAAACGGCTCTGATTTTGAACTTGTATTAGCAGACGAGGGCGAAAATCTGCTTGTTTACAAACGTGGTGATTTTACCGCTTACTTTAATGTCGCAACAGAAAGCGTGCTTGCTATTGAGCTGTCACAAAATGCAGAGGTTATCTATTCAATAGGCGAGTATGAAACAGACGAAAGAAAACTCATACTTTGCGGTAAAAGTTTTGTGCTTACAAAAAATTAACATGATAAACTATATCCCTTTGGCTTTACAAATAAGAGCTGAAGGGATATAATATTTTGGTCATATAAAATATAAATTTTAAAAAGAAAGTCTATGGTCAGATGAAGTATAGAATTGATGCAGACAGCAAAAAATTTGCCTATATCCAGCTTTATGAGCAAATCAGGGAGGACATTGTGTGTGGTGTGTTGCCATACGGCACAAAACTTATGTCAAAGCGATTGCTTGCAGAAGAATGTGCGCTCAGTGTAATTACGGTTGAGCACACATATGCTATCTTGTGCGATGAGGGGTATATAGAGTCACGACAGCGTAGTGGATACTATGTGATATACAAAGAGCAGGATTTTATCTCTGATATTGGCACTGAATCCGGAAAAAAGGCAGAAATATCTGCTGCCCCTAAAAAAAGTTATGATTTTCCTTTTTCGGTGTTGTCAAAAACTATGCGTAGCGTTTTGAACGATTACAAAAATGCTTTGTTGCAAAGGTCGCCAAACTGTGGATTAGAGGAGTTGAGAAAGGCTATTGCAAGGTACTTAAAACGTAGCAACGCAGTAGATGTTGACTACACCCAGATTATTATTGGCTCTGGGGCAGAGTACCTGTATGGACTTATAGTGCAGTTATTGTCAAAGGACAGGGTTTTTGCTATTGAAAATCCTTGTTATGAGAAGATTGAGCAGGTGTATAAAGCACACGGTGTAAAATATGAAAAACTTAATCTTAATTTTGACGGCATCGATTCAAGACAACTGAAAAATTCAAATGCTACCATACTGCACATCACACCTTTTGACAGTTACCCGTCGGGCATTACCGCAGACGCCTCAAAGAGATATGAGTACCTGAGATTTGTAACAAACAGGGATGGATATATAATAGAGGACAATTATTCGTCAGAACTTACGGTGTCCAAGAAAAATGATGACACGGTGTTTTCTACGTGCAAAGATGACAGGGTTATATATCTGAACACCTTTTCTCACACCATAGCACCGTCTATGCGTATAGGATATATGATATTGCCAAAAACGTTGCTATCGCAGTTTGAGAAAAAACTCGGCTTCTATTCTTGCACAGTACCTACCTTTGACCAGTATGTACTGTCAAGACTTATAGACAGCGGTGATTTTGAGCGTCATATCAACAGGGTCAGACGAAAAAAACGAAGCGAAAGGCTGTAATCTGGTTATATAAAATTTTATTAATTTGGGTATTTAAATAATACCAAAACATAGGTACAATCAACACAGGTTATTTTTGGAGGGGTTTTATGTCTTACAAAAGAATTCTCACAATTCAGGATATCTCGTGTGTTGGGCAATGTTCACTTACTGTTGCGTTGCCGATTATCTCTGCCTGTGGTATCGAAACTGCCGTGTTGCCATCATCGGTGCTGTCTACTCACACAGCGGGTTTCAGCGGTTATACATTCACCGATCTTAGTGACGATATGCCTGCTATCAAAGACCACTGGGTAAAAGAGGGCATTGAGTTTGATGCTCTTTACACAGGTTACCTTGGCTCAACAAAGCAGATAGAATATGTAAAAGCGATAAAAGACAGCGTTTTAAAGGCTGATGCAAGTTTTATTGTTGACCCTGCTATGGCTGATAACGGAAAGCTGTACCCTGGTTTTGATGATGAGTTTGTACAGCAGATGAAGAATCTTTGTGCTGATGCTGACTACATTATTCCTAATCTTACAGAGGCGTGTCTGCTTACTGATACACAGTATAAAGAAGAATATGACAAAGAGTATATCGACAGTATTCTTGACAAACTGTTGCAACTTGGATGCAAATGCGTTGTGTTTACCGGTGTATCATACAACAAAGAAAAGACAGGTGTAGTAGTGTGCACACAGGATAGCAGAAAATACTATGAGCACCTGTTTTTGTCAAATAGCTGTCACGGTACAGGCGATATATACAGCTCTGCTTTTGTTGGTGCACTTGTAAACGGAAATTCTGCGTATTGCAGTGCAAAGATTGCGGCTGATTTTACCGTGGAGTGTATCAAAGAAACAGCAAACGACAAGGACCATTGGTATGGTGCAAGGTTTGAGCCTGTACTATATAAATTAATAGAAGCACTCAAATAAAACAAAAAGCGACGGAAAATCCGTCGCTTAATTTTTTGTTTATTTTAAGATAAAACCGATTTTTTTCATACACTTGTCAATGGTGCGCTGTGCAAGGCGGTTTGCAAACTCGTCTGATTTAGTGTAGCACTCCACAAGGTATGATTTGTCTTTGATAAATTCCTCGTAGCGTTTACGTATTGGAGAAAGTTCTGCAATAACAGCTTCGCCGACTGCTACCTTGAAGTCACCGTAGCCTTTTGATTCAAAGTCATGCTCAATCTGCTCAAATGTAAGTCCTGTTACTGCTGAGTAGATTGACATCAGGTTGTTGATGCCGTGCTTGTTTTCGCCATAGCAGACTTTTGCATCATTATCGGTTACGGCACGCTTGAATTTCTTCATAATAACATCGTCAGAGTCGGTCAGCAGTACACACGCGTTGACGTTTTCGTCAGATTTGCTCATCTTTGCAGTTGGGTTTTGCAGACTCATAACACGGGCGCCGTTCTTTGGGATAAAGCCATCCGGAATTTTAAATGTGTTGCCATATATACCGTTAAAGCGTGTTGCGATATCACGTGCAAGTTCAAGATGTTGTTTTTGGTCAGCACCGATTGGCACCAGATCTGCCTGATAAAGCAGGATGTCGCCTGCCATAAGTACAGGATATGTAAAAAGACCTGCGTTGATGTTATCAGCGTGCTTAATGCTCTTGTCCTTGAACTGTGTCATACGGGACAATTCGCCAAACTGTGTGTAGCAATTTAATATCCATGCAAGCTGAGAGTGCGCTGGTACATGGCTCTGGATAAAGAATGGAGATTTTTCTACATCAATGCCACATGCCAGAATAGAAGCGTACGCATCGTATAGGTTTTTTCTGAATGTTGCTGTATCCTGTCTTACGGTGATTGTGTGTAAATCAGCCAGAGCATACAGGCAGTTGTACTCGTCGTTTTCCTGCATTTTTACCCAGTTTCTTACAGCGCCAAGGTAGTTTCCGAGTGTTATGGTGCCGCTTGGCTGGATAGCTGACAAAACGACCTTTTTCTTTTGTGGGGTTTGTACGGTTTCTTGCATATATATCACCTTTTATAATTTATAATATCAGTTATTTTATAAAATCTTTAGCAACCTCGCCGATGACTTTGATGCCCTGTGTAAGCTGTTCATCAGTAGGGGTTGAAAAGTTGATTCTGAAAGAATCACATGGCATTGAACTGTCAGTCATAAATGCGTTGCCCGGTACAACACAAACTTTTTTCTCTGTGAGTGCCTTGCAAAAAGCGAGCATATCGACATTTTTCGGTAATGTACACCAAATAAACAGACCGCCCTCAATCTTGTTGTATGTGATTCCTGTCGGCACTACATACTCATCAAGCAAATCCATACACAAATCTGCTTTTTTTCTGTAAAGCTGTCTTAAAAAGTCCAGATGGCCTTTGTAGTCGTATTTTGTCATATATTCGTTGCACACCATCTGTGACCATATTGTTGTGTGTACGTCCTGACCCTGTTTGCAGACAATCATTTTTGCCATTGCTTGTTTGTTTGCAATCATAAAGCCAACGCGGATACCCGGTGCTACTACCTTTGAGAATGAGCCGGAGTAGATAACAATGCCCTCTGTGTCAAAGCTCTTGATACAATCTACATCTTTGCCACTGTATCTGAGGTCGCCGTATGGGTTGTCCTCGATGATAAGCACACCGTATTTTTTGGCAAGCTCATATAGTTTTTTGCGTTTTTCAAGGCTCATTGTAACGCCTGATGGATTCTGAAAATTAGGGATAGTGTAGATAAGTTTTGTGTTAGGATATGCGATAAGCTTTTCTTCAAGCTCTGCCATATCCATACCGTCGTTCTTTACAGTAACACCAACAAGCTCGACGTTGTAGCTTCTGAATGTGTTGAGAGCACCGACAAACGACGGAGCCTCACAGATAAGAGTATCGCCCTCGTTTAAAAAAGTTTTGGCAGCGATATCCATAACCTGCTGTGCACCTGATACAATGATAAGCTCGTCATCTTCTTTGATGATGTCAAGTTCGTCCTTTAAATATTTTTTCAGTGTGTCGCGAAGCGGAGTGTAACCGTCGCTGATACCGTACTGCAAAACACCGATAGGGTTGTTCTGTAGCAAATTCTCGGATATCTCTTTGATTTCATCTACCGGAAAAGCATCCGGCGCAGGGTTGCCCGCAGAAAGTGAGATAACCCCCGGGTCAGACGCACTTTTTAAGATTTCTCTGATAGCGTTAGGTTTTAAAGCCAACACTTTATCTGAAAAATTGTATTTCAAAGAATCACCTTCTAAAATAATAATCACTTTATATTAACACAAACGAGGGTTTTATGCAACAAGATTGAGCGTTTAGGAGCAAAACTGATACAAAAAAAGTGCTTTTTTTAAGGAAATTCTTATATTTATGCAAATTTTTGTTGTATATAAAGAGAATTTGTATTATAATGTTATATGTATATTTATGAATTACAGTATGATGATTAAGGAGGGATTTTTGTTGGATTATGATTTTTATGAAGATAAGACATATGTAGACAGACGAAATGCACGCCGTGCAGCCGAAAGAGCAAGACAGAGAAAGAAGAAACTCTTTGCCAGACGTGCTACGATTGTTGGCATTATGCTACTTATACTGATTTTGATTATTGCCGGCATTGTTGCTCTTTTTAACGGTTGTTCAAAGAAAAATGAGCAGGCAAACAGCACTCAGCAAACAACCACAAATCAGGCACAATCCCAGTCAAATACTACAAATAACGCAGATAAACTTACTTTTAGTAATCCTCAGATTTCTTATGACAAGGAAATAGAGGGCTACTATTCTCCGGGTAACAGCGCTGTGTACATTTATGATAACGCGGCTTATGAACTTTTTTCAGGTACAGAGGAATCTGCGCAGGACTACGCTGATTGCATATCTGAATTCAAGGCATCTTTAGGTGAGAACGTCAAGGTCTATAATATGGTAATTCCAAACCATATTGAGTTTGGTATACCTAGACAGTATCTCAGCGATGCAGGCATCCAGTCAAATTCACAGTCAGAAAACATCAAAAGTATATATTCAAGCTACTCAGAGGATGTAATCGCAATTAACTGTTACAACGAACTGTCATCTCATTGTGATGAGTATATATACTTTGATACTGATCATCATTGGACAGGACTTGGAGCATATTACGCATACAAGGCTTTCTGTGAACAGACAAATCAGAGTGTGCTTGACCTTTCCAAGTGTACTGAAAACACTATTGATGGTTATGAGGGCTCACTGCTTTACTGCGATGGTTCATTGTACAACTATCTTGATACTGTGCATTACTGGACATTCCCATACAACACATATGCGATGCGTACAGAAAGCAGCGGCGATATCCCATACGAAACTACTATTTATTATGAGGGTGCAACAGCAGGTCCGTATACCTACGGTGCATTTATCTGGGGCGACTGTTCGCTGTTTGTTGAGCATAACGAGGATATTCAAAATGATAAAAAAATCGCTGTAGTCAAGGAATCTTATGGCAACGCTTTTGTTCCATACCTTACTGCAAACTACGAGGAAGTCCACGTTATAGATTTCAGATATTTTGATGGAAGTCTTAAATCATACTGCGAAGAAAACGGTATTGAAGAAGTATTATTTGTTAACAATATTATGGCGGCAAATACCGCTATTCAGGTTGACAGAATCAGAACATTGTTGGATTAATTTTAAAAAAGGAGGTGTGACGGTATGTTGGCTAAAAAAGTGAGAGTAAACGTCTATGGCGAGTTGTCAGAAGGCTTGTACTCGGGATATTCAAGTGCAGAGGGCATTAATAATGTCAGCACTTATATTATCAGCAGGAAAAAGGTTTATGATTTTCTGCGTGGCGTGGTTGTTGCCGTTGCAACTCTGACCACAGGCGAGCAAAAATGTATTGTTGCACCTGAGGGCGAGATTTTTTACGAGTTTGAGATTATGGAAAAGTTTGAAAAGCTCAGAAATGTCCACATAAAGTCAATGAGCTGCCTGTATGAAAAATCCTGCGGTGCGATTATTATCCACAAAGCGACCGACAGCAATCTGAAAGTTTTGCTTGTTAAAAACCACAACGGCAGATATTGGAGCTTTCCAAAAGGTCACATTGAAAAAGGCGAGACCGAAGAAGAAACCGCAATCAGGGAAATCAAGGAAGAAACAGGACTTGATGTTGAGATTGTCGATAGTTTCAGAGAAGTATCTGACTACTGTCCGTTTGGCAGAATAAAAAAGAGAGTTGTGTTCTTTATGGCTCAGACTTTCTCTACTGATGTAAAAGTGCAAAAAGAAGAAATCGACTCGTATATCTGGGTTGATTTGTTTGATGTCCACAACAAATGCACATACGACAACGACCTGCGTGTTATCAGCAAGGCAAGAGAAAACATTGACAAATTAAAGTAAAAACTGCAAAACAAAACCCCACTCTGTGACAAATGAGTGGGGTTATTTATTATTCAAGCCATGCGATGTCAGCATCAGTTGCAAGATTATCGATACTGTAGATAAACAGCATCTGGTCAAAATCAGACTGTTCTATGAGTTTTGTCACACTTTGTTTGTAGTATCGCATATCAATCATTACTATTTCTGCATAATGGTCAGCAAGGAAAGGTACCAAAGAGTGGGCAAAACTGTCCTTTATGACGAGCAGTTTTTTTGCATCTTCATCAGCAGATAGTGCGTTGTTTTTAATCACGGTATATGGGCGGTTGCCATTAAGAAACACAGGATACTTGTCATCATCTTTGAGGTTTTCAAGGTAGAACATTGTATCACTTGTTGTGGTTTCACCGTTGTCAGTTATACTTACTTCTATATCGCCTTTTGCGATGTTTTTGCTGTTCCACACTTCGATTGTATCCGGTTTTGTCAGCCAGTAACCGCTTGATGAATATGTTGTACCATAAAAGCCATCGTAGGTTGTGATGTTATAGTTGCTCTTGTCGTTAGGAGTAAAGCCCAAACTGTTTGCTAAGTTGCAGTATGCGATATATGCACCGTTTGATGTCCAATGGTGGTCGGTTTTGTAGTAGACCTGAGTTTTATTTTTGTATGCACTCTTGAACTCTTCTCTGACATCTACAAAGTTAACACCGCCTTTGGTGAGTGTTTTCTTAGTTTGCTCAAAGAGTTCATCGTCGTTATATATGATGTGTTTGTTTGGCAATATGTCGTCCATAACATATCCGCTTGATGGTGCCATAATCATAGTTGCATCAAGGTTTGTGCTGCTTGCAAACTCAGAAATTACGTCAATATTTACACAAAGCCTGTCTGTAACCGGTGGGTCGTTTATGAGATAACCATCGTCACAGTGATATATGCCGTTTGACAGCGGATTTCCAAGTGATAGATTATAGTATGAGTTAAGACCTACATAGAACTGTCTGCCCGCTGTGTGGTCAGAGAGGTAGACTTCAAATTCTTCGCCAAAATCTCCGCTGAAGAAAGTGTCTGAATTAAATGTAGGAAACTCAGCTAAATAGCGTTTTTCAGAGGAGCTGTATTCATTTTTAGGAAGAACAAAGAAAAGTATTGCCATTATATACATAAAAGCAAGAAAAACTATTGTAGGCAGATGCTTTGCTATCTTCTTCATACATACGCTCCTTTCGTGAAATATTTAGAATCTGAAGTATAAAAACGGGTTGTAGCTCTGATTAACAAGAGATGCTGTACAAAGGAATAAAACAGCCGCACAGAACAAGGTGTCGATAATTACACGGGTGTTATGGTTGCTTATTTTATTGTAAATTTTGTACACAAGCGGGGTTGAAGCAATAGCGGCAATTACAAGTAATGGGACAAATGAGATTATAGTAGCCATTGCTTTGTCGCCGATAGCATTGCCTGAGAATGCAAACATAGACTGAATAAATTCACCCATCTGTGACATATCTGTGAAATAGAAGATTACCCAGCCGATTATAATCAAAAATAATGAGTAAAGGTGTTGAACAAAGCGTGGAGACTTGTCTATAAGCTTTTTGAGCACGATTTTTTCAAGTATAAGAATCACGCCAAAGTAAAGACCCCACAAAATAAAGTTGTAGGATGCGCCATGCCAGAATCCTGTCAGAAACCATACGATAAGCAGGTTGATGATTTGGCGGAAGGGACCTTTTCGGTTACCGCCAAGTGGGATGTATACATACTCTCGAAACCATGTGCCAAGTGATATGTGCCATCTGCGCCAGAACTCTGTGATAGATTTTGAAATATACGGGTAATCAAAGTTTTTGAGAAATTCAAAGCCGAACATATTACCAAGACCACGAGCCATATCAGAATAACCCGAGAAATCAAAGTAAATCTGGAATGAATATCCTATGATACCAATCCAGCTGCCAAGCCAGCCGTTTATTTCGCCTGATTCACGTATTGTGTCCCACATAAGACCCATCTGGTTAGCAAGCAGTACTTTTTTTGCAAGACCAATACAAAATAGTTTTACACCTCTTGTAAAATCGTCAAGGGTTTCTCTTCTGTGGTCAAGCTGGTATGCAATGTCTTTATATCGGACAATCGGACCTGCGATAAGCTGAGGAAACAACGCTACATAAGTACCAAATGTTACAATGTTCTTTTGTACAGGGGCATCGTTTCTGTATACGTCAATAGAGTATGACATTGTCTGGAATGTGTAGAAACTGATACCAATAGGCAGTGGAACTTCTATGCTCTTTATCGAGAAGAATGGTAGCGCGTTTAAGGTGTCAGTGATAAATCCTGCGTATTTAAAGAAGCCAAGCAGACCTAAGTTAACAACTACAGATGCGATAAGGAATGATTTGGCTATTTTTTTGTTCTTTGTTCTGTATTTGTCAATATGGTAACCGCAGGTGTAGTCGACAATGGTTGAGAACAGCATAAGCAAAACAAATACAGGCTCGCCCCAACCATAGAAGACAAGGTTTGCAAAGAAAAGAAACAGGTTGCGGAATTTTCTTGGTGTTATGTAATAAATGGTAAGAACTACCGGCAGATACATAAATAAGAATAATAAACTTGAAAATACCATATACTTGTCCTCCTTTCTTTCGACACATAATTATGAATTATGACGTTTTAATTGTAGTTGTTTTGACTTGTAATGTCAATGTAATTTGGATGCAAAAAATGTTTTCTATATTCCACACAAATTTTGTATTTTGAAAAGGGTTCTTTTGTTTGAGATAACCTGTATGATGTATAATTCAAGGTGTATCAAATCTTGAAACTTTGTAGCGGTTTATATATAATTAACGAAAAGGCGGTGAGTTGATGTTTAAAAAGAGTGTGTCTGTCAGATTGATTATAATTGTTGCTGTGATTTTCGCCCTGGGGGTTGTGTGTTTTAATGCATATGACCTGACACGTGATAATTCACGCAAATATTACTATACTCAACAAGAGATTGAAGAACTAGAAATTGAAAAAGTAAACATCAACACAGCAACTAAGGAACAGTTGTGTTTGCTTGATGGTATAGGGGAGAGTACAGCAGAAAATATCGTAAAATATCGTCAGGAAAATGGGAACTTTGAGAAAATCGAAGACATACAAAATGTGAAAAACATCAGTGAGCAGACTTTTCTTAAAATAAGGCCGATGATAACAGTATAAAAAGCACCCAAGTGTAATACTCGGGTGCTTTTGCTTTTTGTTTTAGAATAAGATATTCTTTTTAAAATCTTCGTTGCATCTTGGACAATGAATAGTCTGGTGGCCGGTGCGTTTTTTCAGTCTTAACTGTGACTTGCAGTAAGGACATTTGACGTAGCGGTGAGTTCTGAAGTCACGCAGTTTGAAATACTGCCTTTTGAAAAAGTTTGACACGCTATCAGAAATTGTGACAAATCGGTTGTTTTCGTATACTCTTTTGTTGATATTCTTTGAAAGTGCACGAAAAACATAAAGTCCCATCAATAGCAAGATGATGAGTGCAAGCCATAGCGAGCGCACAAATAAGTTAATAAGATATACTATTGCAATTACAACTATCAGAAAAGTATTCAGCTTATCGTTGCCGTATCTGCCTTGCATAAACATAGCAAGTTTATACATAAGATTCTTAAACATACAATCTTCCTTAAAATTTCATTGACAATATATTATCATACGTCAGATGCTATTTCAAGAACAAACTGTAAACATTATTTTACAGCCAGCAAATTAAAATTTTCATCTAATATTTCAGCACTGTTTTTAAGAAGCAATAGCTCGTTGTCTGTGAGTGATAATTCAAGACTTTCTACAATACCTGTTGCGTTTAGAATACACGGATTGCCGATAAATACATTGTTCAGTCCGTATTCACCACACATTTGCGATGATACGGTGAGTACACAGTTTTCATTTTGAAAAATAGCCTTTACTATTCTTACGATTGCCATACCTATACCATAATAAGTGGCGTTTTTTGCTTTGATTATCTGTTGTGCAGATGTCCGCACCTTAAACGCTATGTCTTCAAGTGACTGTATACAAAACTTGTTGCGATTATCTGCTATCACGTCGTGTATGGGCTTTGTGGCAACAAGCGCCTGTGACCACGGAACAAACTCAGAATCGCCGTGTTCGCCTATTACATATGCGTGGATGTTTCTTGCATCAATGCAAAAGTATTCGCCAAGCAGATACCTTAAGCGTGCAGTATCAAGAGTTGTTCCTGTGCCGATTACCTTTGCAGGAGAAAAGCCTGACATATCGTATGTTATGCGGGTCATAATGTCGACAGGATTTGTTGCTACTAAGAATATTCCTTCAAAACCGCTTTGTACAACAGAGTGTACAACAGACTCAAAAACCTGTGCGTTTCGTGACAAAAGTTCAAGCCTTGATTCGCCTTTTTTCTGATTAACACCTGCACAGATAACTACTATATCAGCATCCCTGCAACTTGAGTAATCAGATGCGTAAATCTTCATAGAAGTTGATGAGAATGCCAGGCCATGATTTAAATCCATAGCTTCGCCTACAGCACGCTCGTGGTTTATATCAATAAGCACAAGCTCGTCACATGCGTTCTGGTTTAAAGCAGCATATGCAAAGCTCATTCCTACCATACCTGTACCAACAAGTACAACCTTTTTGTTATCCATATTATCACCTTTTCTTTTATCATATTCTTTGCGAATTTGAATAAAATTATGTGCAATGCTTGAACTGAAGTTTTTGTGCAGGTATAATAATATAGTAAAGGTGGGAGATAAATGAGCAAAGTGAAAAATAAAATTGTTCACAAACTGCATAGAGTAGGGCAGTATGTTGCGTCTTTTCTCAAGTGGGTTTTTATTGCACTTGTCACAGGAGCAATCGGTGGTGCTGCAGGCGGTGTGTTCAGATTTTGCGTTGATTACGTGACAAAAGTGAGAAACGCAAATGAGTTTCTGATATGCTTTTTGCCACTTGCAGGTTTAGTTATTGTTTTTCTGTACAAAATCACAAAGCTTTATAATGATGCTGACACTAACCTGGTAATAAAATCTATCAGAAGCGATACAAAGGTGCCTGTGTTACTTGCTCCTGTTATTTTTGTGAGCACTATTATCACGCAACTTTTTGGTGGTAGTGCCGGCAGAGAGGGTGCGGCGCTACAGCTTGGCGGTTGTATTGGTGAGCAGGTTGGTGATTTGTTCCATCTTGACGAAAAAGATATGCACATCTGTGTGCTTTGCGGTATGAGCGGTCTGTTTTCAGCGTTGTTTTCTACCCCTGTTACTGCGACAATATTCGCAATGGAGGTTATCTCTGTTGGTATTTTTTAT
The DNA here is from genome assembly GCA_045604645.1 of Ruminococcus sp. Taxonomy (GTDB): domain Bacteria; phylum Bacillota; class Clostridia; order Oscillospirales; family Acutalibacteraceae; genus Ruminococcoides. The sequence continues at coordinate 133,771 of JAZUOM010000025.1, read as the reverse complement.
TACAGTGCATTTGTGCCATGTATAATTTCGTCGCTTGTTTCTCTTTCTGTGACACAGCTTATGGGACTTAAAAGTATAGCATACACACTTACAGAAGTACCAACAGTTTCTATGTGGACTATTATCACGGTTGCATTGATTGGTGCTTTGTGTGCGGTTGTGGGCATATTGTTCTGTCTTATGCTCAGGTGGTCAAAAAAACTGTCTGCAAAAGCCTTTAAGAATGAGTATCTGCGGATATTTGTAGGCGGTGTGATTATTGTTTTGCTGACGTTTTTACTGCGCACCACAAGATACAACGGTATCGGCGCAGATGTTATTCACTCTGTTTTTGAATATGGTGATATAAATTGGTTTGACCCGTTTTTGAAGATTTTGTTTACTGCAATTACAATCGGGTTTGGCTTTAAAGGCGGAGAAATTATTCCTACTTTATTTATCGGCGCAACGCTTGGCAGCGTTGCCGGTAGTCTGATGGGACTTGACCCTGCTTTTGCCGCATCGATTGCAATGGTTGCGCTTTTTTGTGCGGTTGTCAACTGTCCTATGGCTTCGTTTGCGCTGAGTGTGGAGTTGTTCAGCGGTGGTTCGATAGCGTTGTCTGCGGTTGCTATAAGCGTAGCATTTATGCTGTCAGGTTATTATGGACTTTATTCAGGACAGAAGATTGTTTACTCCAAGCGAAGAGCACGCTTTGTTGACAGAAATGCAAAGTAAATAAAAAAGGCACAGTGAAAACTGTGCCTTTAGTTATTTGCTGACTACATTTATAGGGTTGCCTGACAGGAATTTTTCGATATTCTCACACACAATGTTAATCAGTCGTTCTCTGGTTTGTATCGGTGCCCAGGCTATGTGTGGTGTGATAATCAGGTTTTTGGTGCCCGGTAGTTTTGAATCTTTGCTCATCGGCTCAACTGAAAGTACATCAATAGCGGCGCCACTAAGTTTGCCGCTGTTTAACGCCTCAATCAGGTCGTCTTCAACCATAACACCTCCGCGTGCGGTGTTAACAAAGAAAGCACCTGTTTTCATTTTGTCAAAGGTGTGTTTGTCAAACATTTCGTTTGAATCGCTGTTTAGCGGGCAATGTACGGTTACTATGTCGCTTTGACTTAACAGGGTGTTAAGGTCTACAAACTGCACACCGTCATACTGCTTTTGTGAGCGATTGTAGCTTAAGACCTTCATATCAAATGCAAGTGCGACTTTTGCTACAGCCTGACCGATAGCGCCAAAACCTATTATACCGATTGTTTTGCCTGAAATCTCGTTAAGATTAAATACAAACGGAGAAAACGTCTGGGCTGTCTGCCAGCCACCATCGTGACAAAACTTAGTGTATTTGCCCACGTTTGAATAATGTTCAAGTATGAGTGCAAAGGTGTGTTGGGCAACTGCGTTTGTGGAATAAGACCCTGCATTACACACAGTGATGTTGTTTTCTTTGCAGTAGTCTATGTCTATATTGTTGTAGCCTGTTGCAAAAAGACCGATGTATCTGAGTTTTTTTGCATTTTTAAGGCTACCCTCATTGAGCAGAGTTTTGTTGCAGATAACTGCATCAGCATCAGCTATGCGCTGTGGGATATCCTCATAAGAAGTGAGATTGTATGTAACAACCTCTCCGAATTTTTCGAGAGGTTTCAGTGATATATCGCCTTTTGTTATGGTTTGTGCATCTAAAACTACAATTTTCATATTGCACCTCGCTCTTTTTATAAATCATTATAGTATTATGGTATAAAAAAAGCAATCACAGATTTTCTATATATACATCAAGCCACGCCATATACGTTTGTGCTGTATGGGCATAGCCTATAAGTGCGTTGTCATAATCCATAGTAAACGACACCGTGTTTATATCCATACCGCTTAAAATATAGTTTTTGATTGGTTCGAAAACTGTGTCGTCAGAACCGAGTATGATAATACCATTTGTTATGATGTTTTCGTTATTTAGGATATGAGCCACTGTCATCATATACTCATACATACTCATAGAAATTCCTGCGACCTTATGTTTTTTATCGTAGTAATCGCTTACAGTAGGTGATAGTTCATATGCTTTGTGAAGAAATTCCTCAAGCTTTTTTGTGCCTTCAAAAGTTCTAAAATCTTTGCCTGTATACTGCAGATAATAAGCTGCAACTTTTTCGAGTTTACTGTTGTAATCATCATCTGTGTCGCTTGTAGGAAATGTGATGGTTGTGCCGTATTTTGTAAATCCCCAGCTTTCAAGCGGTATATATGCAATAAAGTCCTCAGGGTTTACAAAATTAAAAATACCTTTGTAGCTTACATCGTCAGCGGACTTTGAAGTTGTTGTGTTTGGTGTAGCAAAGGTGTAGGCGTAGACGTTATCATTTGAATACATATCAATAAGCGACGCTGCCAAAAGGTTTGCAACCGCAGCACCGCGTGAGTGCCCTGTAACAAGAAATTTTACGCTGTTGCGGTCTATTCCGTAGTTTACAAGATACATATCTATCTTTTTATTTACAAATTCTGTTGCAGTCTTAAAACCGGCATGAACACCTGTATTGTTTATATCACGACCTATATCAAAATTAGAATACCATTCTTTTTCAAAAGTACCTCTTAATGTGACAGCAACAATGGTTGTGTCGTCAAATTGTCTTGATGAAATGACGACGCCCACGCCCTGTGGGTCGTAGTCTGTATGATAGTTGAATTTTGCATTGCGTGAAAATCCCAGTATCTCAAGGTTGTCAAGTAAGACGGTGTGGTTGTACGCACTTGCTGCCAAAACCATAGCGGTTCTAGCTATCTGGGGCGAAAATTCTGATGGCACTTTTTTAAAAGCATCGTCGTCCCATTGTATTGTGTACGGATACTCTGTGGTTTTTCCGCCACTTGTCAAAGGTGTTGTCAAAAGTTTCAGTGTGTAGCTTGTCTGTTCTGTATCACAGGATGTAAGCATAGTTATCCCTCCGATAGATATTGTTACCACAAGCACAGATATTATTAGTTTTTTTAGCATATGGCATCTCCTTATTGTTAAGAAAAAGGTTACAATTTCGTTGTTGACACTATTATTTTTAGTGTTATAATTACACTTGATACACAATATGTATGATTTGTAAAGGAGAGATACAATATGCATAGTAAGAAAAGTAGTTCTAAAAAATGGATTATTATTATAGCAACTATAGTAGTTGTTGTTGCATTGGTTATCGCAGCGTTCTTTATTTTTTCACCGGACAAAAAGGAAGGTATTGTGCTCGTTGAGCCTACTGCTGTTAACACATATGACGAGAATGGTAACTGTATCAGAAGTGATATCTATGATAACGAAAGCAAACTTGTCGGATATCAGACATATGAGTATGATGATAATAGTAACATTATCACTGAAGCTCATTACGACAAAAACAATAAACTCGTTAGCAAGTTGAAATTTGAATATGATGCTCAGGGCAGACGAATTAAAGAGACACGCTTTGATGAAAACGATAAAATCGAAGCAATTATTGCAAAAGAATTAGACGAAAAAGGCAACGAAATCAAGAGATATGACTATGTGGGCGAGCAGCTCAAGTCATACACAGTATCTGAATACAACGATAAAAACGAAGTAATCAAAATCACATACTACACAGCATCCGGTGAAGTTAAATACAGCAATGCGTATGAGTATGATGAAGAAGGCAACAAAACAAGCGAAGTCAGATACGACGCTGATGGTAATGTAACTGAAACCATTATGTATGATGCAGAAGGCAACATTATCTTTAATTAAAATCAAAGGGCAGCTGTACAGCTGCCCTTAAGTTATGCACAAAACCGATATATCTTACAAAATACAAATCCCTCTGTAAAAAGTTTTACAGAGGGAAAATTTTATATGTGTAGTATAGCAGTAGCAATTTCAAAATAAATGAACACACAAAGTGTGTCGACGATTGTTGTGATAACAGGGCTTGCTACAACAGCCGGGTCAAAGCCGATTTTCTTTATAATCATAGGCAATGCACAACCCAAAAGCTTTGCAAAGAAGATAGTAAGTATCAGCGTCAGAGATACAACAAGCGAAACTGATACAGTGATATCAGGGTTGTTTAAGAGCATACCGTCCACAAGCAACATTTTTGCAAAGTTAGCAATCGCGAGAACAACGCCACACAACAAGGAAACGCGGGACTCTTTGAACATAACTTTGATAATATCCTTGAATTCGATTTCTTCAAGGGAGAGCGAACGGATAATTGTAACCGATGACTGAGCACCTGAGTTACCTGCAGTACCCATCAGCATTGGGATAAACGCGGTGAGTGCGATACACGCACCAAGCTGTGATTCGAATGATGTGATAATCATACCGGTGAATGTCGCAGAAATCATCAGTATCAATAGCCAAGGGATGCGGCTTTTAAAAATTTCAAATACACCTAATTTATCGTACGGCTTGTCTGTAGTTGGAGTGATAGCCGCAACTTTCTGGATATCCTCAGTAGCCTCTTCTTCCATTACATCGATAGCATCGTCGACTGTGACAATACCCACAAGTCGGTTTTCTTTGTCAACAACAGGTACAGCAAGAAAGTTGTACTTGTTGAACACCTGAACAACGTGTTCCTGGTCATCAAGCGTGTTTACTGAGATGACGTTTGTTTCCATCAGGTCTTCAATAGTGGTGTCTTCGTCTGCTAAAAGAAGACTTTTGATAGTTACAATACCTATCAGATGCGATTTGTCGTCGACAACATAACAGGTGTAGATGGTTTCTTTGTCGACACCGGTACGCCTGATTCGTTTTATCGCTTCTTCAACTGTCATCTTAGGTCTCAAATTGACAAACTCGGTTGTCATAATAGAGCCCGCAGAATCATCAGGGTATTTTAATATGTTATTGATTTGTTTTCTGACGTCAGGGTCAGTCTGACGCAAAATACGCTTTACGACATTAGCAGGCATCTCTTCAATAATATCAACAGCATCGTCAACATAAAGTTCATCGATGACTTCCTTCAGCTCTGCATCAGAAAAACCGTGGATAAGAAGCTGTTGAGTATCGTCGTCCATTTCAACAAAAGCCTCGGCCGCGAGTTCTTTTGGCAGAAGACGAAACAGTATCGCAGTTTTCTCGTCCTGGATATCTTCGAATACAACAGCTATATCAACAGGGTTCATTGTTGAGAGAATGTCCCTTAAAGTCGTGTATTTTCTATTTTCGAGCAACGTTACAATTGTCTCGAAAAGAGTGACTGTATTCCTTTCCATAATATTATCCTCCTAAGTTGATTTAGGCGGAAGTAAAAAAGACAGTCCCCGTTGAGGTATCAAAGAAGAAAACAGACATATGGTGCATACCGCAGGCTGTTTTCAGTTGTACTTCGCCCAAGGGGGTTGCCCGTGGTACTTCCAGCGTCCATTTAAATCTCGCCTCTTTCGTAATAGTATTTGATGATTAAAAAACCACCACTCATAATTCTATACTAACAAAATAAATAAGTCAAGGTTAGTGTTACAAAAAATTAACATTGTAAAACTTGATTTTGTCGGCAAGTTTGAGTATAATAAGTTGACTAATGTTGATAGGAGAATGATTATGGGAGATATTTTTGAGAAGAAACTGAAATCTTTTTTACCATATATAATTATTATCGGAGCTGTGTTTTTATTTTTCCCGATTATATTTGGTATGCCAAACAGAATAGGTGAAAAAAACCAGCTTATCTTTATAGGTATATATCCATTACTTGTGTTTCTTTGCGGTGTTTTTTATGCACACAAAAAGACAAACGACTTTTACTTTTCGCTTATTGCCCCTGTGATGTATCTTGCCGCTATGGCGATATATGGTGGGTTTGCAAAGTTTGAGATAGTAAACAACCTTATTTATCTTGTTTCATATTTTATCTGCGGATATATCGGACTTACTGTAGGCGATATGATTGCTGAAAAAATGAACAAAAGAAGTGATGAGGACGAAGATTCGGACATAGAGCACAAAAAGAGAAAAGTGCCACAAAGAGTCAGCACTACAGCACACGAGGATGTTTTTGAGGAGAGAATTGAAGACATCCCAATGCCTGAGAGGTTTGAAGAGGTACACGATATCAACGACGAACCGGAAACCACATACAGCGATGATTACGACCTTGATTCGATTCTTGCTGAAATTCACAACAGACGCGAAGAGTGATAAAAATAGCAAAGGCTTATCTGTATTTTGCAGATAAGCCTTTTTTATTTGTGGTGTATTATGTTTGGTTTTCTTCCCAATAGAGGACAAATGCAGGATCCTGCATAACAGGTTCATAAATACCGGTTTCTTCATTAAAAATCATTTCGGCATTTCTATATCCATACAACGAGTAAAGTTTGTTGTCTGTGATATTGTATTTTATGCCGGAAAGGTCAGGTGAACTCTTTGTGCCAAGGGTGAATAAGTCATCAGTAAAATAAACATATCCATCAATCAGGTTGAGAGAATCAATGTTTTGTTCGTATTTTTGTATTACGGTTTCTTCTTTGGTTTTTAAGTCAACCTTGCAAAGAGCACTTTCGTTATTTATAGCGTCGAACTTCGAGTCCTGAATATAATACAAAGTGTTGTTTTCTTTATCAAGTGTATAGCTGTGACCTGAATTTTGTGACAGATATTCAACGTCAGAGCCGTCAAGTTTCATACGGCAGATTCTGCCTTCACCTTCAATGGAGCCGTTAACAAAGTACAGGTAGTTGTCGTGAATTTGCATTTCGCTACAAAGTGTGAAACTGGTGAATATAGAACGGATGTCATATTCGAAATCGCTGTAAATCAACTTTTTGTCGCTGCCGTCACATTTCATTTTGTAAATGCCAACACGGTCTTTGTTTATTTCAAGTGGATTATCGCCTGCGACATAGCCGTTATGCTGGAAGTAAATATATCCATCGCTGACTGTAAAGGCTGAGGCACATTCGTCGCCTAAGAATTCGATGTGTTTGCCATCAAGAGAAATTCTGCCCAAGCGATACAAATGCTCATTTTTGTAATCAAACTGGTCAACTGAAGGGATGCAGTTGAAATATATGTAATCATCGTACAGACACCATGACTTCATATATGATACATCAAAACTGTCACTTTCAGAAATTCCGGCATCAGATAGAGTGTCGCTTTGCACCCACACGCTTTCTTCTACTGTGTTTTTGTCAACGAATTTGTATTTAATAAGCTCGTTGTTTTGAGAACAGGTGTAGATGAATTTACCGTCAAAGGCACACTGGTCTGAATTTACATACGCGATACGTTCATCGGTGGTGACAACAGGTGTCTGTGTTTTGTCATCTGTGATTGCGACAATCATATATCCTGTGTTGTAATAGGATACACCATCGTAAGAGATAATGTCAGACATAGCTTCATCATCAGATGCAGGAGCGACAGGGGTATTTGATTTTTTGCTGATGCCAAGTTTGTCGTATATAGAACTGATAAAAGGAATATCGGCTTTTCCACAATACACAAGTATGCCACAAACAACAGATGCCACTAAAGTCAGGGCAAGCAAAGTGGCAACTACACGGATGGCAACGTTCATAAACTTTTGAGATTTATTAAGTTTTTTCCATTTTGTCACTCTTTTTACTTTGTTTGTAGCAAGTTTCTTTGAAATCTTTACTTTGAATTTAATCTTAGCTTTTTGCGCCTTAGTCAGCGGTTTTTTCGAAGAAACTGTTTGAGTAGTTGTGGTATCAGGAACTTGTGCTGTTGCAGGTTGAGCAACATTTTCCTGTAAATTATCTGTGCCACATTTAGTGCAGGTGCCATCATCATTTAGCGGTGAACCGCATTTTCCGCAAAAATTTGCCATAAATTTACCTCTTTATAAAAGCACAGGGTAGACAAACGCCTACCCTGTAAAATTTGTATACTGATTACTGCACTTTTGTGCCACATTCCTGACAGAATGCCATGCCATCAGGAATAGATGCACCACAAGCAACACATCTTTTTGCACTGTGTACAGAAACTGTTGCATCAGGGTCAGCGACCGGGTCTGGTGTAGGTACTGTAACAGGCTCCTGAATTGGTGCAGGCTCAACCGCAGGTGCAGGGGTAAATGGTGCTGGTGCAGGGGCTGCGACAGGTTCACTTGCAAAAGAAGTAGCAGTACCGCAAACTGTACAGAACTTGAGGTTTTTGGAAATCATCTGACCACAGCCTGTGCATCTGATAAGGTTAGGGTTGATTGGAGCAGCTTTTGGTGGTACAGGAGCACCACAAGAACTACAGAAAGAAATGTTGGTTGGAATTTCACTGCCGCATTTTTCGCAACGTGTAACGCCTTTGATATCCTGTATTTGCTGACGGAGGGTTAATACCTTTTTTTCAGATTCCTGAACAGATATAATCAGACCTGCAAAATCAGACTCACAATCTTCGCTGTGCTTTGAAAAATACAGTCTGCCTATCTGGTAGTAGCTGTTGTGGAGTTTCTTTTCCTCGTCAGAGATGGCAGCGTTGAGTTTAGCAACTTCTGTAATATCCTTTGTTTTCTGTGAAACTGCCTGTCCTGCTTGAGTAAGCTTCTTTCCTAAATCGTCAAAAAATGCCATAATTAATCCTCCAAAATCATATATTTATCCTGATACACAAGAGCAACATTCTCGTATATCTCTAATCAAAATAATTATATCATACGAATATGTCAAATACAACAACTATTTCAGCGAAAACGGACTATTTTTAATAATGTTGTCGTATAAAGTAATGAATTTTTAAAGTATATAGAATACTATGAAAATATATGAAAAGCAAAGACTTAAAATGCATAATACAAAAACAAAAGGCGAAACACAAAAAAGTGTTTCGCCCTGAGCTTTGAAAAATTATAGATTATTCGCAGAAGAATACATCCATGCCTGTTGTCTCGCCATCAGCAACGATGTAAGCCTTTGACTCTTCTGGCTTAACATATACTGTGTAAGCCTTCTTGCCCTTTACAACCTTTTTAACGTTCTTCTCGATGTCAGCAACTGAAACTGTTGCACCACCGAACTGGATGTAGAGGTCAACCTTAGCAGTTGTCTTCTTTGCAGGAGCTTTCTTTGCAGGAGCCTTTTTTTCAGCAGCAGCCTTTGGAGCAGCAGCCTTTGTTGTAGCAGCTTTCTTAGTAGCTGTCTTCTTCTCTGTTGTAGCTGTAGTTGTTTTCTTTGTTGTAGCCATGTTAATTTCCTTCTTTCGTAATGTAATATTAGAAATGTGCCTAAAAACAAATTTAATGCAAACTTTTTGTTTGCACAGTAATTATATATTGTAGAAATATTAAAATCAAACCATTATATTAAAATTTGGCTTATTGACTAAAGTGTAAAGGTTTTGCGACTTTTTTTGAGCACTTATCACAACAAAAAATTGTTATTTTTTGTAGAGTGGCCTTTTTTTATCTAGCATATTCACTAAAATTATCTTGTGTGTATTGTGCAAAAAGGATACAAATCTAGAAATTTATGTGCGAATTACCCTATAAATATATCAAAAAAATGTATAATATTTCTTATCGCTTTTATGTGCGGTGTGTTGTTATCGTGGGGAGACTTTGGTATAATAACAAAGAACGAATTATTGGACTATGGACTGTGAAAAAGCAACCATTAATTATCTCAAAGGGGAAATAGTATGATAAACAGTTTTTCGACTGTATTTGGTCAGGTGCTGATTCTGTTTGTTTTGATTTTAGTAGGATTTATCTGTTCAAAAGTAAAAATCATAAACGAAGCAGGCGCAAAGGTTATAGCTGATGTAGTGTTGTACTTTGTTACGCCATGCGTAATCATATCTGCTTTTCAGCGTGATTTTGATACAAATATGCTAAAAAAACTACTGGTGTCTGCTTTTATATCGGCTGTCATACTTTTTGTCAGCGTTTTGATTGCACAGATATTGTTTAAAAAGCAGGAAAAAAGCAGGGCGTGTGTTTTGAAATTTGCGACTGTTTTTTCAAACTGTGGATATATGTCGCTTCCACTTCAGCAAGCACTGCTAAAAGAAGAGGGCGTTTTTTATGCGGCATCGTTTATTGCAATGTTCAACATTTTTGTATGGTCATACGGCATTATAACAATGAGCGGTGACAGTGAGAAAAAACCAAGCATAAAGATACTTGTAAATCCCGGAATTATCGGCACATTTATCGGAGTGGTACTCTTTGTTTTTTCAATAAGATTGCCGTCGGTTTTAGCATCTCCTGTAAACTATTTGGCGGCACTTAACACACCGCTTCCGATGCTTGTTATCGGATACTATCTTGCAAATGCAAAGCTGAAAAAAGCCTTTACTGACCCTTACTCGTATATTGCAATGGCATTAAGGCTTGTTGTTTTGCCACTTGCAAGTTTGTTTGTACTATTGCTTTGTGGTGTAAAAGGGGTGTTACTTGTGTCGCTTATTATTTCAGTAGCATCGCCTGTTGCAGCGATTACTACAATGATGGCAGCAAAATACGGACACGACACAGAGCTTTCGGTGTCACTTGTATCGGCATCAACATTATTGTCACTTGTTACAATGCCACTCATAGTGGGCTTTGCGCAGTATCTCTCGTAAATAGAGGCTTATTGTATGCCAAAAAATTCAAAGCAAAAGCAAAGGTGATATTGTCAGCAAATTTTATGGATGGATATTTGCAATTAGGGACAAGGCTGCAATTTTTTATTCGCAAAGTGCAAAAGATAAATTTTTATCTTTGTTTTTTATGCACTTTGTGCTATAATCGGAATGGTAATAAGACCAACACAGTTTTTTACTGTATTCAAAAGGAGATTGGAACAGATTTGTGTTGTGATCTAATCGGAAGGATAAATATGAGAAAGATTGTTCTTGCATCGAAATCACCAAGGCGACAGGAACTTATAAAAGATATCGTAAACGATTTTATAGTTGTTGTGTCTGATGTAGAGGAAACTGTGCCTTGTGGTACAAAACCTGAGGATATACCTGTATATCTTGCCAAACTCAAGGCTTTTGATGTTTCAAAAAAATGCGAAGGTGATATTGTTATCGGAAGCGATACTGTTGTAATCGTGGACGACAAAGTGCTCAACAAACCTGTTGACGAAGACGACGCTTTTAATATGCTCAGGCTGTTGTCAGGCAGAACACACAAGGTATGTACAGGCTGTGCTATTGTGTGTGATGGTGTCTGCACAAGCTTTTTGGTGGAAACTATAGTTGAGTTTTACTCTTTGAGTGATGAAGAGATAAAAGCGTATATAAGTACGGGCGACTGTATGGATAAAGCAGGGGCATATGGTGTGCAATCACAGGGCAAAACCCTTGTTAAGGGAATATGCGGTGATTATTACAATGTAGTAGGTTTGCCAGTAGCAAGGCTCAAGAGGGAACTTGAGGCTTTTGTTATGTCGATTGATAAGTAATTCTGATGATTTAGCTTGAAGGGGTAGGGCTATGAAACATCTGTTTATTTTAAACGCTTTTGCGGGAAAGAAAAGTTCTGTAGAAGAGCTTAAACAAAAAATAAGAGCATTGAAAATAGATGCTGAATGTATCATTGAAACAACAAAGTGTCACAAAGACGCAAAAAGAATTGCTGAGGAGTATGTCAGCTCTACAAACGATTTTGTCAGGGTTTACGCATGTGGAGGAGACGGCACCGCAAACGAAGCTATGTCAGGTATGGTAGGCTATGACAACTGTGCTCTGGGTGTCATACCTGTTGGTACAGGCAACGATTTTGTGAAGAGTTTTGACTGTAGCAAAGAGGATTTTTGTGACCTTGAAAAGATGGTGCAGGGCGACACTATGGTTATCGATTTGCTCGAGTGTAGCGGTAATTATGCGATGAACACCATTTCTGTGGGATATGACTGTGCTGTTGCAAAGCAAGCCCAGAAAATCAAGCGTTTTCCGCTTATGACGGGACCAGCAGCCTACAAAGTGGCACTGGTGTATTGTCTTTTTTCAAAACGCAGACACACATTTTCTACATATGCTGATGATGTAAAGGTAGATTTGCCACAGGGCTACAAAACACAGATGATGTGTGTTGCAGGCAACGGTAAATACTATGGTGGCGGATTTAAAGCAACACCGCTCGCCGATTTTCAGGACGGAAATATTGACTATCTGTCGGTGCCAACGATTTCATTGTGGAAATTTGCTCAGCTAGTTGGTATTTTTACAAAAGGTGAGCATATCGGACACAAAAAAGCGCCGTTTATTGTACATAAAAAATGCAAGACAATTCAATTTAAGGATAACAAGAACATAGATATCGGGCTTGACGGGGAGATTTATAACCTGAAAGACCCGAGAATTAAGGTGCTTCCGGCTGCATTTAGGGTGATTATCCCTAAAAAACTGACAGACGAAGAGAAACAAAAGCTTAATTACAGCGATGCCTTAATATCCATGGCATAATATTTTACTGATAAGAATTGAGATTTATACAAAGGAGTTTTTTTATGACTAAACTATATATTGCGGTTCCTTGCTATAACGAGCAGGAATGTCTGCCTGATTCTTCTGAAAAATTGCTCAATAAAATGAACTCTCTTATTGAGCAGGGCAAAATCACATCTGACAGTCGCATCGTATTTATTGATGATGGTTCCAAAGACAAGACATGGGAGATAATCAGTTCTTTGCATAGCCAGAATATTATGTTTCAGGGTATTAAACTCAGTCGTAACCGTGGACACCAGAACGCGTTGTTGTGCGGTCTTATGACTCTTAAGGATGAGTGTGACGCGGTTATATCAATCGATGCTGATTTGCAGGACGATATCAATGTATTTGACCAAATGATTGAAAAATACGAAAACGGTTGTGATGTTGTTTATGGTGTGCGTTCAAAGCGTGAAACAGACACATTTTTCAAGCGTTTTACGGCTGAGGGCTATTACAAGGTGCTCGATAAATTGGGCGCAAAGGTTATTTTTAATCATGCGGATTTCAGATTGATGAGCAAAAGAGCACTTGAGGCATTTTCTCAGTTTAAAGAGGTCAATCTGTTTTTAAGAGGCATTGTGCCTATGGTAGGCTACAAATCAGATATTGTTACATATGAGCGTAGCGAGAGACTTTTAGGGGAGAGTAAATATCCGCTGAAAAAGATGCTCTCACTTGCGTTTGAGGGTATTACCTCTCTTTCTACAAAGCCAATCAAACTTATTTCAAGAATTGGTCTTGTTATATTTTTTGTAAGTATTATTATGCTTATATACTTCTTTATCAGATGGATTATAGGCGAGACGGTTGACGGTTGGGCATCGCTTGCGGTATCTATCTGGGCAATTGGTGGACTTCAGCTACTTGCTATCGGAGTAATCGGCGAGTATATCGGAAAAATCTATCTTGAGACAAAACACAGACCAAGATATATAGTAGAAGAGTATCTTAACGATAATAAATAAGTACAACAAAAAACGGCACTCTGAAGTTTTTCAGAGTGCCGTTTTTATATTACTTGTTATACCCCAAACGCTCTTTTTAAAAAAGCTCTGCCGTAGTTTGTCATAAAGTATGAGTTAGCATATTTTACGATATCGTTTCGGCTTGTGTTCTTTTCTTTGAAATCTACTATCATATGTGCTTCTAAAAGAATCTGGTGATCAAGCCCTGTTATGTGCTCAAAATCAGAAAAATGCTCTACTATGTAACACACACGATCAACTATATCAAACTCAAGATGCTGTGCGGTTAATATATCACGCACAAGACTGGTGCTTTGTGATGAGTTGTCATCGATATCGCATACCAAAGCGGCAAGTTCCAGATATTCCTGAGTTTGCTCCGGTAGTTTTTCAAGTTCACCTATTGTTTTTGCGAGTGTATATACTCTGACAAAATGCTGTACTTTTTGTTCATCGTTACTGTAGTAGTCTTTCATCGCTTTAGCGATGAGATTTACGTTTTGTGTCATTTTTGTATTCCTTTATCTTTTGTTTTATATACGCAAAGGTCTTGTCCTCGCCTTGTTCTTTGAGCATCAATAAAAGTTCTTCGATAGTATCGGAGGTTTCTTCGTGTATCATACCCACACGTCTGTGCTTTGCTGCCATAAAATAGTCGTAGGCACTTGAATCAGTGTAGTTGTTACCCTGATAGATTTTGCTTGCGGCAACTCGGTCACAAAACATTTCAACAAGATAGTTGAAAGGCATTTTGACAGGAGTCATAAAGCCCTTGTTCTTCGGCGAATAATCACGCCAGTATTCAAAATGGTGACGGTTTCTGCCCATATGGTGCATCCATGCACTTGAGTAACCATTCAGCTCGCGGTCTTTATCGTTAGGTGAGCGTGTGCCCTGAAAATATCTGGCACCCGGTATAAATTCTGTGGGTGAATACTTTGATAAATCATGGAACAGTCCCTGCCACAGTATACCTGCTTTTTTGCAGTTTTTTATAACCTCGTGACGATGCCTTGTGATTGTTTTAAAATGCTTTAATGCCTGACTCATATATACCTCTTTGTGATAGGTGGATTGTTTTTGCTATTTTATAAGACGGTTGATGTATTCTACATCATAATATTGGTTGAACACAAAATGTGCTCCGTTTTTGATATTTGAGATAACTTTGTTTGTGAGCACACAGGTGCTTGAACAACATTTTATGCGGTATTTTTTGCACAGACGATGAAATTCCTTTTTGTACTCATTGTGGTTTAAGTACAGATATTTTATTCTCTGTTTTTTACAGTAGTCAAGCGAATCTTTTAAGAATACAAGTGTATCATTCTCACTTGTTTTCTTGTCTACTGCATAGTAAATGATGTTTAGTTTAATACCGCTTTTTTTAATGTAGTCAACATCACGCTTTTGCTCAATGCGGATATAAAGTTTTTTAGGTTTGATGCTATAGCGTTTGAGTGTGCCCAGGATAGCATCAATCATAAGCTCAAAATCTTCTTTTGAAGGCTTGCCGACAGATAATATCAGGTTAAATGATTCTTTATTGATGTCATCTTTTGCCATATCAATAAGTTCATCAAAACTTATAGTATCAAATCTGTTGTAGTATTTCTGAGATTTGAATTCATCTAAACTCAGCGCAGATACTGTGTCGCTGTTTTTGAACTCGTGGTTCATAATCCTGAATGTTTCTTTGTGCCAGCGATTGACACATACAAGGACTTTGTCAGATGTAAGACGCAAATCGGCATGAAAGTTTTTATATCCAAGTTTTTTTGAATATTCGTATGCCTGTTTTGAATTTGTGCTCTTGTATCTTATGTCGATACCACCAAGTGAAGCAGCAACAAGGTGCTTTTGAATCGGGAGAATTTCGTGTGGCTTTTCTCTCAATTTGCAGAAATTATCTGCAAAATCGCACAGAGCCTCAAACACGCCTGCTTTAAACTGTGGATTTAATATGCTACCCTGAGTTTTCGCTTTTTCCCATGCGTTGATAATATTTTCAACTGTCAGCTTATCACATTCGATAAAACGCTCCGGGTATCCGATTTTTTCGCTCCAGAATCTCAGCTTTTGGTTCCATATAAATCCGACACTTGGGATAGAAAGGGCAAATGACACAATATTAGAGTGCATTCTGCCTGCAATAACGCTTGTAAACTGAGAAATGTTTTGTACAAGTGATACTCCGTCAAGCGGAGCGTCAAGTTTTTCGCCGTGTCCTACATAGGCAAGTACATCTTTAGCAAAAATTTCATCGTATGTATCACCATTTGTGAAAAGCTTCCATCTGACGTTTCTGCTGTCAAGTTCGGCTATAATACCTTTCCACATATCAAGCTGATATGCTCTGTCAATCTGCTCATTGCCATAGTCAGCAAAAAGCTTTTCTCTTGTAATACCAAGACCGACAAGTTCATCTTTGTTTTCGTTTATATCAAGGTGCTGTTTGTATGTATCAGCACACCACACCGCCGGGTCATATACCTGATAGGTGCGTATATCAGGGTTTGTCAAATAATCGTTTTTTAGTGTTTTGATATCATCACGGACGCTGATACCCTTTACACACGGCATATTTATTGCGTTTTTCAGTGCGACACTTCTCTCGTCATCAGGGTAGAATTTTTCTACACCGATGGCACTCATAAACACAGGTACGTTATATTTATCAGCTTCTTTGATAAGCTGTGGCATATACTGCCAGAAGTTTTCGTTTGTGCATTTGATGATACCGCCGGCAAAAACAACAGCATCAACATATTTCACCTGTGAAACATCACAACTTGAGATGCTGTATCTGAGTATATCGTGCTTTTTGCCTTTGAGTGCCTTGCAAAGCAGATAATAGTCGTTGTCTGCAAGAATGGTATCACCAAGATTCATATTTGCAGTTTGTACCAATAATATTTTGAGAGTATCGTTTATCATAATTACCTCTTGCGTTTTTTCTATCTCTTATCATTATAAATCATTTCAAGCCATTTTGCTACACCATTGTTGTTATTTGACTCAATTATTTTTGTCGCTTTTTCCTTTAGTTCTTCGACGGCGTTTTCGACTGCGTAAGACTCGTCTGCTATTTCAAACATATCGATATCATTGATACCATCGCCAAAGCAGACTATTTTGTCACAACAAAGCATATTAGCAAGTTGTTTTACTGCGTTTGCTTTTGTGGCGGATTTTGGCATTATTTCAAGCCAGTACTCACCTGAGTACATATCAATCTGATACAAACAACGGTGAGTGGTTTTGAATTTGTTGTATAAAGGCTGAAGTTTATCTTCGTCACCGATACAGGTGAAATAATAAATCTCGCCATCATACAGTTCATCTGTTGATGTACACCTACGGTTTCTAGGGTCCGTTTGTCTTTTGTTAAGAAAATCTTTTGTAGGGATGTTTGCGTTTTCTCTTATATACGAGAACTTTTGTTCACCATTAATAAGTGAAAACACAACAGGGCTTACATCAGCACAAAGAATCGCAGACAAAATCTTATGTGCATCGTTTTTTAAAAAAGTGTTTTTGCTCAGTATCGAGCCGTTTGTACTATCCACAATAAATGTGCCGTTGTGCACTACAACAGGGTGTCTTGGGCTAAGACCGCAAGTAACCTGTCTTGCGGTGACAAGAGAGCGGGCTGTTGCATATGAAAAGATGACACCTTTTTGCAAAAGCGAGTTTATCGTGTTGTTGGTGTATTCGCTTGTTTTTGGAGTGCTGTCAAGCAGCGTGCCATCTAAATCAGATATATAAAGTGTTCTCACTATATCCTCCGTGATTATGATTCTTTTTGTAATTTTACTATGCACTCTGTGTGATTTGTATGCGGAAACATATCAACAGGCTGGATGTGTTTGACTTCATATCCGTGATTTTTAAGGATTTTTATATCTCTTGCCTGAGTTTGTACGTTACAAGATATGTATATAACTTGTTTGATATCCATACTGACAAGCGAGCAAAGAAAATCCCTACTACAGCCCATTCGTGGAGGGTCCACAAAGGCTACATCAATCTTAGTGCCTTCATCCTTGAGAAATGCGATGTAATCCTTTGCATCAGCACAAGTAAAACTGATATTTTTTACGCCGTTTATTTTAGCATTTTTCTTTGCGTCAGTAATCGCATCTTTGTTGCTTTCTACTGACAGCACGGTTTTTGCTTTTTCTGATGCACATATTCCGATAGTACCAACACCGCAGTAACTGTCGAGCACAGTTTTTGTATCGTTTAAGTCTGCAAGCTCTATAGCTTTTTTGTACAGTTTTTCTGTTTGTATTGGATTAATCTGATAAAACGACTGTGGTGATATGATAAAAGTTTTGCCACATAAAGTGTCTTTTATATATCCGTTGCCAAATAGCACATCCTGCGTTTTGCCGATAAAAAGTTTTCTTTTGTCTTTGTTTATAGTAGTAACAACGGTTGTTATGTACGGGTGCTTTTTCAGCAAAGCTGACACAAATGTTTTTTTAGCAGGAAAGAGCGAGTCTGCTGCGTTTAAAATAACCATAACTTCTTTTGAGTTGAAGCCTTCTCTTACCACTGCACTTTTGATGAATCCTGTACCTTTAAATGGGTCATAGACAGAGATTTTGAAACTTTTGAACAATGCACACAGGGTGTCAAAAA
Organism: Ruminococcus sp.; assembly: GCA_045604645.1. Classification (GTDB taxonomy): domain Bacteria; phylum Bacillota; class Clostridia; order Oscillospirales; family Acutalibacteraceae; genus Ruminococcoides. The sequence continues at coordinate 115,735 of JAZUOM010000025.1, read as the reverse complement.
TTTCATTTGCTACATTTGTGTGCAGTTTGCACTTGTTTGTTTTTACAATAGTGTTTGTAGTTGATTTGTACAAGCCCCAGCTTATGCTCTTGTCACGCTCGCGCTTGAAAACAGCCTGTGCCTTGTTACGATAGTAAAATGGTGTTTTCATACCGATGACAGGCTCTACCAAGGCAAATGAAGAAAGGAATTTTTTGCAGTTGTTATGCTTATATTTAAGCTGTTTTTCGTATGTCAGATTATTTAGTTGGCACGAGTTGCATTTTTTTGCGACCTTGCAATTAAGACTTAGTTCCATAAATACCCTGCTTATATCAGATTTTGTAGAATACATATATATTACCACATATTATATCACATTTGCAATTTACAGAAAATATGACTTGATAAATATATGTATAAAATATATAATAAGCCTATGAAAGAATTTAAAGTAATGAGAAAACGCAGGCGCAGAAACAGAAAAAACACGTGGTTGCTTGTGCTCATAACCGTGTGTGCTGTTTTGTTTGTTTTTGCAGTATGTGTTCTGTGCTTTGAGTTTCTGTCAGGAGAAGACGTGAAAACACCTGTTCCTACAGAGCCTTGCGTTATTGAAAACGAAAAAACTTCAACTTTAATACTTAAAACCGGTGACAAACAAATTCTTACTGTTGATGCTGATAGCGAAACTATAAATACGCTTGAGTTTACATCAAGTGATACAAAGGTGCTTACTGTTGACAGTGGTGGTAGGGTAGATGCTTTAAAAGAAGGAGTGGCTACTGTTTCTGTTACGGGTAACAATTACTCTGGCGAATGTGTTATCACTGTAGACAAGGCGCCGGCAAAACAGCCTGTGACAGAGTATACAACTGCGTATATAGCTAATCAGGATATTGTTGAAGAAAACAAGAAAAACACAAAAAAGAGTCTGTATCGTGTCACAGTCAACAGGAGAACAAACACGGTAACGGTGTACACATATGACAGTAACGGAGAATATGTTGTTCCTGTCAGGGCAATGGTGTGCTCGTGTGGTGAGAATAACGAGAAAAATATCACTATCACCGGTACGTTTGCGGTTTATTTCAAGAGTCGTTGGCATTCTTTGTTCGGTGATGTGTATGGTCAGTATATAACCGGCTTCAGTGGAAACTATCTGTTCCACTCGGTTCCGTATCTTAATACATCTTCTGATAAACTCAAAACCGAGGAGTTCAACAAACTTGGCACAAATGCGTCTCAGGGATGTGTCAGAATGATGATATCAGACGCAAAGTGGATTTATGATAATCTTGAGATTGACACAGTAGTGGAGGTTGTCGATAAATCGTCAGAGTACGACCCGCTTGGCACACCACCGACAATAAAACTTGAGCCGGACGCAAAGTGGGACCCGACTGACCCTGAAAAAGGAAATCCTTATTCAAAAAAAGAACCTGTAATCAGTGGGGCAGAGGATGTTACGCTGAACGTGGGTGACAATTATGATGTCAAAGTAACGGCAAAAGACACCTGCTCGCAGGATATTACGGACAAAATTGTGGTTACGGGAAATGTTATCACAAGCAAAAAAGGTGAGTATCTGGTGACATATTCTGTGACAGATGCTCTGAATAAAAAAACGGAAAAAACTGTTACAGTTACTGTAAAATAAGCGACAAAAAAGGCACGCAGACGCGTGCCTTTTTTTGAAGATTAGTATAATTCAGTTTCTTCTGTTGCTGTGTCAGTTGGTGCTGTCGTTTCTGCTTCAGGAGTAATTTCATCAACAGTTGCTTGATCAGGTGTTGATGGCTCATCCTCTCTGTTGAACATAAAGTCCATCATTGTGAAAATAAGGTCTTCATAAGTTACTCCCTGTCGAGAGAAATCAATCTTTTTGACTTCAAGATAATTCTTGTTTACAACCGCACTCATATTTGAAAGCTCTGCGTCCATAAGGAGAACATCAAGCACATCAGGGTTGTCATAGAAGATGAATGATGGGGTGCTGACTCTGAGTTGCTCGGTGTTTATCTGAGGGGTTTGTTGCTCGGAAAATACATTGATAGCACCGCAATATGAGAAAATTTCGTGTTCTATAGTGTTGTTTGTAAAGGTGCACAATGCACCTGATTCATCCAGGTAAAGATAGCATGCTGTTGTGATGATGTCACTTGAAACGGCTTCGCCGTAGCTTTTTAAAGTATCAACAAGCTCTGTGTATGCTTTTGCGCCCTCTGCTTTACCACTTATGCTACCGCCGAGTGCTGTGCAGATATTTGTGTATAATGTCTGCAACTCTTTGAAATTTTTGGCTCTTGATAATGTGAGCACCTGAATTTCGGCTTCGTCGAGTTTTTTCTTTGCGTCATCAGGGACTGCAACTTCTGTGATGACAAGGTCAGCTCCGTTTTTGATGATTTTATCAACATCAGGGGTGCTTGCGGTTCCCATAGAAGGAACAACCGCTAAGTAATCCTGTGTGCAATCATCACCAACACCGATAATCTTGCCACTGTAATCTGTGTAAGAAACTATATCAGCCAAGCAGTCGGATAATACAACGACATTCATAGGCTCTTCTTCAATTGTAATTGAGCCGACATTAACAGGGAACTCCTTGCTGTTTGCCTTTTTGCATGAGCAAAGGCACAGCCCCATAGTGATTACCAACGAAACACATAGCAAAAGTGAAATTATTTTTTTAAACATACGATAACCTCCAGTATGTATTGTGATACTATTTTACAAAATTTGCGTCCTATAGTCAAATAAAATAGAAAAAGTTTACGATTATTTAAAATTTTTAAAAAAAACACTTGCAATTTTTAAAACGAGGTGCTATAATAACGGAGTTGCTTGAGAGAGCAATAGTTGGTGTCGATGACGCAGCGGGTCCACCCGTTCCCATCCCGAACACGGAAGTTAAGCCCTGTAGTGCCGAAGATACTTGGCTGGTGACGGCCTGGAAAAATAGGAAGGTGCCAACACAAAGAGAGCTTCCACCCAATAGGGTGGTCGTTTTTTTTATACAAAAAGTAGCCATAAAAAACGCTCAGAGATTTTTTCTCTGAGCGTTTTTGCTTGTTATCAGTATTTTAGTCTGTAGACAGTAATGGTTACACTGTCGCCCTCTTCGTAGTTTTCAAGTTCGCCGTAAATATCCTGAAAAGTTTCTACTTTTTTTGAGTTGATTTCTGTAACAATATCATATTCGAGTATGCCACAGTTGTGCATAGGACCGTTTTCGTCAATTCCTGTGACCAGAATACCGTATGGCACGTCGTAGTAATAAGCCATTTCATAACTTACTTCGGTACCCAATATTCCGATGCGTACTCGGTCTTGCACATAACCGTATTTGATTATATCATTAGCTATTTCAACAACTGTATCACTCGGAATAGCAAAACCCATACCTTCGTAATCCATACTGCTGATTTTAGCTGTGTTGATTCCGATAACCTGACCGTAGATATTGCACAGTGGTCCACCGCTGTTGCCCGGGTTTATGGCTGCATCAATCTGGATATATTTAACCAGACTGCTCAGTGCAAGTTCTCTGTCAACGGCAGATACGATACCTTTTGTCAGAGAATTCTGAAAACTGGTTCCACCCGGATTTCCAACAGCAACGATATCCTGACCAACTTCTATATGTTCAGGGTTTGAAAAAGTTACATAAGGTAGGTCTTTTGCATCAATTTTCAATACCGCAAGGTCTGTTCTGGAGTCAAATCCTACTACAGTGGCGGTGTATTCTTTTGCGTTATTCATTATAACGTTTATAGTGTAGCTTTTGCTGTTTGAGATAACATGGCTGTTTGTAACGATGTATCCGTCACTAGTGATGATAGTGCCGGTGCCTTCACCAACTATATCTTCATAGTTGTCGGATATCTCGCCGTCGTAGCACACTATGGAAACAACACTGTCTGTGACTTTGTTGTATGCACTCTGCGTAGTGTATTTTGAACTTTCCTTATCCTTTGGTAACTCGTGAGTTTTTATGGTTTTTGCATCTTTATCGGCAGGATAAGAGTTTTCTGCATCACTTGAGGTGAGTTCCTGTGTCTGACCTTTGTCAGCCTGCAATACTATATCATATTCAATATACTCGCCCTCGTAACTTTGACCGTCTATCCCATAGCCAAATTGATTGTCATAGTAGTTATCATCAGGCTGTGCGCTTTCAGTTGCAAAAACCGAAAGAGGATGCTCTTGAGGCTTTTGTGGTAAAAGACTTGTGCATACCACGATTAGTGCAATGGCTAACACAACGAGCAAGCCTATCATTATACCTATGAATACTTTTGTTTTAGCAGGAGTTTTTGGTGGGGTTATATTTGGGTTATATGTGTTTGCATAAGGGTTGTAGTTAGTTGACTGTGGATTAACAGGTGGATTAAAAGCCATGTTCTGATTTGGAACATAATGCTGTACATGTGGTGGCTGTGGATAGTATACAGGGGGTGTATACGGCATTGGTGGTCGCTGTGTAGGCTGACCTGGATATTGTCCCATATATGGTGGGACAGGTGGCTGATTGAATGGGGAATATACACCCTGTACAGGATATGGCTGATTGTGGTTTGGCACCTGATGATACGCAGTTGCCTGTGGAATATTGTTAAATACAGGCGGATTGTTGCAAGGTGGCACATTTTGTGTGTTTTGAGTGGCTTTGTCAGGGGTGAAACCACTGTTTTCTTCTGTTGCAACAGTTTCACAAGTATTGCCTTGGGTTGAGTCCTCTTTTGTTGTGTTATCTATATTGTAGTCAGTATCAGATGTGTCACAATCAATAGACGCGTATTCATCTGTTGGGTCGAACCCAATATTAAATTCGTCCATTATTTATCCTCCGGTTTAGTGTTAGCAGTTGTATCCACATATTTTGTGGTTTTCTGCTTTTCGTTTTGTTTTATGATAAGCGGTAATTTGAAAGTGAACCGACAGTATTTGTCAGGCTCAGATTCAACGTATATATATCCGCCGTGAAGTCGCATGATTGACCTAGTGATAAACAGACCTAGTCCCATACCTTTTTTGTCTATACTTCTGGATTTGTCAGTTTTATAGAATCTGTCAAATATGTATCTGATATCCTCAGGAGGGATACCCGGTCCGCTGTTTTCGATGCTGATGGATAAATCATATTTGGTTTCAATAACACTAAATGAGATGTAACCATTATCGTTAGTGAATTTTACAGCATTTTCTATGAGGTTATAGATAACCTGATGCATAAGGTCAGGGTCGGCATCAACTTTGAGTTTTCTGAAATTCTCAAGTCCGCGAATCTCAAGGTTCTTTTCCTTGATTCTTGGTTCAAAGCCAGCAAGAACATTGATGATAACAGACACCATCTCAAATTCCTGACGATTTAACTTGAGTTCGCCGTTGTCAATTCGTGACAATGACAGCATTGATTGAACCAGACGGGACAGACGCTTAACTTCCAGCGAAACGATATTCATATAATGACGATGGTTTTGTGGTGGAATTGTACCATCAAGCATACCATCAACAAAACCGGCAATCGTAGTCATAGGAGTTTTGAGTTCATGAGAAACATTGGCAATAAAGCTTCGTCTCATACCCTCGCTTGAACTCAGCGAGTCAGCCATATGGTTGAACGCTATAGCGAGCTGACCGATTTCGTCGTTGCCGGTGACCTTGACTCTGGCACTGAAATCGCCGACAGCAAATTTCTTTGCGGCGTTTGACATCTGTCTCAGTGGCTTAGCCATGCTGTAGCTGAGAATACCAACAAGCACCAGAACAATAAGTATAGTTATGAGTGCGGCAATCAAAAACAGCCTCATCATCGCCATAGTCAGTCCTGATACAAACGATGATTTAGTGGAAACATAGCAGAAAGCAACTGTTTCTTCACCGATGTCACCATCCATAATTATAGGAACACCTGCGGTGTAATAAGTACGGTTGTAAAAATCATCCAGAGTACCGAATTCGAAAAAATCACTTTCGACTGTTTTGCCGAGTATTTCCGATGACAGGGTGTTACCTCTGTGGGTACAGTGTTCCTGTTCAGAGCAGTATTGCATCTCGCCTCTTGTGTTTACCACAAAGATATCTGCATCAATACTCTGGGCAATAGTAGATATAGTAATAGCAAACAGCTTCGGGTCATCGGTAGAGATAATATGTGTTGCGCTGTTGTATTCGAATGTCGTTTCTATTACAGATGCAACCTGATTTGCGTTCTCGATAAGTGTGTTTTTCTTTTCGTTTTCCCAGTAGTTAGCGATAAAAAACAGCATCGTAACACCAAGGGAAATCATACTTATCAGAATTATCGACATACTGACATACAGATATTTTCTAAATATCGATGGTCGCAACGAAAACATCAGTTTGTTTTTAGTCTTTGACTTCAAATTTATAGCCTACTCCCCAAACGGTGCGAAGCTCCCATTTGTCGGATGCACCGTCGATTTTTTCTCTGATTCTTTTAACATGGACGTCTACAGTACGGCTGTCACCGTAATATTCAAAGCCCCACACCTGATCAAGTAGTTGGTCTCTGGTGTACACTTTGTTAGGGTTGCTTGCAAGATGATACAACAGTTCCATTTCCTTAGGTGGGGTGTCAACTGCAACGCCGTTAACCTTGAGTTCGTAGTTAGTGAGATTTATTGATAAATTGTCCCAAGTTACTTCTTTTATGGTGTCTTCGTCATTTGAAGTAGTTCTTCTCAGTACAGCGCGCACACGAGCGACAATTTCTTTTGCCTCAAAAGGTTTTACTACATAATCATCAGCGCCAAGCTCAAGTCCAAGAATTTTGTCAAAGACTTCGCCTTTTGCTGTTATCATTATAATAGGACAGTCAGAGGTCTTGCGGATTTCTCTGCAAACCTGCCAACCATCGAGCTTTGGAAGCATTATGTCAAGTAGTATGAGGTTCGGTTGCTCCCTGTTAAACAGAGCGATAGCCTGTTCACCGTCATTGGCGATGACGGTTGAAAAGCCCTCTTTTTCTATGTATAGTCGCAGTAATTCGCATATGTTTGTATCGTCATCAACGATAAGGATTTTTCCGTTGTTCATATAACACCCTCCTTGTGGGTTAATATTATTCATAAAAATTATAATACAAAAATCGCCAGAAAAATGAATAATTTGATAACAAAAAGTATATTTTTTTAAAAGTTAAGGCTGTCCAAAAAGGGACAGCCTTAAAATATTATGACTTAAGGCGTAGTGTGTCCAAGTCAAAGTGTGTTAAAAATCAGCCTAATTCTGCAAAAGTTTTGATAAAACACTTGATTACATAATCTGCTTCTTCGTCTGTTATTACTGTGTTCATCGGAAGGGTAAGCTGGTTTTTGTGCTGATTGTAGGAGTTAGGGAAATCTTTGATGTCAAAACCCTTTGCTTTGTATGCGGTAAACATTGGCAATGGTTTGAAATGTACATTACAGATTATGCCTTTTGATTTCATCTTGTCATAAAAAGCGTCTCTGTATTTAGCGTCTTTGCCGATAAACCTTACAAAATACAGGTGGCCGCTGGAGCGATGAGTGTCATCACAATGGTTGAGCACTTCTATTGGCAGTCCCTCAAAAGCTTTGTTGTAGCGTTCTATCAGTTCGTGTCTGCGCTTGAGCATATTGTCATAGCGTTTAAGCTGTGCAAGTCCCATTGCAGACAGAATATCAGGCATATTACACTTGTATTGTGTGTCAACTACGTCGTATTCCCAGGATGTACCTTTGTTTTTTGCAAAAGCATCTTTGGTCTGGCCATGAAGGGTCATAAGCATAAATTTTTTATATATTTCGTTTGAATCTATGCCCGGAATCTCTCTCCATGTAGCAGCACCACCCTCAGCGGTGGTCATATTCTTAACAGCGTGGAAACTGAAGTTGGTAAAATCAGCGATTTCACCACACATTTTACCGTGCCATTGTGCACCAAATGCATGAGCTGCGTCGCTCATTACGATAACTCTGCCAAGTGCAAACTGAATTGGATTGTCATTTGGTTTAAACAGTGAGCGTTTTCTTTCGACAGCCTCAAAAATCCTGTCGTAATCACACACAATACCTGCAAGGTCTACAGCGATTATGGCTTTTGTTTTCTCGTTTATTGCTGCTTCCATCTTATCATAATCCATCTCATAGCTATCTTTTGCACAGTCAATCAGCACAGGAGTAGCACCTACATGGTAGATTATAGAAGCGGATGCTGTGTATGTGTAGGAAGGCACGATAACCTCGTCACCCGGACCAATTCCAAGAATACGCAGAGCCATTTCGGCACATGATGTCTGTGACGAAAGACACACGGCTTTTTGGGTGTTGCACATCTGTGCAATCTTTTGCTCAAAGAGTTTTGTTTTTGGGCCGGTGGTAATCCAACCTGTTTTAAGAACCTCTACTACTTCATCAATTTCAGCCTGGGTTATATCTGGTGGTGAGAACGGGATGTTCATCATTGCATAATCTCTCCTTACGTATATCATAAATCACACGATATACCACCATAATTATACTACTAATTTGTTGCAAAGTAAAGAGAAACTTGCATTGGACATCCATATGCGATGGCAAAAACAAAAAAGGATGAAAATCATAAACGACTTTCCATCCTTTTTGCTCATTTTTAGCTGTTATGTACTGATTTCTGATATTTTTCTTTTGTTGCAATACCGCCACGTATGTGACGCTCTTCTTTGTTTTTTTCAAGGACTTTCCTAACTTTTGAATACAAAGTGGGATTTATCGACTTCAGACGCTCGCTGACATCTTTGTGAACGGTGCTTTTGCTTATGTTGTATTTTTTTGCTGCCAGACGTACGGTTGCGTTAGTGTTGGCTATGTATTCGCCGAGCGTAATTGCGCGCTCTTCGACATTTCCTTTCATAAAAAAACCTCCGAGTCGTTGTGGTAAAGTATATGAGAGAATAGTGCCATTTATGACTTGGATGTTATATGAAAAGCTATAAAGAAAGCCAGCTGTTTTATAGCATTATTTAAATGTCAAAAAATAGTCATTTTTGTTGACTAAATATAACTTCTGTAGTAAAATAAAACAAAGTATGGGTTATTGTGCCTAAGTGTAATTTTTTCTATATTTAATTTGTACGTTTTTTATAGTTATAGTTTTATTAATATTAGGAAGCAAATCACAGTAAAGAGGGGTAAAGATGGGATATAAACCGTTTGAAAAAAAAGTATGGCTTGCAACGCCAACCATGCACGGTGAAGAACTTAAGTACATTACACAGGCGTATGAGTCTAACTGGATGTCTACTGCTGGTGCAAATATTGAAGAAGTTGAACGAATTGCCTGCGAAAGGTTAGGTTGTAAGTATGCAGTAGCTTTATCTGCTGGTACAGCTTCACTACATATGGCAGTAAAACTTGCCGGGGTAAAGCGTGGAGATAAGGTCTTTTGCTCTGATATGACTTTTGATGCAACTGTTAATCCTGTTGTGTATGAAGGCGGTGTACCGATATTTATCGATACTGAGTATGATACATGGAATATGGACCCAAAAGCATTGGAGAGAGCTTTTGAACTTTATCCTGATGTTAAGGTTGTTGTGCTTGTGCATTTATACGGGGTTCCTGGCAAAATTGATGAGATTAGAGAGATTTGTAGCAAACACGGTGCTATAATTATAGAAGATGCGGCAGAGTCGCTTGGTGCTACATATAAAGGGGTACAGACAGGAACTTTTGGTGAATATAACTGTATCTCGTTTAACGGAAATAAGATTATCACCGGCTCTTCGGGTGGTATGATGCTGACAGATAGTAAAGAAGCAGCAGAAAAAGCCAGAAAGTGGTCTACTCAATCAAGAGAACCGGCACCTTGGTACCAGCATGAAGAACTGGGATATAACTACAGAATGAGCAATGTCATAGCTGGGGTTGTTCGTGGTCAGTTGCCTTATCTTGAGGAGCATATCGCAAGAAAAAAATCTATATACGAGAGATACAAAAAGGGCTTTGAAGGTTTGCCTGTTGTTATGAACCCGTATGACAAAGAAAATAGCGAGCCTAATTTCTGGCTGTCTTGTATGATAATTGACAAAGAAGCAATGTGCCATCAGACAAGAGGTCCTCTTGTAGCACAGTATGTTACACAGAAAGGAAAATCTTGTCCTACGGAGATTTTGGAAACCCTTGAGCAGTACAACGTAGAGGGTAGACCTGTATGGAAACCTATGCATATGCAACCGATTTATGCAAACAACGCTTTTGTTTGTGCTGTTGATGGTGATGATGTAGGTGCAGATATATTTGAGCGAGGACTTTGTTTGCCATCTGATATCAAGATGACAGATGAGCAACAGGATGTAGTTATCGACATTATTAAAAGTTGCTTTGAATAATAGATTTGCGGGGTAATGATGGAAAGAAAACATAAGCCTAATGGTGTTTACGAGCGTTTTTTCAAAAGGCCAATAGATATCTTATGCGCTTTGCTGGCACTTGTGGTGTTTAGTTGGTTGTATATCATTGTTGCAATACTTGTCAGAATAAAACTTGGTAGTCCTGTGTTGTTTAAGCAGGCAAGGCCAGGAAAAGATGAGAAGATATTCAATTTATACAAGTTTCGTACAATGACTGACGAAAAAGATGAGAACGGTGAATTGCTGCCTGATGAAATAAGACTCACAAAGTTTGGCAAGTTTTTACGAAAAACCTCACTTGATGAACTGCCAGAAGCGATTAACATCTTAAAAGGAGATATGAGTGTTATAGGTCCAAGACCTTTGCTTGTAGAGTATCTTGACAGGTATAGTGAAGAGCAACGTCGTCGACATGAGGTGCGACCAGGTCTTTCGGGCTATGCTCAGGTTCACGGTAGAAATACTGTTACCTGGGAAGAAAAATTTAAAATGGATGTTTACTATGTTGATAACATCACGTTCTTTGGAGATATTAAGATAGTGTTTGATACTGTACTCAAAGCCTTCTTTAAGCGTGAGGGAATTAATTCCCAGACTAGTGCGACCATGGAAGTGTTTATGGGTACTCAGGATACAGAAAAAGAAACGGTCGAAGTATGAAAAAACTGGTAATTATTGGAGCAAGCGGTCATGGTAAGGTTGTGGCTGATATTGCTCGTCTGAATGGATACAAAAAAATAGTTTTTCTTGATGACAATAAAAGCATAACAACATGTGGCAGATATGAAGTTGTGGGAACAAGCGAGAATATTTGTGACTTTAACTGTGATTTTTTTGTTGCAATTGGAAATCCGAACATCAGGGAAAAGGTTACTTGTAAGTTGAATGAAGCAAACAAAAAGCTCGTTACGCTTGTACATCCTGATGCAACTATTGGTGAAGATGTAAGCATAGGTGAGGGCAGTGTTGTTATGGCAGGCGCAGTAATAAATCCTTGTACCACAGTTGGCAAGGGCTGTATTATCAACACCTGTTCATCAGTGGACCATGATAACAAAATTTCGAATTTTGTACACATTGCTGTTGGAGCACATCTTGCTGGCACAGTTGAAATAGGTATACGTACATGGATTGGTGCAGGAGCAACTGTAAAAAACAATGTAAATATATCTGATGATTGTATGATAGGGGCAGGCGCTGTAGTTGTAAAAGATATTGAAGTAGGCGGAATATACATTGGAGTGCCGGCAAAACTAAAGGGATAATATGAACATACTTTTTTTAACATTACTTGAGTTTGAAACAATCAAGGAGAGAAATCTGTATACAGATTTGCTAAGAGAGTTTGAAAAGCAAGGACATACACTTTATGTTATTTCTCCTGTTGAGCGTAAGCATAAGCAGGGGACTCATATCGTAACAGAAGAAAATACGACTATTTTAAGACTCAGGATCGGAAATATTCAAAAGACCAATATCATAGAAAAAGGAATTACGACCCTTACTATTGAGAATACATATATTTCCGGTATCAAAAAGTATTTTTCTGATGTAAAATTTGATTTAGTTATTTATTCAACACCACCAATTACTTTTTGTAATGCTATAGAATATGTAAAAAATAGAGATGGTGCCAGAACATATCTGCTTTTAAAAGACATCAATCCTCAGAATTCTGTAGATCTTGGAATGCTCAGTAAAAGTGGGCTTAAAGGTATTATCTATAAGGTGTTTAGAAAAAAAGAAAAGAAATTATATGCGGTTTCGGACAGGATAGGCTGTATGTCACAGGCTAATGTTGATTATGTGGTTAAACATAACCCGCAAGTTGACGTAAATATTGTTGAAGTTTGTCCTAACAGCTGCGAGCCACTTGATATGAGCGCAACAGTCGGAGAAAGAGAAGAATTACGAAAGAAGTATAATCTTCCTCTTGATAAAAAGATTTTTGTATATGGTGGTAACTTAGGAAAACCACAGGGTATTGATTTTTTAATTGAGTGCTTGAAAAAATCCGATAAAACAGATACGTTTTTCCTTATTGTTGGCGATGGCACAGAGTATTCTAAGCTAGAAAGGTTTATCGAAGATTATAAACCTCATAACGTAAAATTAATGAAACGCTTGCCAAAAGAAGATTATGATAAGATGATTGGTAGTTGCGATGTGGGTATGATTTTTCTTGATTACCGATTTACTATACCAAACTATCCTTCAAGACTTTTATCTTATATGCAGGCAGGTATACCAATACTGTGTGTGACAGACAAAGTAACAGATATAGGCCCCTTTGTTAAGAAAAACGGTATAGGTGATTACTGTTACAGTAATGACTCAGATGCTTTTGTAAATAAGGTCACAGAGATTTCAAAATCAGATATAAGAAAAGAAACGGTTTTTGATGTGTTGACACAGTATTACGATGTTAAAGATAGTTGCCGAATTATTTTAAGGAGTGTAAAGTGAGAATTGTTGTAAATGACATAGCAGCTTCATATGGTGGCGCGATGACTATACTCAAGGGATTTTATACTTATGTGTGTGAAAACGATCACGAGAATGAGTGGATATTCCTGCTTGGCGACAAATATTTTGACGAAACTGATAATGTTAAAATAATAGTTTGTTCTGATATAAAGCAAAGTGGTATTAAGAAATTTTTCTTTGATTTGTTTACTGGACGAAAGTTTATTGATAGTTTAGAGCCTGATGTAGTGTTTTCGTTACAGAATATTATCACTTTTGGTGTGAAAGCTCCACAGTGCACATATATTCATCAATCTCTTCCATATACAAAAATGAAAAATTTTTCGTTTTTCAAGAGTGAGGAGCGTGTAAGTGCTGTTTACCAAAAGTTAATTGGTCAGTTAATTCACTTGTCTGCTAAAAAAGCCGATAAGGTGATAGTACAGTCGAGATGGATGAAAGAAGCTGTTATTGAAAAAACAAAAATCAGCGAAAATAAGATTATTAATATTATGCCTGATGTTGAAAATCTTGAACCTTACATCAAAGATGGTGAGTTTGATAAAAAGGTTTTCTTTTATCCGACAGCCAATAATATATATAAAAATAATGATTGTATAATAGATGCTTGTCGTATTCTGATAAAGGATGGAATTACTGATTTCAAGGTTATACTTACATTAACAGACGGTGAGATAAAAGACCTACCAGAAAATATTGAGTGTTTTGGTAGACTTTCAAGAGAAGAATTGCTTTCTCAGTACAACAAAACAACGCTGTTGTTTCCGTCTTATGTAGAAACAGTAGGACTTCCGATGATTGAAGCGAGATTGATGAATGCAATAGTTTTAGCATCAAACTGTCCGTTTTCAACAGAGGTTCTGGAAGATTATGCGAATGCGTATTTTTACCCTCCATTCGAACCAGAGCGACTAGCAACGCTTATGAAAAGAGTTATTAAAGGTGAAATTGTAAGGAAACCTGCATTAAAAACTGAGAATAACAAAGAAGAAATCAGCTGGAAAAAAATAGTTGATGAGGTATTAAAAATAAGACGTTAGTGATGTTGGGGAGTTTATCGTTATGGATATAGCTGTAAAAAGAAAAAAGAATAGAGTTACCATAGAGGATAGACTTACTCAGTTAAAAAGGTATGATTATGTACCGGTTTTGATTATTGCATTGTTAACGCTAGTGCCACTCACATCATTAGGAAACATATTGCGATTAGCGGTTGCCGGTATGTTGTTCCTATTCAAGGATAGAAAAAATTCTAAAATCAGCGTCAGAATGGTTACTATGTTTTTGGCAATGATAATAGGAATTTTCGTATCTTTTATTACAGTAACTTTAGTTGAAGGGTCTGCTAACTTTGCTGTCACAACGCATGAGCTTCAACGATTTGTATTTTATATACTATTAATTATTGTAGTGTATGATTATAAAGTGCCATTTACATACATCTATTGGATTTGCATTGCGATGCTGTTATTTAACTTGACGATACAGATATTGCAGTATAACGATGTAGAATGGGTTAATGATTTTATCAGGCAGTATTATCTTGTCGGTAAAGATACACACCTTAATCTCGCAACGACAAAGTATGGCTCGGCATCTTTCAGATCTGGTTCGATATATCTGAATCCGAACGTTTATATGGTTATACCGTCATCCGTGCTTTGTGTTATTTTACAAGCAAACATAAAAAAACCATCTATACTGAATTATTTGTTTGCTATACTTTGTATATGGTCGCTTTTGCTTACCGGTTCGCGTACAACATTCTTTGTAGCACTTGCAATTTTAGTTATTTATTTCATGCTTGATAAGAACATCGGCAAGATAAAGTGGCTTATTATTGGAGTAGGCATAATATTGCTGCTGACTAATATGTCGGCACTTCAGGATAGTTTCAGAGTTTTTGATGTTTCGTCGGGAGTAGAAGGTTCTTTTGGGCACAAGTTGGGTGGATTATCTGCTTATCTGAAAAACGCTAATCCTATATATTTCGTGACAGGCAGTTTGTCCTCTCGCTTATCGATACAGGTCGATGCTGAGTGGGGCTATGTGTTTGTTTACTTTGGAGTGCTGGGAATTTATTGGTATGTAAACTTTCTCCATCTACTGGGCAGAAATAGGGATACTGTACCGTTGTTATCAATAACACTGAGAATAGTAATTTGTCTCATAGCGATGACAGCTACTATTGTTTTGTGTATGCCAGTATTCTCCTTCTTCTGTTTAGTCGGACTTGTAGAAATTGAGGGGTAGTATGAAGTATATTGCTTTTTGTGATGTAGAACAGTACAAAAATGAAAACCGAAGCGTCGCACCCTCTGCCTCTAATGTCGTTAAATATATGGCAGATGTGCTCAGTGAAAAAGATGAAGTGGTTATAATTTCCCCTTCTCGTACCTTAAACCGAAAAGGTTTTTATAAGGGCAGGACAAGCCAATTATCAGAGAAGGTGGCACTTGTTCAACCGCCGTCTTTTGGCGCATATAATCCTATTTCTAGGTTGTTTGCGGTGCTTTATACAAAGCTGTGGTTTTTCTTCTATTTGCTCAAGCATTTGGAAAAGAATGAAAAGATAGTTGTATATCATAGCTTGTCATATATGAAGACAATCACTTTCTTAAAAAAGCTGAAAAAGCTGAGTGTTACACTTGAAATCAGAGAGATTTATTCTGATATCAACAAGGTGTCAGACCGGGTGAAAAAGCAGGAACAGGACTTTTTTAAGATAGCTGATAAGTACATATTTGCTACCGGCATATTAGATGAAATCATTAATACCGACAAAAAACCGAGTTTGATAGCCAGCGGTATATATAAACCTGAAAAAGCTTTGAGTAAAAAGTTTGATGATAATAAGGTGCATGTTGTCTATGCAGGTACTCTGCGTCCTGAAAAGGGCGGTGCGACTTCAGCCGTGAAAATGGCTCGTTATTTGCCAAATAATTACTATGTTCATATTTTGGGATATGGAGCACAGGAACATATCGATATGATAAAAGCGTTGATTAGAGATACTCAAACCGATGAATGTGCAACAATATCATATAACGGAGTTTTGTCAGGTGATGAGTTTTCAGGCTTTCTGCAGAGTTGCAATATTGGTGTTGCTATTCAGAATATGGAAGGCGCTTTTAACAACACTTCATTTCCATCAAAGGTGCTCACATATTTATCTAACGGACTGGATGTGCTATCTACAGATATCCCTGCTGTATCAAAATCCGGAGTTGGAGAGATTCTGTACTATTGTTCAAATAATGATCCGAAAGAAATGGCTTCTAAATTGATTGAAATAGATACAGCCAATCCTATATCTAAATATGATACTTTAGTAAATTTAGATTCTGATTTAAGAAAAGATATAGTTGACTTTTTATAAAGGAGATAAATTATGAAGGTCGCTGTTACAACATTGCATCATGTCAGGAATTACGGTTCTTTGCTTCAGACATATGCTACACAAAAAACCGTAGAAAAACTTGGTCATAGCTGTGAAATAGTGGACTATATTCCGCGTGGACTTACACTAAAATATGGTATTCTCACAATAAAAAGTCAGGGCAATATCATAAAGGATGTTGTCAGAAAATCAGCTGCTGCGTTGTTCTTTTCTATTCAGCAGGCTACAATGATACAGTTTTTGAAGAAGAACGTAACGCTGAGCAAAAGGACATATTCTACATATGCGGACTTAGTAAATGACCCACCGATTGCTGATGCGTATATCTCAGGCAGTGACCAGATATGGAATACGCAGAATTATAATCTCCCTGATGATGTTAAGGGATACTACCTCAAGTATGTACCACAGGGCAAAACAAAGCTTGCGTATGCCAGCAGTATTGGCAAAGACGAGTTTTGTGATGAGGAAAAAGTAAGCGTAAAAGAGTACTTAAGCGATTTTAAAGCAATCTCCGTCAGAGAAAAAAGTGCTGTATCTATGCTAAGCGAAATCGGTGTAGAAAACGCAGTGCATGTACTTGACCCAACGCTTTTGCTTACAAAAGAAGAGTGGCTTGAGTTTTTAGGTAATCATAAAAAGGAAAAAGAGCCGTTCATATTTGTTTATAATCTAAACCGAAATGTACATGTCAAAAATTTCGCACTGAAACTTGCGAAAGAAAAAGGGCTAAAAATAATCAATTTCTCAGATACACTCGATTTTATGAGTGGTGCCGAAAACAGAATTCACAACACGGTCTATGATTTTCTGTATTATCTTTCTAGTGCTGAATATGTTGTTACCGATTCGTTCCATGGTACAGCGTTTTCTGTAAATCTGGGTAAGCAATTCATATCTTTTGCGGCGCCTAGATTTAACTCGCGACTGCTCAGCATATTGGAACTGTTTGATTTACAGGATAGATTCTTGACTGAATTTGACGGCACAGTCGATGCTATTTACAAAGAAATAGACGGAGAAAAAGTGCTTGATAAACTAAACAGCGAAAGACAAAGATGCACTGATTTCTTAAAGAAAAACTTAGTTTAAGGGGTATATTATGGCTGAACTTAATAAATCAAAAATTGATGTAGCGGTGTTGCTTATTTTCTTCAACAGACCGGGATGTTTTTCCAAAGTTTTTGAACAAGTCAAAAAAGCAAGGCCTAGTAAGCTGTTCTTGTATCAGGACGGTGCCAGAGAAGGCAACGAAAAGGACGCTATCGGTGTAGCTAAATGCCGTGAAATCGCCCTTGATATTGACTGGGAGTGCGAAGTACACACCAAATTTCAGGAGAAAAACTACGGATGTGATCCGTCCGAGTATATTGCGCAGAAATGGGCTTTTGAGCATGTCGACAGATGTATTGTTATCGAGGATGATGATGTGCCAAGCCAGAGCTTTTTCCCATTTTGTAAGGAGCTACTTGATAAATATGAAAATGACCAGCGTATCAATATGATTTGCGGTATGAATAATCTTGAGACCTTCGATTCTCCGTATTCATATTTGTTTACCGAAACGGGCTCTATCTGGGGCTGGGCTACATGGAAAAGAGTAGTCGACGAATGGGAGCCAAAATACGATTTGCTTGACGATGAGTTCTCTATGAAAAAACTGTCCGCTTATATGGAACAGCAGAATGCTAATCCTAAGGGCAGATTTAAGGTGTGGAGAACAAACAAAAGCACAGGTGTTGAGCATTATGAAACCATTTTGGGTATCAACCAGTATGTAAATCACAGACTCAACATTGTGCCTACTAAAAACCTTATTCTCAACATTGGCAATACACCTGAGGGAAGCACACACTCGGCGGCAGACTTGTCGTTACTACCTAAGGGCTTAAGAAGAATTTATACAATGAAGACTTTTGATATAGAGTTCCCGCTAAAGCATCCTAAGTATGTAATCAACGATGTTGAATATCAGAAAGCGTTGTTCAGACTTATGGGTAACGGTCATCCTATAGTTAAGTTTTACAGATACATTGAAAAGTCGTTTTTGATTATGAAGAAGCAGGGCTTTTCGGAGCTGTTTTCCAAGATTAAGAGAAAGTTTGGTTAATGATTTAGAAAATGAGGTTAATATTATGATCTATTTGGTTTCTACAAATGATGATAGAAATTTTGGTGGAGTACTTCAGTCATATGCATTACAAACACATCTAAAAAAACTGGGTTATAATAGTAGTTTTATAACTACTAAGAAAAATCTAAATTATATGGCTCAGTTTTCCAAGAGGCTGACCCCAAAAGAATTATTGAGGAACTTACGACTTGTTTTTACTAGGAAAAAGTATTTGGACAGTTTTAAGAAGTTCGATGATTTTGTCAGGGATTATCAGATTACTACAGATAGAGTGTTTGCGTCATGTGAAGAGATAAAAAAGAATCTACCACAATCCGATGCGTATATAGTTGGTAGTGATCAAATGTGGCCTCCTGAGAATATGCTTCCAGAAAATTTTCTTGAGTTTGCGCCAGAAAATGCAAAGAGAATATCTTATGCTGTTAGTATGGGAAGAAAAGATATAGCTGGTGATAAGATAGAAGAATTTAAAGAACATTTATCCAATATTGATTTTGTATCTGTTAGAGAAGAGTCATCAAAAGAAGTAATTGAAAAATGCACAGATAAGGAAGTTCTGGTGCATTGTGACCCAGCCTTTTTTCTTGATGAAAACGAGTGGCGTAGCATTGAACAAAAACCAGAACATTTTAATCACGATAAATATATTTTGTTGTATATGATATATGTACCTACGTGGTTAACAAAAGAGCTTAAGAAGCTAAAAAAACAAACGGGATATGATGTAGTACTTGTTACAACTAATCCTATGAAAACGGGTTATTGTGATGAACATTTGCGTTATATGGGACCCAGAGAGTTTTTATGGTTGGTGGATAATGCGCAGATGGTTATCTCTAGTTCTTTTCACGGTTGTGTTTTTTCGTCTATCTTTAAGAAAAGTTATGTTGCCATAGTTAATCCTAATAGACCGGAAAGACATAGATGTCTGTTAAAGATGTTGGGCTTAGAAGATAGAGAAGTAACTAGTCTGGATGTAAAAAACTTTACAATTAAGGATTATGATTCAGTAAGTGAGCGCATAGAAAAACAACGAAACAGAGCGACAGAGTATTTGAAGAGTACCTTGGGAGTGATTTCGTGATTAAAAAAATAGAAAATCACATTGATTGTACGGGCTGTTCGGCTTGTTATAGCGTATGCCCTAAAAATGCTATCGAAATGTGTAGTGATGAATTTGGTTTTGTATTACCTGTTATAGATGAAAGTAAATGTATAAATTGTATGCTATGCGATAAAACATGCCCCAAATATGATGAACTTGTGCATGCTGGACGTATTGAGACTTGGTATGGCTGGAATATTGATGAGCATATCCGAAAGAATAGTTCGTCAGGTGGTGCCTTTTCAGCTCTCGCACAAAGTATTATCGACAATGGTGGAGTTGTATTTGGTGCGGCGTTTGATCCGAAAACAAATAAGGTTAATATGGTTTCAAGTGAAGATGATTTATCATTAATACGCAAGAGTAAATATGTGGATTCTTTCGTTGCAGATTCATTTATACATGTAAAAGAATTATTAAAAAATGGCAGGCAGGTATTATATTGTGGTACTCCGTGCCAAATTGCAGGTTTAAAGAAGTTTATCGGAGAAAATGAGAATTTACTGCTAGTTGATTTTCTTTGCCACGGTGTTTCAAGCAGTAAGATTTTAGATGAACATCTCAGTTTTTTGTCAAGAAAATATAATTCAAAAATAGTTAATGTGGATTTCCGACCAAAAAGTATGGGTTGGAGTGACCATGCGATAAGGGTTAATTTTGAAAATGGCAAGGTATATGATAAATATTGTATGCTCGATCCGTATTTCTATGGCGATATGGTAGCCGATATAATGTTGAAAGATAGCTGTTATAGTTGCAAATATACTGAAAAACATTGTAGCGATATCACTATTGGAGATTTTTGGGGAGTAGTGAATTATGATAATAGCATCAACGACAATAAAGGTATTTCGCTCATTGAAGCAAATAACGAAAAAGGCGTAGATGCAATAGCAGAAGCCAAGGAGTATTTATTTCTGGATTCTTTGGATAAGAAATATGCAGATTATGCTTATTTTAAATTGTCACGAGATGGATTTGAATCAAAAATCCAGAGAAAAACTGATTTTCTCAATTTATGTAAGGATGTAGGTTTTGAGAAAGCGGCAGAATTAACATACATGACAAATATGACAAAAGTAAAGTTTAAAGTTATAGTCAAAAAATTTATGAGAAAGCTGGGGATTAGAAAGTGAGCAAGAAAGAGCTTTTATTTGTATATCCACAGATGATGATGGGTGGAAGCACCACAAGTTTGTTATCGTTATTTGAAAATATTGATTATGATAAGTATAATGTTGATTTATTGCTTTTATACAGTGGTGGACCATTAGCTTCAGTTAAAATTGATAATGTTAATGTTCTTCCATATGGTCACAAATACCAAAATCGAATAAAACGGCTGATTAGGAGAATATTATCTATTAAGTATATGACAGCATATTTTAAATCTAAAATAATAGCTAAAAGGAGCGGTAACGCGCGCCATGGTGCACAGTACTTGTCTTCGGCAGATGTGGATTTTTATAGAGACGTAAAAAAACATTATGATGTGGCTATCGGATTCCTTGAAGGTTATTCTGTTAAGTATGTTGCTAAACGCGTTTCTGCGGACAGGAAACTAGGGTGGTTTCATCTGGATTACGCTAAGTGTGGTTCGTTAGCAGAATATGATAGAGAGTGCGTTTCATTATTAGATGCAACAGTTCTTGTGTCTGATGAATGTGAAAAATCGTTTAAAGAGTATTTACCAGAGTTCGCGGACAAAACCGTTGTTATTGAGAATATTCTTACTAGGGATTATATCAGGAAACGTGCAACAGAAGAGGCGAATGATCTGCCAGATATAGATGAAAATAAAATTAATTTTGTTAGTTCTTGCAGAGTTGATTTTAAGTCAAAGGGCTTGGATAGAGTAGTCAATATTTTGATTTCTCATAAAGATGAAAAAATCTGGGATAAATTCTGTTGGTATATAATTGGTGATGGACCGGATTTTGGGAAACTTAAGGCAATGATAGAGGAGAACGATCTTGGAGATAGAATCAAATTGCTTGGAATCAAAACGAATCCTCTGCCATATGAAAAAATAATGGATATGTTCTTGCTGCCGTCAAGATTTGAGGGTAAGCCAATGGCAGTGACAGAGGCATTTATGATAGGGCTTCCGGTAATAGTTACTGAATATCTGTCTGCAAAAGAGCAAATTACCGTTGGATTTGATGGTATTATTGCTAGTAATGATGGCGATGAAGACTTATATATAAAGCTTAAAGGAGTATTGAATAATCCTAGTGTTATTCAAGAAATGAAAGACAATATTAAGACAAAAGACTATTCAAACATAGAAGAAATAGAAAAAGTTGAGAAACTTATAGACGGAGAATAATCCGTTTTTGAAAGGTTTATCATGATGGATAACAAACCGCTTATCAGCATAATTGTGCCGGTATATAATGTTGAAAATTACATACGAAGATGTGTTGACAGCCTGATAAATCAGACGTACAACAATCTGGAGATTATACTTATCGATGATGGCTCACCTGATAACAGCGGTGCTATCTGTGACGAGTATAAACAGCGTGACAGCAGGGTTAAGATTATCCACAAAGAAAACGGTGGAGTGTCTTCGGCTCGTAATGTGGGACTTGAAAACGCAAGTGGAGAGTATATCGGCTTTATTGATGCAGACGACTACATCGACACACAGATGTATGAGGTGCTGTATAGAAGTCTCTCCGATAACGATGCTGATATGGCTATGGGCATTTATGCACAGGAAAATAGTAAGGGTGAGTTTATACCACATTATGTTGGTGAAAAGTCTGAAGTGCTCGACAGGGCTCAGACTATAGCCCAAATGCTAAAGCAAGTGAAGTACACCTGCTCATTATGGGACAAGCTGTTTTCTGCAAAGCTGATAGGCGATACTCGTTTTGACGAAACTATCTCGCACAATGAAGACTTGCTTTTTGTATATCAGCTGATGAAAAATAGCAAGAAAGCAGTATACACACCAAAACCGATGTATTATTACTGTAACAACGAGCAGTCTGCATCACGCGTGAGTTTTTCGGATAAGAATACTACTATGCTCAAGGCGCAGACTTTGGTACTTGAGGACATAAAAGAGAATGTTCCTGAGATTTACGATGTTGCGCTCACCGAATATGTGAAGACAACGATTTTCAATCTCACGGCTATTGCAAAAAGTGGTTACAGCAACAAAGAGTATACCGAAAAGCTCAGGAAAATCGTGAAAGATAATCTGATGTTTTTCCTGAAAAGCTATGTAGCGAAGGGCTACAAGGCATATGCGATTATAATATCTATCAGTTTTAACTTATATAAGAGAATTGTCTGAATTAAGTAAAGAAAACGAGAGTTTATGGGAGGGTAATATGAAGAAATATGTTTTCCTGACATTTGCAGTATCGGGTGTCGGTGGCACACAGATATATGTCAGAAATAAGCTTTTGTTTTTACAAAAATACGGTTGGGATATAATAGTTATTTGTACTGAACCGGGTAACGATGTAGTGGTAAAAGAACTCAAGCCATATGAGAGTTATGTGCTTCCACAACTTTTGAAAAACCCTTATTTATTCTCTAAAAAAGAACGCAGAGCGATACTTGGTAAAATGATAGAGTGGATAGGGGATACTGACTGTGAACTTGTTATAGAAACAAACTTCATTCAGGTAAACTTATGGGGTGAGCTTTTAGCAGAGAGTATTAAAGCTAAACACTTTACATATCTTATTCAGGAAGATTACAGCCTGAGTGATTTAAGATATATGAAGTTTTATGATTATAAATATAATCGTGGTGAGCTTGCAGGCAATACTGATTATGCACTTAGTACACTTTTTGAAGGCTACAGAGAGATACCTGATAGTAAAAAAGGTGGATTGATTGCCGTTTGTTACAACACAATTGAGGATTGCGAAAGTGAACATGACAAGGGTATTGTAGATGTAGATTACTACATTGGCAGTATTGGCAGATTGAATAAGCCATTTATTAATCCAATGGTTGCTGATATTTGCGATTTTGTGAAAAACTATCCGGATAAGAAGTTTCAACTTGTCTTTTTTGGCGGTTCTCCGGAAGGAAAAGACTATACAGATATTTATGAAGCTGTAGAAAAAGTGGATAACCTTTCTGTATATATAACAGGACCGATTTTTCCTGTTCCAAGACATCTGCTTAAAAAAATGGACGTTTTTGTTTCCGCTGCAGGAGCGGCACGCACATCAGCAGATGAAGGATATATAACGATAACTATTGATACGGTAGATTTTGAGCCTATTGGCATTTTGGGCTATACAACCGATGACAATGTACATAGAAACCCACAACTCCCGCATGAAAGTACACAAAAACTTTTACAGAGAATTCTGATTGACAAAGAGTTTGCAGGCATTGAACCGACGGTTGCATTACCATCACCTGATTATATGGAGGTGTTTAAGGGGCATATGCAGTATCTATCTGAGTCTGTGAATACAAAAGAGTATTATAATATGAAATTGATGAAACCTAAATTTGCCAGTATTATAAGCTACAGACTATTCGGCGAAAATGGTCTTCAGAAAATATACAAAATCTTGAGTAATATAAAGAAAAGGATAGTTAAATGAAGAAAATCTATCTTCTGACTTTTCATGGGTCAGTTAACTATGGAGCAGTACTTCAAGCCTATGCGCTTAACAAAACTATTATTAATATGGGATATGAGTGTGAGGTTATTGATTATAACAGAGAGCTTCATCATAAAAACTTTTTAAAGATACATAAAAGCAATATTAAAGGTATCATTTATCAGTTGTTAAAGCGTAGAGATAAGGTGATTTTACATAAAAAGTTTAATGATTTTACAAAGTCGATGATGAACTTAAGTGAAAAAAGTTATAATGGTTTTGACGCACTGAATAATTCTGGTTTTCCTAAAGATGGTGTTTATCTTATAGGCAGTGATCAGGTGTGGAATTGTCAGTTGACTGAAAACAACTATCACTATTATCTTGATTTTACAGATTCAAATAATAAATACTCTTATGCATCGAGTTTTGGAGTAGCTGATCTTGAAATATTCAGCGACAAAGAGTATGCAATGGAACTACTGAGTAAATTTAAGGCAATATCTGTTCGCGAAGAAAGTGGATATAATATAATAAAAAAACACTTGGATAGAGAACCGGTGGTTGTTTGCGATCCTACATTTTTACTCGATAAAATTCAATGGTCAGAGATTGCAAAGCCTGTTTTAGAAAATAATTACATTGCAATGTTTTTGCTTAGTAGAAACGATAAACTGATTTCTAAAGCAAGAGAACTGGCAGCTAAAAAAAATATGAAACTTATCAATTTAGCTTATACAGTAAGCAACATTGATGGCATAGAGGACATAAAGAATATTTCCCCACAACAGTGGCTGGGATATATAAAAAACGCACAGTATGTGTTTACAAATTCATTTCATGGTTTTGCATTATCTTTGAATTTTAACAAGCAAGTTTTTGTGGCACTAACTGAGGGCGGACGAAATTCAAGGATAACTGATTTGTGCAAACGATACGGCGTGTCAGATAGAATAATATCAGATGTTTTGCCACAATCTGTTATTGAATATGATGTGGTTAATCAGAAAATCAACGAAGATCGTAAAAAATCAAAGGCCTTTTTGGAGGATATACTAAATGAGTCAACCAACGGCTAACAGAACTAGCCAATTTGTTAAAAATGTAATAGGTGCAGCGTTGTTGCAGCTTGTTACTATAGTAACGGGATTTATATCTCCGAAACTTATGCTAAATGCGTTTGGTTCGGAAATAAATGGTATTACTTCGTCAATATTACAGTTTATTTCATACATAGGTTTAGTTGAGGCGGGTCTATCTAATGCAACTATATTTGCACTATATAAGCCACTTGCCGACAAAGATAATAATGCAAGAGATTCTGTTATTAGTGCATCAAAGATTTCTTATTACAGAGTAGGTTACTTGTTTGTTGCGTTATCTTTAGGACTTGCTCTTGTATATCCTTTTGTTGGACATACAGACGCACTAAGTTATGTTGAACTTTCAACACTTGTGTTGGTGCTGTGTTGTACATCAGTTATTAACTTTTTTGTTCTTGCAAAGTATAGAACTCTTCTTACTGCAGACCAGTGCGGGTATGCGGTGTCGTTGTCTTCTGCTATCCAGCTTGTAGCACATCTGGTATTTGTATACATAGGTATTAAACTAGGATGGGGAGTAGTTGCTGTAAGAGCGCTGGGCCTTTTATCTTTCTTCTTTACATCAGCATTTTTGGCGATATTTGTAAGAGTAAAGTATGGTAAAGTTAACTACAAAGCAGAGCCTAATATGAAAGCACTCGATAAACGCTGGGATGCTATGGGTCTGCAGGTTATGGGTGTTGTCGCGACAGGTGCGCCTGTTGTAATTATGACTGCAATACTCGACTTTAAGCAAATCAGCGTATATTCTATATACAATATGATAGCAGGTTCTGTTGCTACTGCGATATCTGTTTTTACAAATGGCTTGAGTGCAGGTTTTGGAAACATTTATGCTATTGGTGACAAGCAACTGCTTAAAAAGACAACTGAAGAATTCAGAACAGCGTTTTATATTTTAATTACTATTGTGTATACTGTAATGATGACAACGCTTTTGTCATTTGTTTCAATATATACTGAAGGTATTACAGATGTTAATTACATAGTTCCTTTGTTTGGTGTTTTGATTACGCTCAAAGGTTTATTGGATAATTTCAAAGCACCACATGGTATGCTTATTTATTCATTTGGAAAATTTAAGGTTATTCGAAGACAAACGGCAATACAGACGGTATTGATAATAGTACTTACACTAGGACTTACTATGTGGTTAGGTCTTAATGGCGCAATGCTTGCATTGTGTATAGCAAATTTGTACATGCTTATTGAATTACTAATCCTTTCTCCAAAGCACCTTGTTGAAATGTCCATATGGAAGAATATCAGACAAATTGTGCAGATGCTTGTTATAGTATTTGGTGTGTATTTTATCGCACAGGCAGTACCTTATCGTCCATCAAATTATTTTCAATGGGTCGCATATGCGTGTATAGTTGGTGTCGTTTCTATTGTAGTAACAATAGTTGTGTTTTTTGTTTTTGATCATAAAGATTTTATGGGTTTGATACAGAGAATAAAAGGTTTCTTTAAGAAAGGTAAAAAATCTAATGATTAACATAACCGATAAGGAAAAGTGCTGTGGATGTGCTGCTTGTAAATGTATTTGTCCAAAAGATGCTATTAATATGATTTATGATGAAGAGGGTTTTTTGTATCCTCAAGTTAATATGGATGATTGTATTAATTGCGATTTGTGCGAAAAAGCTTGTCCGGTTATTACAAAATCTAATTACGAAGAGCAAATCAAGTTAGCATATGCAGTTAAGAGTCTTGATGAAAATGTGCGTTCAAGATCAACATCAGGTGGATTAGCATACGAACTGTCAAAGCATATTATTGAAAACGGTGGGGTTGTTTTTGGTGTTTGCTACGACAGCGATATGAATGTTATCCATAAAGCTGTAGAGACGATTGAAGATTTAGAGAAACTTCAAGGTTCTAAATATGTACAAAGCAATACTAATGACACATTCAGACATGTGAAAGACTTACTTGTGCAAGGTAGACTTGTGTATTATACAGGCACACCGTGTCAGATAGAGGGTCTTTTGGCTTATCTACAAAAGGATTACGACAACCTTATTACTCAGGATTTTATTTGTCATGGAGTACCCGCTCCAAAACTTTGGGAAAAGTATCTTAAAGAAACAGGATACGATAAGGCTGACAATATTGTTTTCAGAGACAAAAAGGATGGTTGGGAGAGCAATGCACAGTTTGTTGTAAAAAAAGATGGCAAAGAAATCAAAAGAGAGCCGTATTATATAAACCAGTTCAGTTATTTCTTTCTCCAAAACCATTCTCTCAGACCTGTATGTTTTGCGTGTCCGTTTAAAACCGGACATAAGAAAAGTGATATTACTGTTGCAGACTTGTGGGGTATATCAGAGATTTTAGAACAGGGTACCTTTGATGATAAAGGGACATCACTTGCTCTTGTTAACAGCAAAAAAGGTCTTGATCTTTTTAATGAAATAAAAAACAACCTATGGACATTGGAAGTACCTTATAATAAAGCTATACAACAGAATATGACGTTTTTACGTTCGGCTAATAAATGCGATGAGCGTCAACAGTTTTATTCTGAGATTTACAGCACTACTTTTAAAAAAGCGTACAAAAAGTATAGAAAAAAAGATCCGTTAGTGCTTGCTGTTAAGAAGAAATTGTATCGTGTGAAAACTAAATTACTTGGTAAATAAATATGGATTTATTTTTTAAAAACACACCGTATTTTATGAGCGTGTATCTGGATTTTCCACTATGGAAATACCTCGTAACGGCTGCTATCTTTTATGTGTTGCTTCATCTATTGCTGTATAAAGTTGCTAAGTGGAGCGTAAAGAAAACAGTTATTGTATCAATTGTTTTTTCGCTGTACTTTGCTTTGCTTATTGGTATGACGCTACTTGGGAGCAACCGCAGTGGGGTGACTGGGGCGATACTTGACCCGCTTTACGGGATAAAAAAGATTGTGCTTGAGGGCAATGTGCATTTTCTCAGGGGGATGTTATCCAATGTGCTCTTTTTTGTGCCGTGCGGAGTGTTTTACAGGCTTCTAGACTATAAGTATAAGTTTTACAAAGGACTTGTTTATTCAGCGCTTATTTCGATTATACTAGAGTTGCTCCAATATGTATTTGCCGTTGGATATTTTGAAGTATCAGATATCATCTGCAATGTTGCAGGCATGCTGGTTGGAATGTGCATAGCACAGGCGACCTTTGCAATAATTAACAGAATAAAAAAACAAGCGAAGGAGTAATATGAGACCACAACTTGTTTTTTGGCGTAATGTGCCACACGATGTAGACCTGGGCTATGTGAGCTATGTCGCTGAGCATTGGGGTGCTGACATCACCGTAGTGTGTGAACACGAAAGCGATGACCGCATTGAATCTCTTAACTTTGGTGATATAGACAGTAGCGCTGTGACTACAATCGTTTTGAAAAATCAAAAAAACAGAAAAGAAAAAATCCGCGAGATAATCGACACCTCGAAGGACGCAATCCACATCTTTTCAGGTATGAGAGGAGTAAGCAAAGAGTTTCTTGATACTTATCTTGAGCTTGAAAGCAAACCAAAAGTTGTAATATATGCGGAAATACCGTCAGTCAGAGGAAACCTTTTTGAGCGCGCTCTTCGCAGATACATGCTTGAGCGTATTTACAAAAAGCTACATAATAAGTACAATGATACTATCGGATGTTTTATAACACTTGGTGAAAAGGGTAAGCGTGTTTACGAAACATTCGGTTTTGATAAAGATGTTATTTATCCCTTTATGTATTGTCCGAGGATGCCTGTTGTTACTAATACTCACCAAATAGGTGATGAGTTGGAGTTTTTGTATGTTGGCAGACTCGATGACAGGAACAAGGGCTTGGATATTCTGATGAAAGCGATAGATAAGCTTAGCAGTAGCACTACACAAAACTGGTCGCTTGATATAGTTGGTGGATACGGCGAAATCAGACACAAGGTTTTTGACTGGGCAAAAAGGCATAAAAAAGTCAACTGCATTGGAACAGTCGCTTTTTCTCAGATATGCGAGGATATGGGAAAATATGATGTGTGCATAGTCCCCAGCCACTACGATGGTTGGAATATGACACCTAATATGGCTATAAACGCCGGGTGTGCTACGATTATTACGAACAAAGCTACCAGCGATGAGCTTATTAGGGGTAGCAATTCAGGCATAGTGATTGAAGACGATGCACAGCAGTTGTTTTTGGCGATGAAAACAATGTGTGAGGACACATCAATTGTTGCAAAGCTCAAGGAAAATACAAAGAGCTTTACAGACAAAATTTCGGGTGATATAGTAGGTCAGTATTTTATTGACATACTTGATTATACATTTAAATTAAATGATACTGATAAACCTCAGTGTCCTTGGCTATAATGGAGGATAAAATTATGAGCAAGTCTATTTTTAACAAAAAAACATTACTTATTACAGGTGGTACAGGTTCTTTTGGTAATGCTGTACTTAACAGGTTTTTAACAAGCGATATTGGTGAAATCAGAGTTTTCTCACGTGATGAGAAGAAACAAGATGATATGCGTCATGAATTTCAGGCTAAATATCCTCAGTATTCAGATAAAGTTAAATTTTTTATTGGTGACGTAAGAGATTTAGCATCTGTGAAGAATGCTATGCATGGTGTTGACTATATTTTTCATGCAGCAGCTTTAAAACAGGTTCCTTCATGCGAATTTTTTCCACTTGAGGCAGTTAAGACAAATGTAATAGGTACTGATAATGTTCTTACAGCTGCTATTGATGAAGGTGTAAAAACAGTAATTTGTTTATCTACTGACAAGGCTGCATATCCCGTTAATGCTATGGGTACATCAAAGGCTATGATGGAAAAGGTTATTGTCGCTAAGAGTCGTACAATCTCTGAAGACAAGACAAAGATTTGTTGCACACGTTACGGTAATGTTATGTGTAGCCGTGGTTCGGTTATTCCTCTGTTTATTGAACAGATAAAATCAGGGAAACCGCTAACTGTGACAGATCCTACAATGACAAGATTTATTATGAGTTTAGATGAAGCGGTTGACCTTGTGCTCTTTGCATTTGAAGAGGGTGCGACAGGAGATATTCTTGTACAAAAAGCACCTGCTTGTACTATCGGAGTACTCGCACAAGCGGTTAAAGAGTTGTTTAATGTTGATAATGAAATCAAAGTTATTGGTATCCGTCATGGCGAAAAAATGTATGAAACTTTGCTTACTAACGAAGAGTGTTCAAATGCTATTGATCTTGGTGATTTCTATAGGGTACCTTGTGATAAACGTGATCTGAACTATGATAAATATTTTAAAGATGGAGACAAGGATCGCAATCCACTTACAGAGTTTAATTCTAATAATACAGAACTTTTGACAGTTGAAGAAGTTAAAGAAAAGCTTCTGACTCTTGAATATATCAGAAATGAAATAAAAGAGTGGGAGAACAGATAAGATGAAAATATTAGTTACAGGTGCCAAGGGATTTGTAGGCAGAAATCTTTGCTGGACTTTGAAAAATATCAGAGACGGAAAGGATAAGTCTTTTGGTGTTGATAGTGATATCGAGATATTTGAGTATGATATTGATACCGATGAAGCCCTTCTTGATACATATTGTAAAGAGGCAGATTTTGTGCTGAATCTCGCGGGAGTTAATCGTCCTAAAGATCAGGCTGAATTTATGCAGGGAAATTATGGGTTTGCTTCAACACTACTTGATACTCTAAAAAAATATGGAAATACCTGCCCTGTTATGATTTCGTCGTCAACACAGGCAGCCCTTGATAATCCGTATGGATTATCAAAAAAAGCCGGAGAAGATTTGCTTTTTAGTTATTCAAAAGAGACAGGGGCAAAAGTTCTTGTTTATCGTTTTCCAAATGTTTTTGGTAAATGGTGCAGACCGAATTATAATTCTGCAGTAGCTACTTTCTGTAACAACATTGCACACAATTTACCAATTACAGTGAACGATCCATCAGTTGTCATGAATCTAGTATACATTGATGATGTTGTGGCTGAACTTATATCAGCGCTAAAGGGAGAAGAGCATCGTGACGGTGATTATTGTTATGTACCAATTGTGCATACCATTACTTTGGGTGAGATAGTTAAGCTTATTGAGAGTTTTAAGCGTAGCCGTGACGAGAGAGCTGTTCCCGATACACGGGATGCTTTTACAAAAAAACTATATGCGACATATTTGTCGTATTTGCCTGAAGATAAGTTTTCATATGATTTGAAGATGAATTGTGATAACAGAGGTAGTTTTACTGAGATTCTGAGAACACCTGACAGAGGCCAATTTTCTGTTAATATTTCAAAGCCTCATATTACAAAGGGCAATCATTGGCATCATACAAAAAACGAAAAATTCGTTGTAGTTAGTGGTAATGGTGTTATAAGATTCAGAAAAATTGACGAACCTGATGCAAAGGTCATCGAGTACTTTGTGTCAGGAGATAAAATTGAGGTTGTTGACATTCCTACAGGATATACGCATAATATCGAGAACTTAGGCGATACAGATATGGTAACGTTTATGTGGTGTAACGAGTGTTTTGATCCACAAAAGCCGGATACATATTTTGAAGAAGTATAAGGAGAATGAAAATGAGCGATTATAGCAATGTTTCATTTAAAAACAACGGTAAATTAAAACTGCTTATTGTTGTTGGTACAAGACCGGAGATTATTCGTTTAGCCGCGGTTATAAATAAGACTAGACAGTACTTTGACACTATTCTTGCACACACGGGCCAAAATTATGATTACAATTTAAACGGGGTATTTTTTAGAGATTTATCACTTGAGGATCCTGATGTTTATCTTGATGCTGTGGGTAATGACCTTGGTGAGACAATGGGTAATATTATTGCAAAATCATATCAGCTTATGGTTCAGATTAAGCCTGATGCTGTGCTTGTACTCGGTGATACAAACTCTTGCCTTTCTGTTATTGGTGCAAAGCGTTTGCATATTCCGATTTTTCATATGGAGGCAGGTAACCGTTGCAAGGATGAGTGCCTACCAGAGGAGACTAACAGAAGAATTGTTGATATTATTTCTGATGTGAACCTTGCGTATTCTGAGCATGCAAGAAGATATCTTGCTGATACAGGTCTGCCAAAGGAACGCACATACGTGACAGGTTCTCCGATGGCTGAGGTGCTTCATAATAATCTTGAAAAAATCGAGGCATCGGATGTGCACACTCGACTGGGATTAGAAAAAGGCAAGTACATTCTGCTTTCTGCTCACAGGGAAGAGAACATCGACACGGAGAAAAATTTCCTTTCGCTTTTCAACGCTATTAATGCGATGGCTCAAAAGTATGATATGCCTATACTTTATTCTTGCCACCCTCGTTCCAAAAACAAACTTGATGCAAGCGGATTTGAACTTGATAAAAGGGTGATTCGTAACGAACCATTGGGTTTCCACGATTACAACTGTCTGCAGATGAACGCATTTGCGGTTGTATCTGATTCAGGAACACTTCCTGAGGAGAGTTCATTCTTCACATCAGTTGGACATCCGTTCCCTGCTGTTTGCATTCGTACATCAACAGAGCGTCCTGAAGCACTTGATAAAGGGTGTTTTGTGCTTGCAGGTATTGACGAAAAAAGTCTTTTACAGGCTGTTGATGTAGCAGTAGAAATGAACAAAAATGGTGATTTAGGAATACCTGTACCTGATTATGTAGATGAGAATGTGTCTGATAAAGTTATCAAAATTATTCAGTCATATACAGGTGTAGTAAATAAGATGGTTTGGAGAAAGTATTAAATACAGAAAACGGCACCATAATTGGTGCCGTTTTTTATATATTAAAGACCAAAATATATTTTCAGTTTATCTCCAAACGGGAGTTTTTTGCATATCCGGTTTGCTATAGTAATCAACAACATCATAATTGCAAGACTCAAAAAAGGAGCAACAATATATTTGATTAATCCATTTGGTATGAGGTTCATAGCACTCTGAACTATTTGCATATGTAGCAGGTATATACAGTAGGTGGATGTACCTATCGGCTTTAGATATTTGCTTACATTTTTGTTAGCTAAGCAGTATGATATGTTATACAAAACTAAAGCAAATGCAAGAGCGTTTACCATCGACAATGGATGAAAATATGTAAAAACACCAATATATATTAAAAATAAAAGTAACTGCTATTACACTTAATATCGCAAACGCTTTTAGAATAAACAGAGCTATACTTTCTCTGCTGGTAAGCTTTTGTGAATTTTCTGGAATTTTAGTAATCATTTTGACACCTCAATTAATTATTGATATCACAAGCCTATATCAGAAAGTAGTTGTGATTGTTTTTCGATAGATGATTTGTTGGTTGATACTATATCTTTTACTTTTTGCTTTTTTGATTTGATTTTGTCAATATTTGAAAAGGCTCTTTGAATCCATGCAAACGGAAGCAGTATAGGTGCTTTTTTTAAATAAGTGTGCTTTAACTTCATGATGCTAAAAGGTGGAAAAGCAAATGTAAGAAGAGCTGAAATTTTCGGGTATTTTTTGCCACTTTGTTTCATTATTTGCACGGTGGCTTCGCCAGATGATGTCATTGCGTTACCAAAAATTCCTTTGTCAATAGTAAAGCAAAAAAGTTGCTCTAAGGTGTCTTCGGTTATCTTATGTGTATTTTTGACAATCATAGGTATTTCAAGTGAAAACCATGAGCATGCAGCGCTGATAACTGTACATACAAATTTGTCAAAACCAAGAGTTTTTGCAGTATCAAGTAAACTTTGAAAGTTGAAATCTGTACCCTTTTGTTTAATGAATAGTGCAATGTCAAGATACATTCTGATACCAGCACCACCAAAATGAATGTGTTTTGCAATATGTGCAATCAGATACAGCAGATGAAAGTCATCGTCAAATTCATATAGATTGTTTTCTGATAAATGTACATGTTCCCACGCATTTGCAAAATATTGGTCAAGTTCTTTGCTGTGAAATATTTCATCGCTTACAATGCTATCGTGTAGTTCGTAATATTCCAACCCTTTTTTGTAGCCGTACACATTACCATAATCTACAGTGTTATCATATCCTTGAGCAATCATCACAGAATGGGATTTTTCTCTATCGTAAGTATGTATCAGCAAATCTATATCGGAGAAAGATCTGAGTTCAGCAACAGGGTATAGATTGCGTACGAAATAACCTTTGAAGGCAACTATATCGATATCGTTGCTTTTGAATATTTCTTTGATTCTTTCAAAATATGTAATCTGGTTGGTATTTACGGTGATTGCAGAAAAGTAGCTACGTAGGAAATTGCTTTTTACCTCTTGATTATCACAAAAATTGAATTTGTAAAAAAGGTATCCGATAATTCCATCTATGTGTTGCAGTTTGGCTATTTGATAAAGTTTTTCGTAATCATAATTACCGAGGGGATCAGGCGCAACTTCGTTTACAAAATCAGATAATAAAGATTTAATAGCTGTGTTAGTCTCATTCAAATTAACCCCTCCTTTTTAATAAATGAAATAAATTAAGAAAAGTATAACATAAATTTTATCAAAATTAAAGGGGAATCACGTCATTTGATGTATATTTTGTTGACATTCCACTGAAAGTTGTAATATAATCATTGTGAGTAAATGTGTAGTTTACTCTATGCCTTTTTAAAGGGAAATGAGGTTGTTATGTTGAATTTCAGAAAGAAAATACTTATGCTTGTTGACGTCGTGTTGATAGCGTTATCGGCTCTTGTATCAAACGCAATTTTATCATTGGCATGTGTTATATTTAAAATCTCACAGAGTGAATATACAATAAACGACATAAGACTGTTGTGGATTATTTTGCTTAATGCATTATTCTGCTTCTTTATGTTGTTTATATGTGGTGCGTACAACAAGGTGTGGCGTGAGTTTAATAAAAAAGATTATGTATACTGTATTGTGGGTGTGCTATCAGGTCTTGCACTTAGTGGCTTTTTTGCGTCACTTGCAGACAAGCAAGGAAATCCACTTTTCTATTGCATTAATCTTGTGATTACCTGTACTACTATAATTTTGTTCAGGTTTATTTTTAAGAGAACATTTATTGATCTGACAGAATATGGTCGTTCTGAAAACTATGAGCGTACACTTATCGTTGGTGCTGGACAGGCTGCCAAGATGATTCTGACTGACATCAATAATGCTCATACTGATCCTAATAACCCTTCACGAAACATATTACCTGTATGTATGGTTGATGATGACGATGCCAAACGCGACTCTAAAATTTTAGGTATTGAGGTTGTCGGCAAGACTAAGGATATTCCACGAATTTGTAAGGAATTCAAGATTAAGCTTATACTTTTTGCGATTCCGTCCTGTTCTGAAGAAGAACGCAAGGATATTATGGCTAAGTGCTCTGAGACAGATTGTAAAATTAAGATGGTTCCTTATCTTAGTCAGCTTCTTTTTGATGATGAAAAGCCACAGCTTTTGAATCAGGTTAAAGATATTAAAATCGAAGATTTGCTCGGCAGAGACCCTATCACATTTGATAAAACTGAAATTCGCAAGTTTATTGAGGGTAAGGTGTGTATGGTAACAGGTGGCGGTGGCTCTATCGGCTCTGAACTTGTACGCCAGATTGCAAAATATGCTCCAAAACAGGTTATTATCGTAGATATTTATGAAAATAATGCGTACGATATTCAGCAGGAGCTTAAGCTTGAATATGAGGATGCGCTAAATCTTGTGACCCTTATCGCATCTGTTCGCGATTATGATAAATTAGAAGCCATATTTGAAGAATACAAGCCACAGGTTGTATTCCATGCGGCTGCACACAAGCATGTTCCGCTGATGGAGACTTCTCCTGCTGAGGCAGTAAAAAACAATATATTTGGCACTTGGAATATGGTTACTGTTGCAGAAAAATATGAAGTCGAAAAGTTTGTTATGATTTCTACTGACAAGGCGGTTAATCCTACAAATGTAATGGGTGCAACCAAGAGATGTTGTGAGATGATAGTACAGTACAAGTCGCAAAGTGGCTCAAAAACGGAGTTTGTTACTACTAGATTTGGTAATGTGCTTGGCTCAAATGGTTCGGTTATTCCACTGTTCAGACGTCAGATAGAAGCAGGTAAACCGGTGACTGTAACGCACCCTGATATTATCCGCTACTTTATGACTATTCCGGAGGCTGTATCGCTTGTGCTTCAGGCGGGAGCTATGGCTAACGGCGGTGAGATTTTTGTACTTGATATGGGTGACCCTGTCAAGATTACAACACTTGCTGAAAATCTTATCCGAATGTATGGTAAGGTGCCATATAAAGATGTTGAGATAAGGTTTACGGGACTTCGTCCGGGCGAGAAACTTTTTGAAGAGCTTCTTATGGATGAGGAAGGGCTTGAATCTACTGAAAATAAAAAGATATTTATCGGAAATCAGATTGAAATCGAGCCTCAGACTTTACTGTCAAAACTTGAAAAATTGCAGGAATACGCACAAAATAATGATAGTGATAAAACGGTTGAGATGCTTGCGGATATTGTGCCGACATTCAATCATAAAATAAACTGAAAACATATGGAGAAGACTATGAGAGTGTTACTTACCGGCGGTGCCGGATATATAGGCAGTCACACCTGTGTGGAACTTTTAAATAGTGGCTACGAGGTTGTTATCGCGGACAATTTTGATAATGCAAGTGAAAAAGTTGTAGGAAGAATTAAAGAGATTACAGGTAAAGATGTAACTGTAAAAAAAATTGATGTTGCTGATAAAGTAGCGCTCAATAAGCTTTTTGATGAATGTGATATTGATGCTGTCATTCATTTTGCAGGGTACAAGGCGGTTGGTGAAAGTGTTGAAAAACCGCTTATGTACTACAGAAACAACCTTGATACTACACTTACATTGCTTGAAGTTATGAAAGAACATGGTGTAAATAAAATCGTGTTCAGTTCATCAGCAACTGTTTATGGAGTTCCAAAGGTTGTTCCGCTCAAAGAGGGAATGCCTACTTCATGTACAAACCCTTATGGTTGGACAAAACTTTTTAACGAGCAGATTCTTACTGATGCTACTGTTGCTGATAAAGATTTATCGGTTGTATTGCTCAGATATTTCAATCCTATTGGCGCACACGAAAGCGGTCTTATCGGTGAAAGCCCTAACGGAATACCTAACAATCTGATGCCATATATTACACAGGTTGCCGTTGGAAAACGTGAGAAGTTGGGTGTTTTTGGAAACGATTATGATACCCATGATGGCACAGGCGTTCGTGATTATATCCATGTTGTTGATTTGGCAAATGGTCATCTTAAGGCACTTGAGTACATAAACGCAGGTAACAAGGGTACTGAGATTTTTAATCTTGGTACAGGCACAGGATACAGCGTTCTGGATATTGTTAATGCGTTTTCGACGGTGAATGAACTTGAAATCCCATATGAGATTATGCCTAGACGCGCGGGGGATGTTGCTGTTGTTACCGCTGACCCTGCAAAAGCTAATGAGAAACTAGGCTGGACAGCACAGCGTGGACTTGAACAGATGTGTCGCGACAGCTGGAACTGGCAGAAAAACAACCCTAACGGATACGATGAATAAGTTTTAATAAAAAAGCACTTATGCGATTTGCATAAGTGCTTTTTTGATTGTTTGCTATTATTGTGTGTACATTTTGAGTGAATTAAATGACACGGTTTTTGTGCGTTTGTTTGTCTCAAGTTCGAGTTCTGAGTCCGGTATACCTGAGAAAACAAAATCTAAAGTGACGGTATTGTCGTCACCAATAACAGATGTAGGGATAGTAAAATTAAGTCCCTCCGGGATAAATACGTCTGTGATTTTTGCAGAAAAGACAAGGCGCCCGTTTGCGTAGATGCTACACTGGGTGGCTTTGTCAATACTGTGAATACCAAAGAACACGTGTACGTCCTGAGCATCTTTTGGAATACTTGAAATCGGTATAACCATTTGTGCTCTAGGTCCTGCCAGAGGAGTTCGCCAACCTGTTGTTGAACAAAAACCTTCTGTTGCGTACATATTGGCAGTAGCATCCATAGCGAATGTAAGTGAGGTGCCAAGCTTGTATTTTCCCTTTGCATTTGATGAGTAAAAACTGTCAACTAATTCCATTTTGTCAACATCAGATGCGTTTGCTGTTGTGCTGTATTGGTCGATTCTTACATCAGCGTTTTCGCCGGTGTTTAAGTAAAAATACCTTGTTCTTGTGCTGTCCTCAGCAAAATCAAAGTATGTGTTACCTGAACCATATGAACTGTAGTTGTCAGTTACGATTGACGCAAGAGTCGGCGCGAAGTCAAACGACGACAGCGGTGAATGGTTAACTTCGTAACCCTCGGTTTTTCCTGCTTCCTTTATCAGTAGTACAGGGTGCTGAGTGAGATTGGTATTACCGACATTTGCTGTAATTATGATGGTTGCGTTTTCGTATTTTCCGTTTTCCTTAAGGTCATCAAGCATAGTGAACAAACAGTTGAAACAACCGTAAATCTGTTCATCAAGAGAAGTTTCGTTGATGCTTTTGATGGTGTTTTTTGTTAAGGTGTATGGAGAACGTGCACCAACGAGATTGTATATTCTTACTGATTTATCGTATTCATCAGTATAGTTAAAACCCTCTGCTCTGACATAATCCGAATAGAATTTTGCATCGTTAAGAGAGTAAATATTCTTGGATTTGTACGAAGAAATTGTGTTGAGGTCAAGCCAGAAAAACTTTTTGAAAGCGTGTGGCATATGAGTGTATGCGGTGTATTTGTAGATGGTGCTGACCATAGATTTGTACGCGCCTGCACCATCCATATAATCAACGATATTCTGAATATCGTCTTTAGCATCCGTGCCAAAATACTCGGTCTGGGCGAATACTCGTGTATCAACACCATTGTCGTTTAACATAGAGTAGACTGTATCGTCGCTCCATATATCCTCGATATATTGCGAGTAGGTGGTTTGCTTTTTGTATGGCTCACCTGTTAGCAAAGACGGAAGTGCAACAGAAGCACCAGACGCGCTTGCAAGGGTGTTGTCATACTCGGTAAAACCGCTGAGCTTTTCTTCGTAATCAGGGACAGTTTGCTTGATTTTATCGAGATAATCTTCATCAAAAGAGTCGAGGACAAACACTATTGTGTTTTCTTCTTCGCTTAGCTCATATATACCTTGTCTGGTTACCTCGTATGTTATTTTGTGCAGGTTATTGGAGTTTTGAAGTAAAAGTACTGAAAGAATAACGATCTGTACCAGTACAAGACCAAGGGAAGAAAAAATAAGGATTCTTCTCCATTGATTTCTGAATACCATAAAAAACGCAAACGGCATAGCAAGACAGGCAGCCCAAACAGCAGCGTTGATAGCACCATAAGTGGTGTAGTCTTTCCACGCAATTTCACTACCATCAAGTACACCGGAGCCGTAGTCTATGTTCATAAAGTTAGCCTGAATAAATAGTCCCAGTGCAAGAGCAAACACAAGACAGCAAAGACCACAGTGTATAAACCGCTTTGGTATAGTGGTTAACAGCGTAATCAACAGCAGTGCGATAATTGAGACGATTACTGTTACGGTAAGTGTTGCGGTAAAATTGAACCACAGTACGTCTTTATTTTCTACATAAATTTTCAGTGGACCATAAAACAGAAAGGTATAAACAAAGAAAAAACTGACCGACACAGAAAGTGCCAATCTGTGCGGAAATTTGTTATATTTATTATCCATAATACTTTCCTTTTTATATATACTTGTATAGTATAATACTAAAAATTCATAAATTAGTCAATAACATACAACGGCAATTCACAATATGTAGTGTATCAAAGG
Organism: Ruminococcus sp.; assembly: GCA_045604645.1. Lineage (GTDB taxonomy): Bacteria > Bacillota > Clostridia > Oscillospirales > Acutalibacteraceae > Ruminococcoides. The sequence goes on along the minus strand of JAZUOM010000025.1, from coordinate 75,755 downwards.
CTTTTGAAACAATACAGAATGAGTGAGTAATTGACTTTTACGTATATATGAGTTACAATTATAATGTATAAATATTTGCTGAAAAACAACTGTAACGGAGGTGACATTTATGGATTTTCAGGTTTTTCTTGATATAGCAGTGGTAGCACTCAGATTTTTGCTACCGGTTTATGCGATAGTTATTATTTATCAGTGTTTTGCTTCTATGCGTAGACACAGAAGACCCGAGAAGCCACTTGTCACATTGCAACTTAAAAAATCAGGTCAGCAGATCCCTGTTTTGTTCTGGGAAAATTCTATCGGCAGAAGCAGGGGCAGTGATATCTGTGTTAATGACCCGGCGGTTTCTCGTGAGCATTGTGTACTTTTAAGACGACAAGAAGGTTGGCTTGTATCAGACATCGGCTCAAAAGGTGGCACATATGTCAACGGCAAAAAAGCACGTGGCAGAACTTCTGTGCTTATTGATGACGAAATAACTGTTGGTTCAACTACATTTGTGCTAAAGCGTGGCGATGAGTTTCAAGACAGAATAAGACCTTCGTGGTTTTTCTCAAAGGCTTCTAACAAAGGTAGTCTGCAACCATACAAGCTGATGCTTCTGATATCCTTTTTCCACCTTTTTATGACGGTGGAGGCTTGCTTTACAAACGAGGTGCAGAATTTCGAACCATTTAAGATTTTTCTGTTGCTTGAAGTGTTGCTATGGGGATTTTTCCTTGTTTCGTATTTTGTATTTGAGAGGATAAACTTTGAACTCGAAGCACTGGCTTCGTTTATGACGGGTATCGGAGTCATGCTGCTTGTAAGACAGGAGATGCGTTCAGCCTATGTACAGCTTATTGCTGCGGCTATCGGTATTGTGCTTTTCTGTTTTATCGTAAAATTCATTGAAAATCCTGACAGAGTTGATTCGTGGCGAATGGTGATTATGATTGGCGCTGTCGGGTTGCTTGCAATAAATCTTATTTTTGGTACCGTGACAAATGGTGCGGCAAACTGGATCAGAATAGGATCTATCACTGTACAGCCGTCAGAATTTGTTAAGGTAGCATATATATTTGTTGGTGCGGCGGCACTTGATAAGTTGCAGACAAAACGAAACTTCCTTGAGTTTATCGTTTTCTCTGCTATATGCGTGGGCGCGCTTGCGCTTATGGGCGACTTTGGTACTGCTCTTATATTCTTTGCTACCTTCCTTATGATAGCGTTTATGCGTTCAGGTGATTTCAAAACGATTATGCTTGCACTTGTGTCAGTTGTTTTTGCAGGTACAATCGTGCTCAAATTCAAGCCTTATGTAGCAGACCGATTTGCTGCATGGGGGCATGTATGGGAACATACACAGGATACTGCGTATCAGCAGGCAAGGGTGCTTACCTATACTGCATCAGGCGGTTTGTGCGGTGTGGGTGTGGGAAACGGATACCTTAAGTATGTTTCCGCATCTGAAAGCGATTTGATATTTGGACTTATGTCTGAAGAAATGGGTGTTATCGTATCGTTTGCGATAGCTGTAGCGATTGTGGCACTTGCATTTTATGCACGTGCTATCACAACAAGAAGCCGCAGTTCTTTCTATTCAATTTCAGCGTGCTGTGCAGCCGGACTTATGGTGTTTCAGGCATCGCTCAATATTTTTGGAGCAACAGATATACTGCCACTTACCGGTGTTACATTACCGTTTATTTCTGCCGGTGGTTCTTCCATTATTTCGTGTTGGGGACTTCTGGCGTTTATCAAAGCGGCAGATGAGCGTACTTACGCAGCAAAAAGGCTGAAAAAACATCAGGACGATGAATAGTATTACTATGGATTTTGGCTGAAAGGAGATGCATATATGAAAAGAATAATGAGCAGAAGCCTGATTATATTTGTAGTGGCGGTTGCGTTTTTTGGTGGCTTGTGTTTGCTTTCGTTCAGGGTTGTAACACAGAACGAGATGTGGGCACAGCAACCGTATAATGGTCATATGGCATCTGCTAACGGACTTATAAATGCAGGTGAGATTACGGACAGAAATGGCGAGATACTGGCATATACAAGTGATAAACAAGAGCGAGTTTATCACTCTGACCTGAATACCAGAACATCGCTTTTGCATGTTGTTGGTGATGATTCTCTTAATATCTCCACAGCGATACAGAGTATATACAGAGGCAATCTGACTGGGTATTCGTTTGTGTGGGGATTGGGACTACCTGAGTCAATGAGAGGCAGTAGCGACGTGCAACTTACTGTGGATGCCAACTCCTGCAAGGCTGCGTACGAGGCGTTTAATGGCAAAAAAGGCGCTTGCGTTGTGTATAACTACAAAACCGGTGAGGTTTTGTGCGATGTCAGTACACCAGGTTATGACCCGCAGAATCCTCCTGAGATAACACAGGAAAATGAAGAAGAGTACGAAGGTGTTTATCTTGATAACGTTGTATCATCAACCTACACACCAGGCTCTATATTCAAGATAGTTACATCAGTTGCGGCTATTGAATATATTGACGACATATATGACCGTACATTTGTGTGTACAGGAGAATACGATATCGACGGCAAAAAGATTACTTGTGAAAATGCTCACGGATATATAGACCACGAGACCGCATTTGCACAGTCGTGTAATATAGCATATGCGCAGATGGCGGTTGAGGTCGGTGAAGAAAGAATGACCGAGATTGCTACACAGATGGGCTTTAACAAGGAATTTCAGATGAATGGCATTACGCTGGCACAGAGCAAATACAGCCTCGACAGCGAAAATGCATATGGAGATAATCAGCTTGCATGGTCAGGTATAGGACAGTTTGAGGATATGGCAAATCCGATGCATATGGCTATAATGTGCGGTGCTATTGCAAACGGAGGCAAACCTGTGGCACCATATCTGTATGAGGAGACTTCCTTGCTCAGCGCAATCGGACTGCAGGGTTCAAAAGATATAGAGCAGATGCTCAGCGCTGACACGGCTGTGAAGGTACAGGATCTTATGCGTGGAGCTGCAAACTACTATTACAATGTAAGGGGACTAAATTTTGGGAACCTTAATTTCTGTGCAAAGACCGGTACTGCAGAGGTAGGTCAGGACAAAGAACCAAATGCGTGGATTATCGGATATATAGAAGACGATAATCATCCATATGCGTTTGCGGTTGTAGTAGAAGAAGGTGGCTATGGTATATCTGCCGCTTCTCCGATTGCACAGGCGGCAATTAATGAACTTATTAAGTAAGTATAAAGCAAAAGGGCTGACATTAAGTCAGCCCTTAATTTATTTGTTGTGTGTTAGTTTTTCTTCCATGCACTTGGAATGAAGATTAGTAAAAGTGGGTAAAGTTCGAGTCTGCCTGCAAGCATATTAAAGCAGAAGACTATCTTTGAAAATACTGAAAATTGACTGTAGTTACCTGTACTGCCTACCATTGAAAAACCAGGTCCTGTGTTGTTGAGTGTTGCCAGAACACTGGTGAAGTTTGTGGTAAAATCAAAGCCGTTTAATGAAATCAAAGCGGTTGTAATCACAATGATAAACACATAAATTGTGAGATATACGCTGACAGATCGTGCAACCTCGTGAGAGACTTTTTTGCCGTCTGTTTTAACGGTAAAAATGTTGCGTGGGTGAACGATAAGCAGGAATTCCTTTTTAATTTCTTTGAACAAGATGATAATTCGGGATACCTTGAAACCACCACCGGTTGAACCGGCACTTGCACCTATACATGTGAGAACCAGAACCATAATTACAGAAAATGCCGGCCAAGGGTTAGTATCTGTGATAGCAAAACCTGTACTGGAGCCTATAGATGTAACATAGAAGAAACTCTGGTGGAGCGCTTCTTTGAATGTGTCATAGTAGCTTAACAGGTTTATAGCAATAGCTACTGTTGATACAAAAACGATACCAAGATAAATCCACAGCTCTTCCATTTTGAAAATCTGTTTTATCTTTTTTGTAAGTATCAAAATATAGACATAGAAGTTGACACCGAACAGCATCATAAAGACAGCTACAACTGTTTGCAGGTATGTGCTGAAATGACCCATTGAATCATTATATGTGGAGAAACCACCTGTGCCTGCTGTTGAAAAAGCTGTTGTCAGTGCATCAAACACATCCATACCGCCTAAAAGCAGTAGCACAAACTCGATTGTTGTAAGCCCGATGTAAATACCGTACAGTAGTGCGGCGTAGGTGCGAAGCTTTGGCATACTTTTTCCGACTGAAGGGCCTGTGGACTCGGCTTTCATCAGGTTGATTGATTGGTTTCCGCCGAGTTTAGGGATAATTGCAAGCAAGAATACTACAACGCCCATACCACCCAAGAAATGGCTGAAACTTCGCCAGAACAGCATACATTTGTCGAGTGATTCGATTTCTGTGAATATAGTAGCACCGGTTGTAGTAAAGCCGGATACGGTTTCGAATATAGCATCCAAAAATGAAGGGATTGTACCACTGAAATATAGAGGAAGTGCACCTGCAAGGGAGAGGACAATCCAACTGAGCGCGGTGGATGCAAAACCGTCTTTTAAATGCATGGTAGGGTTCTTAGGCTTTTTGATAACAAATACAGCGCCGATTGCCATAATGGCAAGCCCTATTACCAAAAAATAGATATAAGAGCTTTCGTTATATATAAGACCGACTACAGTGCTCAGTTGCATACACAAGCCTTCGATAAGTAAAACCCAACCCAGAATATAAGAAATAAGTCGTTTGTTCATAGCGTTACCTTAAAATATCCTCAAGGTCAGATAGGCCTTTGTGTTTTGTAATAACAATAACTGTGTCGCCCAATTCAATAGTATCAGTACCCTTAGGGATAATGATTTTGCCCTGTCGGTTGATACACGCAATCTGCAAATCACTTTTGAGCTCAAGAGCAGATAGTGGGATTGATGTCACAAGATTGTCTTTTCTTACTCGAAATTCAAGTGCTTCTGCTTTGCCGTTAGCGACAGGGTACAGTGTTTCAAATTTACTGTCACGAGAATTGTGCATAGCCTTGACATATCTCATAATATGTTCGCCTGTGATTTTTTTAGGGTTGAACATAGTATCAAGCGGTAAGTTTTCAAACACATTGGAAATTTTGAGATTGCCGATTTCGGTGATTACTTTAGCATTTGGGTTAACCTGTTTAGCATATAGTGAAGAAACCAAGTTTTCTTCATCGGTGTTCATCATTGTAACGATAGCGTTGACGTGTTCAACGCCTTCTGATAAAAGAAGATCCTGATCCATTGCGTCGCCGTAGATAATCAAAGCATCGTCAAGTGCTTCGCTGAGCTCAACACAGCGTTCTTTGTCGTTGTCTATAATCTTTACATCGATACCTGCATCTAGCAAGTCTTTTGCAAGATAGTAGGCGGTTTTTGAACCGCCAAGCAAGAGAACTGAACGACCACGATTGGATACAATACCGAGATGTTTGAGCAGTTTTGCAGCAGCTTTTGATGGTGCGACAAAAGAGATGAGGTCGCCCGGCTCTAAAACAAAGTCACCGTTAGGAATATAGCATTCGCCGTTTCTTTCTACTATGCAGATGCGTACACCGTCTTTTAGTATATGAGAGCTTTGGACAACTTTTTTGTTTGCAAGAGGGGAGTTGTCAGTAATTTCAATTTTGATAAGATCGACAACGCCTCTGGCAAATGACGCCATATCTACAACACCCGGAAATTTGAGCATACGAGTGAGCTCTTTTGCACAAATCTGTTCAGGATTAATGGCCATCGAAAGTTTAAGGTCATCTTTTACATAAGGCAAATCCTTTGTGTACAGAGGGTTGCGGACTCGTGCTATAGTGCGCTTGACACCTGCACTTTTAGCGATAAGACAGGTGTATAAGTTGAGCTCGTCTGTTGCTGTAACTGCAATAAGTAGGTCACAGTCAGAAATGTTAGCTTCTTTCAGAGTGCTCAGTGTCGCACCGTTGCCCTCAATTGTCATAACGTTTTGTGTGTCGGATAATTTTTCGAGTGCAGCAATATCTTGGTCAATAACCGTGATGCTGTGTTCCTCGAGATTGAGCTGGTCAGCGATAGTTCTGCCGACTTTACCGCTACCGACAATAATAATATCCATATTGATTACCTCGAAAACAGATAAAATTTAGCAAGTCAATTCTACTATAATGAAGTATTAAAATCAATAGATTTTAAAAAATTGTCTGCCAAATAGATTTGATGCAACTATTGTTTACAGATTATACTTTATTTTTCATTTGATTTGTGATATACTCATCTCATTATGGGAGAATATGCTAAAGGCTATCCCCTCAGGCAAAACCGTGAAAAGGAGATATATCAATGGGTTTGTTTAAATCATTGTTTTCTAAAGATAAAAAAGGAGAGATAAGAAGAATCAATCCGATATGTGAGCAGGTTCTTTCTCTTGAAGATAAATATGCTGCTATGAGTGAGCACGAGCTCAAAAACCAGACTGCTATACTAAAAGAGCGCCTAAGTAACGGCGAGACAGTAGATGATATTCTGCCGGATGCGTTTGCTGTGTGCCGAGAGGCATCAAGCAGAGTACTCAAGATGAAACACTTCAGAGTACAAATTATAGGCGGTATTGTTTTGCATCAGGGCAGAGTAGCCGAGATGAAGACAGGTGAGGGTAAAACTTTAGTTGCTACTTTGCCAGCTTATCTTAATGCACTTGCCGGCAGAGGTGTGCACATTGTTACAGTCAACGATTATCTTGCAAAGCGTGACTCAGAGTGGATGGGCAAGCTGTACCGCTATTTAGGACTTAGCGTAGGTTTGATTGTTCATGGACTTACCAATGAACAGCGCAGACAGGCGTACAACTGTGATATCACTTATGGTACAAATAACGAGATAGGATTTGACTATCTGCGTGATAATATGGTTGTGTACAAGGAACAGAAAGTTCAGCGCGAGCACGCGTTTGCTATTGTCGATGAGGTTGACTCTATCCTGATTGACGAGGCACGTACACCGCTCATTATTTCAGGTCAGGGTGACAAGGCATCTGATTTGTACGAAAGAGCGAATGCGTTTGCAAGAACACTCAAAAAGCACGTGTTCACTGAAATTGACAACAAGGAAGATATGGAAGGATTTTACGCTGAAAACAACATTGACTATGTTGTGGATGAGAAAGCACACAGCGCGACACTTACTCAAATCGGTGTAAAAAAAGCAGAGAAGTTTTTTAATATAGAAAATCTTACTGACCCTGATAATATCACAATACAGCATCATGTGAATCAGGCTATAAAAGCATATGGTTGTATGAAAAACGAAGTAAACTACGTCGTAAAAGACGGCGAGGTTATCATCGTTGACGAATTTACAGGTCGTTTGATGTACGGCAGAAGATACAATGAAGGTTTGCATCAGGCTATCGAAGCCAAAGAGGGCGTTAAGATTGAAAACGAGTCAAAAACTCTTGCGACAATAACATTCCAGAATCTGTTCAGACTTTATGACAAACTGTCAGGTATGACAGGTACCGCCATGACAGAAAAACAGGAGTTTGAGACTATCTACAAGCTTGACGTTGTTGATATTCCTACAAACAAAGAGATTGCCCGTGTTGATCATCCTGATGCTATATTTAAGACAGAGCGTGGAAAATTCCTATCTATTATCGAGGAAATTAAAGAGGCTAACGCAAAAGGACAGCCTGTGCTTGTTGGTACAATATCAATTGAGAAATCTGAACTGTTGTCAAAGATGCTCAAGAAGAGTGGCGTTGCGCACAATGTACTCAACGCAAAACACCACGAAAAGGAAGCACAGATTGTTGCGCAGGCAGGTAAACTCGGTGCGGTTACTATTGCTACAAATATGGCTGGTCGTGGTACTGATATTGTGCTCGGTGGTAACGCCGAGTATATGGCAAAATCAGCTATGCGAAAAGATGGTTTTTCAGATGAGATGATTGAAGAGGCTACATCTTTTGCAGAAACTGATGACAAAGAAATTATTGAAGCAAGAAGAGTATACACAGAGTATCACGATAAGTTTAAAATAGAGACAAACGCAGAGGCACAGAAAGTAAAACAAGCCGGTGGACTTTATATTATTGGTACAGAGCGTCACGAGTCACGCCGTATTGATAATCAGCTTAGAGGTCGTGCAGGTCGACAGGGTGACCCTGGTAAGAGCAGGTTCTTTTTGTCATGTGAAGATGACCTTATGCGTATTTTTGGCGGCGACAGAATGGGTATGTTGCTTGACAGAATGAACGTTGAAGAGACAATGCCTATCGAAAACAAGATGCTCTCGAATATTATCGAAAGTTCACAGCAAAAGGTAGAATCACGCAACTTTGCTATCCGTAAGAACGTGCTTGACTTTGACGACGTGCTTAATAAACAGCGTGAAAATATCTACACCCAGCGTAATCAGGTATTAAACGGTGAGGATATCCACGACAAGATTATCAAAATGGTTGAGGATACAATCACAGCAAATGTAAATATGTTCCTTGGTTCTGATATCGACAAGGATAACTGGAATTTAAACGGACTTAACGAGTTTTATCGTGGCTGGCTGATTACTGACGACAATAAATTCTCATACACAGCTGACGAACTTGAAGAAATCAGCAAAGATGATATTGTAGAAACTCTTGTTACACGCGCTATGGATATTTACAAGGAGAACGAGTCGTTGTTTGATGAGCAGACAATGCGTGAGATGGAGCGTGTGTATCTGCTTAAGAGTGTTGACACATACTGGATGGAACATATCGACAATATGGAACAGCTTAAACAGGGTATCAGATTGCGTGCTTATGGTCAGAGAGACCCGGTTGTTGAATACACACTCGAGGGCTTTGAGATGTTTGATGAGATGATTGATTCTATCAAGCAGGATACCGCAAAGCTTATGCTTGTTGCTCCTAAGCGTGTGCTCGAAATTCAGCGCAGACAGGCTGAAATTGAACGCAGAAAGCGCGAGATGGAAGAAAAAGCAGCGGCTGCACATCAGGTTATTCTGGGTAATTGTGAAAAAAGCGAAAAGCCAAATGCCGTGACTTTGGCACTCAAACGAGAGCAGGTTGCAAAACCTGTTGAGCCTGCAGGCGATGGCACAATGTCGACTAACCGTACGGTTGTTAAGAAAAACAAGGTTGGCAGAAATGACCCATGCCCATGCGGTAGCGGAAAGAAGTACAAAAAGTGCTGTGGCAGAGATGCATAAATAATATAGTTAAGGACCAGCGATAACGCCGGTCCTTTATTTTTGCAGTTTTTTATATTTTAAATATTCTATGAAATCTTTGATTTCGAAATAATCTTGTTCGTTAAATGTTTGAGGAAGGTTTATGGTGTTTTTTGTGCGCTCAAATGATAACGGCTCATCAATAAGCCCTAATAGGTAATCAACAGATACATTGAAAAGTTTCGCTATCAGGATTTTTGATTTATCGTCTGGGTCAGAGCGGTTACATTCGTATGATGATATGGTGTAATGTGATACACCTAAGATTTTTGCGAATTCAGCTTGTGACATGTTGTGATCTTTTCTAAGTTCCTGAAGTCTTTCGCCAATCAAAAAATCACTCCCTAATAGTATTGAGTTTATTATAAGAATTTTACTAATAGTTTTTAAAAATGACGAGAAAACTTAGATGATTTATTGACAAGTGTGAAAAACCTCATTATAATTTTCGTGTATTCTGTAAAAAATACGATTTTATGGGGGTAGCTTTATGAATGTAGAAAAGGTTAAAGAATATCTTTTGGTTGTAATGGATATGGAACAAAACTTGTATATACAGGAAAAAGTTTTGGACGAACTTGACGAGGAAATCAGTTCACTGGGTCGAAAGAGAAAGTATGATGCTCCTGTAGCCTATTCAGCAGATGTTAGTTGGGGAAAAACAATAGGAGTAACTGCAATGTGTTTTGCGGTTGCTGGATATATGATTAATTTTTTTATGGGGATAGATGGAGCAGGCTTGTTTGGGTTTATTTCGTTATTTTTTACTGCTATCAAGTCGGCACTTGCGTGGCTTGTTGTAGGTTTTGTCGTGGGTTTGGTAATTGCTCTAATCAAGAAATTTTCAACTCAAGCAGCATATGATCAAGAATATAAAGAAAAGTTACAAAGGTATGATGATTTAGTTAGCGCTGATAATGCACGAGTAAAAAAAGAGATTGTCGTAAGAAACAGACTAGAAGAGCAACGTCAGGCGCTTGAAAAGAAATATATTGATTCCTATGATGCTTTGCAAAAAATATATGCTGTCAATATTGTGTCTCCACGATATAGGGGAATTATTCCTATCTCAAGTATTTATCAATACCTGTGTGATGAAAAAACTTTTAGTTTGGGATTTGACAGAGAAACAGGAGATCAGGGTGCATACAATATATTTGACTATGAAGTGCGTTTAGATTTGATTATTAATAAACTGGATGATGTTATTAACAAGCTGGATTCGATTATAGATAATCAAAGAGAACTTGCTACATTGATGAGAGATGCAAACAAAAGAATTGACAGGTTAAGCAGTAGCGTTAAAAATGCTACGAGAAAAATAGAAGCATCAATCAATAATCAGACTGCTATACAAGCGTATAATGCAGAAAGACAAATAGCAGAGCAAAGATATCTTAATAGTATGGTTACATGGGATATTATAGACAGAAGAATGTAATTACAGGAGACCAATATGGATAGAGAAAACAGAATTGAACGTATCAGGGCAAAAATGAATAACGAAAGCGTAGTGGAAGAAAGCGGTGAAAAATTCGACGTGATACTCACCTCTATCGGTTATGATAAAATCCAAACTATTAAAACTATCAGAGAAATCGCCAGAAATGACGTATCGCAGGCTAAAGCTATTGCTGATAGTTGTCCTGCCGTTATTGAAAGTAATGTTTCAAAAGAAAGAGCAATTACAATAAAAAGAAAGCTTGATGAAATAGGGGCACAAGTAAGCGTTGAATGTTCAAAGCAGGATCGATATATAGATAATATCAAGCCTAAACAACAAAGTAATATAATTAGGATTACAAGGAAATCACAGCTAAATGGTGGTGGAGCGAAAATTAGAATATACATAGATGGCGATTATTATTGTAATATCGACTGCGGTCAGACAGTAAGTTTCAAGTCAAATGTGGGTAGAAGTATGTCGTTCAGGTTTGATGCAGCAGACGGAAAACACTGGAGTGATGAGTACGCAATACCAAAAGATGATACCAGCCATTCGTATCAGTTGTATGTAAAATCTCGCCTTTTTTCTGTTGATGTTTTGTTGCGAGAAATATGATCGTTAAATAATATTGCAGATACAAACAAAGGACCGGCGATAACGCCGGTCCTTTGCGTTTTTTTAACTATGATGTTTACAGATATCACACGTAAAACAGGTTACTATTCTGTAAATAATGTTGAAAAAAGAAATAAAAGATGTTATAATGCGAGCAATCTATATGTTCAGGAGGATAAGAATATGGATAAATTTTGTTCTAATTGTGGAGCAGTTGTTCCAGAGGATAGTGCTTTCTGTCCGGCATGCGGAACTGTTTCAGAACAGACAGAAAATACAAACGGTCTAAAAGACAAACTTGTTAATAACAAGAAGAACATAATCATTGTGGTTGCTGCTGTTTTGGTTGTTGTTTTATGCGTTGTTTTGTTTGGCGGTAACAGCCCTAAGAAAATTGCACAAACATACCTTAAGGCTCATTACAAGACAGCAAACGGTAATGCGATTGCAAAGGTTTTGCCTAAGGACTACATCAAGTACGTTATGGATGAAGAAGATGTAAGCAAGAAAGAAATCGTAGAAGCTTTAGACGAACAGTGCGAAGATGCAATCGACTGGATGGAAGATGCATACGATGATTGCAAGATTTCATGGAAAATCAAAGATGTTGAAGATGCCAAGAAAGCTGAAACTAAAGATATCAAAGAATACTATGATGATGAGTATGACATCAAAGTGAAAAAGGTAAAAGTTGTTGAGGCAGAAGTTACTGTTAAGTATGATGATGACGGCGACAAAGAGGAAGAAGACTTTGATGTTGATATTTATGTAGTTAAAATCGGTGGCAAATGGTGCCTTGATGCTGATTACGCTTATCTATATGATATAGGTTAATAATCTGTAGGTATCTTTGATTATGAAATAAGCCTCTGCAGGTGTAATGCTTGCAGGGGCTTTTTGTATGTTTGTTTTTCACAACAATTATCAAGAAAAAGCAAAAAAATAATTACTTTTTTGTCAATTTTGTTGAAAAAACAAATTTGTGGTGTTATAATGATAGTAACAAATTTTTAGGAGGATAAGAATATGAATAATTTTTGTTCTAATTGCGGAACTGTAATCCCTGAAGGTAGCCCTGTTTGCCCAACTTGCGGTGCTCCAGCACCTGCTCCACAGCAGGCTCCAACTGGCGGTAAGAAGAAAAATCTTATCGGCATCATTATTGCAGTTGTTGCAGTTGTTTTAGTTGTTGTTTTGTGTGCTAGCCTGTTTGGTGGTAACAGCCCTAAGAGTGTTGCTGATGACTATATGAAGGCTACGTTCAAACAGCAGGATGCTGGTAAGGTGCTTGACCTTATTCACAAAGATGTTATAAAAGCAGCATGCGATGATGAGGACATGAGTCGCAAAGAGCTTGAAGAAGAAGCTCAGGACATGTTTGACGAGATGTTTGAGTTCCTTGATGACAGCTGTGACGAGTGGAAGGTTGACTGGGAAATCAAAGATGTTGAAGACCTTGATGACGATGAGTTAGAGGAAATTCAGGATTATTATGATGATGATTATGACCTTAAGGTAAAAGATGCTAAGATGGTTGAAATCGAAGCAAACATCGAAGTTACTGTTGACGACGAGACAGAGGATCAGGACCAGGATATTGAAATCTATGTTGTTAAAGTTGGCGGCAAATGGTATCTTGACGCTGAGAGTATGGCAGCAGCTTTCTAATTATCATTTCTGATTTTTAAAGCCCCGCAAAAGCGGGGCTTTGATTATTTATAGCTGAGACATTTTTAGTTTATATTAAATAAAAACGGAGGGTTTAGGATGAAAATAAAACGCGTTTTACTGACTGTTTTGGCACTTTTGCTTGCGTTTACGATGTGCTTTGCCATGGTTGGCTGTGATAAAGATGATAAGAAAGACAAAAAGAGTTCATCATCGCGTTCGCCTGAAGATGTGGCTGATAAATTTATGGAAGCTGTGTTTATAGACAAAAAAGCTGAAGATGCTATTAACCTTATTCATGACGATGTAATAGATGGTTTTTGTGAAGAAGAGGATATGAAAAAGAGCGAGTTTGAGGATGAGTTTCAGGAAGATTTGGACGATCTTTTTGAAGAGTTTGATTACGAATATGATGATTGGTCAGTTGACTGGACAATATCCTATGTTGAAGATTTGGAAGAATATAATTTAGAGGATATAAAAGACAGTTACTCAGACTATTACGATGTAGAAATTGATGATGCTAAATTAGTTGAGATTGATGCAACATTAAAGACAACATGTGATGGAGAGAAAGAAGAAGATACTGATGAATTAGAAATTGTTGCTGTCAAAATTGATGGAAAATGGTATCTTGACATTGAGAGCATGGAAGATGCGTTCTATTAATTTAGATGCACTGTACGAATAACGACATACCTTGTACCTCCCCTGCGAGATTTTCTTGCAGGGGATTTTTTGTGTGGATATTGAAAAAATATACATATGGTGATATAATGACTTTGAATTTGTTTACGATGGGAGAATGTGGCAATGAGCAAGGTAAGAACAAGGTTTGCACCATCACCAACCGGTTTTATGCATGTTGGTAATCTGCGTACAGCACTATACGAATATCTGGTTGCTAAATCACAGGGCGGTGCGTTTGTTTTGCGAATAGAGGATACCGACAGAGAACGTTATGTTGAGGGTGCTGTTGATATTATTTACAATACTATGAAAACAGCCGGTCTTATCCACGACGAGGGTCCTGATGTTGGTGGCGAGTATGGTCCATATGTTCAATCGGAGCGAAAGGACATGTACCTGCCTTATGCACAACAGCTTATTGATGAGGGCAAGGCGTACCGTTGCTTCTGTACAAAAGAGCGACTCGAAGAAGTTCAGGGTCAGACTGTAGGCGGCGGCTATGACAGGCATTGCAGAGACCTTTCGCAACAGGAAATTGACAAACTTCTGAGCGAGGGCGTACCATATGTCATAAGACAGAAGATGCCTCTTGATGGCGAAACAAAATTTGTTGACGCTGTTTTTGGTGAGATAACGGTTGATAACTGTGAACTTCAGGACCAGATTCTTATCAAGGCTGACGGATACCCAACCTACAATTTTGCAAATGTTATTGATGACCATACTATGGGTATCACACATGTTGTGCGTGGTAGCGAGTATCTTAGTTCAACACCAAAGTACAATCTGCTTTATCAGGCTTTTGGTTGGGAGATTCCAACATATATCCATCTGCCACTGATTAACGGCAAAAACGATGACGGCACAGTATCAAAACTAAGTAAGCGTCATGGCTCTACCGGCTTTGAGGACCTTATAAAAGAGGGCTATCTGCCACAGGCTATTATCAACTATATTGCGTTACTTGGCTGGTGTCCAAAGGACAACAAGGAAATATTTACGCTTTCAGAGCTTTGTGAGGCGTTTGATATTTCCGGTATTTCAAAGTCACCATCTGTGTTTGATTATGATAAACTTGATTGGTTCAACGCAGAATATATCCGTAATATGAGTGTTGAGGAATTTGCAAAAGTTGCTGACCCGTATTTTACTAAAGCTTTGGGTGACAAGGACATCGACCGTATCAAGCTTGCGTCAATATTGAAGCAACGCACAGTCAAGCTTACTGACATTCCTGATACTATCGACTTTTTTAAAGAGCTTCCTGAGTATGATAAGGAGTTGTTTGTAAACAAAAAGAGCAAGACTAATCTTGAGAACGCTCCTGTTATGCTCAAGGCTGTATATGACAAACTGCTATCACTTGAAGAATACGACCACGACTCTATTCACGATGCACTTATCTCTCTTGCAACAGAGCTCGAGGTAAAAAACGGCACAGTTATGTGGCCTGCACGAATTGCAGTAGCAGGTAAACAGGTTACACCTGGCGGTGCTATTGAAATTCTTGAGATACTTGGCAAGGACGAAAGTCTAAGAAGAATGGAAATCGGACTTTCAAAATTAAGCAACTAACCTAAAAAAGAAGGGTACAATATGACAGAAGAAATTAAGAACATTACCGAAAATACCGAGGAAACCTCATCTAATTTTATCCATACTTTTATCACAAAGGACATTGCACAGGGTGGACAGTACTATGGAAAAAAGGTGCACACACGTTTTCCTCCTGAGCCAAACGGATACCTTCATATAGGACACGCAAAGGCTATATGCATTGACTTTGGTACTGCTGAAAAATTCGGCGGTATGTGCAACCTGAGAATGGATGACACAAACCCTACAAAAGAGGATGTAGAGTATGTAGACGCCATCAAAGAGGATATCAAATGGCTTGGTTTTACATGGGACGACAGATTTTACTATGCATCTGAGTATTTTGACAAGATGTACGAGTGTGCTGTTGAACTTATAAAAAAAGGTCTTGCTTATGTTTGTGAACTTAACGCTGAGCAGATGCGTGAGTACAGGGGCGACCTTTCTACTCCTGCGAAAAGCCCATACAGGGACAGGCCAATTGAGGAATCGCTTGAACTTTTTGAAAAAATGAAAAACGGAGAAATTGAAGATGGCAAGATGACGCTCAGAGCAAAGATTGACCTTGCATCGGGCAACTTCAATATGCGTGACCCTGTAATTTACCGTATCAACCGCATCAGACATCATCGCACAGGCGACAAGTGGTGCATTTATCCTATGTATGATTTTGCACATCCGATTGAGGATGCTATGGAAGAGATTACACATTCTCTTTGCTCACTTGAGTTTGAAGACCACAGACCACTTTATGACTGGGTTATTGATAATGTAACACTGCCTGCAAAGCCAAGACAGATTGAGTTTGCAAGACTTGGTATCAACAATACAGTTATGTCAAAGCGTAAACTGAGAGCACTTGTTGAAAACAACTATGTGTCAGGCTGGGATGACCCAAGAATGCCTACACTTTGTGGTTTGAGACGAAGAGGCTATACACCTGCGTCTATCCGCAATTTTTGTGAAAGAATTGGTGTGTCTAAGGTTAACTCAACTGTTGAGTACAGCTTTTTGGAGCATTGTTTGCGCGAAGATTTAAACGAAACAGCACAGCGTGTTATGGTTGTACTTGACCCTATAAAACTTGTTATTACAAACTATGAAGAAGGCAAAACAGAACAGTTTGAGGTAGAAAACAATCCTAACCGTGAGCAGGACGGCAAGCGTACTATCACTTTTTCAAGAGAGTGTTATATTGAGCGCGACGACTTTATGGAAGAGCCTATCAAAAAGTACCAGAGACTTTATCCAGGTAACGAAGTGCGACTGAAATCTGCATATATCGTAAAATGTACAGGCTGTGAAAAAGACGAGTCAGGCAATGTAACTACTGTTTACGCAGAGTATGACCCTGAGACTAAGGGTGGCAACACTCCTGACGGCAGAAAAGTACGCGGTACTATCCATTGGGTTGATGCCAATAACTATGTTGATGCTACAGTGAATCTGTACGACAATCTGTTTACAGTAAGTGATCCTGAGTCCGGCGACAGAGATTTTCTTGATTTCCTTAATGCTGACTCACTTGTTGTTAAAAAAGGTTGTAAGGCTGAAAAATCTATCGAGAACTATGATGTTCCTGCAAACTTCCAGTTTATGCGTCAGGGATATTTCTGCCTTGATAAAGACTCCACAAAAGATAATATTATCTTTAACCGTAGCGTAAGTTTAAAAGACGGCTTTAACAAAAAATAAGTTTTTCCACCCGCATTTTTGCGGGTGGATTTTTATTCCGGTTTTTTGAAAAAGTAAAATAATAATGAAACCAAATTGAGTTTAAAATTGTTTTATTTATGAAGGACTTCAAAGAATTTAAACTTGAGGAGGATAGACAATGAAAAAACTAGTATCAGTTTTGCTGAGTGTTATTTTTTTGTTGACGGCAATCCCTGTAGTAAATGTGAGTGCTGCTGATTTGCAGTGGTATGAAATAGAAGTTGAGAATAACTACAGCGTTACTATTACACAGCAAAACGACTACGCGTACTACTGCTTTACACCGCAGGAAACGGGTTTTTATACAATTACATCGCAGGGTGCACCGGGCGACGCCTTTGTTTACGGCTATGATTATAATCGTGAGGTTATGGGCTATGCTAATTCTTTTTACGGAATGTTTTTTCTGCGACTTTATATGGAAAAAGGCAAAACGTACTATTATGTGATAACCTGTAGCTATATTAATGAGGATACTGAAAATAGTTTTACATTTAGCGTAGAAAAGCTGAGAGATGAAGATATCACACCAATGCAAATCGGACAGGGTTATGATAACATCAATGATTCGGGAAATATATATGCAACGAGCAGTTTTTATTCGTTTTCTCCACAGGAGGATGGATACTATGCTTTTTACACAGATAGCACCTATGCAAACTCATATGCAAAGGCATATGACAGCGAATGGAATTGTATAGGTGAAGACGAGGATAGCGGAAAAAACCGGAATTGCTCGTTGGCTGTGTTTTTAGAAAAGAGCAAAACATATTATTTTGAAGTAACAAAGGAGCCAACCAGTTACACTTGTGTGGCGTATATAGAGCCTACTGTTGCAGTAGTTTCGTTTAACGTTTTACATGAACCATATAATAGAATATATTATGAAGGTTTTGTAGAAGAAACTATAGATTTCTCGGGACTTGAACTTGAGCTTATATATTCAGATGGCTCTAAGCTTGAGTGGAGCTATGACGAAAATACAGAAGTAGTTGGTACTACCATAAGCGTTGAACTTGTAAAGCAGCATGAAAGCGCCTATTATTACTCTATCAAAGCGGGGCTTTCAGAGAAATTGTATTTTGCACTTGATGTTCTTGAAAACAAGGTGGATAGTATCAGTGTGTACTCGATGGAGAATATATCATGCATAGAAAATCAGGATGGGGTAAGACATTATGATCAGAATACGGATGAGTATTACTTTGTTTACCGTTACACAATTCCTGAAGATACAAAAATACAGATTAACTACAAAAACGGCACATCAAAAATTGTAAGTTATGGCGATATGGGTGATGGTTTGTCTTTTGAATGTTATGACGATCAACTATCGGGAAATTACTGGTCTGTTGGTAAACACCCTGTTACTATAGAGTACTATGGTGCTACAACGCAGATTGAGGTCGAAGTTAAAGAAACTCCTATCGCTGGCATTACGGTTGACAAAGAGCCAAAAATTCAAGTTCCTTATACTAGTGACTCGTTTAATCCGGCAGATATTACAGGATTGGTGTTTACCATAAATTACAAAGACGGTACATCGCGCACATTTACTGATGTTGACTATGATCTTATGAATTTAAAAATAGACGGTAAACGTTACTATTCATATGAACACAAGGTTGACAAACCCGGTGTGTATCCTGCAAGTATTGTGTATTTAGGTTTTGATATTGAGTTTAATGTGGTAGTTTTGGGCAGAGGTGACTTTGACGGTGATGGCAAAGTTACTGTTCTGGATGCTACTACTTTGCAAAGGTATATTGCAGGTATGCATACCCCTACATATAAAGAAAAACAAGTAGCAGATGTAGACAGGGATAATGTAATAACTGTGCTTGATGCGACGTATATTCAAAGATATATAGCAGGTCTTGAACTGTATATATAATTAATCTTTGACAAAACATAAAAGTCCACCCTCTGGTGGACTTTTTTTGTTGAGTTTATTTTCATTTGTGATATAATTACTGATTGTAGTGATTATGTTTTAAGGGTGAAATATGATGAGAAAAAGAGTATTTGCGTATTTGCTGTGTGTGGCAATGCTGTTGTCAGTATTGCCTGCTATTTGTATAAATGTGCAAGCTGCTGTACAGCAACTTGAAGTTGATATTCCTGTAGATACTGTTATTGAAGATAACGAGATGATGTTTTCCTTTACACCTGAATATAGCGGAGTATATGTTTTTTATTCAACAGGTGATATTGATACATACGCATCACTTGTGTCAGATGGCAAAGTGCTTTCTGTCAGCGATGATGCACAACCCGGTGAGTATAACTTTAGCATAAGATATTATCTTTCAAAGGGTAGTACATATTTTTATAATGTAGCGGCTTATCAAAATGGTGAATTCAGAGTTTGTATTACTGCAGGAGAGATAGATTCTCTGACTGTTGGCGATAAGAAAGAAATGTCGCTTAGTTACAACAAGAAAAAGAAGTGCAGCTTTGTGCCAAAAAAGAGCGGCTATTACTGTATATCGTCATATGGAGAAAGCGACCCGTCAGTTTCTTTGTATACAGAGGATATGGAGTATATAGCAACAAGTGATGATAAAGACGCACAAAACTATAATTTCAGGCTGGTATATTTTCTGCATCAAGACAGGTCGTATGTGTATGAATTCACGCAGAATTCACAGGATACAAGCGACTTTTTAGTGCTTTTAGAAGAAGGTGTGGGACCTGAAAGCGTCGAGATTGTGAGCTATCCTGATGATATGACCTGCATCGACGGCGCAGTAAACGAAACTGTCAAGCTAAAGGGGCTTGAACTTATGTATACAATGACAGATGGCAGTAAGATTTTGTGGTCATATGAAGAAGATAACAAGATAGGCGATTTCTTTGTATACAGGGACGTGTGCTTTGAAAACGAAGAGTACTTTGCTGTGCTAAGTTGTGGAATTACACAACTGAAATTAAAACTGGCTGTGTTGGAAAACCCCGTACAAAGCATCGAAATAGCAGACGGCTATGTGTTTGAATATTACGAGTACACCTGTGGTCATAATGGTGACTACGGATACTATTACGATTATAGCGATGATTTGTGCAATGCAGAAATAATAGTAAATTACAAAGATGGCACAAAGGCAGTCTCGAAATTTTGTGATACACTAAACGGCATAGCGTTTTCAAGTTGTGATTCCCAACAGGAAAGCTACTTTACGCTTGGCACAAATTATTTTACTGTTTTGTATGCAGGGGTCAGCGTTGATGTACCTTTGACTATACTTGAGTGTCCGTTTGAAAGTGTGGTCATAAACAGTTTGCCTGTAAAACAATATGTGATGGGCGAATGCGATTACGGACACTATTTTGATAAAGAATATTTGTTTATACCTGATGATTTTGAGGGGTTGTCTTTTACGCTTAACCTAAAGGATGGCACCACCATAACGTATGATAATAGCGATTTTGACTACACAAATTATGAATTAGACGGATACGAATTTTATGTTGATGAAGTAGCGGCAGAGACTGCAGGAGTGTACAAAACTGCCATTAACTACAAAAATTTCAGCATACCATTTGATGTGGAAGTAGTCGACCATCCTATAGAAGATATAAAAGTGGTGCAAGACCCGAACAATACTGTGTATGATAGCATTTTTATGCCGGATTTCACGGGAATGCAGATAGAAATTACATACAAAGAAGAAGGCTTGGAGTCAGAAATTGTTACTGTAAGCAAAGAAAACCTTAGTTATATTGGTAAAACACCATACGTAACACACGATGGTCACAGGATTTTTATTGACAGAAAAAGCAACGGCACATATAACCTTAAGTGCTATAACCTGCGATATAACTACAAAAATATAGAGTTTTTGCAAAGCAAAGAAATTATAAGTGTAGCGTTGTGTGATTTTTCGACTGAAATAGTTAATATGACTATTGAAATCGAGTTTGACGATAAAACGACACAATCACTCTTGGTCGAAGACTTTTACCCATATGCTACAAATGATACTGAAGAAAATAACGGTTTAATAAACGGAGTGTGTGTGACAAAGAGCGGATTAGTAGAACTTTTTGCGTATATCGACAGCGTTGATAATGAAAATGATAATTATGTCGTGTGTTTATTAAATAAGGAAGTTTCAGTGCAACTGAGTAATACAAACTCTGTAATAAGAGGAGATGTAGATATGGATGGTCAGGTTACTGTTCTGGATGCTACTGCTATTCAATTGCATGTAGCGAATATAAAACAGCTTACGGCTACACAAGTGTTTTGTGCTGATTTAGATAACGACAACGAAGCTACAGTACTTGACGCCGCGCAAATTCAACGTTTTGTTGCAGAAATAATTGATGAACTATGATTCTCTTTAAGTGATAGCGTATAAAAGTTCATCTGCTTTTTTGTGGACTTTTTTATTGAATTTATATGTTATTTGTATTATAATAACAGTGTATTATTAGTGCTTATGCACAAAAGGAGGAAAATCAATGAAAAAATTTAAGAAATTGATGGCAGTTTTGCTTGCTATAGTACTGCTTGTGTCTGCATTGCCTATGGTTAGCGCTGCAGCTTATGGTGAGTATTCACAGTTAGTTCTTGGTGAAATAATTGACTTGACTTTGGTTGATACATGGTATGTGAGGACTATGGAATATACACCTGATGAGAGCGGTTACTACAGACTATATTCTTTGGGTTACAGTGATACATATGTAGAGTGTTATGATGAAAACGGCGAGTTTATTTGTAGTGACGACGATAGTGGTGTTGACTGTAACTTCAACTGTACTATGTATCTACAAGCAGGTGATACATATGTATTTGATATTGGTGCATATGAACTGTATAGCGAAGTGATATTTGTATGTTTTGAAAAGCTCGATGATAAGAGTTTTACTGAAATGACACAGGGCGAAGAGTACGAGGTTACTTTAGACGGCTCAGGCGAGAGCCAATGGTACTCGTTTACACCTGATAGTGATGGTTACTACGCTTTTTATTCTGAGTATTTTGAGAATTCTGACGACTTACTATACGACGATGATCCTTACGGCATAGTGTATGATTCTGATTGGAATATCCGCAATAAAAATGACGATGCAGGTTATGAAGTTAACTTCTGTGTAGAGGCTTATCTTTTTGAGGGCGAGACATATTATTTAGAAGCAACAGATTATTATCAATTTGGGAAGGATAATTACACTGTTAAAGTAGAAGAAACTGCAGTTGTAGAAGAAATCAATGTAGCTCAGATGCCTTATGATACAACATGCTATAAAGGTTATATCGGCCAAACATTGGATCTCAGCGGTCTTGTACTCGAGCTTGTTTATTCTGATGGCTCAGTAGCAGAATTGGCAATAGATGATTACGAAGATATATTTGGTTTAGAGATAGATTACGGCTGGTATTTGGATGAGATGGATGATGCATATATGGAAGTATGGACCACATTTGCATCTACACAGTTCGATATTAATGATATAGAAAACCCTGTTGAAAGTATAAAAATTAAATCAATGCCGGAAATTACACTAATAGAAAATGTGGACGGCTATTATAATGATTATTATGAAGCCTTTATTTATGATTATTATATTCCTTATGATACAATGTTAGAGGTAACATATACAGACGGGTCAAAAGAAACAGTTAATTTTTACGATGGAATAAACGGCTACTCAATTGATTATTATGATATGCAGGGAGAATTAGGAGAATGGGAAGTTGGAGAAAACTATGTAACTGTTGAGTACTTTGATGTTAGTACTGAATTACCTGTTAATGTTATTGAAAACCCTGTAGAAAGCGTTGTTCTTGACAGTGCCCCAACTGCACAGTATGAGTTTGGTGATTGGGAATACGGCTACTATGATGAAGAGACTGGTGAGTATTACTTGTTCCCACTCAATTTAGAGGGTATAGAGATTACAGTTAACTATACTGACGGCACAAGCGAGAGTTATGATTACTCTGATTTTGATGTTGAAGAAGGCACCTTGAATGGTTTTAGTTTTAGTGTAGGCAGAATGGTTATTTCCAAACCGGGTGTGTATGAAACATCATTTTACTACATGGGATACGAGGGGTACTATGATATTACAGTTGTAGGTACAGAAAACCCACCTGTGCTCGGCGATGTTGACGGTGATGGCGAGGTTACTGTTCTGGATGCTACTGCTATTCAGAAACATATCGCAAACTTAATTACTCTTGATGACATACAGTGCCAGTTCGCTGATGTTGACAAAGACGGCAACGTGACTGTACTTGATGCTTCATTAATCCAGAAGCTTGTTGCTAACATTATTGAAGAGTTCTGATCAAACTGAATTTAAGCTCCTCCAAAACGGAGGAGCTTTTTTCGTGTAATATTTCAGTTGATTTTGTAGTACGAAATGTTGTATGATATAAGGAGAAATTTGCGAGGTGAATTATGAAAACAGCACTTATTACAGGAGCCTCCCGTGGGATTGGTACGGCGTGTGCAATTGCACTTGCAAAATGCGGATACAACATAGTGCTCAATTATAATAAAAGTGAAGAAAAAGCAAATAATCTGATGAAGGTTATTTCAGACAGCTATGCAGTTGATGTGCTTGTAATCAAGGCTGATGTTTCTGACAAAGCACAGGTAGATGCTATGGTGAAAAAAGCATATGAAAAGTTTGTGTCAATTGATGTGCTTGTTAATAACGCGGGTGTTAGTCTTGAAAAACTATTTACTGATACTACTGTTGACGAGTGGAATCAGGTTATTTCAACCAACCTCACGTCGGTGTACAACACTACCCACGCACTGCTGCCAACTATGATAAAAAACCACAGCGGATGTATAGTGAACATCAGCTCAATGTGGGGGCAGGTCGGTGCATCGTGCGAGGTTGCGTACTCTGCATCAAAGGCAGGTGTAATCGGCTTTACAAAAGCCCTTGCAAAAGAGGTTGCACCAAGTAATGTAAGAGTAAACTGTGTTGCTCCCGGTGTTATTATGACGGATATGATGAGCGGTTTTTCTGAAGATGACCTTGCACTTATTAAAGAGGATATTCCGCTTAGCAGATTTGGTACGGTAAAGAATGTTGCTGATGCTGTGGGGTTTCTCTGTAGCGATAAGGCTGAGTATATAACAGGACAGGTGATATCTGTTAACGGCGGAATGGTGATATGAAAAGGTTAGTGATAACCTTTGTGGTTTTGTTGATGCTTTCTGTATCCTGTTTAAGTGCATCGGCACAGCAATCGTTTTATATATCAACACGAGATGATATAAAGAATAACAGGCTTTTTGAAATTGATGTTTATGCATCGGATATCAAAGACTTGTGTGCCGGTGAAATTGAGTTTTCTTATGATAGCAATATTGCTGAATATAGAAAAGTGCAAAGCGATATTTTTGATATTCAGGCAAAATCAGAGGACGGCAGAATAAAAGTGGTATTTGCTACAGATGAAACTGTGACTTTTAGTGGTGATACAAAACTTTTTGATATTACATTTAAGAGTATATCTACAGGTTCGTTTGATTTTGAAATGCTGTGTTGTGAGTGTCTGGGAAGCGAGCTTGAAAATTATTCACCACAGATTGTTGAAAGCACGGTTACTGTATCTGAAAACTCGGTCAAAGTAACTGCTAAAGACAAAACAAAAAGCACGACTGATGAGTCAAACAGATTGTCTGCGACTGTCAAAACACCAGAAGATGAAAGTGCACATAGTTTTTTGACAGTGGTGACAGATGCTAAGAATAAACCTGTTTTTTATACAGTGTTGATTATTGTTGCTGTAGTGATTTTGTTTGTTCTTGGTGCGATTTTTGGCAAAAATTTTATGCCTGAAAACACAAAAGAGAGTAAAAGTGATACTCAAAATAAAGTTGACTAATCAACAAAATTGTTATAATATATACTGTATGTTGTATGAAGGGAAATTTGTATGTATAAGTTTTTTAAAAGAGTGGCTGATATATTGATGTCGTTTACTTTGATTATGATATTGTTGCCAGTCTTTTTGATAATTGTTGTTGCGATTAAGTCAGACAGCAAAGGGCCTGTCTTTTTTACTCAAAAGAGAGTAGGAATACATAAAACTTATTTCAAGATATATAAGTTCAGGACGATGAGAGTAGACACTCCACATGATGCGCCTACCCACACATTGAAAAATCCAGAAATGTATATTACCAGAGTCGGTAATTTTCTTAGAAAAACCAGTCTTGATGAGTTGCCACAGTTGATAAACATACTAAAAGGTGATATGAGCTTTGTTGGTCCAAGACCAGCACTTTGGAATCAGGATGACTTGGTGGAATTAAGGGATAAATACGGTGCTAATGACATTATCCCAGGGCTTACCGGATGGGCTCAGATAAACGGAAGAGATGCTGTAAGTCTTGAAATCAAGGCTGAG
Source organism: Ruminococcus sp. (assembly GCA_045604645.1). Lineage (GTDB taxonomy): Bacteria > Bacillota > Clostridia > Oscillospirales > Acutalibacteraceae > Ruminococcoides. The sequence continues at coordinate 50,430 of JAZUOM010000025.1, read as the reverse complement.
TATGATGGATATTATACAGAACATTTTGGCCCTTTAATGGACTTAAAATGCCTTTTTATGACAGTCCCTTCTGTAATTAAGCGAAGAGGCGTTGTAGAAGGCGTTTCTGACGAAATATGTAATACAGAAAACGAAGAAAAAGAAGTCACAACAGTATAAAATATGCTGTGACTTTTTTGTTTGTTGGAGGAGATTATGCGTGTATTGATTACAGGCGCAAACAGCTATATCGGAGATTCATTTGTTTCTTATGTTTCCAATGAAAATTATGTGGTAGATACGATGGATATGATTAGTGAAGATTGGAAGCAAGCGGATTTTTCCATTTACGATGTAGTTTTGCACGTTGCTGCTATTGTGCATAAACAAGAGCGTGAGTACACGGATGAGGAGTGCTACAAGATTAACACTGAGCTTGCGTTTGATGTTGCAAAAAAAGCCAAGCAAAGCAAAGTCAAGCAGTTTGTGTTTTTGAGCACTATGAGTGTGTATGGCGTTGTAAACGGCGTTATCACAAAAGACACACAACTAAAGCCGTATAATATCTATGGTCGTACTAAACTAAAAGCCGAGCAGTTGATAAGCACCCTTGATGATGATAACTTCAAAGTAACAATGCTTAGACCGCCTATTGTATATGGAAAAGGTTGTAAGGGTAACTATGTTGAACTTGCAAATTTTGCAAAGAAGTTTCCGTTTTTCCCGAATTATAAATCACAGCGCAGTATGATATATATTGGTAATCTGTGTGAGTGCATTAAAAAGACGATTGATAATGGTTTGTCGGGCATTTATTGTGTGCAGGATGAGGACTATGTCAACACCTCACAGATGGTCAGACTTGTTGCAAAAGCAAATGGCAAGGATATCAAAATGACAAAACTGTTCAATCCAATTATCACGCTGTGCATAAAACTGAAAATAAAAATTATCTGCAAGGTTTTTGGTACGCTTGTGTATAGCAAGGATATGCTGTTAAGCTATGATGCAGTCGACATAAAAACCGCAATAAACAAGACAGAAGAATAACTGGCATAAGAAAGCACCCGACTTACTGATGATGGGTGCTTTTTGTTATAAAAAAGCCTCCCGATTCAGGGAGGCTTTGAGTGTTATTCGTAGTCTACGACATCGCACCATGAGAGTAGGAACTCGCGTTCTTCTTCGTTGCCTTTTACGGACTGTGATGCCGCGACAATAGGCATCCATTTCTGTACGTACTGTTTTGCAGTGTTGCTCTTTTTGCAGAAGAGGTTTAAGTACTCTTTTGCGATTTCGTCATCACCCTTGAGGCAGAACAAAAGATATGTTCTGGCAACATCAGCGGAAGCGTTACCCTGCGTAGCGTGAGCCCAGTCAAGGATGAATGGTGTGCCGTCAGGAGTAATGATGATGTTTGATGGGTTGAAGTCGCCGTGACACACCTTTTTGTGTTTTGGCATACCCTCAAGTCGTGTGTGAAGCTCGTAGCGTGTAGTAGCATCAAGATTGGACTGTGAAATCTTGCGATTCATTTTGTCCTTTAACTTGTTGAGCATTGGGCAGGTTTTTGAATGAACAGAAAGCTGAAGGTCAACAAGTAATTCAAGGTACTCACTTGTTTTGTCAGGATTTTCCTGCATTAACTGGTCAAGTGTTTTGCCTTCTATAAAATCTGTTACGATAGCCCATTTTGAATCTATCATTGTAACTTCTAAAATTTTTGCAATATTGAGGCCGGTCTCTTCTATTCGTGCCTGATTAAGAGCCTCGTTGAGGATATCTGCTTTTGAGTAATTTGCATCAAAAACTTTGATACATTTGTCACCGTCGCGGTAGATTACTTTGTCTTTTCTCTTAGCGATAATTGTGTCAAGTTTCATATTGTTATCCTCCCTTTAAGCTTTGTGTGGCATATCTTTTTCGGTAAAGTGCTTGCCGTAGTATGCGTTTAAGTACATCTGCTTGATTTCACTCATAAGTGGGTAACGTGGGTTAGCGCCTGTGCACTGGTCATCAAATGCCTGTTCAACCATCTCGTCGAGATTAGAAAGGAAGTACTGCTCATCGACACCGTAGTCTTTGATTGTTTCCTTGATGCCGACTTTTGCTTTTAATTCGTTGATAGCCTTGATGAGGCTTTCGAGTTTTTCTTCGTCTGTGTTGCCACCTAAGTTAAGAGCGTCAGCAATTTCAGCATAGCGAGCAAGTGTGTGTGGGTGGTCATACTGTGAGAATGTACCCATCTTCTGTGGTGCTTCACTAGCGTTGAAACGAAGCACTTCTTCAATCATAAGAGCGTTTGCAACACCGTGTGGCAGGTGGTGGAAAGCACCGAGTTTATGAGCCATAGAGTGGCATACACCAAGGAATGCGTTAGCAAATGCCATACCTGCGATTGTAGCAGCGTTAGCCATTTTTTCTCTGGCTTCTACATCTGTTGCACCGTTTTCGTAAGCGCGTGGTAAGTATTTGAAAATTGTCTGTAACGCTTTGATTGCTAAACCGTCTGTGTAGTCTGTTGCGAGCATCGCAGCGTATGCTTCAAGTGCGTGAGTTACTGCGTCGATACCGGATGCTGCTGTCAAGCCCTTTGGAGCACTCATATGGAAATCTGTGTCGATAATAGCCATATTAGGGAGTAGTTCGTAGTCAGCGAGAGGGTACTTAACACCTGTCTGCTCATCTGTGATAACGGCAAAAGGTGTTACCTCAGAGCCTGTGCCTGCTGAAGTCGGAATAGCAATGAAGTATGCTTTCTCACCCATCTTAGGGAATGTGTACACACGCTTACGGATATCGATAAAACGCATCGCCATATCCATAAAGTCAGCATCCTCGTGCTCATACAGTACCCACATGATTTTTGCAGCGTCCATGGCAGAACCACCACCGAGTGCGATGATTGTGTCAGGCTTGAATGCACGCATCTGAGCTGCACCGTCTTTAGCGTTTTTGAGAGTAGGGTCAGGCTGAACATCGAAGAATGTTGTGTGCACAATACCCATCTCGTCTAACTTGTCTGTGATAGCCTTTGTGTAGCCGTTTTCGTACAGGAAAGTATCTGTTACGATGAAAGCACGTTTTTTGCCTAAAACGCTTTTGAGCTCGTCAAGAGCAATAGGCAGGCATCCTTTCTTGATGTAAATTTTCTCAGGTGCTCTAAACCACAGCATATTTTCCCTCCTTTGAGCTACTGTCTTGATGTTAAGTAAGTGTTTAACACCTACGTTGTCTGATACACTGTTACCGCCCCATGAGCCACAACCAAGGGTAAGAGATGGAGCGAGTTTGAAGTTATAAAGGTCGCCGATACCGCCGTGAGATGATGGAGTGTTAAGTAAGATACGGCAGGTTTTCATACGAGAAGCGAACTCGTTCAACTTTTCAGGCTCTGTAATTTCGTTAAGATAGATTGAAGATGTGTGACCGTAACCACCGTCAGCAACAAGCTGTTCAGCTTTTTTGAGAGCATCTTCGAAATCTTCTGCCTTGTACATAGCTAGTACAGGGGAGAGCTTTTCGTGAGCAAACTCCTCAGAGATGTCTACTGACTCAACTTCGCCGATAAGAATCTTTGTGCCTTCTGGTACCTCTACGCCTGAAAGCTCGGCGATTTTGTGAGCAGACTGACCAACGATTTTAGCATTAAGAGCGCCGTTGATGATAATAGTCTTTCTTACTTTGTTGAGTTCGTCACCTTTTAAGAAGTAGCAACCGCGTGTTGCAAATTCATTTTTAACATCATCGTAGATATCTTTTAATATGATAACAGACTGCTCAGATGCACAAATCATACCGTTGTCAAATGTCTTTGAGTGGATGATTGAGTTTACTGCGAGCAAGATATCGGCAGAACTGTCAATAATAGCAGGAGTGTTACCGGCTCCTACACCCAGAGCAGGCTTGCCGCTACTGTATGCTGCCTTTACCATACCAGGACCACCGGTAGCTAGGATGATGTCTGATTCTTTCATAACTGTATTTGTCATATCAAGGCTAGGTACATCAATCCAGTCGATGATACCCTGTGGAGCACCAGCCTGTACTGCGGCTTCGAGCACGAGCTTTGCAGCGGCGATAGTGCTGTTTTTAGCACGTGGATGAGGAGAAATGATGATAGCATTTCTTGTCTTAAGCGCTAAAAGGCACTTGAAGATAGCGGTTGATGTCGGGTTGGTTGTAGGAATAACAGCCGCGATAACACCGATAGGCTCAGCGATTTTTGTTGTACCGAAAGCCTTGTCTTCTTCAATAACACCACAGGTCTTTGTGTCCTTGTATGCGTTGTAGATGTACTCACTTGCGTAGTTGTTCTTGATTACCTTGTCTTCAACAACGCCCATTCCTGTTTCTTCTACTGCCATTTTAGCAAGTGGTATTCTTGCCTTGTTAGCGGCAGAAGCAGCGGCCAGGAAAATTTTGTCTACCTGTTCTTGTGTGTAGGTAGCGAAAACCTGCTGGGCTTTTCTGATGCTTTTGATAGCTTGTTCAAGTTTTTCGACGCTATCAATGATGTTGTATGTTTTATTCTCCATGATATCCTCCATACAGAATTAGTTTATAATTTAGTAAACATTTAATAGGAAATATATAGTCAGATATATTACCTGTTAATATTTTAACAAACTTTTTGCGACAAATCAATAGGCAATATATGATAACATAGTAGTAATATTTGGTGTTTATTTAGATGTTTTATAAAAAAGTATGTATTTTAAAATAATGACCTGTAATCTTGAATAATAAGTAAAAAAACTTGAAATAAAAATAATTCTGTGATAGAATTATTGTCAGTGCCAATGTAATTGCGAGGTTAAGAGTATGAAAATTACAAAAAACAGACTGCGTATAATCGGTGCATTTGCACTTGTACTTGTAGTTATTATACTATTAATAGTTTTACTGGTCAAATCATGTTCGTCTGACAAAACACCAAAAGAAGGCAACACCGAAGCAATAGCATCACAGAATGTGGTGTCACAACAAGAGACTACGGCTGAACCTCCTAATGAATATATGATTGACTCAGTTGTACCGTTGTTACAGGATGGACTTGATGCCGGCTGTGAGGTGTATGCGTGCACTGTACAGTTGCAGTATCTGGGATTTGATATCGACGAGTTTGAGTTTGCAGAGAATTATCTTGTCACAAGCCCTATACACTATGATGACAGTTATCAGCGATATGGTCCTGATATGAACAGCGCGTATGCGGGTGATTTACAGACAGGATACGGAATCTATGCACCTGGTATGGCAAAGTGTATGAACAACTATCTCAGTACACAGAATACGGAGGCTAGGGCATACCCGTTGCAGGGGGTTGACCTTGACACTTTGTGCACAGATTATGTCGCAAATGATATTCCGGTTATGGTGTGGGCTACCACATATATGATAGAGCCGTACGAAAAAGCAAGCTGGATTATTGACTATGTCGACGAAAATGCTGACTCACAGTTGGGTGATACAGAAGTGTGGCTTGAGGGTGAGCATTGTATGACACTTGTTGGCTATGACGAAGAAAACTATTATTTTGCTGACTCTATGTACGGTGAAATAACAGCATATGAAAAGGAAATCTCAAAAGACAGGTATGCAAAAATCGGAAGTCAGGCAATAGTTGTAAAATAAAAAATGGGCACAGAGTATGACGCTCTGTGCCTTTTGTTTTCTATAATACTATTTTTTGAGCACTTTGACGATTTCGCCCACAAACACACGATGGTAGTCACCATTTGTATAATTAGAAAGCAGGTCTTTGTCTAAGAAACAATCTTCTGTCATATCCTGAATGTACAGTTTTTTGCACACAATAACGGTGTCTGCTTCTTCAAAATATGGAGCGTTTTCATCAAAGTTTGCACTCAAATTACATTCTTTTGCTTTGTCGACATCGCGACCGCTGTATTTGCCACAGAAAGCGAGTGCATTTCTGTAATCTTCAGAAAAGAATGAGCAAGAGAAGTAGTCGTTGTCATTCATAAATTCAAAAGTGAAACGCTGAGGACGAACAAAAGCAAACACGACGTTTTTGTTCCACAGTACGCCTAGTCCGCCCCATGAGGCTGTCATAGTGTTATATTTGTTTTTGTCGCCCGATGTGATAAGCATCCAGTCTTTGCCTATCATTTCAAATGGTGTTTTTGAGAGTGTGTTAGGTGAAATCTCACGCATAGTAACCTCCGAGGATTATAATTTGAAGCTTTGTTTAACTTTGATGAGTACTTTACAGATAGCGGTTCCTGCAATTAGACATACGCCTGCTTCAATCAGAGCGTTGAGTTCTGCTAAAACAAGGAACAATTGTACGATGTTGTTTATGCCTGCAATTTCATTGAGATTTGCTCCAAAGAATACCCACATTGCTGACAAAAACAGTACGGTGTTGATAACAGCAGTTGATGTTGCTGCAATCGGTATGGAAATAATTTTGTCTTTGCCAATCCACTTGTAGATAAGTGCAGGCATAAGTCCGCACAAAACTCGTGGTGCAATACACATAATTGCTGTGAGTATCGGGCTGATACCCATAAGTGCTACGCCAAGCGGGTCCAATCCGAAACAGGTTATGAAACTTGATATACCAAATACAAAGCCTAAAATAATGCCTGATCTTTGACCAAGCACAATGCTTCCTACCGCTACAGGTAAAGTCAGAAGCGTGAGTTTCAGCACTCCGATTGGAATGTAGCCGATTGGTGTGAAAGTCATCAGAATGATCAATGCCGCTAAAACTGCAGTCAATGTCATCTCGACAATCCATTCACGGATGTTCTTTTTGTTTTTTACATTTGACATAATTTATACCTCCTGCTGTCTCTCCGTTAAACGGATGAAACGCAAATTTTGACTAATTAATGATTTGTAAAAAGTGATATTCAGTTTTGTATATATTTATGAGTTCTTTTGATAAATAATGCGGAGTCCCTCTAAAATAAGGTCGTCTTTTAACACAATGTTGTGAGAACAGTTGTTGACAATCATAGGGGCGATACCGCCTGTTGCTACTACAGAGCATTTGTAGCCTATTTCTTTTTCTATTTTGTCAATCATGCCATCCAGCATACAAGCTGTACCGAGCACTACACCTGCACGGATAGAGTCGTCGGTGTTTTTGCCGATTACGTTTTTAGGAGCGTTAAGCTCGATTGATGGGAGCAAAGCACCATGGTTTGTGAGTGCATCAAGTGAAATAGAAACACCGGGTGCAATAGTGCCACCCTGCATAACACGGTTTTTATCGATAACAAACATTGCAGTAGCAGTACCCATGGAAATAACGATACAAGGTGTATCAAACATACACTGTGCCGCTGCACACGCTACAACCAAATCAGCACCCAGAGTAGCAGGGTCATCGATATGGATGTTTACTCCTGTTTTGATACCCGGACCTACAACGAGTGCGTCGACACCCGTGACGCTTTTTACAGCGGCTTTAAGTCGCTTTGTGATTCGTGGTACAACCGAACATATTATGCAACCATCTATTGAAAATGGGTCAACTGAGTAAACCTTGAATAATGTGTACATATCAACAGCGATTTCGTCTGCTGTTTTGTGGCTGTCTGTGGATATTTTTATTATTCTGTGAAGTTCATCATTATCATATATGCCGATTTTTATGTTGGTGTTTCCAACATCTATTGTAAGGAGCATTTTGTGTTTCCCCTTTCGCGATTTGTATAATTATACAATTTTTTGTGCATTATTTCAATATTATTTAAACTTTATTTTTTGCCGATATTTTCATAAGTGAAAAATAGGTCGTATTTTGTGTGTTAGAATACGTATGTGAAATTATGTATATGCAAACTTTTGAGGAGGTCGTTTGATGAATTCTGCTGACACAAATCAGATGAAAATTCTTGCTACAAAAGCAAGAAAAGGTGCTATCATTGGCACATTCAACGCTAAATCAGGACACCCGGGCGGTTCTTTATCAGCTGCTGATATATTCACTTATCTCTATTTCAAAGAGATGAATGTGGATCCTAAGAATCCACAGTGGGCTGACAGAGACCGTTTTGTGTTGAGCAAAGGACACTGCTGTCCTAGCCTTTATGCTGTGCTCGCGTTAAAGGGATTCTTCCCTATGGAAGAGCTTGAAAAGCTCAGACATGTAGGTGCTATGCTTCAGGGTCACCCTGATATGAAGGGCACACCTGGTATTGATATGAGCACAGGCTCACTCGGTCAGGGTATATCTGCTGCTTGTGGTATGGCACTTTGTGCTAAGATTGACAACAAAGACTTCAGAGTATACACAGTGCTCGGCGACGGCGAGTGCGAAGAAGGTCAGGTATGGGAGGCTGCTATGTTTGCTGCCCACAAAGGTCTTGATAATCTTGTTGTTTTTGTTGACTGCAACGGACTTCAGATTGACGGCTCTACCCAGCAGGTTGGCGGTGTTGAGCCTCTTGATAAAAAGTTTGAGAGTTTTGGTTTTAATGTGCACAATATTGATGGTCACAACTTTGACGAAATTGAAGCTGCACTTAACAATGCGAGAGAAACAAAGGGTATGCCTACTGCTATTATTGCAAAGACAGTAAAAGGCAAGGGCGTATCATTTATGGAAAATCAGGTAGGTTGGCACGGCAAGGCTACAAACGCTGAGGAATTTGAAATTGCAATCGCTGAACTCGACGCTCAGCTTAAAGAATTGGAGGGTTAAGTTATGGCACAGATTGTTACTAAGGCTACAAGAGAAAGTTTTGGCGAGGCACTGTGTGAACTTGCTAAAACCAATGAAAATATCGTTGTTCTTGATGCTGACCTTGCGGCGGCTACAAAGACATCTATCTTTGAGAAGAGTTTTCCTGAGAGATTTAGAAACTGCGGTATCGCAGAGGGTAATATGATTGGCGTAGCGGCTGGTCTTGCTGCTTGTGGCAAAACTCCTGTTGCTGCTTCGTTTGCTATGTTTGCAACAGGCAGAGCTTTTGAACAAATCAGAAACTCTGTTGCTTATCCTGAACTCAATGTTAAAATTGCCGGTTCACACGCAGGCATTTCAACAGGCGAAGATGGTGCTACTCACCAGTGCCTTGAGGATATCGGTATTATGCGTACATTACCTGGTATGACTATCTTAAACCCTGCTGACCATTACGAGATGATTGAAGCTACAAAGGCTATGATTGAGCATCAGGGTCCTGTATACATCCGTCTTGGCAGACTTGCTATCCCGTCTTTTAACGACCCACAAACTTATACATTTGAGCTTGGCAAGGGTATTACAATGCACGAGGGTAATGACATCACAGTTATTGCTACAGGTCTTCCTGTTAATGAGGCTAGAAAAGCGGCTGAGAATCTTGAGAATGAGGGCATCAATGTCCGCCTTATCAACATTCATACTATCAAGCCTATCGACCGTGATATTATTATTAAGGCTGCTAAAGAAACAGGCAGAATCATCACTATTGAGGAGCACAACGTAATCGGCGGTCTTGCTGATGCAGTGTGTGAGGTTACATCTTCACAGTGTCCTGTACCTGTTAGAAGAATCGGCGTAAACGATGAGTTTGGTTACTCTGGTCCTGCAAAAGAGCTTCTTGAAATCTTTGGCTTTACTGCTGAAAACTTTGAGAAAGTTATCAAAGAAGAACTTGCAAAGAAATAATAAACAAACAACAATCTTAAGGACGGGAGATATTCTCCTGTCCTTTTTAGTTTAGGATAATTGACATAACGGTTCTACTTTTATATACTTTAAATATACTTTTTCAGGGAGGTTTACTTATGATAGATTTCAAGAATGCTAAATTTGCAAAACTAAGACTGGTAGATAACGATTCTTATGTGCAGTTGCTTACGCCTGTCCTTGTTGAGGGCGAGAATGTAGTGTATACATTCAAAGGTATCCGTGATGGCGTTGTTTTTACAAACAAGAGGATAATTGCGATTAATATTCAGGGTGTCACAGGCACAAAGAAAGATATCACAATGCTCCCGTACAAAAAAATTCAGGCTTTTTCTGTTGAAACAGCAGGTATGCTTGATTTGGAAAGTGAGCTTGAACTTTGGTATTCGAGCCTGGGTATTGTAAGATTTGAATTTCTCAAAAATGCAAATGTTCACAAAATCTGTCAGTTGATTTCAAACGGCTTGCTGTGATTTCAGCACTAAGACGGATTTTGATGCTGTTGATGAGTACAATATATATAGACTGTAAGGGCAGGAGGATTTTTCTCCTGCTTTTATTTTTTGCTTTGTTGTATCAGGGGCTTTTTTGTGGTAAAATAGTAAAGGTGATATTATGAAAATTTTACTTATGACTACAGGCGGTACAATAGCAAGCGTTATAGATGACGGTGTGATTGACGTCAAACCGCAGGGGAAACTTCTGGTGCTCAAAAAGTACAAAGAGATTGACAGCTTTACTGAATTTGATGTTATCTCTCCTATTAATATATTGAGTGAAAATGTGAAGCTTTCTGACTATAAGGTTATTGTCGATACACTTAAAGTCGTTGATTTTGACTTGTATGACGGGGTTATTATAACTCATGGGTCTGATACGCTTGCGTATACATCGGCACTTGTGGGACTTTTGTTTTCTGATATAAATAAACCGATTGCAGTTGTCGCTGCGGACAAATCGCTTCAGGAACTAAGCTCCAACGGTATGGATAATTTTTTGTGTGCTGTTGAGATTATCAAAAAGAAAATGAACGGTGTTTATGTACCGTACAGAAATGCTGACGGTGTGACATATGTTCATTATGCCACTAACCTTTTTGAAAGCGGAATTTTGAGTGATGATTTTTATAGTTTTGGCGGTGCATGTGCTATGTACAAAGATGGTGTTTTCACACAACTTGAATGTAGCGCAAAAAGACCTCAAGGTGTATTACTCAAAGATGCTGACCTGAGCTTTTCGAAAGAAGTGTTGCAGGTGTATCCGTACCCTCATATGGACTACAGTCGTATTGATATAAATGGAATAAAGGCGGTGCTTCACCGCACATATCACGCAGGTTCGGTGTGTGCGTATGATGACAAAGACCATAGTGTTACATCGTTGATTGAAAGATGCAAAGAGCAGGGCGTTTCGTTTTATATCTGTGGGCTCAAAGAGGGAAAAGCAAACTACCAGACACTTGACAGCGTGTTACCGCTTTCTGTAAAAGTACTGTATGATATGGCGCCTGCGTGCGCGTATATGAAATTGTTGATTGAAGGATAATGATGAAAAAATTAGCTGTGTTGCTTGTTGTTATTGCAGGCACCCTGTGGGGTATGATTGGATATTTTGTCCGCACGTTGCAGTCACAGGGGATAAATTCAATGCAGATAGTTGCGATCAGAATGGTTATTTCTGCTGTGCTGTTTTCGCTGTTTGCACTCTTGTTTAACAGAAAACTATTCAGGATAAAACTCAAGGATTTGTGGTGCTTTGTTGGCACGGGAGTTGTGAGCGTTGCGACGTTTTCTTTCTGTTATTTTATGACGATTGAATATTCGTCGCTGTCAATGGCGTCTATACTGCTTTATACCGCACCGATATTTGTGATGATGTTTTCTGTAATTTTGTTCAAGGAAAGGCTTAATACAACTAAAGTGATTTCGCTTGCTTTAGCGTTTGCCGGTTGTCTGTTTGTTACAGGTGTTATTGCTCAAAATGCTACTGTTAATACTTTGGCAATACTCTTTGGTTTGGGGTCGGGTGTGTGCTATGCGCTGTACTCAATATTCTCACGGCTTGCGCTTGACAGGGGATACAGTCCGCTGACAATAACCTTGTATACTTTTATTTTTTCGGGATTTGCATCGGTGCTTGTTATAGATGTAAAGCCTGTGGTAGGTCTGATGACAAAGAGCACCTGCGACTTTTTGTTTTGCGTATTGTTTGCTGTGCTGTCGTCAGTATTGCCGTATGTGGCATATACTCTGGGGCTCAAATATATCAAACCGAGTACAGCATCAATCGTTGCATCTATCGAACCAGTTGTTGCGACTATTACGGGAGCGCTTGTGTTTGAAGAAGCGGTTGAGTTTCCGTATGGCTACATAGGAATTGCACTTGTGATTTTGTCAATCGTCCTGATAAATCTGACACCTGATAATAAAAAAGAAAAAGCACACGAATAGCTCGTGTGCTTTTTTATATGCAGTATAGATTAAGATCCCAACACGGAATGTACGGGTGCTTGCGAAGATGTATCCTGTAGTCGGGATTTAATGAGTGAATTTTGTTTATCAGGGTGAAAAAATCAGAATTTGTGTGGTAAGCAGCGATATTGAGCTTTGGTTTTGACATAAGCGTATTTGTTGCACCAAGGAGCATTTTGTGTTCCATACCCTCGATATCAACTTTTATGTAGGAAAACTCACCATATTTATCATAGATGTTGTCGACTGTTACTGTATTGATTTCAACACCGCTTTTGTCAGATAAAACTGACTGTCTGCCACCGCCTTTTGAGACAAACATAGTGCCGTTTGTGTCGCATATGCCTGAATTTATCGCAGTGAAATCTTTTATAGCATCGCAATGCTCTGTAAGCTTCTGGTGATTTTTTATATTGGGCTCAACCGCTACGATTTTTTTGTAGTCGTTTGTGTAGTGTAAAAATTCGTCAACAGTGTCGCCACGATATGCACCAAGGTCAAGGTAACTTTCATTGTCACTTAGTTTTAAGATGTTCTCAAAAGCTTCGTCTTTGTCTGTTGTGATACTGTTAAGATAGTCAAGTTTTCCACTGTATAAAAAGTTGAGCGCACCGATGAAGACTTCCTTTGATTTACTGTCACATAGTAATGAATAGGCAGATGAAATCTCATCCTTATATTTGTTCAAAAAATCATCGTCAAAGACTTCGCTTCCAAAGACCGGTACATTAGGTACAAGCATTGTGTGGCGTGATGCCACATAGTTTATGTGATTCATAACATCATCAAGACTTGATGCAAAGCATAAAGCGATAACAAAGTCACCGTATTTTTCTTCGAAATCCGACATTTTCTTGACGGTAAAGCCCCTGAAATTCTGATATCTTACGAAATCGTCTGATGCCATTACACCGCTACAGGTGATGTTTCTTTTTTCAAATTCGTTCAATACTTTGTCTGCACCGTTACCCATACCATACAGGACTATAGGCTTGCTGTTTTGTTTAAGCGCGTCCCAGACGCATAGTTTGTCTTTTAGCATAGTTCTCCTTTTGCTTATGGATTGCAGGTTTTGCATGGAGTATAGCCGTTTTCTATGGCATCTTCTCTTGATGAAAACGTAATTTTGTTTTTACTATCCATATTTTTGACACCATCACAACTGCTTAAGTGGAATTTTTTACTGTTTTTGTTGCCGATATAAGAAATCTCGGTCTCAATACTCTGCGATGGTGCTTGTACCACAGTATTTGAATCTGTGTAATAGAAAGTGATGTTTTCTTTGTCAGATGATGCGATTATTGTGCCAAGCTCATCTGTGCGATAGGTTGTGATGCCTCTGTATCTGAGGCTGTTTGTGGTTTCTTTGTGAGGATGACCATATTCGTTGTTTTTGCCACAGGTTATGACAGCATAAGAGGGAGTAGCAAAACTTAAAAACTCACCACTGGTTGAAGTTGACGACCCGTGATGACCGACTTTTAAAACATCACAGTTAAGGTCAGCACCATTTTCAATCATTTCGTATTCAGATAATTTTTCGGCATCCCCCGTAAAGAGAAAAGATGTGTCGCCACACATAGCTTTTACTATGACAGAGTAGTTGTTGTAGTTTTCATATTGGGAGTTGCATGGACCCAATATCTCAAATACAGATTCACCAAACGAGTAGGTTGCGCCAATTTTTGCATCAATATAGTTCACATCATTTTTCTCGACAGCATCAAGGACATCAAGCCACACCTTGGTTTGCTGGTCAGACTGAGCAGTAATGAAATTTTTACACTCAAAGGTATCTATTACCTTTTTTAGTCCGCCACAATGGTCAGAGTGCGGATGGGTGGCAATAACGTAGTCGATTGTTTTTATATCATAGCTTTTAAGATATTCGCAAACGAAATCGGCGTATTCAGTTTCACCTGCATCGATAAGTACAACTGCGCTTTGTGATTCAAGCATTATGCAATCGCCCTGACCGACATCAATAAAATGGACATTGAGAGCACCTTTGAGCTCTTCGCTTAGTTTTGCTATATTCTGCCCTTTGCATGAACACAGAGCAAAAACCATAATAAATGCTATGAGAATAGCAACTAGTTTTTTAAACAAAATATCACCTCGAGCTGTATCTGTATAATACTATACACCAAAGCAAAAACCTTTTCAATATCACATTTTAGGATAAAATTTGCAAATATCATAAAAATGTGCTATAATACCTTTATGAGGTGATATTAATGGCTAATGGGTACCGATGTAAGTATGAAATTGTCACTGCTGACAACAATCTTCCGGGCAAAGTTATGCTGTACGAAAAGTCAGGTAGCGAGTGCTTTACAAACAAGCATTGGCACAAGAATCTTGAGATTGATTACATAGTCAGGGGCAGAATGTGGACAATGCAGAACAACGTCGACAGAGATATATCTGACGGCGAGTATGTTATTGTAAACTCTGAGGATGTTCATCAGACCTGTGGCAAAGTACCTGATGAGAAAGTCAAGTACCTGGTTGTGCTTTTTTCATACAATTATATTAAGACATATTTTAAGGATTTTGAAAACTATATCCTTGATGTCGAGAAAAACGAGCAGGCAAAACAACGAATTGCCCAGTTGCTTAAAGCTATTGTATTTGAACTTGAAAACAAAAACGAATTCTCTGACTTGAAAATATCCTGTGCTATGAGTCAGATACTTATGGTGCTGTTTACAAAGTGCAGGGTCAAAAAATCTGTTACTTCTGCTTCAGAGCCTAGTGACGACCTTGAGTATGCTAAAAAAGCAATTGATTTTATCAAGGAAAACTATAGGGAAAAAATCAGTCTTGATGATATTTCGTCTTATGTAGGACTGACTCCTACTTATTTTTCAAGATATTTCAGACAGAGTACAAGAAAAACATTCAAAAATTATCTTAACCTTGTACGACTTGAGAACGCTTTGCTTGATATCCAGAACAACAACGACAGCGAGACCCATGCTGCAAAAAACAATGGATTTCCAAGTGTCAAGTCATTTATCGCTGTGTTCAAGAGCGTTTATGGATGTGCTCCAAGCGAGTATGTAAAGACATATCATGAACTGCCTCAGATTTCTGAGATAAGAAAAATCTAACAAGTTACACAAAAAGCAAACACCGCTTATCATAAAGCGGTGTTTTTTGTTTATGCTTTAGTATAAAATACTTCGAGTATCAGTTCCATAAGTGCGTTCTGGTCTACATAAAACTCGGCGTGTTTTTCACCTTTCTGGACGGTGCCCTGAATGCTGTAGAATTTAATGTCTTTGTACGATTCTACATTGGATAAAGCTGTTGTAGCAAGGTAAGTAACCTTTGAGGTGGTGAGGTTGCTTACAGAGTGGCTTTTTACTGTATTGTACAGCGAAGAAACAACGGATATATCTTTCTTTGCAGCAGGAATAACCTGTGACAAAAATGAGGTGATATACTGCTTTTGCCTGTCCATTCTAGCGTTGTTTGAGTCGAGTTCTGAAAGGTTGCGCACACGGATATATTTGTTGACATCATTGCCGTGTAGTGTTATGGTTTCGCCTTCATATATTGTGCGTCCGTAGTAAGTTGAGTTGAATTGTGCATCAGTAGTAACTGTTACACCGCCGATTGCATCGTTGAGTTTTACAAGTGCATCGTAATCCATGGCAAAATATGTGGAAAACTCAATTCCGTAGAATAAACGCTCGAGACTTGTGATGGTGTTTTCGGCACTGGTTGTTTTGCCGTCACCGTACGCGTATGAAAGACATATCTGCATATTCTGTGTGTTGATAAACCCACCGCTTGTGTTGTACACGTTTATATCAACCATGGTATCACGGCTGACACCGATTATGGAAACTTTTTCGTTTTTTGTATCTATGGCTGCGATGTATATCGCGTCTGCTTGACCGCCGGTACCGACGATACCGTCCTCTGTGCCAAGAGCTTCTTTGTCAATTCCCATCAATACAACTGTTGCGATATCTTCGTTAAACTGATATTTGTTTCCTTTGTATGTGATGGATTTACCATTGTTTTCTACCTTTTCAAGTTCGTCGATGTTACCATCCGGGGTGACAACCATATTATCGTAGTTGTGCATTTGTTTTTCGCCGACTTTGTTAAAAACAAACCAGGTCGATAGCGCAATAACGGGGATACAAATAAGAACAATCAGTACAATTATAAGAATTCTTACACCAAGACTTTTCTTTTTCTTCTTTTTCTTGTGTGGTTTTGCGAAAACATAGCCGGATATTTCTTCCTGCTTTTTTTCTTGTGTAAGGGTGTCTTCTTTATGTGCTGACTTGTGCTTTTTGTGTGCGATTGGGGTGATGTATTCTATTGCGTCAAGTTCTTCTTTTGATGGAATTTGTTTATCCTCAGTTTTTTCAACTGTGTTTTCGTTTTCGTGGTCGTTATTATACGGCTGGTTGTTCATTTACTAATACTCCCTGTACAAGATATCGCACATTACCGCCGCCATCCATACAGGTGCTGAGCGTGAGAATGTGGTCATCTGTGTTAAGTTCTATACCATCACGCACATTACAGTAGTATGGACGCTGTTGCAATGTGGAGTCAAGGTATTCTCTGAATATAGTTTCATCAGTCATATCAAAAGAGTTCAATATATGTCTGTCATCGTATTGATATGCTGAGTATATGAGATAGGTGTACACTTTGTCGTGTGTAAAGATAAAAATAGTGTTGTTGCTGTCAAAAAATTCCTTGTTGTTGAATTTATGCAAGGAGGCAAACATTGAGCCATTGAGCATATTGTGGCCATAAAGCACAGTAACAGGGTCTGAAAAATCAAGTTTGTTATGTTTTTCTGAGTAGATAGTACCTGAAAACTGATAGTTTTTGTAAACATTGTGATTGAGATAAAAGCTGTCGCTTTCACCGGGTGCGCTCTGTGCAACAGGATAGTCAACATTGGTGTTAGGAATGTAAATCCATGCATAAATATCAGGGTTGCTTTTTCTTATTTCATCGAAATTCACAAAACTTTCCTGTGGGAGAGGAGCGGTAGTTTCGCTGAAACGCTCAGTAGGTGGCTGTGTAGGGGTTGAGGTTTCAGTGCTTTGTGCCTGTGTAGCTGATTGTGTTGGCTTTGTCCTGTTGTATGGCTGTGTGGTGTTGAAAAACAGATGATAGGCACCAAAACAGACGCAAGCAATACAGGCAATAATTGAGATAATTAAAATGATGAGCCATATGGTTTTTTTCTTTGTTTTTTTCATATGCTTCCCTCAAAAAATAGTAGAATATAAATTTATACACAATAATTATACATTGTGCGACTATGGATGTCAATTAAGTATGTTGTGCTGACAACTAAGAAAAAAGAAAGCCGCTGAAAATCAGCGGCAAATAAGATTGTACAAAAAAGAAAAGCTCCAAAAATGGAGCTAACTCTTTTGAAAATTATTCTTTGATTTTTTTAGTAGCTACGATACCTGCTACAGCAGCCATAAAGAGAGCAGCAACACCAAAATACACGATGCTGTCACCGGTCTGTGGTGATGTAGATGGACCTGATGGTGCATCAGGCTTTGGCTCTGCAGTTGGGCTCACCTCAGCAAAAGCTGAAAAAGAGAACATAAAGAACATCATCATAGCAATAAGCATAATTGAGATAATTTTTTTCATAAAAACTCCTCCAAATATAATTAACGATATTTAACCTACTAAACAGTTAATGTGATTATATCACACAAAAATCAGAAAGTAAAGGGATTTTTTCACAAAAATTGATACCTTTATTTGTGATATTTGTTAAATGTGGTCTGTATTGCAAGTATCAATTGCATTCAAAAAGGGGTGGTATACCCCTGAAAATTCATTTTTTCACAAAAAAAGCTGCAAAAATTCGTTATATTTGTTTTGAGAAAAAACTTTATTTATGTGTATTGATATGGTACAATAAAGGTGCAGAAGTGTTTGTTTGTATCTGTGCTGCTTCAAAATCGTATAGTGCAAATGAGCAAACAAGTACTTATTAACTTTTATGGAGGGATTAGCATGAAAAAAATACTTGCTATAACACTCGCGATGCTCGTTATGATGTCAACGCTTATGTGCTCTTTGAGTGTGGTTTCTGCTGCAAGCGGCATCACACTTTCATACAGTTTTACTGGTGACGAAGCAACAAAAGCGGGCTTTGCAGAGGGTACAATCAGCCTCAAGGTAAATGACTCTGCGTCCGCAGGTAACTACTACTTATACTGGGCTGATAACACTAAAGCTCTTGATGGCTACAGACAGATTGCTACTTTAAACGTAGCATCAGGTGGTACAGGTACATACAAGATGCTCGACCACACAGCAATTCCACGACAGGCAACACAGATTATCGCTATCAAGTCATCAACAACTCCTACTAATAAGAACGTATCAAATGCAGCCGGTACATATACAATTCCGGCATCAAAGAAGTTGTCAAATGCTGACGCTCTCTACACATTTGGTGCTATCTCTGACCCACAGCTTGCAAACGACTCTTATGGTTCAGGTTCATACCCGAATGACGAAATTCATTTAGCTGCGGCTTTTGAGACACTGTCAAAAAGAGGCGTTGACTTTACTGTATCATCCGGTGATACAGTAAACGACCAGAACGGTAACCAGACATATGCTGCCGAGTACAAAAGATATCAGAAGATTCTGGCTGATTCATCTTATGTAAACCCTATATACGAGGCTAACGGCAACCATGATGTTCATGTTACCTGGAAGGGTTCAACAGCAAACAACAACAAGCCTTTTATTATGGGTACAGGTCTTGACTCAAATATCAATACTATCAAAGCAGGCAAACCTTACTATGAAATCACAGAACCTACAACAGGCGACCACTTTATTTTTATGGCGCTTGAGGGTGCGTTCTATACTGATGAGAATACACAGTTTTCTACGGCTCAGCTTGATTGGCTTGAGGGACTGCTTAAAAAATACAAGGATGACGGCAAAAATATATTTATTCTTGAGCACGGCAACATTCAGGGTTGGGGCAGTGGCGATAAACTGACAACCCCTTATTATTATGACCTTGGACTTAACCCTAACAGCGCAGATGTAAAACGCTTTAAGTCTTTGATGGAGACATACAAAGATTGTGTTATGATTACCGGTCATACTCACCTTGAACTTTCTGCTCACCTTAACTATTCTGATAACAACGGCACTTCTTCTGTTATGATGCACAACAGTGCTATCGGCGGTGTCAGACGACTGGTTAATGGTTCTGTTGACCGTACTGCTGTGCTTGGTATGAGCGAAGGATATATCGTAGATGTATACAAGGATTGTGTAATTTTTAACGGTACTAATATGTACTACAATGAAATTATGCCGGATTGCACATATATTATCCCTACTACTACATCTGAACAAGTTGGTGGAGACCCTACAGAAACACCAACACAAGCACCTACACAGGCTCCTACACAAGCACCTACACAAGCACCAACACAGGCTCCAACACAGGCTCCTACATCGGGTGCAGTCACAGAGGGTTACTACCTTGTTGGTAGTTTGAACGGCAAGAACTTGTGGGATGCAAAGTCCCTGTCAAATGACAGAAAACTTAGGGTTAATCCAAACAAGACCGGTGAATACTATCTTGAGTGGACATTCTATGGCGGCGATGAACTGAAGGTTGTTCACTACAATGGTACATCTATTGACAAATGGTTTAACGACGGCGGTGATAATTACAAGATTGGAGCTACATCTAATAAGGTTGGCGACGGTACAATCTACTTTAACCCTTCAGGAAACTCCAGCTGGTCATATAACTGGTTTACAGTACAGCCTGGTGACAGCGGTATTGTAGAGCCAACACAGGCACCTACACAGGCGCCAACACAGGCACCAACACAGGCACCAACACAGGCGCCAACACAGGCGCCTACTCAAGCGCCAACACAGGCACCAACACAGGCACCAACACAGGCACCAACACAGGCACCAACACAAGCACCAACACAGGCACCTACACAGGCACCTACACAGGCACCTACACAGGCACCAACACAAGCGCCAACACAGGCGCCAACACAGGAACCAACACAGCCACCTGTTGTTGTAGAATATGGTGACGTTGACCTTAATGACTATGTAGATGTGCTTGATGCAACTGTGATTCAGCGCTTTTTGGCTAGTATGCTGACACTTAACGAAAAGCAGAGACTTAACGCAGATGTTGATGGAGATGCTGACATTACTGTAATGGATGCTACATATATCCAGAAATTATCAGCTAACATAATCGACAAGTTCCCTGTTGAAAATACAAAGAACATTGCAACTACATCAGCAAACGATGTGGCTACACTTCTTGCTACTGCAAAAGCAGACCTTTCAACTTATTACACATACTCTTCGTTTGACCAGTATCAGGCATTGAAGAAGATTGTAAGAGAACTTACAGCATCAGGTAACACAGCTCAGAGTTCGTATGACAGACTCAATAAGGCATATACAGATTTCTGGGATATACTCACCGCTTTAGGTGTTGCTACAGGTGACACAATTGATGTTTACTTTACAAATATTCCAAACTGGTCTACTGTAAATGTTTATGTATGGACAGGTTCAACACCTAAGGTTGCATGGCCTGGCGAAGCCATGGACTTTGTTGAGACTAACTCGATGGGTCAGAAAGTTTACAAGACTACACTCGAAACCGGCAAGTACACAAATATTATATTCAACAATGGTTCGGCACAGACAGTTGATTTGTCACTTTCAAACATCAACAACGAGGGATTCTACACAACTACCCAGTCCGGTGGTAAGTATCTGTGTGAAACCTACATATATGGCGAATAAACTACTGATTACTAAATAAAAATTTGCACCCTGCTTTTTTGTTGCAGGGTGCATTTTTGTACAGTATGTTTCTAAAAAAATAACATTTAAATATAGAAAATTCAGCTGTTTGTGAGGATAAATTTATCTATAGGAGATAAAATAAAATAAACTTAGTCATTATTACCCAAAAACATATGTAAAATATTCGTTAAATTTCTAACTTGTATATTGACATTTTTGGGGTTTTCTAAGATAATTTAAGTGTAAAGTTTCATGTTTATCATGGGATAATTTGGAAATCACAAGGAGGAATTCACCTATGTCAACAAAAGCATTTTTTAAGCACGACGAGATTGGTAAGGATAAAGTAGGTTTTGCAAAAACACGTTCTATTATTGAAGCACCATTCTACGGCAACAATGTAACTATGGTTACATCACTCGCACAGGCGTATGAACTCGCTAAAAATTCACCAGGTACAATCGTAACAGATATGCCTGTATACAGAGGCGAAGAGTTCGGTCTTCCATCAGACGCTAAAGTTCTTCTCTTCAATGACGGTTCTATCACAGGCCGTTACGCTGCTGCAAGAAGAATCGCAGGCGAGCCTGGCGTGAACTGCGACGCACTCGATAAAATCGTTATGGACGCTGTATATGATACACGTTGGAAGAAAATGTACCACGCTATCGTTTACATCGGTCTTGACCCAGAATTTATGGTAAGAGCTCACCTTCTCATTCCAGAAGGCGAGGAGAACATCATGTACTCATGGATGCTCAACTTCCAGTATCAGTCAGAGTTCTACAACAAGATGTACAAAGAGTCAAGACTCTTCGAAAACGAGCCTGACATCTACATCTTCTCAGACCCACAGTGGAAGGGCACAACTCAGACAGACCTTTGCGACGGCAAGTGTCTCTCTTACTTCAACACAGCTACTAACTGTGCCGCTATCCTTGGTATGAGATACTTTGGTGAGCACAAGAAGGGCACACTCACTATCGCTTGGGCAGTTGCTAACCGTAACGGCTATGCTTCTTGTCACGGCGGTCAGAAAGAGTACACACTCTCTGATGGTTCAAAATACGTTGCTTCTGTATTTGGTCTTTCAGGTTCAGGTAAGTCAACTATCACACACGCTAAACACGGCGGTAAGTACGGTGTTACTGTACTCCACGACGACGCTTTCATCATCAACTCTGACACATGTTCATCAGTAGCTTTGGAGCCAACATACTTTGACAAGACTGCTGACTATCCAACAGGCTGTCCTGACAACAAGTATCTGCTTACTGCTCAGAACTGTTCTGCTACACTTGATGACAAGGGTGAAATTACACTTGTTACTGAAGACATCCGTAACGGTAACGGCAGAGCTATTAAGTCAAAGCTCTGGTCACCAAACCGTGTTGACAAGATTGAATCCCCTGTTAACGCTATTTTCTGGATTATGAAAGACCCAACAATCCCACCTGTAGTTAAGCTCAAGGGTGCATCTCTTGCTTCTGCTATGGGCGCTACACTTGCTACAAAGCGTAGTTCTGCTGAGCGTCTTGCTCCTGGCGTTGACCCTAACGCTCTTGTTGTTGAGCCATACGCTAACCCATTCAGAACTTACCCACTCGTAAACGACTACGAGAAGTTCAAGAAGCTCGTTGCTGAAAAGAACGTTGATTGCTATATCATCAACACAGGCGACTTTATGGGCAAGAAAGTTCAGCCAAAGGATACTCTTGGTGTAATCGAAGCTATTGTAGAGGGCAAGGCTGAATTTAAACAGTGGGGTCCATTTGAAGATATCGAAATCTTTGAGTGGGAAGGCTTTGTTCCTGACCTTAACGATGCTGAGTATGTTGCACAGCTTAAGGCCAGAATGACAGACAGACTTAACTTTATCGCTTCCCGTGATGAGGTTAAGGGCGGCTTTGATAAGCTCCCTGAGGATGCTTTAGAGGCTATCAAGAAAGTTGTAGACCAGATCTAATCTCACGCTTTCAAACTGAATCAATAAATTACGGCGTACCAAATCGGTACGCCGTTTTTGTTTTCCTTTTTTCAAAAAATAAAGCCCCAAAAAATGGGGCTTTTAAGAGTAAGTTTATTTCATGATACCTGCTGTGTATTTGTAAGCGATTATTCGTGTGCAGGCTTTTTGTAAATCTTCGACATCAATAGTACCATCGTTTACAGCAGCAAGAATTGATGTGTATGCTTCTTCAATGTTGTTAACAAGGATAAGGTCGTTGCCGGCGAGCACTGCCTGAACATATACGTTTTTGCCGTTGGAATAATTGCTGTAGTCAGCGTTGTCAAGGTTGTCGGTAATGATAAGACCAGTGAATTTCATTCTGTCCCTTAGTATTTCGTGCATATAGGTTGACAGCGAGCTGATACAATTAGAATCAAGATTTTGTACTAAAACATTTGACATCATAATGCAGTGAGCACCTGCGGTTATGCCTGCTTCAAAAGGCTTGAAGTCGTTTTGTTCAAATACGGATACTTCTCTTGTATCGACTACGACAGGCTCGAAAGTATCAGGGTTTGTGCCGTATCCCGGAAAGTGTTTGAGCGCGACAGAAACTCCCTTTGTCTGGCTTGTGTTAGTGACGGTGCGAGCAAATTCACATGTTTCGTCAAGTGTGCCACCCAGTGAACGTGAGTACATGATGTGGTTCATTTCCTCACCCATATCGCATACAGGTGCAAGGTTGAGGTCGATGCCGGCAGATGCGAGCATAGTGGTTTTTTGCTCTTCGCTTGTTTTGATGGCATCCATACCGCCCTGTGCAAATGTGTTTCTAGGAGAAGCAAAGTCGTACTCGTAGTAAGCGTCAAGGTCGCTCAAAGTTGTCACATAGCCGCCCTCTTCTTTCACAGCAGAAAGAATAGGTGTGGATGTTGCGTTTTTATATGTTGAGATGAGAGATTTTATCTCCTCCATACTTTTGCCGGAGAAGTTATCGGTTGAATACAGATATCCGCCTAGCGCATATTTGCTGACGGTTGTTTTTGCGGTGTCATCAAGAGGACAGGTGCCAACAATAAGCTGACCAACCATCTGCTCTGTTGACATAGACAAAACGTATGAGTAAGCTTTGTCGTAATTTTCAGAGAAGATACCGTTGTCTTGCCACGATGAAGGCATTGCGGCGTTTTGTGACGGTGCATCAATCTGACCTAAAGTAGGGGTTGTATTGTCAACTTTTTGTGTTGGAGTAACAGTCTCATCAATAGAAGTTTTTTTGATATAATTGTGCAAGCTTAGTCCGAATACAGTGCATGAAACAAGAATCAGCGCGGTGCTGATTATCAGAAACTTTTTCATATCTGACCTCCGTATAGTCGTTTTTTAGTATCAAATACCACTACATTGCTATTGTACCACTAAATATTGCTTTTTTCAACACAAATATTACAATATATTGACACATACGACAAATTGTTATATCATTCTTATGTCAAATCGGAGGGAATTATGCTGAAAAGAAAATTGATATCTAATGTGTCGCTTGTTGTTGCGGCTGTTGTGTGGGGAATAGCGTTTGTTTCTCAGGAGCAGGCGGCAAAGTATATTGACACTTTTACGGTGAACGCATTGCGTTCTTTTGTTGCTGTTATTGCACTTATGCCGCTGATTTTTATTACATCTAAAATAAGTAAAAGACCTGTACTTGAAAAAAACAAAGCCGACAGAAAACTTTTACTTAAAGCAGGTGTATTGTGCGGTACCTTGCTATGTATATCAGCAAATCTACAGCAGTTTGGTATTTCGCTTTATCCAACAGATGCGGCAATATCTGCGCGAAGCGGATTTATCACTGCTTTGTACGTGGTGCTTGTGCCAATCTGCGGATTGATATTTAAAAAGAAAGTCGGCTTTACAGTGTGGATAAGTGTTGTAGTAGCGACATTTGGATTGTATCTGTTGTGTGGCAGTAAGGGGTTATCAGGAATATATCTGGGTGATGTAGTTGTGCTGTGCTGTGCACTTAGTTTCTCGTTCCAGATACTTTGTGTTGACCACTTTATTGACTCGGTTGATGGAGTCAAGCTGTCGGCAGTACAGTTTCTGACATGCGGTGTGCTGTCTATGATACTGATGTTTATCTTTGAGAGTCCGAATGTTGAGAATATTATGCACGCATCAAAATATATACTGTATCTGGGTGTTGTATCAAGCGGTGTCGGTTATACGCTGCAGATTATCGGTCAGAAGTATTCGGATAATCCAACCGTTGCATCTATCCTTATGAGCCTTGAGTGTGTGTTTGCGGCGATTGGTGGATATCTGTTTATGGATAAGATATTGTCTGATGTTGAGATTTTGGGATGTGTTGTGATGTTTATGGCTATAGTTTTAGCCCAGATTCCGATAAAAAAGAAAATTAAACAATGACATAAAAAAGTCCGTACAAACTGTGACAGTGCACAATTTGTACGGATTTTACTTTTTGATTATTTTGAGATAGCGATATATGGTGTTTTGTAGTGATTGAGCCAATACAGGATAGATAAGATATCGTTTTCTGAAACGCCGATACCGCCCTCTGTCACGCCATATTTAACGTGCAGGAATTTTGCACTACCCTGTGTTTTGTCAACAGGTGAGCGGTTGTATTCAAATACAACTGCGTAAGGGTAGGAGATTGTATACTGCCACAGCTCCTGTGCTGATGACCAGTCGATGTAGTCTGTGCTGTACATCCAACGGTTGTAGTTAGTTGAGTTAGGGTCTGTAATCCAGTAGTCACCATAACTGAACTGGGTGTAATCAAGCCCTGTACCTGGATTTGACCTTGTGCCGAATGCATACTCTATTTTGAAAACACCTGTCGGAGTTTTGCTCTCGTACGGAGCAACAAACTCGTCGATACCGGCAGAGCCGATGTATCCGTTGAACGGACCGATAACCTGTGACCACAGTCCTGTGTCATCTTTTTCGTAGCAGTACACCTTGCAGGTGAGGGTGCTTTCGTCTGCATCAACAAAAATCATCTGGCTACCTTCAAGCTGTTCTTCTGTCAGGTTGTTAAGAGAGAGTAGTTGCATAAAGGTGTCTTCCTGAACAACCGGTGGGGCAGTAGGTGCCTCTGTTGGTGGTTGTGTCTGAGGCTGTGTCGGAGCTTTTGTTGCGGTAGTAGTCGGGGTGGTAGCATCATTATTTGATTGAGCATTCTTAAGTGCACCATCAAGCGAGTTGAATATACTGTCGCCGAATGTAAAGATAATCACAAGAGATGCTATGATAACAAAGGTGAGCACAGAAACAAGCACGGCTGATTTTGTCTGTGATGACGAGCGTTTTTGCTTGTAACTGTGAGCACTGCGATAGCGAGTCTTGTATCTTCTTCTGTTTTTGGTTCTGTCATTTTTGTATGCCATAAAAACGTTCCTTTAGGCTATTTGCCTGTAGTGATTTTGCACAGAATAACGGTAGCGTTGTCGACACCGCCGTTTTCTTTTGCAAGTTCGGTTATATCTTTTGCAATAATATCAAGTGGTTTATCCTGCGAAGCAAGATTGAGCAAATTCTCCTCTCCCAGCATATCAGACACTCCGTCTGTGCAAAGGATAAAGATATCAGAATTTTTGTATGAGCCACGTGCGATATACGGAGAAAGCGAGCGTTCTCCTATTGGCATACCCAGAAACTTAGTCAGAGGGGCTTTGCCGTTGAATCCGGGTGCTGTGTGGTCCTGAGATATCTGTTGCAAGTTGCCTTTTGAGAGCTTGTATATCTTGCTGTCGCCAACGTTTAAAATATAAATCTCGTTTTTGTAAAACTGAATCATAGCGGCAGTTGTGCCCATAAGCACCAAAGAACGAGCCGAGGTTTCCTCGACAATACGTTCATTTAGCAAAGAACACAGCTCGTACAGGTACTCTTGATATTCTGATTTGTTTTCGCAGAAAACTTTGCAGTTCTGGGCAGCGACAAACGATGCGATTTCGCCGCAGGCTTCTCCGCCCATACCGTCAAACACGGCAAAAAGTTCGTTGTCCTTTGAACTTACGCTGCCAAAAAGCACGATCTCGTCCTTGCTGTCAGGGTCAAGCCTGTAATTTGAGTCACAATAAAAATTGTCCTCGTTGTTTCTACGGACATTTCCCATAGTACAGGATAGTGCGTATTCAATAGTATATGTCCGTTTCAAGGCTTTTCCTCCTTTTTTATTTTATGGTGATATACCTGCTGTAATAAAGAAGTCCTCAGGAATATCTGCCTGTGCTTTTTCAAAATTGCTGAGTGTGCAAGTGATAAGGTAGTTTGTGTCGTTTACGGTATAGTCAAAGGTGAAGTCTGTGAGATAACCGTCGTTGTTGATAGTGTATGAAATAACAGCCTGGGTATTTTGCTGGGTAGTAAGGCTGTTTTCAACCTGATTTTTAAAACTAAGATAGTCGTTAGCACTGGTGTATGCAGGTGCAATTTCTTCAGCTATTATGCTCAGCACCTTTTCGACATCAGGGGTGAATGTTATTGTAGTACCAGAACTTGTCGATGTGATTTTCTGATGAAGTATGTTTTTCATACTATCAGGTTTTGAGAGTTTTTTTGTGATGTTGTTTACGGATTTTTCAAACTGGTCGGCGTTGAAGTCTTTGGTCATATCAGTAAAACGCAACGCAGCACCCGCGTCAAATCTACCTTTGCGGTAGTCGTTGTAAAAGTCAAAGAAGTCAAGGGTGTTTGAGGTGTAGTCGCTGACACTCCATTTTCCGTTGTAATAATTACCTCTGTAGGCTTTTGAATTTTCAGCGAAAACAACAGCATCGTATTCGTAGTCAGGATATACAGCGTGATAAGAGGAACTTAAGGTCTGTTTTTTGTAGTCAAACTCCATAGAGCCTGCGTAGTCCATACATACGCTGTTGTTGATACTTGCACTGATGTGATAGTCAAAACTGCCGCAGTCAAATACCTGTGATGATGAATTGACAAACATTCTCAGTGAATTGTTGTTGTAGTTGTAATAAAATATTGAACCTGTAATTATAGCAACAATAACAAGAGCGATAACCACAAATACAGGAAATTTAGCAATGCGTTTTGAAAGAGCATTCTGCTCGTTTTCGTTGCCGTCGTATCCTTTTTCTGATATGTTTTTTTTATTCAAAAAGTTCGCCATAATTTTCACCTGGTTGTTTTGTTATGACAGATAATCCTATTATCCCACTTATACATATGAAATTATATCAAATTACTGAGTATATTGTCAATATTGTTTGCAAACTGTATATTTTTAAAAATAGTATTGAACATTCGCTTTTTGGGTGTTAAAATCTAATTGTGATGATTCACTAAATTTAAGTGGAGGTGTACTCTTATGAAAAGATTTGGGATTTCTGTTTTTCTTACAGTTATTATTTTGTGCATAACTATGGCATTTACTATGATTTGTACAGGTGCTGCTACTGTTTTGGGCGATGCAGACCTGAACGGTAAGGTAGAAGTGCTTGACGCAACTTTAGTTCAACGTCATCTTGCAAACCTGTGTATGCTTGAAAAAGACCAACTTTTAAATGTTGATGTCGATGGCAATGATGATGTTAACATCATTGATGCTACACTTATCCAGCAGTATATTGCAAATATTATTGATAAATTTCCGGCACAGGGGGACGAAGTGTTGCCTACTGATAAGGATACTATAACAAAGGTATCACAGCAGATTACTATTCATTTTTCAAACAACAGGAACTGGAAAACAGTCTATGCATATATTTATGATGATGCATCAGGCACAGCAAAAACTGTGTGGCCTGGTGAACAGATGACAGACTACACAGTAAACTCTTATGGTGAAACAGTATACTCGCTTGATGTGGACTGCAGTCAGTACAACCGCATTATCTTTTCAAACGGTACTGCACAGACAACTGATACACCACTTACTGTTGTAAACTCAGGTTATTTTATCCAGACCACAAAGAATGGCAAATTTGTTGTTGGTACATATCCATATGGTCAGGATAACGAGGGTACTATTGAATACGTAAACCTTGAGTACTCTGCAGGCTACAACAAGCAGATAACTATATGGACTCCTGTAGGATATGATGCAGCAGACACATCTAAAAAATATTCTGTACTTTATATGACAGACGGTCAGAATATCTTTGGCGACAAGTCAACACTTTCCGGTTATGAGTGGGAGGTTGACGAAGCGATACTTTCATATATGCAAAACGGCGGTGATGGTATCATTGTTGTTGGTATTGATAACTCTAACAACAAGCGTGACAGTGAGCTTACACCTGATATCGGCGATGTTATACCAAAATACAACAGTGGCGGATTTAAAAACGGCACAGGCGAAGCGTACTCTGACTTTGTAGTAGAAAAGGTTATCCCATATATCGACACAAACTACAACACAAACTCAATAAGAGGTATTGTCGGCAGTTCATCAGGCGGTATCGAGTCATTCTATATCGGTATGGAGCATATGGACAAATTTGACTATATCGGTGCTATCTCTCCTGCGTTCTTGCTTTATGATGAGGATACATGGAGCGACTATCTTGATACACTTGATTTTTCTGATAAATCAAACCTTCCTCGAATTTATTTCTTCAATGGTAATTCAGCGACCGACTCACTTGAGCAGGAGTTGTATAAAAACGCTGTTGCTATGCAGGGTTGGATGGAGAAAAAAGGCTACCCATCACAGCTTATGACAACTGTTGTGGACAAAGACGCTACACACAGCGAGCTGTTCTGGGCAGTATGGTTCCCTGACGCACTCAGTTTTGGTCTGGGATACTGATGTCTAACTAAAATTGAACGATAAATAATTTAATCCCCTGAAGATATTTCTCTTCAGGGGATTTGTGCATATGATATTAAATATAATCAAAGCAAAGGGGAGAAGATTTTCATAAGCTCGGCGAAAACTCCCTCGATAAAGTTAAGCTTTGCCTGCTTTTTTTGGATTAGCTGTGACACTTCTACTGTTTGTAAAAAGTCGTGCTTCATATCAGGGATACACTCGGTGTTGTACATCCATGCACCGCACTCAAAGTGGTGAACAAGTGAGCGGTAATCAAGATTTATGGTGCCGCACACAGCAAATTTGTCGTCAGAAACAAAGCTTTTTGCGTGGATAAAACCAGGTGTGTATTCATACACCCTGACACCTGAATCAATTAGCTTGCGATAGTTTGAACGTGTCATGAGGAAAACAGCTTTTTTGTCAGGGATATGTGGTGTTATCAGTCGCACATCGACGCCTCTTAGGGCTGCATTGCACATAGCGTTTAACAACTCACGGTCACAGATAAGATATGGTGTGCAGATATACACATAATTGCGTGCACAGTTTAAAATATTAAGATAAACGGTTTTGCCGATGTCCTCGGTGTCGATAGGACTTGGGGAGTCGCCAAACGGGATTACATAGCCTTTGCCGATATCCCCTGATGCACAACAGGACAGGTATTTGTTGACATCAAGTTGTTTTTCGTTTTGCATATTCCACAGCGATATAAACAACGCTGAAAGTCCTTTGACTGCTTCGCCCTCGATTTTTACTGCGGTGTCTTTCCAATGACCGTGTTTTTCGTAGGCGTTTATGTATTCATCAGCAAGGTTGATACCACCGGTAAAGCCTACTTTACCGTCGATTACCGTGATTTTGCGGTGGTCGCGGTTGTTGTGTATGTGCGAAAGTATCGGTTTGAATTTGTTGCATGGAATACAGTTGATACCCTCGTCTGAAAGCTCTTTGAAATAATTGTCAGGCAGGGTTGCGATACATCCAAGGTCGTCATACATCAGATACACCTGCACACCGTGGCTGACCTTTTGTTTGAGTATCTTATGGATAGGGTCCCACATCTGTCCTTGTTCAATTATAAAATACTCCATAAAGATAAAGTGCTCTGCTTTTTTCAGTTCGAGCAGAAGGTCTTTGTGAAAATCTTCGCCAAGGGGATAGTAGGTGGTTTTTGATTTGTCAAAAACAGGCATTTTTGCAATATTGTATAGAGTGCTTGCCTGTGCATATGCGTCTGTATCAAGAGATTTCAACTGTTCTATATTTGCTTTTTGTGTCAGGTGCGGTCTGATGGCTCGTGCGCATCGTTCAAAACGCTGGTAGTCTTTTTTGCTGGTTTCGTTGCTTGACAAGAGTATAAATACAAATGCACCCAGTATAGGTAAAACTAACAGAATAACCAGCCACGGGAGTTTCAGTTCAGGTATTTCGTCGCGGTTTAAAAGGTACAAAAGTGTTATAAAATGGAATATCCATGCCAAAATAGTGACCGGCAGAAATACGTCATAAAGCCAGCCGAACAGACATAGAAGTATTGCAAATTCAACTAAGATACATACTGCACCCAAAAAGAATCTTGAACGCAGGATTTTTTTGATAGTGTTTGTCATAGTGTTCACCTTATAGTTAGTGTGAGAAAATAAACCACAGAGGTCACAACAAAAAAGAACGCTGTCATAAAGCGTTCTTTTTGTTTTTATTAATATACGACGACGTAACCGCCGATTTTTGCTTTTTCGTATATTTTCTTTACAGCATCATATGGAGTGTTGACACAACCGTGTGAGCCGTTGCCTTTGTATGTCGTACCGCCATACTCGGAGTTTGAACGCCAGCTTGCGTCGTGTATACCGCATCCTGAATAGGTGAAAGCGAGCCAGTATGTTACAGGACTGGACCATGTAGGACCAACCAAGGTGACATTTTTGCTTCGTTGCCAGATAGTGTGCGCACCTTTTGGAGTGTCGTTTGTGCCGTAGTTACCTGTTACAACAGGAGTTTCTACATATAGCTCTCCATCAATATAAAACCACATACGCTGTTGCTGTAAGCTGATTTCAATATATGTGTTGCCTATGGTTTTTCCGTAGGCTTTGTCGGTTATAGTTGTGTTCAGAGCAAGCCAGGTGCCTGTTATTGTGTTGCCGTCAACAACCCTGTAAGGAACAACCCTGAAGTAGTATTTCTGATTGTTTACCAGTCTTGGTGTGTTAAACCATGTGTTTGTTGTATCTTTAAGAAGGGTAAAAGGACCTGACTCAGAAGTTGAGTAGTAAATGTAGTAGCCCTGAGCGTATTTGTTTTTGTTCCACACAATGCTTGCACGTCGCAACTGAGTTGTGAAATTGTTTTTGCCAGGAGCAGAGAGTCCTGCGAGGGTTCTGAGTTTTTCGCCGGTGCTGTAGAATGTCATACCGTTATATGGTGTGTAGTATGATTTTACCATATAATTGTAGCATTTGCCTTGCTCTACATTTGTATCTTCAAATGTATTGACGTTGGTGTCGTTTATAGTTTTGTATACTTCCATTTTGCCGTTGGTTTTTGATGATGCTCTGTATATGATGTAGCCATCAGCACGCAGGTTTTTGTTCCAGCTGAAGCTGATGAGCGTAGAACTGCGCTTGATTGATGGAGCAGGCATAGCGGCAGGATTGGTTGCGGTTTCGAGATAAGTGGTGTCACCGTATACTACAGCGTTGTCGTTTACTGCATATGCGCTTATCTTGAACTGGAAAGGTGTTGTGTGGTCAAGACCTTTGATGTAGAGATAAGTTGTTGATGTTGTAGTAAGTTTTACAAAATCATCAGACTGGTCGCTGTTTCTGTAATAAAGCACATAACCCTTAGCACCCTTTACAGCATCCCATGTGAGTTGGATTTCGTCGCTGAGGGTTGAAACTTTTCGAAAGTTTTGAACAGCATCAAGTGACTCAACCTGTGTTGGCGCATCAGTAGGCACATCAGTAGGTACATCAGTTGGCTCATCAGTAGGTACATCTGTAGGTGTGTCAGTTGGCACTTCAGTTGGTGCATCTGTCGGCACTTCAGTTGGAGCGTCAGTTGGTGCATCAGTTGGTACTTCAATAGGTGCATCAGTTGGAGCGTCAGTAGGCACTTCGGATGGCACTACGATTGGCACGTTAGGTTGATTGTCAGTAGGGTCATCAGTAGGAGCCATGGTCGGCATATCGGTTTGAGTATCTGTTGGTGCGCTGGTTGGTGCATCGGTTGGTGTTTCGTTTTGGATATCAGTCAAAGCCTGAACTGATAATTCACCAAGCTGTGCAGCATGTGGTGTGCTTTCAGCGACAGCACCAAAATTAAGACCTGCTATAAAGCTAACCGCGATAATCGCAACCATAACAAGGCTTAGCGTGCATTTGAGTTTTCTGTTCATTTTTACCCCTCGTTTGTTTGATTTCTGTTTAATATATGAATTGTCGTGCGGATACATTCAGAATTAACTTCAAATTCTAAAAAATACGCATGACATTTTGATACAGAATATGCAAAAAAATAACACTGTATTACAAATAAATACACGATATTTATTACCACACATTGTATGCTATCTTTTTTTGAATAAATTTCCCAAAAAGAACTAAAAAGAAAAAATAAATATATTTTTTTACATTATTTTAAAAACAGTGTGAAAAAGGTGTTTTTGTTTCTAAAATAGAAATAAAAACAATCATGGATAAGATAAAATAAACTAAACAATATTGAACATTATGTACTTGGAGGTTACCTATGGCACAACATGTTGTAAAATCTGACATCGAGATTGCTCAGTCAGTCGAGATGGCGCATATCTCTGAAATTGCAAAGAAAGCTCAGATTGATGAGGAGTATATCGAATACTACGGTAGACACAAGGCAAAGATTGATTTGTCACTTCTTGATAAGTCTGACAAAAAAGACGGCAAGCTTGTTTTAGTTACTGCTATCACTCCTACACCTGCCGGTGAGGGCAAGACTACAACTACTATTGGTCTT
This sequence comes from Ruminococcus sp., assembly GCA_045604645.1. GTDB lineage: Bacteria > Bacillota > Clostridia > Oscillospirales > Acutalibacteraceae > Ruminococcoides. Next base: position 16,720 of record JAZUOM010000025.1, on the reverse strand, counting down.
GCTGACGGACTTAACGAATTAGGTAAGAATGTTTGCGTTGCACTGCGTGAGCCTTCACTTGGTCCTGTGTTTGGTGTCAAAGGTGGTGCTGCAGGCGGTGGATACGCACAGGTAGTACCGATGGAGGACATCAACCTTCACTTTACAGGCGACTTCCACGCTATCGGTGCGGCTAATAACCTGCTTGCTGCTATGCTTGATAACCATATCTATCAGGGCAACTCTTTAAACATTGACCCACGACGCATTACATGGAAGCGTTGTGTTGATATGAACGACAGACAGCTGCGTTTTGTTACTGACGGTTTGGGTGGCAGAGTCAACGGCGTGCCTAGAGAAGACGGCTATGACATCACAGTTGCTTCTGAAATTATGGCTGTGCTTTGTCTTGCTAACTCTATTGACGACCTCAAAGCAAGACTTTCTCGCATTATCGTTGGTTATACATATGACGAAAAACCTGTTACTGCAGGCGACCTCAAGGCTACAGGCGCTATGACTGCACTCTTAAAAGATGCACTGAAGCCTAACCTTGTACAGACACTTGAGAAAACTCCTGCTTTAGTTCACGGTGGACCTTTTGCTAATATTGCTCATGGATGTAACTCTGTTATCGCTACAAAGATGGCTATGAAGCTTTCTGATTATGCTATCACAGAGGCTGGTTTTGGTGCTGATCTGGGTGCTGAAAAGTTCCTTGACATCAAGTGCAGATACGCGTCCCTTAACCCTGCTGCTGTTGTAGTTGTTGCTACTATCCGTGCTCTTAAGATGCACGGCGGCGTACCTAAGACAGAGCTCAACACTGAAAACCTTGAGGCACTCAAAAAAGGCATCCCTAACCTTCTTCGTCATGTTTCTAATATCAAAGACGTGTACAAGCTTCCATCAGTTGTTGCTGTTAACCGTTTCCCAACTGACACTGACAAAGAAGTTGAACTCATCATTGACGAGTGCAAGAAGTTAGGCGTTAACGTTGTTCTGTCTACTGTATGGGCAGATGGCGGTCAGGGCGGTATCGAGCTTGCTAAAGAAGTTATCCGCCTTTGTGAAGAGGAGGACAGCTCAGACTTTACATTCTCATATGAGCTTGACGGCACAATCGAGGACAAAATCGAGGCTGTTGTTCGCAAGGTTTACAGAGGCAACAATGTGCTTTACTCAAAGCAGGCTAAAAAGCAGATTGCTGACCTGACAAAGAACGGCTTTGACAAGATTCCTGTTTGTATTGCAAAGACACAGTACAGCTTCTCTGATGACCCTACAAAGCTCGGCGCTCCTGTTGACTTTGATATTGAGGTTAAGAATGTGAAAGTTTCTGCAGGTGCAGGCTTTGTTGTAGTTCTCACTGGCGACATTATGACTATGCCTGGTTTGCCAAAGGTTCCTGCCGCAGAGAGAATTGACGTTGATTCAAACGGCGTTATCTCCGGCTTGTTCTAAAAAATAAGACGATAGAATATACAGAGCCACCCTGAAAGCGAGTGGCTCTTACTTTTTGTGTTGTAACGTGCTGTAATATGTGATATAATATACGGATAAAATGGGAAACTGGGTGATTTTTTGAGAGTTAAAGATATAATCAGCAGAGAAAAGCCATCGTTATCGTTTGAGGTTTTTCCACCAAAAACGCAGGATAAGTTTGAAGTTGTCAGCACAGCCGCAGTTAAGATTGCTCAGCTTAAGCCTGATTTTATGAGTGTTACTTATGGTGCAGGTGGCTCTACTGCAAAATACACGGTAGAAGTAGCAAAAAATATCATTGATACAGGTGTTACACCGCTTGCGCATCTTACCTGTGTGTGCTCATCAAAAGAAAGCATACTACAAAAGCTTGAAGATTTTAAAGCAAACGGTATTGAAAACATACTTGCTTTGCGTGGGGATATTCCACAGGATACTAACCCTGACGAGTGGGATTTTAAATATGCAAGTGAACTTGTTGCGTTTATTAAAGAGCATGGTGATTTTTGTATCGGAGGTGCGTGCTATCCTGAAAAGCACACAGAGTCGATTACTGAGCGTGCTGACCTTGAGTATCTTAAGTTCAAGGTGGATTCAGGATGTGATTTTCTGACAACACAGATGTTTTTTGATAATGATGCATACTACAGATATCTGCTAAGAGTAAGAAGAAAAGGTATTGATGTGCCGATTATTCCGGGTATTATGCCTGTGACTAATGGCAGACAGATTGAGCGAAGCTGTAAGCTGTCTGGTGCTGTGTTGCCTGACAGATTCAAGCGTATTGTAGAGCGATTTTCTGATGACCCTAAGGCGATGCAACAGGCTGGTATTGCATATGCAACCGAGCAGATTATCGACCTGTTTGCAAACGGCATCAACGCTGTACATGTGTACTCTATGAACAAACCTGAAGTGGCAGAAAAAATAAAGGATAATTTATCTGAAATTTTCAAATAACTATACATATGTTCATAATGTATATAGGGTGAGTTAATGGATAAGGAAATAAAGACCTTCAGCCTTTGCGGTGATGAGGTCAAGGTTGATACTGATTTGGCACTCAGATTTTTAAGAGTCAGAAAAGAACCTGACACAGGCACAAAGCGAGTGCTGTCTGAGTGCATGGATGAGTTTTTGTCTGTTGTATCATACAAGGCATCTTATCGCTACTTTGATATAAAAACAGAGGACAATAAGGTATATTTTGATAATAATATGGTGCTTGAAAGTACAAAACTAGCGAAATGCCTTGATAAATGCACAGGTGCGTTTGTGTTTGTTGCAACTACTACATCGGCAGTTGACAGGTTGATTTTAAAGCACTCTAAGATTAATGTAACAAAATCAGTGATAATTGATGCAATCGGCTCGGCGGCTATCGAGAACTTTTGTGATATATTGTGTCGAAAAATCCAGATTGACAACAACGTAGCGTTTCGTCCGCGTTTTTCACCGGGTTATGGAGATTTGAGCATACTGTGTCAGAACGATGTGCTAAGTTGTGTTGACAGCACGCGTAAAATCGGCGTAACACTTAATAACAGGTGTATGATGCTACCGACTAAATCTGTGTCTGCTATTGTGGGTGTCAGACCGGAAAACGAAAAATGCTCAAAATCGTCGTCGTGCGAGAATTGTGAAGATATAAATTGTCCATACAGAGAGTAGGCGTATTATGGATATTGTAAAAAGAATTCAAAACGAAATTGTATATTTAGACGGAGGACTGGGCTCATCGCTTATCAAGATGGGGCTCAAAAGCGGTACTGCGCCTGAAGTGTGGAATATCACACAGCCGTTAAATATTGTGAATCTTCACAAAGCGTATATCGAAGCGGGCGCACAGGTGCTCACTACCAACACATTCGGCGCAAATGAACTCAAACTTGAGAGTGAAGAATATTCGCTTGAGCAGATTGTTTTTTCTGCGGTTGAAAATGCGAAAAAAGCGTGTGAGTTGACAGGCAAAAAACAGGGCGAAGATGTGTACATAGGCTTAAGTGTCGGCCCTACAGGAAAGCTGTTAAAACCGCTTGGCGACCTTGAGTTTGAAGATGCTGTCAAGGCTTTTTCAAAGACCATAGCACTCGGTGAAAAAGCAGGCGCTGACCTGGTAATAATCGAGACAATGAGTGATACATATGAGGCAAAGGCGGCTTTGCTTGCTGCAAAAGAAAGCTTAAATTTGCCTGTGTTTGTTACAGTTGCTTTTGATGAAAATGAAAAGCTGATGACGGGCGCTGATGCTGTGGCTGTTATCGCTATGCTTGAGGGGTTGGGTGCTGATGCTATCGGTATCAACTGTGGCTTGGGACCTCACCAGATGAAGTCTATCGCCAAAAAATATGTAGAAAACTGTTCTGTACCTGTTATTGTCAGCCCAAATGCCGGTATGCCAAAATCTGTTGACGGACAAACCGTTTACGATGTTGATGAAAACGAATTTGCGTCTGTTATGAAAGAGATTGCGTTACTTGGTGTACATGGACTTGGCGGATGTTGCGGTACAACACCACAGTATATAAAAGCGACAGTCAAGGCTACAAAGAACATAGTCGCTTTGCCTATAGAGAAAAAATGTGACACGGTTGTGTCATCATATACACACGCAGTAAAATTTTCTGATGTTCCTGTTATTGTCGGTGAGCGTATTAACCCTACCGGCAAGAAAAAGCTAAAGGAAGCGTTGAGAAATAACGAACTTGAATATATATTGAGCGAGGCTGTATCACAACAGGACAATGGGGCACAGGTGCTTGATATCAATGTCGGCTTGCCTGAAATTGACGAAGTCAAGATGCTCACTGATGTTGTAGTAGAGGTGCAGGGTGTGTCGGATTTACCGCTACAGCTTGATTCATCTGACCCTGTCGCGCTTGAAAAAGCGATGCGTATCTACAACGGCAAACCGATGATAAACTCCGTAAACGGTAAGCAAAGCTCAATGGACAATATATTTCCGCTTGTCAAAAAATACGGCGGTGTTGTGGTTGCACTCACACTTGATGAAAACGGTATTCCGTCTACATCAGATGAGCGTGTTGCTATCGCCAAAAAGATTATTAACGAAGCCAAAAAATACGGTATTGATAAAAAAGACATAGTGGTTGATGCACTTGCAATGGCGGTGAGTTCTGACCAGAACAGCGGCAAAACTACAATCGAGTCAGTAAGAAAACTTACCGATGATATCGGTGTCAATACGATTTTGGGCGTGTCTAATATCTCGTTTGGTCTGCCGTGCAGAGAGATGTTAAACTCGAGTTTTCTGACGCTTTGTTTTGAAAACGGATTGTCGTCTGCGATTATGAATCCACTATCAAATGAGATGATGAGAGCGTACAGAGCTTACTGTGCACTCAAGGGCTTGGATGATAATTTTGAAAGCTACATCGCATTTGCAAATGGTGGTGAAATGGTCACACAGAAAGCGGACACTGACACACAGATGACGCTTATGTACGCTATTGAAAAAGGCTTTTTACAAAAAGCGTATGACATAGCACTAAAGATGCTCAAAGACGAAAATCCGCTTGAAATCATTAACACACAGATTATCCCTGCGCTCAACAAGGTGGGTGAGGGCTTTGAAAAGAACACAGTATTTCTGCCACAGCTGCTTATGAGTGCAGAGGCTGCAAAGTCCGCTTTTGATGCAGTGAAAACTGCAATTTCTGACAGCACAGAGAAAACACCACACAAAATCGTGCTCGCTACTGTCGAGGGAGATATCCACGATATCGGCAAAAATATCGTCAAGGTACTGCTTGAAAATTACGGCTTTGAGGTTGTTGACCTTGGTCGTGATGTAAAACCTGAAGCGGTATTAGATGCTGTAGTGGATAACAATGTTACACTGGTGGGACTTTCTGCACTTATGACAACAACGGTTGTTGCTATGGAGAGTACAATAAAGCTGTTGAGAGAAAAGTCTAGAGCTACAAAAATCATCGTAGGCGGTGCTGTGCTTACAAAAGAATACGCAGATTTGATTGGCGCTGACCACTACGCAAAAGATGCTATGGAAGCGGTAAGATATGCTCAACAGCATTTTGGGGCCTGATTATGGATTTAAAAATACTGTTTGAGGACAAGCACCTGATTTGTGTTGAAAAACCATTCGGTGTGCTTTCTCAAGGAAACGAGCATACACACAGCCTGTGTGATGAAATCGCCAGTTATCTGACATCTAAGGGCGAGTGCACAGAGTGCTATGTAATCCATCGACTTGACAAAACAACCGGTGGCGCAATAGTCTATGCAAAGACCAAGGCTGCGGCTAAAAAAATGAGCGAGCTTGTTACTACGCATAAATTTAATAAAACCTACCTTGCGGTTGTGTGCGGTGAGGTAGAAAACAGTAGTGGTTGCTACACAGACCTTTTGTATCACGATAAGAATAAGAACAAAACTTATGTCGTAAAAAGAGAGCGCAAAGGTGTCAAAGACGCAAAGCTCAATTATACAGTAAAAGGTGTCAGACAGTACGGTGGAGCAAAGGTCTCGCTTGTGCAGATACAGTTGCTCACAGGCAGGACACACCAGATAAGGGTGCAGTTTGCAAGTCGTAAGCATCCGCTTGTTGGGGACAGAAAATACGGCAGCAGTATATGCAATGATACTGTAGCGTTGTGGTCGCACAAGATTGAGTTTGTGCATCCATATACAAAAGAGCAGATTGCAGTAACCGCACAGCCGTATACAGAAATATTCAGGATATTTGAATAATAAAATGTAAGGACAGTCTTTTTTAGGCTGTTCTTTTTTTGTAGAATACAGTCAAATTGTTTAAAAGTGTGTTGATTTTGTTATTCATATTGTGTTATGATTAACAAAACATATACTTTTTGGGGGTAGTTTTATGAAAAGATGTACGGTGTGTGCAGAGTATTGGCCTGATAGCAATTCGTTCTGTGGTAATTGTGGCGGCGCTTTGGTTGATGCAGGTTTTGTCGAGAATGTTGATGAAAAAACTGTCGCAGCAACAGAGTATAAGGTGCACACAACAGCACCAACAGGCGTTGTTGATAATAGTGTTGACTACGGTGTGGAAAGTAACGAGACTATTGAGCAGCAACCTGTAAAGAAAAGCAAAAAACCTTTGCTTGCTGTTGTTTGTGCTGTTTTGGTAGTTGCTGTGATTTTTGCAGCAGGGTTGTTGACAAACTGGTTCGGACTTGGCTCACCGCTTAACGGACTTATCAGAGCGGCTGCAAAAACCATGAAATCAGAGAGTATGACTATCGATGTTAAAATGCGCGGTGCATCTGCTGATGAGGCTATGACTATGCGTTATGCCGGCGATATTAAAAACGAGGAACTGTCATATATTATTGAAGAGGGCGATTATAAACGCTGTTTATATGATGGTTATATGTATTATGAATATGGCGATGGCGATATGTACAGGAGCGAGGTCGATTACGATGAGATTTTTGAAAACATCGAAAGATATTACGACGGTAAAAAAATCGACTGGGAAGAAGTTATCGTTGACGCTGATTTAGAGGACTACATAAACCACGAAGAAGTCGATGGCTTTCTCAAGGATATCTACAAAGATTGTCTTAGCGACAAAAAGTGGCTCAAAAATTACCTTGGATTTAAAAAATCCGGAAACGTTTATACATTTGAGCCTGACCTGGAGAAACTGTTTGAAGAGATAAATGATATTTGTCAGGATTCTGATGTGTTCACAAAAGATGCAAAGGATGATCTTGAAGAAGAATTTGAATATCTGATTGACGCAGCGAAAGAAGAAGACGCAGAAATAAGCATTGAAATCACAGTCAAGGGTGGCAGAATCAACAACGTTGAAGTTAATGCTGACTCTGATAACGAAAAAATCAGACTGACTGCTGAGTTGTATGATTTTAACAAGACTGATATCGCAGAAGATGCTCAGGAAATAGTTGATGATTACAAAGACTATGCCGATGAGCACGGATGCGATGAATGCGGTGATATAGTGTACGAATACAGCGAGCATGGCGATTGCGAAGAATGTGATTATCACGGTGATTTGTATGCATATGATTTGTGCGAAGATTGCTATGAAGATGAGTATTACGACTATTGTGACAACTGCAACGCATACGAGGATTTGTATTACTGGGATGGCGAAGATTTGTGCTGGGACTGCTATGATGCAGAAGTTTACGATGATTACGATTATTGTGACGACTGTGGCGAATACGCAGAAATGTATTACTGGGACGGCGAAGATTTGTGCTGGGATTGCTATCTTGATGCATAACAATATGGATAAAAAAGCGACACGAAAACAATCGTGTCGCTTTTTGTGTTTAATTAAGTTTTTGCATTAAAAAGTTATTTAAAAAATCTTATTGTTCAGCCTGTGTTTCAGTTTCGTCTACGACAAACTCGATGGTAAATGTATCGACAAGCCACTTTGAGTCTGCTCTTATCAAATTGATAACGCCGGTTGCCTCCTGGACACCGATGTTTAAAGACAGGTCGCTGTGAAAATTTGTGTACAGCATCATTGAGGTGTAATTTGCTGTAGCGGTGTCGCCGTCTATTGTTACACCCGTGACAGTAGCACTGGTTTGTTCTAAATATTTCATATATCCTTCTGTTATGGTTTCCTTCAGACTTTCGTCGTTGTATTCATTTACCAGTCGCTGAATGTCACGTTCAACACTTATTGATGCATAGTCATCATAATGCTTGTTGTCTTCTGACATATATAATACGGCTGTTTTGCCGTCGAATTTTACGACAGCGTTTATGAAATTTGTGGCAACAGCAGTTGCGTGTTCGGTGTCTTCTTCTATGCCTACAGTTGGTGCTTGAGTTGTAGTTGATTGAGTTTCTTTCTGACAGGCTGAAAGCGTTAACATAGTGGACAAAACTATTGTCAGAACAATCAGTAAAGATGCTGCTTTTTTCATATGTCTCTCCAGTTTTTTAATGTGTATGCTGACAGTATACCACAACTGCAAAAAAACGCAATAATATTGATAAGTTTTAGCGCAAATGTGTGAAATAATGTTGATTTTTCAAGGCAAAGTGCTATTATTTATTTATAGGTAAATTCAGGGGGGAGTTTTGTGAAAAAGTGTATACAATGTTCAGCAGAATTTGAAAGAGGCTCTTTCTGCGGAAAATGTGGGTCAAGACTTGTTGATATTGAGAACGTTTCACAGATTGATTGTGACCTTGACAAAACTGTTGCGGTCAACGACTATAAAGCACCGGGTATCGGGGTAACTCATGACGAAAACAAAACTGTAGCCGTAACTGATTATAGTGCACCAGTAGTGCCAACAGTAGAAACTGAAAGCAAAAATGTTGCACAAGAGAATTTTGTGCCGCCACAACCTGCACAGCAGATTTTTGACGAAAACAAAACTGTAGCCACAACTGACTACAGTGCACCAGTGGTGTCACCTGTAGTGCCACCTGTAGCGTATCAGAATGTAGTTACACCTGCTAATAATATCTCTGACAAGAATGTGACAAAGACGATTGGCTTTACACAGTCACAACCTGATGTTCAGGTGTATTCTTCAGATATTGAACCGAGTTATCATCAACAACAAGAGAACACAAAGAAAAAGAAAAGCAAAAAACCGATTATTGTATTTTTGGTTGTTCTTATATCTATTTTAGCACTTGCGGGTACTGCGACAGCCGGATTTATGACAAACTGGTTTGGACTTGTATCTCCGATTTCACCGCTTTTGAAAGCGGCAAATGCTACCATAAAGGCTGACAACATAACGGTACAAAGAACCATAAAGATAGGTGAGGACGGAGCGACAACTGACGAGGTTGCCACAATCAGATATAACCTTGAAGACGAGCTTTGCTATATAGCAAAGGGCGATGATTACAAAGAATGTCTTAGCGGTGGTAATAAATATACTGTTTATGACAGCAAAGACAAAGAACCGAGAAAAGTTGAGTCGGATGCAAATGATGTGCATCAGGATATTAACAGTTGCCTTACAAAAGATGGCATTGACTATAAAAAAGCGATAGAAAAAGCCGGATTCGAAAACGATGTAAAAGCAAAAGAGTTTGAGGCGTTTGCTGATGATTTTTGCAAGACATATCTTGGCGACAAAGCATGGCTTGAAAAATATCTGGGATTTGAAAAATCAAAGAAAGAGTATATCTTTACCCCGGATATCCAGGTTTTGTGCACAGAACTAATCAGGATTGTAGATGGCAGTGATGCGTTTTATGACGAGTCTAAAGAATCGTTGATTGAATCAATAGAAGACTATGCCGAACACGCAAAGTCCCACAAAACATCTATCAGGGTTTCGATTACTGTCAAGTCAGGCAAGATTTCAAATGCTAATATTTGCGTAAATGATAATCACAGAAATGTTGATATGAATTATGCTATTTCTGATATCAACAAAACTGAAGTGGGTAGGGCAGAGATTGACGAAATTGTCAGCGAGTATGATACATATATGGCTGAGCACACCTGCGATGATTGTGGCGAGTTTGTGCACGACTATAATAAGGATTATCACGGAAACTGCAAAGAATGTGACACTCACGGTGATATCAACACAGACGGACTTTGTTTTGAGTGTATAGATAAAGAAAAAGAAGTATGCAAAGAGTGTGGCAAGGAAACAAAGACCTACGAATACGACGGAAAGCAACTGTGCAAAAAATGTCACGAAAAAGCAAAGGAAGAAGACGAGAAAGATAAAAAAGAAAAAGAAGAGTCAGAGCGTTACTGTGAACGATGTGACAGTTATGAGGATCTGTATTACTACAGTGGCGGATATTACTGCTTTGACTGTTATCTTGATTTGAAATATCCTGACAAGTACGAAGAGACAAAGTACTACTGCGAGTGGTGTGGCACCAAGGAATACTATTCGGATATGTGGTATTATGACAACTATCTGCTGTGTTGGGACTGCTACGAAGATGCGTATTATTCTGACGATTATTACTACTACTGTGACTGGTGCGACTGGGCTGTAGACGAGGTGTACTACTACAACGGCGACTACCTGTGCTGGGATTGTTACGAAGATGCATATTACTACGATGACACAGAGCCATGTGACTGGTGTGGCGGATACTTTGACTACTACGATTTGTATAGCTATGATGGTTATTTGCTGTGCTGGGATTGCTACGAAGATGCGTATTACGATGACGATTATGGTTATTGTGAAATGTGTGGAAGCTACGAGCGGATGTATTATTGGGACGGCTCGTACTACTGCCTTGACTGCTACTGGATAGCATAGTGACAAATTAAAGGGCGACACGAAAAATCGTGTCGCCTTTTTTATGTCTGACAAAAGAAAAAGGCAGTCGTGTGACTGCCTTTTGATATGCTTGTTGTGATTAGTCGTTATCCGGGAAGAACTTGTCGTGGATAGCTGTTACTGCGCGGTCAGCATCGCCCTTGTCGATGAGGACTGATACCTTGATTTCTGATGTTGAAATCATCTGGATGTTAATCTGCTTGTCGTAAAGTGCCTCGAACATTGTTGAAGCAACGCCTGCGTGAGTCTCCATACCTGCGCCTACGATTGAAACTTTAGCGATGTTGTCATCACAGATTACATCACCTGCGCCGATGTCTTCAGCAAATTTCTTGACAATCTCAACAGCCTCTGCACTCTTATCCTTGTCAACTGTGAAAGTGATGTCCTTTGAGTTGTTTCTGCCGATTGATTGTAAAATGATGTCAATATTGATATCTCTTGCTGAAAGTTTTGAGAACATTTTGAAAGCAAGACCCGGCTTGTCAGGAATACATGTAAGTGAAATACGAGCTACGTTGGTGTCTTTTGCTACACCTGAAATCAACATTTTTTCCATTTTTGGTTTCTCCTTTACGATGGTACCTGGCTTTCTTGTCAGGCTTGATAATACTTCGAGTTCGATGTTATATTTTTTTGCCATTTCTACTGAACGGTTATTTAAAACCTGTGCGCCGAGTGTTGCAAGCTCGAGCATCTCATCATATGAAATCTCCTTGAGCTTGATAGCGCCACTTACTTTTCGTGGGTCTGCTGTATACACACCCTCGACATCAGTGAAAATCTGACACAAATCAGCATGCATAGCGGCTGCGATAGCAACAGCAGATGTATCTGAACCGCCACGACCTAGTGTTGTTACATCGTCATAGCGTGAAAGCCCCTGAAATCCTGCGACAACAACAATCTTTCTCTGGTCGAGTTCTTTTTTGATTCTGCTTGTGTCAACTTTGCGGATGCGGGCAGATGTGTGTGCCGATGTGGTTTTGAAACCAGCCTGCCAACCGAGCAGTGACACTGATGGACAACCAAGTTTCTGGATAGCCATAGCGAGAAGCGAAATAGAAATCTGCTCGCCTGCGGCAAGAAGCATATCCATCTCTCTTTTTGATGGTTGAGTGTCGCCGTTTAACTCAACGGACTTTTCGATAAGGTCGTCGGTTGTATCGCCCTGAGCTGATACTACTACGACTACATTGTTACCCTGTTTGTATGTGTCGGTAACAATCTTAGCGACATTCATAAGATGTTCTGTGTCTTTAACAGAACTGCCGCCAAACTTCTGTACAATTAAACTCATAATATATTCTCCTATCAAAGATCTCCGATACGGATTGCGGACTCAACGTTGACTCCGCAGTTGTTCAGAGTATCAATATTATCTAAAATATCGCCATATCTCTTTGCTTCGCATACAAAAGCAAACTCAGTGCTTTTTGCATCTGCTTTTTCTAAAACATGGATATCGCCGAAAAGCTCTTGTGCTTTAGTATATGCAAAATCCTTGCTGTCTGCACATACGCGGATATACATAGCTGTGACAGAGTCCTTATAGTCGATGACTGACGAATTGTCAGAATCTGTCCAGAAGAGATACTTTCTGTTTTTGAGGTGTTTAACACAGTCAATAATGTCAGCGACAACAGCGGATGCTGTAGGAAGTTTGCCGGCACCTTTGCCGTAGAACACCACATCGTCTGTGCAGTCACCACGCACCATAATGCCGTTGAAAACATCGTCGATGTTAGCAAGCTGGCTTTTGTTCGGGATAAACATTGGCGCAACAACGATGTCGCACATTTTGTTATCAAGCATTTTGACTTTGCCGATAAGTTTTATGACACCACCCCAAATTTCAGCATACCTGACATCATCAAGAGTGATTTTGGTGATACCCTGTGTGTATACTGCATCAGGGTAGATGTGCTTGCCATATGCAAGGGAAGCGAGGATGCAGATTTTTCGGCAGGCATCGTGACCCTCAACGTCGGCCTCCGGATTGCGCTCGGCATAACCAAGCTGTTGTGCAAGCTTAAGTGCCTGTTCAAAATCCATACCTTCGTTTATCATTTTTGTAAGGATAAAGTTTGTAGTGCCGTTTAAAATACCCGCAATCTCTGATACATTGTTTGCAACCAGACATTGGTTTATTGGTCTGATAATCGGAATACCGCCACCAACTGATGCTTCAAAAAGGAAGTTTGTGTTGTTTTCTTTGGCGATAGCAAGCAGTTCTGCACCGTGTGCGGCAACAAGCTCTTTGTTTGATGTTACAACACTTTTGCCTGCAAGCAGACAACGCTTTACATAATCGTAAGCAGGGTTTAAACCGCCCATAACCTCGACTACAACGCGTACTTCGATGTCGTTTATGATGTCATCGAAGTTCTTTGTAAAGCGGTCCTTTAAAGGACTGTCATCAAAATCACGTAAATCAAGAATGTACTTTATGTATATCTCTTCGCCAACTGATGCGAAGAGCTTCTGTTTGTGTGTCGTCAGAATTTCTGCGACACCTGAGCCAACCACTCCGTGACCCATAATTGCAACTGAAACCATAATGTATAATACCTTTCAAAAATTAATTAACTAATAATAAACGCTAGTCACCCGTATGAGATATTATCTCAGGTGGTGCATCGGTAGGAACATCAACACTCGGAACACTCGGATCTACGCCTGGATCAACACTCGGGTCTACAGTAGGTGCAGATGGATCGGTAGTCTCACCCGGTGTGCTTGGATCTTCCTCTTCTTCATCATCAGAGTTGCTCGATGAACTTGAGTATGAACCAAATGCTACGTGCTCGTAATATCCTCCGCAGTAGCCAGGGATGTTATCCTGTGAGTAATAACCTGTTGCGGTGTCGTAACAATGCGATGATGCGAGTTTGCCCGAGCCTTTACAGTAGGTGGCTGTAACGACGGTGCTCGGCACATCGAATTCTTTGTATTCTTTGTTTTCAAGATATTTTGACATAACCGTTTTCCACGTTTCGGTGGCGGTTCGCTGATAATAATACGAAATTGAATCAGGGGTATCGTAGCCTGTCCATATAGCAAGTGTGCAGTATGGTGAAGCACCTACAAACCAGGAGTCTTTGTCGTCGTCTGTAGTACCTGTTTTACCAACGATTTCCCAACCTGATATATTTGCATATGATGAGTTTGAATGAGTTGATGTAAGAACGTTGTAGCGTAGTGCTCTGTTCATTGCGTACGCAGTTTCAGGAGAATACGCTTCTTTTGGCATATTGTTTCTATTGTCCAGAATAACTGTGCCATTCTGATCGGTTACATAGTAGTATGTGTATGGCTCGTAGTATAATCCGCCGTTGCCGACATACTGCATAGCTGCGGCCATCTCCCTGACGGTTACACCACCCGAAAGACCGCCAAGTGAGAGACCACCAAGTGTGAACGGGTCAACCTCAGGGTCAAGGTGGGAAAATCCCATTATGTTAATAGCCTGATTATACGCTGTTTCTGGACCGATTAGTTCAAGTGTCTGTACAGTAGCTGCGTTTGATGACCAACTGAGTGCTTCAGGAATTGTCATTTTTCCGTTATAGCCTGCGTATGCGTTGTTAGGACCTGATACCCAGGAGCCGTTTTCATAGCGGTACTTTTCAAGTGGATAGTCATCTACTAAAGCCGAGTAGTGCTTTGCTTTTGTCTCGATAGCGATAGGATATACAAACATTGGTTTGATAGAAGAACCCGGCTGTAGCACAGCATCTGATGCGCGGTCAAACAGCAGGTTTGCGTCCTTTTCCTCAGAGCTACCGGTTGTTGCGATAACTCTGCCGTCGTATCCTACCATAGTCATGCCAACCTGTAAATCAGCACCAAAATGGTCGTTACAATGAAGGCCCTCGTATTCAATCATTTCCTGTGCTTTGAGATCCATTGCACAGTAGATGTTCAAGCCCTCGGTGTACAGTTTGTCAGACGCAGCCTTTTCGCTGATGTCATAGTATTTTGCAAGGTCTCTTACAAGGTCGCCGTACATCTGGTCGATGTACCAGTTCTGGATGTTTTCTTCTTCCTCTTCTTCGTCTTCTTGTGGTTTGTAGTCCATAAACGTAAGTGTCTCAGATTCTTTCATAGCAGCGTTGTACTCTTCTTTTGTGATGTATTTCTGGTCGTACATCTGTGAAAGTACAAGCTCGCGTCGCTCTTTGTTGTTTTCAGGATAGATAAGAGGATTCCATTGTGACGGGTTCTGGGTGATGCCTGCAATAGCGGCACACTCACAGATTGTACAC
Source organism: Ruminococcus sp. (assembly GCA_045604645.1). GTDB lineage: Bacteria > Bacillota > Clostridia > Oscillospirales > Acutalibacteraceae > Ruminococcoides. Next base: position 1,713 of record JAZUOM010000025.1, on the reverse strand, counting down.
TCGCTGATTGATTTTCCAAAATACATTTGGCTTGCGGCTTCAACGCCCTGTGCGTTGTTACCGAAGTTTACGACGTTTAAGTATGCTTCGAGTATGTCGTCTTTTGAATACTCATTTTCAATATTGATAGCTCGTGTGATTTCCCTGAGTTTTCTCGTGAGCGAAACCTCGTTATCATCAGTGATGTTTTTGATGAGCTGCTGTGTGAGTGTTGAACCACCGTAGTTGTCAGAACCTGACATAAGGCTTAAGACAGCACCGCCGGTACGAACCCAGTCCACACCGTGGTGGTCATAAAAACGCTTGTCTTCAATAGCGATAATAGCCTCGCCCATATGCTCAGGCATATCCTGCAGGTCAACCCAGATACGGTCTTCTGTGCCGTATAGTTTCTGGTACTTAACAAATTCGCCTGTTTCAGGGTCCTGAATATAAATAAATGACGAGAGGTTCATACTTCTTGCGTTAAGGTCGATACCTGTTGGCTCGTTAGCAAGCTTAACTATATACACTCCCAGTGATATCGCGACAAAAACACCTGCACAAAGCAATACTGCCAATATGGTTTTTGTAATTTTCCATATACTGTTCAGTACGGTTTTTGTTGTTACAGATTTTTTTGTAACTTCAATTTTGTCAGTATATTTGCTGATGTCGGTTTTTCTCATATTTCCGACCTCCTCGTAAAATACATATAGCCACAATAAGTATAGCACTTTCTTTCCAAAAAATAAATATTTTTTTATAAAATAACAGAGATTTTTATATCAACATTGGCAGAAAAAATATGAATAATACATAAAATCGGTGGCAAAAATATGTGTGAGGTGCTATGTGATGAAAAAATTGATACTGATTTTTGGAACTTTTGCGATTATATTTGTTGTTGCTTCTGCATCGCTTAACAACCACTATGCCAGTACAAAAGAAGTCGGTGATACAAGCACACAGATTCAGACAGATACTCAGCCATATACTATTAAAAGCGAAAACGACAGGATAGTTGTGTATCGTGGAGATACGCTGCTTTACAGGACAACAACATCGGTAAATACTCTGCCAAAAAAAGACAGAAAAACTCTGCTTGAGGGGATAACCGTAACATCACAGCAGGAACTGAAAAGACTGCTCGACGACTACTGCAGTTAGTGTAATTTTTTTATAAAAAGGTGTAAATTGTATTTTAACTGCTGATTTTATTTAGCAAGCGGACATGTTATAATGCACAAAGTTGTGCTAATGAATTTGTTGAAAACGCCAAATAGCACGAAATATTATGTGATTTTTGATATTCACATATGTTTGGATTTGTTATTTAATACAAAGACTGTAGCGTAAATTTATATCATTTGCAGATTGATGTTTTTTCATATTTTTTGTACAATATAATGTGTATAGTACAAAAGGAGGAGAAAACAATGGCAAACAATAAACACTTCAAAAGTGTTCTTTGCTTGGTTATGACAGTCATGATGCTCTTGTCAGTAGTGCTTTGCGTAAGCGCAGCAGTAGACGAAGTAGCACAGACAGGTGCAACCACAACTGTGTATTTTAAGAACACAGGCAACTGGGGCACAGTAAATGCATACTGCTGGGTAAAGGGCACAGACACAAGTGTAAAATCATGGCCTGGAGAGAGCATGACACTAGTTGAGGGTAATGTGTACAAGTACACCATAAACGGCGACTACAACTGCATTATCTTTAACAACG
>JAZUOM010000024.1:0-10895 GCA_045604645.1 Ruminococcus sp. | reverse complement strand
CTTAACAAGAGTAGCATTAACAAAGTTCATTTGAGGACTTCCGATGAATCCAGCAACGAACATGTTGCATGGCTTCTGGTAAAGGTTAGCAGGAGAATCAACCTGCTGAACGAAACCGTCCTTCATAACAACGATTCTTGTACCCATTGTCATAGCCTCTGTCTGGTCGTGTGTAACGTAGATAAATGTTGTCTGGAGTCTCTGGTGGAGCTTGGAGATCTCTGTTCTCATCTGTACACGAAGCTTAGCATCGAGGTTGGAGAGAGGTTCGTCCATAAGGAACACCTTAGGTTCTCTTACGATTGCACGTCCGAGAGCAACACGCTGTCTCTGACCGCCGGAGAGAGCCTTCGGCTTTCTGTCGAGAAGGTGGGAGATGTCGAGGATCTTTGCAGCCTCGTTAACTCTCTTTGTGATTTCTTCCTTTTTAACCTTTCTTAACTTAAGACCGAAAGCCATATTGTCAAATACTGTCATATGGGGATAGAGAGCATAGTTCTGGAAAACCATCGCAATATCTCTGTCCTTAGGAGCAACGTCATTAGCAAGCATATCGCCAATGTAGAGTTCGCCCTTTGAGATATCCTCAAGACCAGCGATCATTCTGAGAGTTGTAGACTTACCACAACCAGAAGGACCTACAAGAATGATAAATTCCTTATCATCAATCTCAAGGTTAAAGTCTGTTACAGCGGTAACGCCGCCATCATAAATTTTGTAAATGTGTTGTAATGAAACCTTTGCCATGTAAAAACCTCCAATAATAGCGTGTATAGACACGACTACTTATATCAACTAGTATTGTAACACAAAAAATTCCGCAATACCACCTATTTTTTCACTAAATATTTCCCCTATTTTTTAGATAATATACCCATAAATAAAAAATCAGGTGCCGTTTTTAGTTAATTTGCTATTAAAATTGATGAAATTTCGTCCTCATCAAGTTCACGCGCCTGTCCTAAAAGCAAACTCCTGTCAAGTTTCAGTTGTCCTATCTGAACACGCTCAAGCTCAACAACCGTTGATCCGCAAGCAGAAAACATCTTCTTTACCTGATGGAATTTGCCTTCGCATATCTTAACAAGTGCTTTGTTTTCCCCTATCTCATCAAAAAAAGCTTTCTGGCACACAGTACCATCTTCAAGAACTATCCCCTGTTCAAATTTTTCTTTTGTTCCATCAGGTATTTTGTCAGACAATGTCGCTATATAGTGCTTGTACACCTTTTTGTTTGGTGACAGCATTTTGTGTGCAAAATCCCCATCGTCAGTAATTATGAGCAAACCGGTTGTATCCTTATCCAGTCTGCCCGCAGGAAAAAGGTTCTTTCTCTTAAGATGCGCTGGCAAAATATCCACAACCGTAGTTGCGTTTTTATCATTACTGGCAGACAGAATACCTTTTGGCTTATTCATCATATAATACACAAACTTTTTATACTCAAGGAGTTTGCCGCTGAGGATAACTGTGTCTTTTATTGGATCTATTTTCATATCAGCTGACTTGCTTATTACAGAATTAACCTTGATTTCGCCGGCTTTAATAAGACCTTTTATCTCTTTTCTGCTAAGGCTTGTCTGAGACGAAATAACCTTATCAAGTCTTTGAAGTTCACTCATATTTTTCACCTGTGAAAGAATACAGATTTCCATCCCCGCTTAGCGTCGAGATATGTCCGCCAATTACCCTTTCATCTAAAACCAATATTGACACATATGCCTTTTTTTCATCCTTGAACTCTTTCAGAGTATATATGTACAGCCTACATTTTTCGCCTTTATAACCTTCAAGGTCCAACCCCTGCATCTTCTGCAACTCATTATACTCTGTATACTTTTGATTAAACTCAATCGGCACATATGCCTGCTGCAAGCTGTAAAGCTCTACAGCCTCATAACCAAACTGATTAATAAAAGCCTGAATTTCTTCGTCTGATTCAACAACAAGCGAGTATTCGCCTACACCATCACATGTCGCTGTTTTTTTAGGTATCGACCTTACAATCATAACCGTAACCACCAACGCTACAACGCACAGAACACATATTACACTTGTAAGAATAATCTTTGCTTTCTGCGTTTTAAAAGAAACTACCATAATCACAACTTCCTTTCAAAAGCTTTGTCCTAAATATATGATTTCCGTTTCACATGTATGATTACAACAAATAATCAAGCAGCTCTTGCGGACTATCTGCAAAAGCATTGTGTTTATATGTTTTCATTTCTTCAACATCGCCATAGCCGTAGACAGCGCCAATAAAATCAATATTACAACGCTGGGCTCCTTTTGCATCAAAAGCAGAGTCACCTATCAGCACCACTTTATCGCCGTCGGTTGCTTGCGCTTTTTTGAGCGAATACGCTATTATCTCGTGCTTCTCTTTTCGAGTGCCCAAGGCATCTGCACCACATATTTCATCAAAAAGTTCATATATTCCAAGATAGTTGATAACATCTGTTGCTATCTTTTCGTTTTTGCAGGTACACACAACGGTTTTTACATTGTTTTTCCTGAGCTTTTTGAGCACAGTATCAATACCTGCAAACAACCTGTTTGCCTTTACTCCGTAATCATCGTACAACTCAACATATATCCTGACTGCTTCCTGTGCTTGTTGCCGGTTTAATCCGCACACCCTCTGGAATGTATCAAGAAGCACAGGCCCTACATACTTGCTGTAATCTGACAAATCTGGTATGGGCTTTTGCATTTTTTCAAGTGTTTTTTCTATACAGATTCGTATACCATCAGCACTATCAGTCACCGTGCCATCAAAATCAAACAACACTATATTATATTGACTCATTGTTTCACCTTGCATCCTATAATATCTACCTGTTTACCTACCAATATATATTACTACAAAAAACCGACTTGAGCAATACTCGCTATAAAACATATAACAAAAGCGTAAAGCACAGTGGTTGCTTTACGCTTTCACTTATTTAAAAACAAACTTTAAAGCTCAACTTCTACAAGTTCAGTCTTGACACCATTGTTATCCAGAGCGTTGCGTGTAATCTCAAAAGACAACTCAAGGCTTTCTATCTCTGTTATGCCGTTTTCCTCAAGGTCGCTTTCATAAAACTCAAGCCACACAAGCATACGCTTGTCAGGATAAACAAACTCCCCTAGTATCGATTCTATCTCGACACCGTTTACATACGCCTCTTCAATTTCGACGTAGCAGTTTTCGTCCCTGTTGTTTTTGATATATATTACCGGATAGTGTCTTGTTACGCCATCAGTTGTATTGCTGGTTGTAAAAATTTTCTGACATACTATTTTTACTCCATCGCCATCGTGGATAACCGTACCGCTCTCGTCGTAAAAATAGTCAAAGGTGCTCGCAGCAGAGGTTTCGATTCTTATGAGCTCAGTTTCTTCGTTCACACTATAACTGAAATCAGAACTGAAGTACCTGAATTTTGTTTCAATATCAGCAATCACATCAATATAGTCATTGCTCAGCCATTTTTTCATAAAAGACAACTCGCCTTCACTCTGTTGACCGGCAGCCACATCAAATGACATAGTTGGGCTCTGAACAAAGTCGTTCACTGTAGTTTCAGACGCCTGAAAAGTCAGGTTTGTTCCTGTATTGTTTTCAACAAGCAGATTAAGGTTAACATAATAGTCATCATAAGTGAGGCTTAGTGCAGTTATCTTGATATCGTTTGTATCATACAGCACAGTTTCTTCTATCGTAGCTTGTGGCACAGCCTCTTGTTTTTCTGTAGATGATTGCTGTGATTTATCTAAATCGCCTGACGAATTGTTATCACTTTCTTTGTTGTTGCTACACGCAGCCAAAGAAACAAGCATAATAACCGCAAAAATAATACTTAGTAATCTTTTCATTGTAAATCCTCCTTATCAACACACATCATATTAACACACCACAACTAAAACATCAACCGTTTTGTCTTTTGCAAGCGACTCCTGATTGTAACAACAAATTAATCCAGTCACACAATAAAAAACTAATGCAATCGTTTCTATTGAAAACAAAGATTTGATGTGATATAATTCAAAAATACCGAAAAATCTAACACAATCAGAGCATATTAAGGAGATTTATTGCAATATGAAACTTGGAATTGTTGGCTTGCCTAACGTCGGCAAAAGCACACTTTTTAACGCAATCACAAATGCAGGTGCACAATCTGCTAACTATCCATTCTGTACAATCGAGCCTAATGTTGGTGTTGTCGCAGTACCTGATAAGCGTCTTGACAAACTGTCAGAAATGTACGACCCTGACAAATACACCCCTGCTACTATTGAATTTGTTGATATTGCAGGACTTGTAAAAGGCGCATCAAAAGGCGAGGGTCTGGGCAACAAATTCCTGTCAAATATCAGAGAATGTGATGCTATCGTACACGTTGTACGTTGCTTTGACAATGACGATATCATCCATGTTGAGGGTAGCGTTGACCCAATCAGGGACATCGACACAATCAACCTTGAGCTTATTCTGTCTGACGTAGAAATTATTTCAAGAAGAATCGACAAAGCTCAGAAAATGACCAAGGCTGACAAAAAATATCAGGCAGAGGTTGACTTTTTCAAACGTGTTGAGGACGCACTTCAAAACGGCAAAACAGCAAGAAGCGTTGAGTGCACAGACGACGAAAAAGCACTGCTTTCTGAAGTAGCTCTGCTTACAAACAAGCCTGTTATTTATGCCGCTAATATGAGCGAAGATGACTTTTCTACAGGAATCGAATCTAACGAAAGACTTAAAAAAGTTATAGAACTAGCAAAGACAGAGGGCGCAGGCGTTCTCCCTATCTGTGCTGACCTTGAAGAACAGATTGTTGAAATGGACAAAGAAGAAAAAGAACTTTTCTTATCTGATATGGGACTACAGCAGTCAGGTCTTGACAGACTCATAAACGAATGCTACTCACTTTTAGGACTTATCTCATATCTTACAGCAGGCAAACCGGAAGTAAGAGCATGGACTATCAAAAAAGGTACAAAAGCTCCGGGGGCAGCAGGTAAAATCCACTCAGATTTTGAACGTGGATTTATCCGTGCTGAAGTTATTGCTTTCGACGACCTTATTGAATGTGGCTCAATGGCTGCCGCCAAAGAAAAAGGTCTTGTGCGCAGTGAAGGCAAAGAGTACGTTATGAAAGACGGCGACGTTGTACTGTTCAGATTTAATGTATAATAATTGTTACATAACAAAAGGCACTCTTGACGAGTGCCTTTTTCTTATGAATTTCGTTATTTATCTGTCCTACCTAAAATATAGTCGGTTGTAACATTGTACAAATCAGCAAGTTTAATCAGATGCTCGACAGGAATAGTCTGAAATCCTCGTTCATATCTAGAATACACAGTTTGTGCAATTTCAAGATAGCTTGCAACATCAACTTGTTTCATATCGTGGTCTTCTCTTAAATCTCGTAATCTTCTAAAATACATAAAAACTCTCCAATAGTACCTATCTGTACTATTGACTTTAACACGAATTCGATTTATAATACCTTTGTAGTACTTTTAAGTACTACTATTATAACAATGAGGTGGTATTTTTATGAAATTTAAGGAGTTTTTGTGTTCAAAAGGCGGTTACTACGGTATGATTGCAGTTTTATATGCAATTATCTGGGGAATAATGGTTGCTTTGACGGCTACAGATTCAACAGTTATTGCTTTTATTTATATGGCGGTTTTTTCTTACTTTGGCTGGAAAGCACTAAATAGAATTACACCTGATATTTTTCTGTTTATGCCTTTGATAGGATGGGTAATTTACTTTGTCGCAAAATTTATTCTTGCAATTATTGTAGGCATGTTTGTTGCACCATTTCAGATTGCCAAAAAGATTTCCTCAAGCGTACAGGAACATATACAGTGAGTCGAGCATTTGATAGCCTTACTATTCCCGCTGTAATTGTTTTGGTGTTAATTATACTTAACAGGACCATCAATAAAGGTGCTGTTTCTATTGCTCAATTTATTGCTGATAATCTCATATACATTGCAATCTTCTTAACAATAATTACTCTAATCATTTGCATTGTTATTTTAAAGATCAGATCTAAAAACAATAAGTTCCCGATTTTGGATCATGTTCTTTATATAATATCTGCTTTTTTAGTAATAGCACAAAACTTTGCTTTTTTGTTAAGCGGTTTGCATGCAGCTTTCTTCGCATCTTCTGACTCCGGTTTGCTAACACTTTTGGGCATTGCAGGTGTTTTACTTTTTTATATAATCAATGCTTTTTTCACAGTTGGAAGCGTTATTATCTCTATTGAAAAAGCATATGGATTCTGGTTACCATTGCTTGTATTTGCAGGAGGAATCTTTTTAATTATTTCATAGTAATCATTATACTTTTAAAACACAAAAAACGGACACCAAACAAAGACTGGTGTCCGTTTTACATTTCATTTTTCGTCTGTTCTGCCACACAAATAATCGAGTGACACTTCGTACAAATCCGCAATCCTGACGAGTATCTCGATTTTAGGCTCACGAGTCATCATCTCATAGTTCTGATACGCTCTCTCTGTGATATCGCTGTATATCGCCGCCTGCATCTGAGTGTAGCCTTTTTCTTTTCTGCATTCTTTTAATCGTTTAGCCAGTATTTCTCTCATATTCTTCACCTACAATTGTTCTTGACAATTTGAGTATAGGCGAATAAAATATCCGTTATATGAATGTTTGTTCGTGTTTATGGCAATAAAAACGGATAGCCAAAAAACTACCCATTGTCAACGTTATTATAAAGTTGTATCAAGAATCAATGGCAAGATTTCGCTTTTTTCAATTTTTAGTATCAGCGAAATTTCTGAGCACAATAATTTTGCACACTCCTTGTAAATCCTTTCGTCTGATTTCACCAGACGCTTTCCCCTGTTTGATAGTTCAAGTTGATATGTATGTAACGCCCGTATAAGTTTTATAATCTCAACAATATCACCTTCTGATAAAATTTGTTGAAACATCTGTGTTCGCAGTTGATAGTCACTAATCCAGTCTAATCTCTCACCTTTAACCTTAGATAATATTTCTCTCAATTGAGATGATGTTGGGACTACTCTCATACGCGATGTGAGTCTATCGTTATCAACAGGCACATATATAATTGATTTGTCTGTATCAACTGGACGCAGAATATAGTATTCACGCATAACCCCAGTCAGGTTGCTTGTTACAATATCTGTTACTTTGCATACCCCTGTCGCACCATAAATAACGACATCTCCTATTGAAAACATAATTCACCTCAAAAAATCTTATCTCAAACGTTATTATATCACTTTGCAATTTTTATTGTCATAGGCAAAGTTGACAAAACAAATGAAAATATGTTGTATTTAAGCAAGAAAAATCGCCACAAACACAAACGCTTGTGACGATTCTGGAGCTGAAGACGTGAATCGAACACGCGACCTGCTGATTACGAATCAGCTGCTCTACCGACTGAGCTACTCCAGCATATTTCATCCTGATTATATACCACTTTTATTCATATTTCAAGCTATCCGAACTTCAAAAATATCATACCAAAAATAAATGTGACGTATTGTCACTATTATTTGAAAGTGACTATTTTTCACATTATAATATTACTATCTGATAAAAGGAGAGATTGTATGAGTATTTCTGCCGAAAACACAACAGCTTACAAACTGCGCACCTGCAGAGAAAACTGTGCCTTATCACAAAAAGCTGTGGCATCTGCACTTGGTATTGACCGCACTACCTACACATACTACGAAAACGGGCGTTCACAACCTAATCTTAACACACTGGTAAAAATCGCAAATCTCTTCTGTGTTGATCCGGCTACACTTTTGCCATTTGAAGAAAACACCCCTGTTCTGCGCGATAGCGACTCTATGTCGCCTAATCCTATCTATTCTCTCAAAAAAGATGAGCAGAACCTCATTCTTGCATTCAGAATGCTGTCAAATGACCAAAAAACAGAGATTTTGGCGAAAATCACAAATATGATTAAAGACAACAATTAATTATTTTTACAATATATATATCGAAAAATCCTTTACTTTTATTTTCTTTTGTGATAAAATAACCATTAGCCGCGTTCTCGGTTTGGGGACTAAGCCGTAATACGGATATCACCATCCCTTTTCTGTGACGCAGGAAATATATTAAAAAGGTGGTAAAATCATGCTTAAAGAAGAAAAGATTGCTATCATGCAGGAATATGCTATGCACGAGGGCGACACAGGTTCTCCTGAGGTTCAGATTGCTCTTTTAACAAAGAGAATCAACGACCTTACTGAGCACCTCAAGGTTCACAAGAAGGACCATCACTCACGTCGTGGCTTGTTCAAAATGATCGGTCAGAGACGTGCTCTCCTTGATTATCTCATCAAGGTTGACATTGAAAGATATCGTTCTATTATTGCTAGACTCGGTATCCGTAAGTAAGCATCACCTTAGGGCAGACGATTTTGTCGTTTGCCCTATATTGCGTTTTTAGACAGGATTTTTACATTTGTTATTTAGCGGTAAAACGAGCAGATTTTGGCAGTTATGCTCTGTGTCTGTTGGTTTTATTGCTAAACGATACAGTGTAAAATCCTGTAAAAATATATTATATTTAGGAGGATTTTATTATGGCAAACTCAATGATGACTTTTGACAAATTCAGAGTTTTCGAAACAGAATTTGCAGGCAGACCACTTGTTGTTGAAACAGGTAAGATGACTCAGCTTGCAAACGGTGCGTGTCTTGTTCGTTACGGCGAGACTGTTGTTCATGTTGCAGCTACTGCTGCTGCAAAGCCAAGAGATGGTATTGACTTCTTCCCTCTTTCTGTTGATTTTGAGGAGAAACTTTACTCAGTTGGTAAGATTCCTGGCAGCTTTTTAAAGCGTGAGGGCAGACCTACAGACAAGGCTGTGCTTGTATCCCGTGTTATCGACAGACCTATCCGTCCGCTTTTCCCAAAAGATATGAGAAACGATGTTTCTATCGTATGTACAGTAATGAGCGTTGACCCTGACTGTATGCCTGAAATCGCAGCTATGGTTGGTACATCAATCGCACTTTCAATTTCTGACATTCCATGGAATGGTCCTATCTCATCAGTATCTGTTGGTCTTGTTGACGGTGAAATCATAATCAACCCAAATGCAGAGCAGAGAGCAAAGTCAGATATGGCTACAACTGTTGCATCAACATCTGAGCGTATCGCTATGATTGAGGCTGGTGCTAACTGCGTAAGCGACGAAGTTATGTACAACGCTATCATGGCTGGTCACGAAGCTAACCAGCACATCATTAAATTTATCGAAGGTATTCAGGCTGAAATCGGTAAGAGCAAATTCTCTTACCCATCAAACGAGCCTGACCATGATATGTTTGAGGCTATCAAGGCTTTCTCTGAAGAGGATATCAAGGTAGCTCTTGACACAGACGACAAAACAGTAAGAGACGAAAGACTCAAGCCAATCTACGAAAAAGTTCACGAGCACTTTGACGAGATTTATCCTGAGTGCGAAGCTAAAATCGACGAGTGTCTGTACAAGACACAGAAAACTATCGTTAGAAGATGGTTGCTTGATGAGCAGAAGCGTGTTGACGGCAGAGGTATGAACGATATCAGACCACTTGCTTCAGAAGTTTCACTTTTGCCTAGAGTTCACGGTTCAGGTCTTTTCACACGTGGACAGACTCAGGTACTCACAATCGCAACTTTAGGTCCTGTATCTGATGCTCAGCTTCTTGATGGTATCGACGAAGAAGAGTCAAAGAGATATATGCACCACTACAACTTCCCAAGCTACTCTGTTGGTGAGACAAGACCATCTCGTGGCCCTGGCCGTCGTGAAATCGGTCACGGTGCTCTTGCAGAGCGTGCGCTTGTTCCTGTTATCCCATCAGTAGAAGAATTCCCATATGCTATCAGACTTGTATCAGAAGTTGTATCATCCAACGGTTCAACTTCACAGGGCTCTGTTTGTGGTTCTACACTTGCACTTATGGATGCCGGTGTTCCAATCAACGCTCCTGTAGCAGGTATCTCATGTGGTCTTATCAAAGAGGGCGACAGATGGATGTCTATGGTTGATATTCAGGGTCTTGAAGACTTCTTTGGCGATATGGACTTCAAGGTAGCAGGTACACACGACGGTATCACAGCTATCCAGATGGATTTAAAGATTTCAGGTCTGCTCCCTGAGATGGTTAAAGAAGCACTTGAGAAAACTCACGTTGCTAGAAACTACATCCTTGACGATATTATGCTCAAGGCTATCTCCGAGCCTCGCGCAGAGCTTTCACCATATGCTCCAAAGATGCTCACAACTACTATCCCTGCTGACAAGATTGCTGAAGTTATCGGCAAGGGTGGCAAGGTTATCAAAGAAATTCAGGCTGAATGCGAAGTTAAAATTGACATCGAAGAAGACGGCGAGTTCGGTCAGGTATTTGTATCAGGTATTGATGCTGACAAGTGTGCACGTGCACTTGAGATTGTCAAGACAATCGCTATCGACCCGGAACCAGGTGCAATCTTCCTTGGTAAGGTTACACGCATTATGGACTTTGGTGCTTTTGTTGAAATCGCACCTGGCAAAGAAGGTCTTGTACACATTTCACAGCTTGATGTTAAGCGTACTGAAAACGTAACTGACGTTGTAAATGTCAACGATGTTATCAGAGTCAAGGTTCTTGAGATTGACGACAAGGGCAGACTCAACCTAAGCCGCAGAGATGTACTCATCGAGGTGGATGGTCTTACTCCTGAAAACGATATAAACGAGGACAGACCACGTCGCAGACAGGGCAACAACGACAAACGCGGTGGTAGAAACCATCACCGTCACTAATAACTAAATAATTAAAGGGACAACCAATTGGTTGTCCCTTTAATTATTTAGTTATTA
>JAZUOM010000023.1:0-11252 GCA_045604645.1 Ruminococcus sp. | reverse complement strand
CATGCGTTGACGCTCATTTATGAGTAGCTGTAACAGATGCATGGCTGATAGGCCAATAAAAAGCGCACTTGTGCGCTGCCAGTAGTATTAGGGCTATGCCCGAAAATGAAATACCCCCCGTTTTACGGGGGGATAATTATTTTTCACTACTGATTATCAGAGAACTGGCTGTTATACAGCTTAGCATATAAGCCGTCTTTTGCCATAAGTTCTTCGTGGTTACCAACCTCAAGTATATCGCCGTCCTGCATATACAGGATGTTATCAGCGTCCTTGATAGTAGAAAGCCTGTGAGCGATGATGAACGAGGTTTTACCTTTCATCATTTCATTCATAGCATCCTGAATCATAACCTCAGTACGTGTATCAACCGAGGATGTAGCCTCATCCAGTATCATGATTGGTGGGTTGTTCAGCATTGCTCTTGCTATTGTAAGCAACTGGCGTTGACCCTGAGCAATGTTGCTCGCACCCTCAGATAGTACAAAGTCATATCCACCAGGCAAGGTCCTGATAAAAGCATCAGCCCTTGCTTTTTTAGCGGCTTGTACAACTTCTTCATCTGTTGCATCAAGTTTACCATAGCGTATGTTGTCTCTGATTGTACCGTTGTAAAGCCATGTGTCCTGAAGCACCATACCAAAAATTTCACGAAGTCTGTGTCGCTGCATATCCCTGATGTCTACACCATCAATTTTGATACCGCCTTTTCTTACATCGTAGAATCTCATAATAAGGTTAACAAGCGTTGTTTTGCCGGCACCTGTTGGACCTACGATAGCTGTTTTCTCACCTGCACCAATTAATATATCAAGGTCAGTGATAAGCGTTTGGTGTGGCAGATAACCGAATCTGATGTGGTCAAATTTAACTTCACCTCTAAGTTTTTCAGGGAACTTAGGGTTTTCAATATCAGGAACTTCTTCCTGTTCGTCCAAAAATTCGAAAATTCTTGTTGCCGCAGATTTAGTAGCCTGAATTGTATTTGCAATCTGCATAACCTGTGTAAGTGGCTGTGAGAACTGTCTTAAATACAGTGTGAATGACTGAATCATACCGATAGAAAGTCCTGCAAATATAGCCATCAGAGCACCAACGATACTCACAAGTGCATAGCCTAAATTAGTCATATTCTGCATAATAGGGGTGAGTGTACCTGCTAAGAACTGACCTTCTTTAGAAGATTCGTACAGTGCATCATTTGTTTTCTCAAAATTATCGATAACAGTTTTTTCTCTGCCAAAAACAGTAACTACATTATGACCTGAGTAGTATTCTTCTACAAGGCCGTTCAATGTACCCGTACCATCCTGTTGAGAGTTGAACTTTTCCTGTGATTTTTTTGCGATTTTAGCTGCTATATACAGCGCAACCGGAACAACTACAAGACCAACAAGTGTAAGCACTCCACTAATTTGTAACATAATAGCAAAGATGATAACAACTGTAAATATCGCGTTGAGAATCTGATAAATACTCTGTTGCAAAGAGTTTGAAATAGTATCGACATCGTTTGTGACGCGGCTTAATATATCGCCGTATGTATTAGTATCATAGTAGTTGAGAGGAAGCTTTGATAGTTTATAGTCTACTTGCTTTCTCAGGTCATAAATGGTGTTTTCTGCAACAGATACAATAAGTACAGTACCTATATAAGAAAGGAGAGCGTTAAGTCCGTATGCACAACCCATCATAATGAGAAAATGCAGGAATTTGCCGTTCTGGTCGTGAGTCAGTAGCAACGCCGCAAGTGCATCTGTAGCTTTGCCCATAAGCAATGGTGCCAGTGAATAGGCAACAGTTGACAGTACAACAACAATTATTGCGATGAATAGTTTAGCCTTGTATGGTTTCATACAAGCAAAAAGTCTTTTGTATGCACCGATTTTCTTTGGAGGTTTAACGTTTTTCATATTATTTACCCTCCTTACTCATCTGTGAATCAACAATTTCTTTGTAAACATCACAGGTTTCTACAAGCTCTTGGTGTGTGCCCATACCGACAACTTCACCATTTTCAACAACGATAATTCTATCTGCATCAATGATAGTAGAAATTCTTTGTGCAACAATAACTACAGTTGCTTCACCTGTTTCAGCAGACAGAGCATGTCGCAAAGCCTTGTCAGTTTTAAAGTCAAGAGCAGAGAAAGAATCATCAAATACGTATATCTCAGGCTTTCTTACGACAGCACGTGCAATAGCAAGACGTTGTCTCTGGCCACCTGATACATTTGTACCACCCTGAGCGATACGAGAGTTGAATCCCTCGTCTTTTTTTATAACAAAGTCATAAGACTGAGCGATTTTAACAGCCTCTTCGATTCTGTCTTCATCGGCATTTGCGTCACCAAATGCGATATTTGAGTCAATAGTACCCGAGAACAACACAGCCTTTTGCGGAACAAAACCTATTTTACTTCTGAGTACTTGTGTATCATAATCCCTGACATCAATATCATCTACTAGCACCTGACCCTCAGTTACATCATACAAACGAGGGATAAGGTTGACGATAGTAGATTTACCCATACCGGTACCGCCGATAATAGCTGTAGTTTCGCCCGGCTTTGCTTCAAACGACAGGTTCTTTATAGCAGGTACATCAGCACCCGGATATGTAAAAGAAACGTTTTTGAATGTGAGATAACCTTTTTTATCTGTGTTATCCAGTGTTTTTTCTTTGTTATTTATAACAGGTTTTGTATCAAGAACCTCCCTGGCACGGGTAGCAGCAGTTGATGCACGAGGTAATCTCACAAATACCAATGTTAGCATAATTACAGACATCATAATCTGCATTATGTACTGAATAATAGCCATAACCTCGCCGATAGTATAGTCTATACCTTTGTTCACACTCTGATTTGCAGCCATCAGCATAACCATAGATGCAGTAAAAGCAAGGATAACAGTCAACACAGGAAGCACAGAGTTTGTTGTATTCTGTTGCTTTTTATTTGTTTTTCTGTAATCTTTATTGATTTCATCAAACTTTTCAGATTCAAAATCAACAGTACCAAAAGCTCTTATAACTCTGACACCTGTCAGTTTTTCACGCATAACAAGGTTGATTTTGTCCATTTTTGCTTGAATTTTAGTAGATAGCGGAATAGCTATTTTTGCAATAACAACAAGCACTATGCACATAAGTGGAATCGAAACAACCAGAATACTCGCAAGCTGTGGTGTGCTTGAAATGGCAAGGATGATACCGCATATACACATAATAGGTGCCTGAAAAGCAATTCTAAGGCATTGGTTAAGAAAAGTCTGCACCTGTGAAATATCATTGTTTGTTCTTGTGATTAGTGAAGATGCAGAAAATCTATCGATTTCGGTCTGTGAAAAATACTGAACTTTAGTAAACACCTTTGAGCGCAGATTGCGTCCAATACCCATCGATACAGTTGCTGATAGTCTGCTTGTAGTAATACCACACCAAAGTCCAAACACAACAAGCGCAATCATAAATCCGCCAACTCTTATTACCATTGCTACATCTTTGTTAGGAATGGCAAAGTCAATCATTCTGATGAGCATAGTAGGCAGACCCAGTGTAGAAAGTGTTGTGCCGATAGTGGTAAGTATAATGAACAGCAACTCTTTTTTGTAGTTTTTTAATTCGTCATATACACATTTCATATTACGTCACCAATTATTCTTCTGTTTCAAATATAGTGCCGATAAGATTAACACCGTAAACCGTGAATGCAAATCCCATAAGGAAACCAAGAGACATCATAGCAAAGATAAGATGTGTGCCTGTATAGATGCCCATAATTATTGCGAGAATACCAAACAGTAGAGTTAACCACCATGTTTTTGATTTGTCCTTCTTTGCCTTGATAGATTTGGCGATTGTTTCAACGCCGATATAAACAAGCCATATACCAAAAAGAACAAGTATAAAAATTTCGGCAACAGTACGTGCCAGAATGTTGAACATCATTAAAAAAGAAATAACAGCAGCGCCGATGCCAAACACAAGACCCATAACACCATTAACTATATATTCATTGTTTTTCTTTTTTCTTGAGTATTCAAAAATTGAGCATAACCCAAATACGCACAGCGCCATTGTAACCAGCCATCCTGCGTTTGTCACAAAAGAAACACCCGGATACATAAAGCAGTAAAATGCCGCAAACAGCGAGAATACACCAAGAATGCAGTTGAAAATTTTCATAAATGACACCCCTTGTAAATTTTATACACGTACATTGTATTACAAATTTATATTTTTTACAACAATAATTTCTGTTGTAAAATGTTTTGATAGTCGTTTTCTATGAAGTATTGCAAAATAAATAAAAAAAGCACCCGTATAGGGTGCTCTTTTTGTTTGGAGCAGATGATGGGAATCGAACCCACACGATCAGCTTGGAAGGCTGAAGTTCTACCACTAAACTACATCTGCATATATGCAAAGTATATGTTCAAATCGCAAGTGTTATTCTAACACATACTTTGCTGTTTGTCAAATGTTACTGAACATTATTATCAATTCGGTAAATTTCCTGATTGTCGATATCAATGTCAGGTATCATAATAGGTGGAATACCACAGTTTGCAGTAAGAGTAGTAACAAAAGCTCTTACATATGGGAACAGACTTTTGAATGTATCGGTGTGTATACGCTCTTTTTTCTCACCATCTTTGAACGAAAAGATACCTGAAAGCACAACATGTACATTAAATTTATCAGGGTTGTTTGAATCATAAACCTCGATATCAAACTCACCCTTGCACATATTGTTCTTTGCATACTGAACATTATACTGATATTTGTTAGCAAGTTTGACCTGAGTGCCGTTTTCGAGAGTTGCAATAAAGTTGACCTTATCAACTTTGTAGCCTTTTAGTGTAACTGTAGCCATAGTATACTCCTTAACTTTTATTTTGCTATATAATTATAGCACATAAATCTTGTTTAATAAAGCATTATTTTTTGATAATACTGATATTGACATAAAAAGAAAATATGGTATACTAAAACTTGTTGCTGGGAAGTAGCCAAGCGGTAAGGCAACGGACTTTGACTCCGTCATCTCGTGGGTTCGAACCCCGCCTTCCCAGCCAAAAATAAAAGCATGCCTTCGGGTATGCTTTTATTTTTTATATTTGGGGTGTGGGGTTCGAACCCTGAGAGGGTGAGAGACGTTGAAAAACAGTCCGGTGGACTGTTTTTAGTCTCGAAGTCTGCTGAGGCTATGCCTCAAGGACGGACAATGCGGAGCAGTGTCACCCCGCCTTAAAGCCTTGAATAAAAGCATGCCTTCGGGTATGCTTTTATTTTTTATACTTGGGGTGCGGGATTCGGTGTTTGAGTAGGTAAATCAAAAAGTTTTGAAAAAATCTTCACTTATATATCAAAATATGTTATTATGATTTAAATTGATTTTTGGAGAATATTATGAGTATTTTAAATGTAGAACACTTATCACACGGCTTTGGCGACCGTGCTATTTTTCATGATGTGTCGTTCAGACTTTTGAAAGGCGAGCACATCGGTCTTATCGGTGCTAATGGCGAGGGTAAATCCACTTTTATGAATATTGTTACAGGCAAATTGATGCCTGATGAGGGAAAGGTCGAGTGGTCAAAGAACGTCCGTGTCGGCTATCTTGACCAGCATACAGTGTTAACACCGGGTATGACTATCGAAGATGTGCTTAAATCAGCGTTTGCTTATCTTTTTGACCTTGAAGCAAAGATGAACGAAATCTGCGACAATCTCGGTACTGCATCAGAAGATGAGATGACGGATATGCTCGAAGAGCTTGGCACTATTCAGGATACTTTAACCCTGCATGATTTTTATGTTATAGATGCAAAAGTCGAAGAAGTTGCTCGTGCACTTGGGCTGTTTGACTTTGGACTTGACCGAGATGTTACCGAGCTTTCGGGCGGTCAGCGCACAAAGGTTTTGCTTGCAAAATTACTGCTCGAAAAGCCTGATATCTTACTTCTTGACGAGCCAACTAACTATCTCGACGAAGAACACATCGTGTGGCTCAAGCGTTATCTGATTGACTACGAGAATGCATTTATCCTCATATCCCATGATATTCCGTTTCTTAATGAGGTTATCAATATCATATATCATATGGAAAATCAGGAGCTCAATCGCTATGTCGGCGACTATCATCATTTTGAAGAAGTCCATGCTATGAAAAAAGCACAGCTCGAAGCCGCATATAAGCGTCAGCAACAAGAAATCAGCGAACTCAAGGATTTTGTCGCACGAAACAAAGCACGTGTTTCTACGCGAAATATGGCTATGTCACGACAGAAATTGCTCGACAAAATGGACGTTATCGAGCTTGCACAAGAAAAGCCAAAGCCTGAATTTAATTTTAAACTGGGTAGAACTCCAAGCAAGTTTATATTCGAGACAAAAGACCTCGTCATCGGCTACGATGAACCACTTTCAAAACCGCTCAACCTTACATTTGAGCGTGGCAAAAAAATCGCTCTTGTTGGTGCTAACGGTATCGGCAAAACTACCTTGCTCAAAAGTATGCTGGGTTTAATAAATCCGCTCGAAGGCAGGGTAGAGCAGGGCGACAATTTGCTTATCGGCTATTTTGAACAGGAAAGCTCCCCTGATAATACTACTACCTGTATTGATGAGCTGTGGCAGGATTTTCCGTCATATAATCAGTTCGAAGTCCGTGCGGCACTTGCTAAATGTGGTCTTACCACAAAGCATATCGAAAGTCAGGTGCGAGTGCTGTCAGGTGGCGAACAAGCCAAAGTTCGTCTTTGCAAACTCATCAATAAAGAAACAAACGTATTGCTCCTCGACGAGCCTACAAACCATCTCGACGTAGACGCAAAAGATGAGCTTAAACGAGCACTAAAAGAATACAAAGGCTCAATTCTTCTCATATGTCACGAGCCTGAATTCTACCTCGACGTAGTAGACGAGGTGTGGGACTGCTCTAAATGGACTACTAAGATTTTTTAATTTAAAAGATAACAGCAAAAAACAAAGCCATATCAGCATTTTTGTTAGCTGATATGGCTTTTATATTTAATGCAATATGTAGTTTAAACCCATCAAAAGGTACAACGGGCCAAGACAGTAAACCATAAACATTTCTTTGTGAGGTACTTTCGTTTTGAAACAATCAGTCAGGAGTAAAAGCTCAAATACATACGCACCTGTACCACAGAAATATGCAACAGCCTTTAGTATATGGTATATTTCATCAAAGAAGAATGATGCAACAAACAGCATCGCCGCAACCGCAACAAGCAGATTGCGAGCAAGCAGCATCGCATAGTCCAGTTTTCGGTGCGTGCTGTGTATCAGTTCGTCAACATCAGGAGAAGTGACGTCAATAGTATGTTTAACTTGCTCCATTAGTTTTGGCATATAAGCGCTCCTTAAAAATAATGTACATTAAATATATATGAAATATCATATCGTGTCAATATATACAAAAAACCACTCAGTTTTCACTGAGTGGTTTCGTGGTGACCCATCGGAGATTCGAACTCCGGACACCTTGATTAAAAGTGAATGGTGTGTGCCACACCATTCAAGGGTACTCTAAACCTTGATATGTTCTAAATCTTTCCAACTGACCGCTGATTTTTATACATAATCAGCACGCTTGTTATGTGTATTGTACCTCTGCTTTTCCAAAAGTCAATAGGGAAACAGGGTGACAGACAAAAGAAAAGAGCAGGCTTAAGCCTGCTCATAATATGTATTCAATTATAAACCAAGCAACTGCTTTTTCTTAGCATCAAACTCATCCTGAGTGATAACTCCAGTGTCGAGCAATTCTTTGTAATTTTTTAATTCTTCAGTTATGTTTATTGTGTTTGGTGCTGCTTTAGATTGTTCAGTTGTCACATGAGTCTGCAGATTTCCGATTAATTCTGTCATAGCTTTGTAGACTTCATTCCGATTTGCTATCCACCAAAAATGAACTCGACCAGATGATGTTGATACAGATATTCTGCTGAAATATCCAAGTGCTATTGCAGATATCTGATTTAAAGGTAAATCTACAACCTTGCCAAAGCTCGCTTTACCGGTTACACGACGGTCAGTTACAGTAAGAGCACAGTTGTTCATATCCCATATAACAATAAGAGCAATAACCAAAAGGAGTATACCAAAGAATATTATACCAACAAAAAGCTGGAAATCCATATGGAACATAAATGCGTTATATAAAAAATCAAAGAAACTTTCATAAATCTGAGTATAGCTCTTTGTATAGCTATCGATATAATTTCCATAAGAATACTGGTTCTTAACAACACCTTCCGTATTATAAACATTATACGCTACAATGAAACCTACAACAATAGATATAATGGCAGTTAATATAAGAACACCAGCAAAAATATTCTTTTTAAACTTTGCTTCAATTACGGTTTTTTCCATAATTATACCTCCATAAAAACAATTAAAAACGATGTGCAAATTATATATTTATGTATATGTTATGTCAAGTTGTTTTCAAATTGATCATATGAAAAGTCAGCCTTGTGTAATGGGCGAGGATCACGATAGTGGTGGGTTTGTAAAATAATGTCTTTATTAGATATATTTACAAAAAAATATAAAACAAAGGGGAAAAGAAAAACTCTCTTGAAAAATTCAAGAGAGTTTTATGGTGACCCATCGGAGATTCGAACTCCGGACACCTTGATTAAAAGTCAAGTGCTCTGCCAACTGAGCTAATGAGTCAAGTGGGGTGGATAATCGGATTCGAACCGATGGTCTCCAGTGCCACAAACTGGCGCTTTAACCAACTAAGCTATACCCACCATATGGCGCGCTGAAAGGGACTCGAACCCCTGACCTACTGCTTAGAAGGCAGTTGCTCTATCCAGCTGAGCTATCAGCGCGTATGACAAAAACAGAGTAGCTGTTTTTAATCAGCCATACTATTATATAAGAACTGACGCAATTTGTCAATAGTATATTTACTCTGTATTTTGCATGTTTTTGAGCAAACATTTATCATTTTTGCCTTTTGATTACCTTAAGTCGCGAGAATTCCTCGCGCTCTTTCTCATCGAGCGCATCAGTGATGAATTTCACTTCAGATTCAAACTTAGGAATCATAATATTTTTTAGCGCATTTGCACGCTTTTGTGTTTTCTTGATAGAGTCTGCAAGCCTGTATACGCTGTTCTCGATTTCAGCAAGGTCAACAGTGAGCTTCTTAACATATAAAAACTTCATCTGTGCTTCATCAAGTAGCGAGTTGCTAGACGATAAGCCGTAGTACAGCTCTTTCTTTTCTTTTTTGTCGATGGTCAGTATTGGTATCTCAACACCCATAACGCTCCTGTAATCGAGCTTAATAGAATCATCTATAGGCATCGACTGTGATACCTCATCGCAAAAACCAAGCGTGATGTTGGCACTTTGTAGAGCCTTATATGCATCTGCAAACGCTGTGTCAATTTTAGCTTGAATTGCGTTTGCTCTGTCAATCAGCATCATCATCTCACGGATGAGTATATTACGCTTTCTGTCGAGTAGCTCATAGCCGACCTTTGATAGGCTCAGTGACTTTTTAGTGCTTATTAAATTGCCCTTGGTTGGTACAACACCTTGCGCCATATACACCATCCTCTCTTGTATGTTAATTATTCACCTGCATAATATTTGTCGAGTAGCTTGTCGTCTACTCTGTCGAGCTCCTGTCTTGGTAAAGTGCTTAGCAAATTCCAACCTAAATCAAGACTTTGTTCGATAGACCTGTTTTCAGTATTACCCTGATTTATAAAAGTACTCTCGAATCGTCTTCCGAAATCAAGGTATTTCTTATCAATAGGGGATAGCTCCTCCTCACCGATAACAGACGCAAGACTTCTAGCATCAATAACCTTTGCATATGAAGCAAACAGCTGGTTAGCAAGTGGAGAGTGATCCTCTCTTGTATATCCTTCGCCAATACCGTCTTTCATCAGTCGTGATAGTGACGGCAACACATTTACGGGCGGGTATAGTCCTTGACTTTGCAACATTCTGTCTAGCACTATCTGACCTTCGGTGATATAGCCTGTCAGGTCAGGTACAGGATGTGTGATATCATCGTTAGGCATTGTGAGTATCGGTATCTGTGTGACAGAGCCGCTTGAGCCTTTTATCATACCTGCACGCTCATATATAGATGCCAGGTCTGAGTACAGATATCCCGGATATCCCTTTCTGCCTGGAATTTCTCCCTTTGATGAGCTGAATTCTCGCAAAGCCTCAGCGTACGATGTCATATCAGTCATTATAACGAGAATATGCATATCAAGTTCAAACGCAAGATACTCAGCCACAGTCAGCGCACACTTAGGCGTGAGCATACGCTCAATGATAGGGTCGTTAGACAAATTGAGTAGCATAACAACTTTAGACATAACGCCGCTTTCTTCAAAGCTTTTTTTGAAGTACTGAGCAACGTCATTTTGAACACCCATAGCCGCAAACACTACACCAAAGTTGTTCTTGTCAGCTCCTGAGATTTTAGCCTGCTTTACAATCTGTACAGCAAGCTCGTTGTGCTTCATACCCGAGCCCGAGAATATCGGGAGCTTCTGACCTCGGATGAGTGTCATCAGCGTATCAATGCTCGATATACCGGTGTTGATGTAGTTTCTCGGATATATGCGCGATACAGGGTTGATAGGTGTGCCGTTGATGTTTCTCTTAGTTTGTGGAAAAATCTCGCCTAGACCGTCAATCGGCTTACCTGCGCCGTTTAGTACTCTACCCATAATCTCAGGGGAGAGTGGCATCTCCATCGGTCTGCCTGTAAGTCTTGTCTTTGTGTTTTGTAAACTTAACTGTCTTGCACCCTCAAAAACCTGCACGACGATTCTCTCGCCATCTATTTGCACTACACGACCTTGACGTTTGGTACCATTATCAAGCTGTATGTCAACAATCTCATCGTAGGAAACACCTTTTACGCCGTCGAGCACGATAAGCGATCCGTTGATTTCTTTTACGCCTACGTAATCAATAATCATAGCATTTCCTCCTTACTTAAGTATAGATGCAATTTTCTCATCAATCTCAGCGATATATTCATCGAACATATCGAGCCTGTTGTTTGGTATATCATATTTCATCTTAGTGAGCTTATCAAATATACCGAGCTCTGTTATTCTCGAGATAGGAATAGAAGCACTTATGATAGTTTTAGCCCTGTTGTGCAGATGCAGTATGGTTTTCATCATCAGCTTTTGCTTTTCAAGTGATACATAGGTGTCTTCTT
>JAZUOM010000022.1:0-4902 GCA_045604645.1 Ruminococcus sp. | reverse complement strand
GGAGTCTGGGCCGTGTCTCAGTCCCAATGTGGCCGTTCAACCTCTCAGTCCGGCTACCGATCGTCGCCTTGGTAGGCCGTTACCCCACCAACTAGCTAATCGGACGCGAGTCCATCCTTAAGCGATAAATCTTTGGTATATTTGTCATGCGGCAATTATACATTATGCGGTATTAGCGTTCTTTTCAGAACGTTATTCCCCACTTAAGGGCAGGTTACTCACGCGTTACTCACCCGTCCGCCACTAAGATAAACAAGAAAATCCTGTAGCAAGCTACTTTCAATTCAGCGTTTATCTCCGTTCGACTTGCATGTGTTAAGCACGCCGCCAGCGTTCGTCCTGAGCCAGGATCAAACTCTCTAAAAATTGTATCTCAAGTCCTTAGACTTAAAATCTTTTTTTAGAGCTTTTGCTGCTCATTTAAACACTTGCGTGTTGTCCGCAATCTCTCGATTGCTTACTGATGTTTTTAGTGTCATCTCACTTGTAATTTCTTGAGTAATTACACTCAAAGTAATTACGGGTTCTCACTTACTATTTCGTTGTTTAATTTTCAAGGTCCTTTTGCTACAAAAGAATGATTACAAAGATGTAATCGCATCATTCGCAGCGTGAGTATTATTATATTCTACGAGTTGCCAAATGTCAAGACTTTTTTCAAAATTTTTTCAGATTTTTTTGAAAGAAATAATTGCATAAGATAACTGCTTGCAGAACATCGGCTATTTAACTGGATTATTCCACATTCTTAAGTTTTTATACATCCAATTTTCACAGCCGAATTACTATTATATATGTAAAAACGCATTTGTCAAGTATTTTCTTCAACTGAATATATTTATTACAAACTTGTAGTGGAAATCATTCGATTTTATGTTAATATATATGTATACACATTATGCGGGGGTATAATATGAATAATAAGTATGTTATTACAATTGGCAGACAGTTCGGTTCTGGTGGTAGAGCAATCGGACAAAAACTTGCTGAGAAGCTTGGTATCAATTTCTATGACAAAGAACTTATCTCAATCGCTGCTAAAGAAAGCGGAATGAGCCCTGAAGTATTTAAGAATATTGACGAGACCGCTGCAAACAGCTTACTGTACTCACTATCAATGGGACTGTTCAGCTTTGGAAACGGTCCGCTCGCTATGGGCGATTTGCCTGTTAATGACAAGCTATACATTCTTCAGCATCAGATTATAAAAGAACTCGCCGCCAAAGAACCTTGCGTCATCGTCGGTAGATGTGCTGATTATGTGCTGAAGGATAACCCTCATTGCATTAACGTTTTCATACACGCTGATATTGAATACAGAAAGAAAAGAGCGGTTGTTGTTCACGATGTTGAAGAAAAACGCGCAGAGTCTATCATCAACAAAACTGATAAAACCAGAGCTAACTACTACAGCTTTTACACAGGTCAGAAATGGGGTCAAACTCAGAACTATGATTTGTGTATAGACAGTTCTAAATTATCTGATGATCAAATTGTTGATTTAATCTGTTCTTACATTGATATTAAAAGTAAATAAACACAAAAGCAGGGTGCCAATAAAGATTTTGGCACCCTTTCTTTTTTTGCCCCTAAAAACGAAACGAGGGCATGTTATATATTATACTGTTATTTGTCGCTCATTATGACTGTAAGCGGGTCGATATGCTTGTCTCCTACTTTTATTTCAACATGAATATGAGATGGGTCGGCTGACTCGCACGGAATCTGTGACACTACACCCAGAACATCGCCTTTTTTCACCTGGTCTTTCATTCTGACATTTGTATCAGACGCTACACCACAATAATAAACCGAATATTCACCATTACTAACTTCAATAATAACTCCATAACGCTCATCAAAAGTAATGTTTTTTACAACCCCGTCGCACATCGAATACACATTAGCACCCTGACTTGCGAGAAAATCAGTACCCATATGAGCTCTGAAATCTTTCATTGTCATACTGTAAACCGCGTCTTCTGAATACTCTTGTGATACATTGCCGTTGTCGACCGGATATATCATACTTTCTGTAACCTTTAAAACAGCCTCAAGTGACCCAAGTTCTGACTGAGCATCAACGCTTTCGGTACTTTGGATAGTAGATGATTCATACAGCGATATTTCTGCGTCCCGAGTTTCTTCTACGCTTTGTGTGCTCTCTAATGGTTGTGTAACTCCTGTTGCATCCACAGACACAGGTGATGCTGTTTCTTCTAAAGCAGACATATACTCTTTATCAGATGACGACAAGTATTCACTGACGCTTGTGTAAGTCGACCACACGGCAAGGCCTACAGCAACAAGGCAAATTGACAGTGCAATATAAAATCCAACCCTATCGGTTGGTTTTTTTGAAGATTTATGCTTATATTTTTTCATAGAACACGCCTCCGTCAGTATTATTGACGAAGGCGTGATTTTTATACAGAGCTATTTTATTTATATCTTTTCAAAGAAATCTGTGAAGGTGAATCAAGCAATTCTCCTGTATATGAAAATCTGGAGCCATGACAAGGACAATCCCATGTTTTCTCTACGCTGTTCCAAGAAAGTGCACAGCCCATGTGAGGGCATCTGGCACTTACGGCGTAGATATCGCCCTCTTCTGATTTATACACACCGCAACGCTTACCGCTGAGTACAACTACCTTTGCCCCACCGTAAGGAATATCCGACACCGAATTTATCGGGATTCGCAGTGCTGTTTTAGACAAACCTTTTATAGCATGAAAAGTTTCGTTTAAAACAGGATTTACTGTGGATAAATTAAAGCGACTTGGTGTTAATATCTTTTCAAGGGGATTTTTCTTTCCTGTTATCATATCGCTGACAAGTTTTGCAGATATCATAGAATTGGTCATGCCCCATTTTGAAAAGCCTGTCAGCACATACCAATCAGGGTGAGATTTTGCATAAACGCCTGCGTATGGCATGTAGTCTGGTGTCATACAATCCTGTGCTGAAAATTTGCAACAAACTTCGCTTTGCGGAAAATACTCTTTTCCCTTTTTAATCAAATATTCATACGGTGACTTTGAATCCTCGCCAGTGCGATGAGATACACCTGACAAAAGTATCATATCCTTGTAGCTGCGATATGACAAAGCACCTTTATCAACACCGTAATACATAGCGTTGAGATTTGTTGAACCTTTCAGAGCTACGACATAACTTCTGGACTGGTGCATACGGGTAAAGTACAGACCAGGAAAATTGATAATCGGATAATGTGTGGCGAAAACTATCTTCTTTGATTTAATCTTGGCGTTCTCACAATATGCAATATTATCTTCAACTTTATTCACACGGGTATTTTCGAATATAGAAATATAATTTGTCAACGCTTTCAGAAATTTCAGGGGATTGAACTGTGCCTGATTCTGATAACGCAGAGCGAGTTTTACATCAAAAGGAAGCTCTGTATGAGCTGTTAATACCGCATTAATGTTGCACTTTTGAGTAAAGTTGAACTCCTTTTCCAACAAACCTGTTGACCTGACAGTATAAAGATATGACGGTAAGCGCATAAAGTCACAATCAATCCTGTTATCAAATATAATTTTATCAAATTCGTCTATCGCTTTTTCGTTTGCATCAGCATAAAATCTTGCGGCATCTGTCGAAAACATCTTTTCGATTTTTTGATAACAAGCACCATGCTGGGATGTAATTTTTGCAGTAGTGCATGATGTCTGTCCGCTACAGATGCTTTTTGCATCTACCACTACTGCGTTTATGTTATTGAGCGTTAAGAAATAAGCTGTCAGTATTCCTGCAATTCCTCCACCTATAACCAGCACATCACACTCGATGTCTTTTAATAGCTTAGCGTATGAGTCGAATTTTGTTGTTAAACTCCACAGAGATTCTTTCTTTGACATAGTATCACCTGTAGTAGTTTGTGCGAAAAATTAATCCAAAATTCGCGTATCTGTTTAATTTAAAAAGAAAAGCCCTGATAAAAATCAAGACTTTTTGAAAACGTATAGTAGCTTTACTTACAATCGCTACCAGTGATTATATGTAAAAAGAACAGTATAATGGTGCGTAGGGTTAGGTAAGAAAGCGAAAAGGTGCGTAACTGTTCTATTCGAGAATTTGGAATTGGTTGAATCAGTTTATTCCTTGTTTGATTCAATAAATTCATGAACATCGTCTGTTCTTATATCAATGTAGTTATCCATATTCGCTTTTAACACAAGGTGAATATACATAGGCTCAACAGAAGGGGTACCACCTATTCTCAACTCGTAATTGCTGTCTATATCATAGCGATAGATATACAGACCTGAGCCAACATCTTCATAAGCATACTGCTCAAAATCACTCCAAGTCAGTTCCTCGCCCTTTGCAGACAACTCAATAACCTTTTCTAGGGTCAATTTATTACTGTCCTGTTGTATCCCCTCTTGTTGACCACAACCAAGCAAACCCAACACACAAACCAACGCTAAAACAAATGCTATCAATTTCTTCATGCAATCACACTCCATTGTCAATCTGCGCAAAGTGCGTAGTTGGACATTGTGAGAAGGAAATGATTTCTTCTGATGTGTATGCGCGACCAGAATAAAGGTAAGTTGCAAAATTACTCAATAGTATCTCTCTTCTCAGTATTATATAAATAGTATATCATCAACAGCTGATTATTTCAATAAAAAAGACACAGAATAACATCTGTGCCTCATCTCTATATGGTGGAGACTATTTGTGTTTTATTTTAAGGTAGAGTTGCCACGTCTTATGCCATTGTGTTATGAGAAACGCTTTATCTGCGCTCTCCCTAAAAACAGTTCACCGAACTGTTTTTGCCTGCGAACAATTCGTTCCAAATTTTTCTTGGCACAGTCGCCTTCGATTCCAATCGCTACCACTGATTATATGTAAAAAAGACAG
>JAZUOM010000021.1:0-42052 GCA_045604645.1 Ruminococcus sp. | reverse complement strand
TGCAGCGAATGCTTTGCAAAGAGAAAAGAAGCAGAAGCTTAAGATATAACTACATATCAGTTTTCTCACGGCGTCCGATATTCGGGCGCCTTTTGCTTTTTGTGTTGTTTTTTGTTCATTTGTGTGGTATATTACTTATATAGATTTCAAATAAACTTAGGAGGTTATCTTTATGAACAAAGTTACTAAAAATTCTATCATCGGCGATGTACTTGATATGTATCCTGAGGTTGCACCATTTTTCCTTGAAATGGGAATGCATTGCTTGGGTTGTCCTGCCGCACGCGGCGAAACAATTGAAGAGGCTTGTCAGGTTCACAATGCTGAGGCAGACGCTTTGATTGAAAAAATCAACAACGCTCTTGGTGCATAATGCGACTTTTTTCTCTTGATAAACGTTTAGCTTTGTGTGCACAGTTTGTAAGAAAAGGGGCAAAATTTGCCGACATTGGCACAGACCACGCTTATCTTCCGATATGGCTTGTAGCAAACGGCATTGTAGACAAGGCTCTTGCGTGTGATATAAACGAGGGGCCTCTTTCTGCCGGCAGAGCTGACGTAGAGCGTTTTAATCTGTCTGACAAAATTACACTGAAGTTATCCGACGGACTTCAAAATGTAGATCCCTGTGATGCTGACGATATTGTAATTGCAGGCATGGGCGGAGAATTGATTGCAAAAATCTTAGCGCAATGCGAATGGTCAAAAAGCAAAGGTAAGCACTACATTCTTCAGCCTATGACAAAGCCCGAATTTCTTGTGCGCTATCTATACGAAAACGGCTTTGAAATCATAGAGCAAAAAGCATGTGAATGTGACAACAAGCACTACACAGTAATGCTTGTGCATTATACAGGCAACACCTGTAATATTGACGACGCTTTCTGTTATTTAGGCAAGCTAGACCCAACTGACAGTGCCGCAAAAGACTATCTCAGCCACACTGTTTCTCATCTTAAAAAACGAGCTATTTCTGATAACGCGTTACTTTCAGTTATTGATAAAATCAAAGGAGTGTGTGACCTATGACACTCATAAAAGATATTGTAAATTACACAGATATTATCGCCCCTTTATCCACTCAGGCACAGTGGGATAACAGCGGACTACTTGTTGGTGATTCTGACAACGAAGTTACCAAAGTACTGCTGTGTCTTGATATAACAAAAAGCGTTGTAAACGAGGCAAAATCTCTTGGGTGCGAACTCATCATCAGCCACCATCCAGTTATCTTCTCACCTTTAAAAAGCATTGATAGCGACAACGTTTTGTACCACCTTGTAAAAAACGATATTGCGGCTCTTTGCCTACATACAAATCTGGATATAGCAAAGAACATCGGCGTCAACGAGTGTCTTGCAAAAGTATTAAACCTCAACGATACAACCCTGTATCCTGATGACTTTTTATGTATCGGCACTCTTGAAAACTCTATGACAGATTCTCAGTTTGCAAAGTACGTAAAGCAGTGTCTCAACTGCAATGGTGTACGTTTTACAAATGGCAAAGATATTAAAACGGTCGCTGTGTGTTCAGGTGCCGGTAGCGACGCTGTTGAACTTAAGAACAAGTACAATTTTGATGCACTTGTTACCGGCGAAATTAAGCACCATCACTTTCTTTATGCAAGTGAGCACTCTCTGTGTGCTGTTGAAGCAGGACATTTCAACACAGAGGATGTGGTTGTTAACCCTCTTCTTTCAGACTTATCCTCACAATTCAAGGATGTAGTTTTCACAAAATCACAAAGCCTGTGCGATGTGGTGAATTTTATCTGAAAATAAAAAGTTGTTTCTAGCGAAAAAGCGGTTTCAAAAATGCCGTTTTTTCGCTTTTTTGTTGCCGTTTTTGTCTTATTTTTTACTGAGTTTTAACTATTTTGTATTCAAACACTACTTTTTGTATTATTAATGTAAAAAAGCATTGCAAAAACCACAACACTTTGTTATAATATTGTAATGTAAAAAACTATATGTGGTAATATGTGGTTTTTCAGACCACAAAATGAAGCAAGAAAAATAAGGAAATTATGAGAATAAGAAAAAAGAAATGGGCACAACCGGAACTTGACATTTGTCCGTATTTTGTCAAAAACCCGAAAGACTACTCAAAAAGATGGAGAGACTTTTTCAAAAACGACAACGAAATACAGCTTGAGGTTGGCTGTGGCAAATGCAGTTTTGTTGCACAAAAAGCACTCAAACACCCTGACATCAACTTTATTGCTGTTGATATAAAAAGCGATATGCTTGGTGTTGGCAGGAGAAATATCGAAGCGTTGTTTTCAGAACACGGCAAAACACCAACAAATATTGCTTTGGTGGCTTTCAATGTCGAAAACATAGATGAGCTGATACATAAGGATGATAACATCAGACAGATGTACATCAACTTCTGCAATCCATGGCCAAGAGAAAAACACAAAAAGCGCAGGCTCACCCATGTGACTAAGCTTAGTAAATACCGCACCTTTTTAAATGACGGTGCACAAATTAATTTCAAGACAGATAACGACGAGTTGTTTGAAGAAAGTCTTGCATATTTCAAAGAGAGTGGCTTTGAAACAGATTATGTAACATACGACCTTCACAACAGCGAAATTAAGGATAATATCATGACCGAGCACGAGGCTATGTTCTCTGCACAGGGAATAAAAATCAAATTTCTCACAGCTAAAATGCTGTAAAATTTCACGATAAGGGGGTACATCATGAAAAAGGTTATTGTGGCTTGTCTGCTGTCGCTGACTTGTCTGCTTTGTGGTTGCTCAATGCTCAGTCTTGAGAGTAGCAATATCATGTGTCCTCCAAAAGCTACAGGAAACAAAGCTGATATTCAGAAACTGATTGACAAACAGACTTCCGGTGAATACACGCTTAAATATCCTAAAAACGGTACTAACCGTAGCGCTATTGTCACCTTTGATATCGACAAGGATGAAGAAGAAGAGGCGGTTGCTTTTTACTCTGATAAAAAGAACGACCATATTCACGCCTTGTTTGTTGAGTGCGATGACGAAGATTACTCGGTTGTTGATGATATTGTTTTTGATGGCGCTGGCATTGACCGCATCGAGTTTTGTGACATTGACAACAATGATTCGTTTGAAATATTGATTGGCTACACCACAAGCACATCTTCCCAGAGCACTTTAAACATCTATTCATACGGCAAAAAAATCAAGCAGATAGATGATTCTTTTGGCTACTCCAGTCTTGTTGCCGGTGACTTCAACGAGGACAAGCGCGATGATATTCTTTTGATATCCCTGTACTCAGGCGATATCGCTTCTCAAGCCAAATTACTGTTATCAGATAACAACGGCGGTATTACCGAATATGGCACAGTTGAGCTTGACTCTGACATAACACAACTTGCGTCAGTCCAGTATGGTCAGATATCACCTGATACATATGGAGCAGTCATAGATGGTATCAGTTCAACAGGTGATTACACGACCCAGATTGTATTCTTTGACAACGCACAAGCACTGCTGCTTAATCCGCTGTTCTCATACTCCGGTTACAGCACAACCAGACGTTCAACACAGATCTGCTCTCTTGACTTTAACAATGATGAGCTTATAGATATTCCGATATGCTCACTTATGGGCTACGACCAAACCGAAAATGCAGAAACCGTCTGTCGTCGTATTGACTGGTCAAACTTTGATAGCAAAGCATACTCGCTTAACAGTACTGTTTCCACCATAATATGTCCTGCTGACGGATACACAATCACCATCCCTGACAAATGGGACGAAGCCGTGACAGCCAGATATAACAAAGAAACCCGTGAAACAACAGTTTATGTTTATGAGTATGTAAAAAACAAACTCAAAATAACCGACACACTCCTTACTATCAAGGCATTTTCTGCTGACGAATACTCCAAAGACAGTTCCGGATTTATCGAACTTGCTAACACAGGTTCAACTATATACGCATATTCTATCGGTGAAATCGACAACTACTTATCAATTTCGGGCGACGAAGTCAAATCACTTTTCTCGCTCGTTAATCAATAACATATAAACGGAGGTTTTAGTTATGAAAAAAATTCTTGTTTGTGAAGACGAGGCTGCTATCCGCGATTTTGTGGTTATCAATCTCAGACGTGCAGGCTATGAAGTTGTAGAGGCAGATTGTGGAGAGATGGCTCTACAGAAATACGAGGAGAACGGCGGCGATTTTGATGTTGCTATCCTCGACATTATGATGCCGGGTATCGACGGCTTGCAAGTTTGCAAGGAACTTCGAAACAAAAACAGCGGTATCGGCATTATCATGCTTTCTGCAAGAACCCAGGAGATGGACAAGGTTACAGGTCTTATGCTCGGCGCTGATGACTACATCACAAAACCTTTCTCACCAAGTGAGCTTACTGCAAGAGTAGACGCTCTGTATCGCAGAGTGGCACTTGCAGAGCAAAGAGCAGAAAACAACTTCAAAGAAGAACTTAAATCAGGTATCTTCACACTCAATCTGAGAAACCGTGCTCTTATGAAGAACGGTAAGATGATTGAACTTACTCAGGTTGAATTCCAGATTATGGAGTACTTTTTCTCAAATCCTGGTGTTGCGCTTGACAGAACCGATATCCTCAATCACGTTTGGGGCGAAGCATATGTCGGCGAAGAAAAAATCGTAGACGTTAACATCAGAAGACTGAGAATGAAGGTCGAAGACGAGCCTTCAAACCCTAAGTACATTGTTACTGTATGGGGTCTTGGCTACAAGTGGGACACTTGATTTTTACTTAAATAAAACATAACCTTTTTGCATTTTGATACGCATCATCAGAGAGGAGGGATCACAATGTTCAAAGGTATCACAAAGCGATGGATAATAAACACCTTTGGTGTAATCATCGCTATCATAACTCTGCTTATTGTATGCCTGAGCGTTGCGGTTCAATCTCTCAGTTACTCCTCTATCGAGCAGGAGCTTATCAGCCGAAACAGCGAACTATCATCGGTTTTTCCGGGATACAAATGCGAAAGCACCGTTGATTTTCAGAACATCGCCAGTAAGCACGTAGAAGAATTTGAGTACAAAGAGATTATGGAGCTTATGGTCATCAACGCTGGTGGCAGAGTAACGGTTACGACAACAGGTTTTGAACCTGATGAAGATATGGATATTCCTGATTACGAAGCCGCACTTGAGGATAACGACGGATTTTCCTCTTGGACCGGAAAACTCAGCTCCGGCGAAAAAGTAATGGCAACAACCCATGTTATCAGGAATTCAAAAGGCACCTGTGTCGGTGCTATCAGGTACGTTGTATCGCTGAGAAAAGCAAATCTCAGAACTTTTCTCATTACTCTTGTGTCCTCTATTGTAGGTATTCTGATTATTGCGTGCGTTGCTTTTTCGGGTAGTTATTTCATCCGTTCTATTGTCAAACCTGTCAGAGAAATGAGCGAAACCGCCAAGCGCATCGCTCAGGGCGACTTTGACGCTAAAATCGACAAAATGTACGATGACGAAATCGGTGAGCTGTGCGACTCCATAAACGACATGGCTAAGGAACTGGATGCGTCAGAAAAACTGAAAAACGACTTTATCTCACGTGTATCCCATGAACTGAGGACTCCGCTTACTGCCATAAAAGGTTGGGCGGAAACCATGCAGTATGGTGTGCCTGACAGAATAACCCTTGAAAAAGGAATGTCTGTCATAGTCAACGAAAGTTCTCGTCTTACAGGTATTGTTGAAGAACTTCTCGACTTTTCAAAGTTGCAATCAGGCAGACTTACTATGCAAATGCAAAAGATTGATATACTTGCCGAGGTTGACGAGGCTGTGTATATGTTCAAAGAACGCGCTATTTCTGAAAGCAAACACCTTCTGTATGATGAGCCGGAAATCATGCCTCCGGTTTACGGCGACAGAAACAGACTAAAACAGGTGTTTATTAATGTTCTTGATAACGCGCTCAAATATACACCTGAGGGTGGTATGGTAGGCGTACAGGTTTATCAGGATTTTAAGGAAAATATGATTAAAATAATTGTCGCAGACAATGGCTATGGCATAGCTCAGGAAGACATCCCTAAAATCAAGGATAAATTTTACAAAGCCAACCAGAAAATCAACGGCTCAGGCATCGGACTTGCGGTTGCAGACGAGATTATCAAACTCCACAAAGGTACTCTTGTTATCGACTCAAGTCTCGACGTAGGTACTACGGTATCTATCGGTATCCCTATATATAAAAATCAGGACTCAGAGTCAGAACTTTCAATAAATGCGGAAAACTCTAGTATTGTGAAGGATTAATTATGGCTAATACAAATGAAAGAAAAATTACATCAATAGGCGGCAGCGCTCTTATCGAGGGCATTATGATGCGTGGTCCTAAACGCACTACTGTTGCCGTACGCACAGGAGAAAACAGCATCTATACAGAAGATGTTGATATCAAAACTCTCTCCTCCACATCTAAATTCTGGCGTTTACCGCTAATCCGCGGTATAGCCGGTATCATTGATTCAATGCGATTAAGCTACAAATCACTCTCTATCTCTGCTGACAAAGCACTTGAAGCAGGCGAAATCGAAGAGGAAGAACCATCAAAATTCGAGAAATGGCTCACAGAAAAACTCGGCGACAACCTTATGAAAGTTATCATGGTTTTTGCTACTGTTCTCGGTGTAGTGCTTGCTGTAGGCTTGTTTTTCTTCCTGCCTTCTTTGCTCTATGATTTGATTGCAATGCTTTTTCCTAGTATAACTGATGTGGTTATATTCAAATCAATATTTGAGGGCGTGCTTAAAATCGCCTTGTTTCTGGGTTATGTTATCCTATGCTCAAGAATGGAAGAAATGAAACGTGTGTTTATGTATCACGGTGCAGAGCACAAAACCATATTCTGTTATGAAGCAGGCGAAGAACTGACTGTAGAAAATATTAAAAAGCAAAAGAGATTTCATCCAAGATGTGGCACAAGTTTTCTTGTTATCACTCTTCTTCTTGGAATCCTGCTTGGTCTTTTCATTCCTGCTCAACCATTTGGTATCGCTATTCTTAGACCAATATTTAAACTTTTGTTGCTTCCTCTTATGATTGGTGTTGGCTACGAGGCCATCAAATTCTGTGGTAAATTTGACAACAAATTCACACGTGCAATCGCTACCCCTGGTTTATGGGCACAGCGTATCACCACAAAAGAGCCTGATGATAAGATGATTGAGGTTGCGATAGAAGCTATGACTGCTGTTATCCCTGACGACGGCTCTGACATCATCTCAAACTGTTGCGACAAACAATGAATATAAAAGAAGCATTTAACTACACAAAAAAACAACTAATCAAGGCGGGTGTTGATGACCCCGCCTTTGATACTGTATATCTGTTTGAACACTTGTTTTCTATGTCACGCACAGACATAGCAGTACACAACGACAAAGAAGTATCTAGCATCGATTTCACTAGACTAAACACCATGATTGAAAGAAGAGCAAGCGGCGAGCCTGTTCAATACATTATCGGTCAGTGGTACTTTATGGGCAACACTTTCAAAGTGAAAAAAGGCGTGCTTATACCGCGTGATGATACTCAGGTGCTTGTTGATGCATGTATTGATATCATAAAAATCAACAATTTCAAAACTATTGTTGATTTGTGTTCAGGTTCAGGCATAATCGCCATAACACTCAAAAAACTTTTTGCAAACTCTACTGTATATGCCGTTGAAAAAAGCGACACAGCCTACAGTATTCTCAAAGATAACTGTCAGCTGAATGATGCTGATGTAAAACTTATCCATTCAGATCTTAATGACTGTTGTGATAAGTTTAACGACGGTTGTGTTGACCTTGTAGTATCCAACCCACCGTATATAATCACAGACGAAATAAATTCTTTGCAAAAAGAAGTTCAGTTTGAACCAAAAATGGCTCTTGACGGCGGAAAAGATGGCTACGACTTTTATCGTATGATAATAAAAAAATGGTCACAAAAACTTAAGCGAGGCGGATACATCGCTTTTGAAATCGGCGAAGGACAGTTTGAATACATCAGCAAACTACTTTTGCAAAACGGATTTTGTGATATCAAGGGATTTGATGACCTTTCATCTACAGTTCGTGCTATGACAGCAATTTACAATCCGTAACCTCAGATTACAATTTAGAACATATTTTCGATTTTTCTTGAATTATGTCGAGTTTTATGATAAAATACTACCTGTATTATATATAGGGCGTCGCCCAAAAGGAGAATTAATATGGCAATTGATAAGAACAAAGCATTGGAAACAGCCTTAGGTCAGATTGAAAAACAATTCGGCAAGGGTGCAGTTATGCGTCTGGGCCAGGACTCAGCACTTAATGTTGGTCATGTGTCAACAGGCTCACTCTCTCTTGATATAGCACTTGGTATCGGTGGTTTGCCTCGTGGCAGAATCATCGAAATCTACGGACCTGAAAGTTCAGGTAAAACAACACTTTCACTCCACTGCATTGCAGAAGGCCAGAAAGACGGCGGCAACGTTGCGTTTATCGACGTTGAACATGCACTTGACCCTGTATACGCACAGGCACTTGGTGTTGATGTTGACTCTCTGCTTGTTTCACAGCCTGATACAGGTGAAGATGCACTTGAAATCGCAGAGGCACTTATCCGCAGTGGTGCTATCGATGTTATCGTTATCGACTCTGTTGCAGCGCTTGTTCCAAAAGCCGAAATCGAGGGAGAAATGGGCGATTCTCACGTAGGTCTACAGGCAAGACTTATGTCACAGGCTTTAAGAAAACTCGCTGGTGCTATCTCAAAATCCAACTGTGTTGCAATTTTCATCAACCAGTTAAGAGAAAAAGTTGGTGTTGTATACGGTAATCCGGAGGTTACCCCTGGTGGTAGAGCCCTCAAGTTCTACAGTTCTGTTCGTATTGATATCAGAAGAGTTGAAACTCTTAAACAGAACGGCGAAATGATTGGTTCACGCACACGAGCAAAGGTTGTTAAGAATAAAATTGCCCCTCCATTTAAAGAGGCTGAATTTGATATTATGTACGGCAAGGGTATCTCACGCACAGGCGAGCTTATCGACCTTGCTGTTAAGGCTGACGTTGTTCAGAAATCAGGTGCTTGGTTCAATTTTGGTGAGACAAGACTTGGTCAGGGCAGAGATAATGTAAAAGAATTGCTTGAAAACAACGACGAACTCAGAAATGAAATTGAAACACTTTTGTGGCAGAATATCGACAAGTTGAGCACAAGAGTAAAGAAGCCTGCAAAAGCTACGCTTGTAACTCCTGCTAAACCTGCCGAAAAAGCTGCCCCTGCAAAAGCATCAAAATCTAACATTGATATTTTAGTTGAAGACTAATGACTATTACAGCTATTGAGCCAAAAAGAAAGGGCTTGTCTGCACTTTATATTGACGGCGAATTTGCGATGAAACTGGACACCGAAGTTCTGCTTTCTCACAGAGTTGATGTCGGCAACGAGATAGACGACGAAAAGCTACACGAACTTATAAACAGTTCTGATATCAAACGTGCCAAAGACAAGGCGATGTGGCTTATATCCTATCGCGACCACGCAAAAAAAGAACTGATAGAAAAGGTCTCAAAAGACTCAAGCAAAGAAGCAGCAATAAAAGCCGTAGAAAGGCTCGAAGAACTTGGTCTTATCGACGATGAAAAATTTGCAAAACGCTATGCCCATGAGCTTCTTTCTGTCAAGCACATCTCTCCTACCGGTGCTATCAGAAAGCTGATAGAAAAAGGTATCGACCGAGAATTAGCAAATGATGTTGTTGATGAAATCAACTGCGATATTGATGAAAACATTAAAGCTGTTATTGACAAAAAATATGCCAAAAATCTCTTTGATGAAAAAGGTAAGCGCAGATGTGTAAATGGTCTTATGCGACTAGGCTACAGCTATAGTGACATCAAAAGTGCGCTGAATAAGTATACTGATACTGAATCTTATGATTACTGATATTTGGAGATAAAAATGTCTAACACTGTTGGTTTTATATCTTTGGGTTGTGCTAAAAACAGAGTTGACTGCGAAATGATGATGAGCAAAGTGCGAGAAGGTGGCTTTCGTCTTATTGAAGACGTAGCAAGAGCTACTGTTGCTGTTGTCAATACTTGCGGATTTATCGAGTCAGCAAAACAAGAAAGCATCGACGAAATTTTAGAACTATGCAAACTCAAAGAAGAAGGACAAATTAAAAAAATTATCATCACAGGTTGCCTTGCAGAGCGTTACAAAGAACAGATTAAGCAACAGATACCGGAGGTTGATGTTGTCATCGGTCTTGGTGCTAACGGCGATATCTGTGACGCTATCAACAAAGCTTTATCTGACGAAAGTGTCGAGAGCTTTCCTGACAAACACCTGATGCCACTTGACGGCAAGCGTGTACAGTCAACCCTGCAGCACTACGCCTATCTGCGTGTTGCTGACGGTTGCGACAACTGTTGTACATACTGCGCTATTCCGCTTATCCGTGGACATTTCAGGTCACGCAAGATGGAAAATATTATTGACGAGGCAAAGTATCTTGTCAAAAACGGTGTCAGAGAACTTAACGTCATCGCTCAGGATACCACGCGTTACGGCGAGGATATTTACTCAAAGCTTATGCTCCCTACTCTGCTTAAGGAGCTTTGCAAAATCGACGGTCTTTCGTGGATTCGTGTTATGTATTGCTATCCTGACCGAATCACAGACGAGTTGATTGACACTATCAAAACTGAGGACAAAATCGTCAAGTACCTCGACCTGCCGCTTCAGCATTGTAATAGTGAAGTATTAAAGCGTATGAATCGAAATGGTGACAAGGATACTCTGACACAGCTTATCACAAAAATCCGCAGAGAAATCCCTGACATTACTCTGCGCACAACACTTATCGCAGGCTTTCCGGGAGAAACTGAAAAACAGTTTGAAGAACTGTCACAGTTTGTCAGCGATATGAAATTTGAACGTCTGGGATGCTTTGCTTACTCAACAGAGGAGGACACTCCTGCTGCTTTGTATACTGATCAAATTGATGAAGAAATCAGAGCGCACCGTGCTCAGATTATCACTGAACAACAATCTATCATCATGGAAAATAACTGTCAAAAACACATCGGCAAAACCCTTGATGTTTTGGTTGACGGATACGACCGCTACGCCGAATGCTACTTTGGCAGATCGGTTCTTGATGCACCTGAGGTTGACCCTTGTGTGTTCTTCACAACAAACGATATAAAACCTAATCAAGGTGATATCGTCAAGGTAAAAATCACTGATTATTTAGACTGTGACCTCACAGGAGAAATGGTAGGCTAAACAATGAATCTTCCTAATAAACTTACTGTACTTAGAATACTGATTGTACCTTTTATGGTAGCAACTCTGCTTATAAAATTTCCGTTTCACTTTCTTGTATCGGGACTGCTCTTTGGTGCGGCATCTCTGACTGACTTTTTTGACGGAAAAATTGCACGAGAGAGAAACCTCATCACAAATTTCGGCAAATTTGCTGACCCGATTGCAGATAAGATTTTAGTAATTTCCGCACTGGTATGCTTTCTTTCATTAGGTCTTTGCGATCCTATCATTATCCTTATTGTACTTTTCAGGGAATTTGTTGTTACATCAGTCAGACTCTCTGCTGCAGCACAGGGCAAGGTGGTTGCCGCTAATATCTGGGGCAAGGTGAAAACAGTAACACAAATTATTGCTATTGTGACTGTATTTGCGTTGCAATTCTTCCTTGAGATTCTATCATTGTTTATGGATACATGCTCAACTGTATTTACCACTATCGGCTCTGTTTTCTA
The DNA here is from genome assembly GCA_045604645.1 of Ruminococcus sp. Lineage (GTDB taxonomy): Bacteria > Bacillota > Clostridia > Oscillospirales > Acutalibacteraceae > Ruminococcoides. The sequence continues at coordinate 30,255 of JAZUOM010000021.1, read as the reverse complement.
CATTGTAGGCGAAATCGCTATGTGGATTTCAACCGTATTTGCAATAATTTCGGGACTCAAATATGTGCTTGATAACAAGGATGCTATAAGTGAAATGTAAAATCTATTGCATTTTTTAATTATAGTGTATATAATATTAACGATATAAAAATGCTTTGAGCAGGAGAAGTAGTTTAAAAGACGTCACCAGAGAGAGGAATGTATGCTGAAATTTCCTTTGGCTGATTTGAGCGAAATGCACCTGTGAGCTTGCAAGGGGAACTATAGTATCTTTGCACGGCAGTCACCGTTAACTGACACAAAGGGCTGATAATGTATCAGCTGAATTTGGGTGGAACCACGACTGCGTCGTCCCTTTTGGGATGGCGCATTTTTTGTTATACAAGGAGAATATATATGTTCAAAAATCTGAAAGCGGATTTGAACTCCGTTATGGAGCGTGACCCTGCTGCCAGAAGCCGTCTGGAGGTTTTCTTTCTGTATTCAGGCTACAAGGCTGTCAGGTCATACCGCAAAGCGCATTGGTTTTACAATCATAATATGAAGTTTATTGCACGATACATTTCTCAGCGTGCACGACATAAAACAGGTGTCGAGATTCATCCCGGTGCAAAAATCGGCAAAGGACTATTCATTGACCACGGTATGGGCGTTGTAATTGGCGAAACCACCATAATCGGCGACAACTGTACGCTGTACCAGAACGTAACGCTGGGCGGTACAGGTAAAGAACACGGAAAACGCCACCCTACTCTTGGCAACAACGTGCTTGTTGGTTCTGGTGCTAAGGTACTCGGACCATTCAGAGTAGGCGACAACGCGCGAATCGCTGCTGGTGCTGTGGTACTCAGCGAAGTACCTGACAACTCCACCGCAGTCGGTGTACCTGCTCGAATAGTCAAAATAAACGGCGAAAAACTCGACTATCTTGACCAGATCCATTACTCTGACCCTGTAGCACAAGAACTGTGCAAAATGCAGGTGCAAATCAACGACCTTAAAAAGAAACTGGAGGAAAAACAATGATTCTCTACAACACATTAGGAAACGAAAAACAGGAATTTGTTCCTTTCGAGGGCAAGCGTGTGCGTATGTACACTTGTGGTCCTACTGTATATCACTACGCTCATATCGGTAATCTTCGCACATATATCATGGAAGATGTGCTTGAAAAATATCTGCGTTACAGCGGATACGATGTAACCAGAGTTATGAATATCACAGACGTTGGTCACCTGTCATCTGATGCCGATACAGGTGAAGACAAGATGCTCGCTGGTGCAAAGCGCGAGAAAAAATCAGTACTTGAAATCGCAAAATTCTACACAGATGCATTCTTTGCTGACTGCAAAAAGCTAAACATCAAGACACCTGATGTTGTGGAGCCTGCTACCAACTGTATCGACGAATTCATCGAAATGGTATCCGTACTGCTTGAAAAAGGCTACGCATACCTAAGCGGTGGTAACGTTTACTTTGATACGTCAAAACTCGACAAGTACTACGTATTCGGTAATCAGAAAGAAGAAGACCTTGAGGTTGGCGTGCGAGAAGATGTAGAAGAAGACCTTGCAAAGAAAAACAAAACCGACTTCGTGCTGTGGTTTACAAAGTCAAAATTCGACTCACAGGAGCTCAAGTGGGACTCTCCTTGGGGCTTGGGTTATCCTGGCTGGCATATTGAGTGTAGTTCAATAAGCATAAAACACCTTGGTGAGTACTGTGATATTCATTGTGGTGGTGTAGACAATGCTTTCCCTCACCATACAAACGAGATTGCACAGTCTGAAGCATACTTGGGTCATGAGTGGTGCAAATACTGGTTCCATGTACTTCACCTGCTCGACCGTCGTGGCAAGATGAGCAAATCAAAGGGCGAGTTCCTCACAGTATCACTTCTTGAGGAGAAAGGCTACAACCCACTTGCGTACAGAATGTTCTGTCTGCAGTCGCACTACAGAAAGCCACTGATGTTTGACTTTGATACACTGGATAACACTGTCACAGCATACAACAAGCTTGTTAATCGTATCGCAAATCTATCTGATGACGGCGAAGTTGATATGGCGGTTGCTGATGAATATATCGCAAAATTCAAAGAAAATATGGACAACGACCTCAACACTTCTTTGGGTCTCACAAGCCTGTACGATGTATTAAAAGCCAAAACAAACGATAAAACAAAGCTTTACCTCATCGCTGATTTTGACAAGGTATTAAGCCTTGATTTGATTAACGCTGCTGATAAAGTTAAAGAGGAAGCCAAGTCTAAAAACCCAAGCGTTGACACAGCTAAAATCGAACAGCTTATCAATGAGCGTCAACACGCCCGTGCTAATAAAGACTGGGCTACTGCTGACAGAATCAGAGATGAACTTGCTGCTATGCATGTAGTAGTAAAAGACAGCAAAGACGGTATCACATGGGAAATTCAAGCATAATAAACTATAATCAGTAATTAAAATCCCCCTGTAAGCATAGGTTTTACAGGGGGATTTTTTTATGAAAGTTATCACTATAACCAAGAAAGGCTTAATTTGTATTTTAGCCTGTGTGCTCATAGGTACGATAATGCTGACAGTGGGCACCTCAACCGCAACTCAAGTTTTAGAAACCTCTAATACCGAGCGCATCATACCAATATACTATGTTGACACAAAAGATAAGGTATGTGCGATTTCGTTTGATGCTGCGTGGGGCAACGAACAGACAGACACACTGCTTGATATACTTGATGAGCACAATGTAAAAACAACATTTTTTCTTGTGGGAGAATGGGTTGACAAATATCCGCAGTCGGTAGCAGAAATTTCAAAGCGAGGCCACGATGTAGGCAACCACAGTGACACCCACGCACATATGACACAGCTTTCGCGAAGTGCACAAAAGACTGAGTTTGACAACTGCAACAAAAAAATCAGTGCTATCACAAAAAAAGAAGTCACACTTTTCAGACCGCCGTATGGCGAATACGACAACACTGTTGTAGAAATTTGCAACGACACAGGTATGTACTGTGTGCAATGGAACATAGATTCTCTTGACTGGAAAGACCCGTCCCCACAGGAGATGGTACAGAGAATTGAAAATAACCTCTGCGAAGGCTCAATAATACTATTGCACAATGGTGCTACAAATACCCCTGAAGCGTTGCCACTCATAATCAAATCAATTAAAGCAAAGGGATATGATATTGTGCCAATATCACAGCTCTTGCCACAAGGCGAATACTACACAGACCACGAGGGCAAAATGATACTTACAAGCTAAATACAAAAAAGCGGTGGATATAAAACCACCGCTTTTTTTATTAGTTATATCTCAATAGCAATACGGACAATCAATTACGCCTTTTCCACTGCAAGTGTAGCATTTCTGAGTTGTTGAGTACGAATTTCCTCCGTTACCTGAAAAATCAGGTGCATAATTGGTGTTATCCCAACCACCTGTACCTTCACAGAATGTGCATATAATTGTACCTGTGTTGTTGCACTTAACGCAATTTTTTGAACTCGAGCCACCGTCGAAAATGTCAGTGTTTGGTGAAACAATACCACCGCCACCATCATATGAATCATCAAAATTATATTGCTTGACCTGCCCTGTGCCGGCACAGCCTGCGCATTCAAATAATCCGCTGCCACCGCAAACCACACAACTCATAGGATAGCCATAACCGCCGTCATAAGAGCCTTCGCCACCGCAAACGCTACATAAGTCCATTCCGCTTCCATTGCAGATTTCACAAGTTAAATCTGATGATTCTTCATCGTGTGATATCTTCTCAGAAAAACCACTATCATCATCGTCATCGCGTGAGCGTTTGTCCTTATCGTCTTCACAGCCGATAAGTAAAATCACCAACATAGCAACAATTAATAGACTAAGAAATTTTTTCATTTTACCACCTGTGCCTTAATTACCTGAAATCTTGTATAATCATTCGCCATACACGTAGGTTTCTACAAGATATTTGCCGCCTGAAAGTGTCGTTGCATAATATCCTGTTCCACCGGTAGCACCTGTCACATCAACAGTCTGTGTACCCGAACCGTTGTTGAATACTACAGATGAGCCTGCCGGAATAGTCAGTTTATAGATAGGCTGACCCACTGAGTTGTTTCTTACAAATGTCATATCCTGACCCGGCCATGTGTTGTTCTTGCTGCCGTGCCAGTAATAACACTTAACCGAACTCCATGAAAGTGTATCTGTGAAGTAGATTGTAATATCCTGTGCTACATCTCCGCCTACTTCTTCTTCTTTTTCTGTGCTGTACCACATCTGTTTGAATGTAGTTTCTTCTACTCCCCATGCACCCTCAGCATTCTGCTCTTTAGGGTAATAAAGTTTACCTGAACAACCATCAAGTGTGATATCAACAGTTTTGTTGTTGCCATCGCTACTGAATACTATTGTATCGAATTTTGAGAAGTTGAGTGTCACAGCATAGATGTTCTGACCATATGAATTTGTGTGGATATAAGAGCCAATCTGTCCCGGCCATTCTTCTACCTCAGCGTTAGTTGTGCTGTTGAAATAATAAGCCCTGATATTACCGCTACCGTTGCCATCAGTATAGTAAACTGTCTGCTGCCAAACCTTTTCTCTTAATGCATCGAATTTATCCATTTTTTCAGTAAGCTCAGCCATTGCATCTTCGCTAAGAGCGGTTGTATCGGTATCCTTATATTTGTATACGACCTTCTTCAATGCCTGATAATCGTTGTATGATGCGTACTGGAAGTAAGCTTTCAGGTATTCCTGTGCTTTTGTAAAGAGTTCTTCACTTGTCAATGTATCTGCTGATGTTGTGGCAACATCCTTGTCGTTTTCTGCTTCTTCAACAGGGAACTTGTCAATAATATTTGCGATTTTCTTCTGTATATATGTAGCATCTAAAACAGTAAGGTTATCGTTTCCTGATACTATCGCATTTTTAATTTGCTTATCAGTTAAAGTAGTCAGGTTAGCTATAGCTTTCTGAACAAGAGTAGCATCAAGCACCTCTACCTTGCCGTTCAAATCAACATCACCATATACAACAGGGTCTTGTGGTGGTGTTATTTCCTCTGGATATGTTACACCAAGCTGTGAACTGCTTATACCAAATGAGAATTTATAGTCACCGGCTGCCTTGGTAGTAATTGTAGCATTACCGCTCACTGATTTAGAGAATGTCAGTCCGGAAACTGTGTCTGTAATAGGAGTAGCACAACTTGTCCATGTACCCTCTCTCATAACTTTGAACTGATATGTTGTATCAGCTTCGAGTGTCATTGTAACATAAGCTGTTGAGTCGCCCACGTTATTGAGCTTAAACTCGTTAGCTACTGTACTCCAACCATTGAATGAACCTACAAGATAACGATCTGTAGACAACGGGTCTACCTCAGGAACATCTGCCAAAGAAGCGTACCATACGCCTGCTTTGATATCGTAATACTGGCCTTCTTGTACAGTGAGGTCAGCAGTCTGTGAACCCTTATCGTTATTGTTGAAGATAATGCTTGTGTAGTCTGGTTCGATAGTTGCTTCGTAAACATCAAAACCGTTAACAGTTTCACCTGTCTTAGTCATAGGATATCCAGGCCATGTTGTGCCTGCACCACCTTCGATCCAGTTGTGAGTATACACTTCAGCCCATTGAGTGGAATTGATACAGTAAACCTTCTTACCGTTTTCAATCACAGGCTGTGTTGGAATCGGTCTTGTAGGACGAGGCTGGGTTTCTTCGGTTTCTCTTTCCTGTGGCTCGCCCTCTTCAATCAGATATGTATATGAAGGATAAACCTTGTTGTAATGGAGATTTGTACCATAAAGAATAGTTGCATCTTCATAAACATCTACAAAGTAGCCCTGTGTTGTGTCATCAAAGAATGTATAGTCTGTGCTTGAACCTAAAATCTTGTAACCATTTTCGTCTTTTTCATAGCGTGTAGTGTTACAAGCAGATGGAATGTGTACCATATGGCATGATTTACCATTCTCGCTAGAATAGTTCTGGTTTTCAGTAAAGTCTATATGTGTATGACCTGAATACCAGATAATCTCTTTGTTTGCTTCAAGGAGGCTCTTAAATCTCTGGTTGTTAGGGAACTGTTCGCCTGTTTCAGCGTGTTCCATTCTGATACCGCCCTGATATCCAGGATCATAAGTATCGTCGCCAGCGCCATAGCCCTGAATCAAAGCGTGCTCAATAAGGAAAATCTTATTGCCGTCACCTTTGTATTTGTTGAGCAAGCCCTCAAGCCAGTCAAGCTGTTCTTTTGAGAAGTTGTCGTTTTCACCAGGGTGAGCGTGCACTTCACTCATAAAGATAAAGTGGTCGCCTGAGTTAGGCTCTGTTATTTCGTAATAATCCTTGCCGTCAACGATTGACTGTGCGTCTGCATCAAGACCTGTAGCAAGAGAAAACTCTTCATTGCTACACGCTGAATCACAGTTGCTGTTGTAACTGCCTCGTGGCTCGTGGTTACCATCTGATTCATAAATTGGGTTAACGTAGTCAGAATCAGCGAGTACCTGCTGATATGTAAGCCACTCAAGTGTAGAGCCATAGGCGTTAGTAACCTGGTCACCTGATGAAATGATAAAGTCAACTGCTCTATCAACACATACATCAAGAGTCTGTTCCCAGTGTTTTACAGAGTTTGTGTAAAAACCTGCAGAAGTACCGTGTTGCATATCGATATGGATATCCGAAAGTGCTGCATATCTGTACTGACGTTCATCTGATGAATCATAAAGCTTTTTGCTGTCTGGTATATCAAACTTTGCAACAGCAGTATCCACACTAGCTGTACTGCAATCAGCGGCAGTAGATACGATTACAGCTTCTGCATCAGCAGGAATAGCCACCTGTGCAGGAAATTTGAATGTACCTGTTCCACCCGCGTTGAGAGTGAATGCCGCGATTTCAAAATAGTCGCTCAAAGCAGCGGTGTCATCTGCCCAGTACAGATAGTATGTACCGTCAGCATCTGCTGTGTATGTAATAATACCCTCAGCATAACCAGCGTCCTGTGCATTAGCGCCTGTAAATGTGTATGTAATACCACTTTCTGCTGCAAATACAGACAGTGGTAAAACGCTTAACAACATTATAATTGCTAAAGTAAATGATAATAACTTCTTCATATTAACCTCCTTATTATTGTTAATATCTGTGTACATTGTAATTGTAACATTATAAACATCACATATCAAGAAAAATTTAGTGAAAATCCACAAAAAAATAAAAAGTACAGTTGCCTGTACTTTAATCTATACATGTTTTCACTTTATCGCATTCAAAACTCTTTCTTTCAGACTGTCAAGCGGAGATTTAATTACCGTCTGTCCGGTATCAAGCTTCTTTGTAGGAATATTTGATGCACCGGGCAAACACTGCATCTGGATAACTATATCCTCATGCTGGATAAGCGCACAAAGCTGGCTGATAGATTTGCAATCATTCACTGCTTTTATAAGCTCTGATTTAGATTTTTTTCTATATCCCAGAACTTCCATCGCTTATCCCCTTTCATCATTTTTTTACATTATACAAGCAAGCCGTAATATTTTCAAGGCAAAAGTAAACTTACTGTGAAATTTATTTACTTTATCGTCGTTTTGTGGTATCCTCATAGCGTAAATTGCTGAAAAGGAGAACTTTATGGCTATTTTTGGAGGCGGCGGAAAATACGCCGCAAAAAAATCAAAAAAATCTATTATCGCAGTATTTGCTCTTATAGTACTGGTTGCTTTTCTCACTACTTTGGTAATATATCTTGTATCTTGCAACAAGCAAAAAGATAACAATGATGAAACGAAAGCCCCTACAACAACTATCATACAAAACGATCCGCATCTTGGCGAGATAGAAATACCTGTCGTAAAGGATATGGAGATAAACGAGTATAATAACGATAATTTCTCTGTTGACGAAAATGGTTTTATGACCTACACAGAAAACGGTGTTGTCACATCTTCTGTTGGTATTGATTTGTCTGAATTTCAGGGTGACGTTGATTTTTACGCTGTTAAAGAACAGGGTGTTGAATTTGTTATCTTAAAACTAGGTGGCAGAGGCTATGGGCAAACAGGTACTCTATATGCTGACAGCAGATTTTCGCAGTATTACGAGCAGGCAAAAGCCGCAGGGCTAGAAGTTGGCGCGTACTTCTTCTCGCAGGCTACAAACGAGCAGGAAGCAAAAGAAGAGGCACAGTATGCAATAGATTTGCTTGATGGTGCTACTCTTGATTATCCGCTCGCATATGACTGGGAGTTTATCGAAAACGAGCCTGAAGCACGAACAAATGGCGTAACAAAAGAAACTCTGACAGAATGCACTGTCGCTTTTTGCAAAACTGTAAAGATGTCTGGCTACAAACCTATGATTTACATAAACAGCAGCCTTATTTACACCAACTTTATTTTGGAAGAAATCAAGGACTATGATTTCTGGCACGCTGAATATACAAACACACCGTCGCTTTACTATAATTTTACAATATGGCAGTATTCAGACAGCGGAAGCGTAAACGGTATTGACGGCAACGTTGATTTAAACATCAGTTTCAAAAAATATTAAGAGGTAATTATGAACAAAATTGCAAGTTTTACTGTAGACCATGACAAACTCGATGTGGGTGTATATATTTCAAGAATCGACTCTGATATTACAACCTTCGATTTGCGTTTTATCAAGCCGAACACACCACCTTTTTTAAAGCCTTATGCTATGCATACTATCGAGCATCTGTTTGCTACCTATGCAAGAAACAGCGAGTATAGCGACAATGTAGTATACTTTGGCCCGATGGGTTGTATGACCGGCTTTTATTTTCTGACACGTGGTCTTTCTCATGAAACTTCGCTCAACCTTATAAAAGAAATTGTTATAAAATGTCGTGACCATGAAGGTGATATTCCCGGAAACACAAGAATTGAGTGTGGCAACTACCTGGCACACGATGTAGAATCTGCTCACGATGCGTTGTGCAGATACTATGACATCATCAAAGACTGGACAGTAGAAAAACTAAGTTACGATTACTCTGAATAAATATTGCAACAAACAAGCACCTGAAGTAATTAATAAACTTCAGGTGCTATTTATATGAGTTTTTATCTGAAAATATATTTTGCGGTTGATGCGATGTTCTCCATTGTATCAATCGCTTTGTTTGCTTTTTTGCGCATCGAGTGCTTTCCTTCGTCCATCATTTTCTTGCCGACGTATCCTGCAACTGCCCCTGTTGCCATACCAAATGCCACGCCTTTTACTACTCCCATAAATCCGCCTTTAGCCATCAGTACACCTCCTTTTTAAAAAAGACTTGCAATAACAGTATCTCCATTTTAAAATAGTATAGAGGTGATAACTTTTGGCAGAACTTAATATCGTACTTATCGAACCTGAGATACCACAGAACACAGGCAACATCTCTCGCACCTGTGCGGCAACCGGAGCAAGACTCCATCTTGTTAAACCGTTCGGCTTTGAAATAAACGACAAGCATTTAAAACGAGCAGGACTTGACTACTGGCAGTATCTTGATATTACCTACTATGAAAACCAAGAGGAGTTTTTTGAAAAAAACAAAGGCGAAAACTTCTTCTTTTTTACAACAAAGGCACTTCATCGTCACTCTGATGTCACTTACCCTGACAAAGCGTTCCTTGTTTTTGGAAAAGAAACAAAAGGCCTTGATGAAGAACTTTTACTCCAAAATCGTGACAGTTGTGTGCGTATTCCTATGATAGAAGAAGCACGCTCGCTTAACCTTTCCAATGCTGTTGCTGTTGCTACATATGAAGTATTAAGACAATGGGATTATCCGTCGCTTCTACTGAGCGGTCAACTCCACAATCACACCTGGTAAAACAAATGCGAAATATAACGCATTTAATGTGATATATTTATATGAAATTATGGGCAAAATATTAGTGTTTTTGACTATTGAAAAAACAGGTATCATTGTTATATAATTAACATGTAGAAATTTGGAATTATTTTAAACAAATTCACAATACAATTCTGAAAGGAAGTATAACTTATGAAACTCAACAAGTACACAGTTGACGACATCAATTTCGCTGGCAAAAGAGTTCTTTGCCGTTGTGACTTTAACGTGCCACTCAAAGATGGCGTTATCACAAACGACAACAGAATCACTGCTGCTCTTGACACAATCAAAAAGATTTTAGCTGATGGCGGCAAACTCATCCTTTGCTCACACCTTGGCAAGCCAAAGAACGGTCCTGAAGAAAAATTTTCTTTAGCACCTGTTGCTGTAAGACTATCACAGCTTTTAGGCAAAGAGGTTGTTTTTGCAAATGATGATGAAGTTGTTGGCGAAAACGCTAAGGCTGCTGTTGCAGCTATGAAAGATGGCGACGTTGTACTTCTCCAGAACACACGTTTCAGAAAAGAAGAAACTAAGAACCTCGAGCCATTCAAGTCAGAGCTTGCATCATTAGCTGACGTATTCGTAATGGACGCTTTTGGTTCATCACACAGAGCACACTGCTCAACTGTTGGTGTAACAGAGCACTTGAAAGAAACTGCTGTTGGTTACCTCATGCAGAAGGAAATCGACTATCTTGGCAACGCTGTTGAAGCTCCTGTAAGACCATTCGTTGCTATCCTTGGCGGTGCTAAAGTTGCTGACAAGTTAAACGTTATCTCTAACCTCCTTGACAAGTGCGACACACTTATCATCGGTGGTGGTATGTCATACACATTTGCAAAAGCTCTTGGCAAAGAGGTTGGTACATCACTCGTTGACGATACAAAACTCGACTACTGCCTTGAGATGATCGAAAAAGCAAAGTCACTGGGCAAAGAACTCCTTCTCCCTGTTGACGCTGTATGCACAAAGGACTTCCCTGATCCAATCGACGCTCCTGTTGATACAGAAGTTTTCGCTACAGGCGAAATCCCAGCAGATATGATGGGTCTTGACATCGGTCCAAAGACAGCAGAGCTCTATGCTAACGCTGTAAAGAACGCTAAGACTGTTGTATGGAACGGTCCTATGGGCGTTTCTGAGAATGCTTGCTTTGCTAACGGTACTATCTCTGTTGCAAAGGCTTTAGCTGAAACAGATGCTACAACTATCATTGGTGGCGGCGACTCTGCTGCTGCTGTTATCAACCTTGGCTTTGCTGACAAGATGAGCCACATCTCTACCGGTGGCGGTGCTTCACTTGAGTACCTTGAGGGTAAAGTACTCCCAGGTATCGCAGCTATCGGCGACAAATAATCAGTACAAAAATCTAGGGCGGACATTGTTCCGCCCTTAAATTTGAAAAAATAAACTTAACTACAAAGAGGTATAATATTATGAACAAAGCAGTAAGAAAGGCAGTTATTGCCGGCAACTGGAAAATGAACAAAACACCTGCAGAAGCCAAAGAGCTTTTGTCCCAGATCACACCACTCGTAAAAGACGCAGACTGTGAAGTTATCGCTTGCGTTCCTTTTGTAGATTTACAGACAGCACTTGAAACTACACAGGGCACAAATGTTAAAATCGGTGCAGAGAACTGCCACTGGGCAGAATCAGGCGCTTTCACAGGCGAGATTTCTGCTAATATGCTCAAAGCTATGGGTATCGAATATGTTATCATCGGTCACTCTGAGCGCAGACAGTATTTTGGCGAGACAGACGTAACTGTTAACAAGAGAGTAAGAGCTGCACTTGATGCAGGTTTGACTGTTATCTTGTGTGTTGGCGAACTTCTTTCTGAGCGTGAGCAGGGCATCACAGCAGAGACAGTATCTCTCCAGACAAAGGTTGCACTTCAGGGTGTTACAGCCGATGAACTTTCAAGAATCATTATCGCTTACGAGCCTGTATGGGCTATCGGCACAGGTCTTACTGCTACTGCAGACCAGGCTGAAGAAGTTTGCGCTATTATCCGTAACGTACTTGCTGACCTTTACTGCGACAAGTGTGCACAGGGTGTTACTATCCAGTATGGTGGCTCAATGAATGACGCAAACGCAGCTGAGCTTCTCTCTAAGGAGAACGTTGACGGCGGTCTTATCGGCGGTGCTTCACTTGTTGCAGAGAAATTTGCTGCTATCGTTGAGGCTGCAAGCAAATAATTTTCGAGAGGATTTTTAAGATGGCAAAAAAACCACTTGCTTTAATCATAATGGACGGCTATGGCGTAGCACCAACAGATGGCAACGCTATTGCTGCTGCTAATACTCCTGCACTTGATAAAATTTTCAGCTCTAACCCAATCACACAGATTGGTGCATCAGGTATGAACGTTGGTCTGCCTGACGGACAAATGGGTAACTCTGAAGTTGGCCACACAAATATGGGTGCCGGCCGCATTGTGTATCAGGAATTAACAAGAATCACTAAATCAATAAACGACGGTGATTTCTTTAATAACGAAGCGTTGAATCTTGCTATGGATAACGCGCTTAATAACGGCACCTCACTTCACCTTTTTGGTCTTTTGTCAGATGGTGGCGTGCACTCACACAACAGCCACCTTTATGGTATTCTTGAGATGGCAAAGAAAAAAGGTCTTACCAAAGTTTATGTTCACGCTTTTCTTGATGGTCGTGATGTACCACCATCAAGCGGCAAGGATTTTGTCGCTCAGTGCGTTGACAAAATGGCTGAAATCGGCGTTGGTAAAATCGCATCAGTTATGGGCAGATACTACGCTATGGACAGAGATAACCGCTTTGAGCGTGTAGAAAAAGCATACGCTGCTATGGTATATGGCGAGGGCATTCTTTGTGCTGACCCTGTACAGGCTGTTGCTGATTCTTATGCAAACGATGTTACAGATGAATTTGTAGTTCCTACTGTTATCGATGGTGGCGATACTATCAAAGCAAATGACTCTGTTGTATTCTTCAACTTCCGCCCTGACAGAGCAAGAGAAATCACACGTACTTTTGTAGACCCTGACTTTGCAGGCTTTGAAAGAAAAAATGGTTTCTTCCCACTCACATACGTTTGCATGACTCAGTACGACGCAACTATGCCAAATGTTCATGTTGCATTCAAGCCACAGAGTCTTAACAACACATTAGGTGAGTATCTCTCAAAAATGGGCAAAACACAGCTTAGAATAGCAGAAACAGAAAAATACGCACATGTAACATTCTTCTTCAACGGTGGTGTTGAAAAGCAGTACGAGGGTGAGGACAGAATCTTGGTTGCTTCTCCAAAGGTTGCAACATACGATATGCAACCACATATGAGCGCTTATGAAGTTACCGACAAATGCGTTGAGGCTATCAAAAGCGGCAAATATGATGTAATCATATTAAACTTTGCTAACTGCGATATGGTTGGTCACACAGGTATCTTTGAGGCTGCTGTTGCTGCTGTTGAGGCTGTTGACAAGGGTGTTAAGGCTGTTACTGATGCTATCGATGAAATGGGCGGTATCTCGCTCATTACTGCTGACCATGGCAACGCTGACAGAATGTACGATGTAGACGGCTCACCGTTTACTGCACACACTACTAACCCTGTACCATTCGTTGTTGTTGGCAAAGAGTGTCAGTTAAGAGAGGGCGGTTGTCTTGCTGATATCGCACCAACAATGCTCGAGATTTTAGACCTCCCACAGCCTGAAGAAATGACAGGTAAATCACTTATTAAGTAATTAATCCATAAATAATTAAACTCCGCATATGTTAAGTATGCGGAGTTTTTGTTTTATAACAGCAAAACACCCGAGCAAAAAACTCGGGTGCTTTTTATAGGAAATTAATTGCTTAACTAAGTTTATATCAATCTTCCATATTAGCCTTAGCTTCTTCGATAACTTTCTGTGATACCTGAGCAGGTGCATCTTCGTAACGCTCGAACTCAAAACTGAATGAGCCTCTGCCCTGAGTTACCTGACGCATATAAACAGAGAAGTCAGCCATCTCAGCCATTGGAACTTCAGCCTCAACGATCTGCATACCGTCTTCGCCTACGTTCATACCAAGCACTCTACCTCTGCGCTTGTTAACCTCGCCCATGATGTCGCCCATGTTAGCATCAGGAACATTAGCCTTGAGTGCGCCGATTGGCTCAAGCAAGGTTGGTCGAGCCTGTGGAATACCATTCTTGAAAGCAATCTGTGCTGCCATCTTAAATGCCATTTCATTTGAGTCAACAGGGTGAGAAGAACCATCGTGCAGAATTGCCTTAACACCAACAACAGGATAGCCTGCGAGTGGACCTTTCTTGATAGATTCACGCAGACCCTTTTCAACTGCCGGATAGAACTGCTTTGGAACAGAACCGCCAACAACCTGAATTTCAAATTCAAGTGAATCGCAGTCGCATGGTTCAAATTTAATCCAAACATCACCAAACTGACCACTACCGCCTGACTGCTTCTTATGTCTACCCTGTACATCAGATGTTGAGCGGATAGTCTCTCTGTATGCAACCTTTGGCTGTCTGAGTTCAACTTCTACGTTAAATTTATTCTTGAGCTTTGATACAACAACATCAAGGTGCTGTTCGCCCATACCTGAAACAACCATTTCTTTTGTTTCAGAGTTGTTGTTGAATTTGATAGTCGGATCTTCTTCTACAAGTCTGACAAGACCCTGAGCAACCTTATCTTCTTCGCCCTTCTTCTTTGGATACATAGCCATTGAGAATGAAGGAGCAGGATAGTCAACACCGTTAAGTATTACTCTGCGGGTTGGTGCACAAAGTGTATCGCCTGTAATAGTAGCCTGAAGCTTAGGTATAGCACCGATATCACCTGCACCAATGTATGATGCATCCTCCTGCTTCTTACCTTTTACGGTAAGAACCTTAGTGATACGCTCTTCTTTACCTGTACGCATATTAACAAGTGGAGTTTCTGTAGAAACTTTGCCCGATACAACCTTGAAATATGAAAGCTTACCAACAAATGGGTCAGCAACAGTTTTGAACACAACAGCAGCAGTAGCGCCGGCTTCATTTACAGCGATATCAACAGGGTCGCCATTAACATCAACAGCAGTTTCACTGCCTTTATCAGCAGCAGTAGGAGCAAGCCATGAAAGTGAATTCATAAACTGCTCGATACCAAATGTGGAGTGAGCATCGCCACAGAATACAGGACAAAGTGAGCCGTCTTTTACACCCTGAGCAACACCGAGGATAATCTCATCAGGAGTAAACTCTTCACCTTCAAAGAATTTTTCCATAAGTTCCTCAGATGTTTCAGCAACAGCCTCTTTGATAGCTTCACGCAGTCCCTCGAGTCTGTCGCCCATCTCAGGTAAAATATCAGATGGTGTAGCATTACCTGACTTATCATATGTGTAAGCCTTGTATTCAAAAAGGTTTATGTATGTATTAGCCTGACCGTTTTCGATATGTGGCACGATAACAGGACATACAGATGGGCCAAATGTAGCCTTAAGGTCCTCAAGCACTCGATAGAAACGAGCGTCCTCGTCGCACACGCCGTTTACAAAGAAAATCTTTGTAAGACCTGCTTTGTTTGCGGCTTTAACTGCTTTTTCTGTACCAACGTTGATACCATCTTTAGCAGATACAACAATCATAGCTGTCTCAGCAGCACGATATCCCTCGCAGATACCACCCTCAAAGTCAAACAGACCAGGTGTATCGATAAGGTTAATCTTCATATTTTTCCACTCGATAGGTGCAACTGCTGTGAGTACGGAAACCTTTCTCTTTATTTCTTCAGCGTCATAGTCGAGCATAGTATTACCGTCAGAGATTTTACCCAAACGGTCAGATGCTTTTGCAAGATACAGCATAGCTTCAGCAACAGAAGTCTTACCTGCGCCCGAGTGACCCGCCATAGCAATATTTAATATGTGTTTTGCGTCATATTGTTTCATAATGAAAACAACTCCTTTCTTGTGGGAAGTGCCAAATCGACTTTTTCGGTCATTTTCAACAATTCCGTCTGTGAACACCATTTAATTATATTACAAATGGACAAAATATACAATAAAAATGACAGAAGCCTAAAAAAGTTCGCCCCATTGAATAATAATAATGTTTCTACTTTGTGCAAAATTTACAACGCTCTGTACAAAACTTACAAAACAAAAGTTCTTTTATATACAAAAAAGCTAGTGAAATATCTATCACTAGCCTTCATAAATATATGTTGTTTTACCTACATGTTTTTTCAAAAAAATCTTCTGTAATCTTGCGGTACCGCTCTTTGTCTGCAAAAAAGCTCAGGCCATGACCTGCATCTTTGAAAGTATGGCGTGTAACCATCAATGGATTTGCTTTTGAAATCTCGTCACTCATATAGCACGGTACATAAAGGTCGGCTTCTCCGTGCAGTATCAGCACAGGTATCTTTGTCTTTTTCACGGCGTCTTTACAGGACACTTCGTTTATGTCAAAATTGCCAAAAATCTTTGCTGCAAGATATACAAACGGATATGCAACAACAGGAGCAATACCCATATCCTGTTTTGCTACATTGAGCACTATATCCTTTGGTGACGAATACGGACAGTCTGCAATAACACCTTTTACATTTTCAGGCAAATCAAGTGCTGTTGCCATAACAACTGACGCAGCTCCCATAGACACTCCGTAAAGTATGATTTTTGTATCCTTTTTAAATCTTTTTGTTGCATAATCAACCCATGACTTCACATCGCGATGCTCTTTTACACCCATTGTTATCGTGTGCCCTTCGCTTTTGCTCTGACCTCTCTGGTCAATCAGCAAAAGATTGTGCCCCCTGACAAGTGTCTCGTTTGCACCCACGCAAAAGTCCCTGAGTGCTGTCGCACGATAACCATGAAAACCAATGTTAAGCGGTGCTCCATCCTTGTTATGGTAGTACCTTCCGTGTAGCCTGATACCATCATACGATGTAATATATACATCTTCATACTCACGCTTTGCTATCCTGTTGATAAGCGATATCATCTCATCCTTGTGTTCATCGTACTGTGCGCCTGTTGGGATATTAAATATATCGTCCTGTCCTTTTTTTCTTGAATAAAAGGCAACACGATATACATAATACACAACCAAAAGGACTGCTGCAATCAACAATAATATTGAAACAAAAATAATCATAACCCACCACTATAAAATACAAATAATCAAATATATGATTGTGTTTTTAAATTTAATGCACTAATAATGTCACACTAAAAGTATATCACACCACACAGCAAAATAAAACAAAAAACTCTGAAATCAAATTCCAGAGTTTTGTTTTTTATCAGGTATTGGTTTTAAGCCTGCGTTTTATGCACACAATAACCGCAAATGTCCCCAACACAAACGCAAAACAAACCAATGCCCCTCTGCTTTTACCTGTTTTCACAGGAGTCGGGTTTGTTACAACTGTTTCTTCATCCTTTGTTGATTCCTGCGGATTTTGTGGTGCTGCTGTTTCATCTCCGCACGGCTCGTATATATCTATGAATGTTAATGCGCTACGGTACACCTCATCAAGTCTATCTATATATTGACGGGCCATTTCACGAAGATTCTTGTCGATATATTCTTCATCTTCAAAAATTGATTCGTATTCTTTTACAATCGCTTTTGCTGTATCTATACTCTTTTCATTTACAAATGAAATACATAAATCATCTAAATAGAGTACTTTATCTGCTCTTGAACAGACAAAGTTAATCTCACTGACAATTTCTTCTACCGGTTTTCCAAAAATTGATTGTAAATCTTGTTTTTCCTGCTCTGTAAAACTGTCAGCGACAGTAACATCGGTTTTCAGTTGCTCAGTTGCAGACTCAAGTTCACTCAGGTCCGAAGCGTTGAAAACAGCCATATACGCATCATACAAATCCTGTGCCCTGTCTTGTGTTATCCCCTGTGTTGTCATAGCAGTCACATCACAATTATCAACAGCAAAAGTAGGTATCACAGATATCATCATGATACAAATCACCAGAGTAAATATCAATATTCTTTTCACATTAACACCTCAAATCTAGTGTTTTCACACGTTCATTTTATATCATGATAAAATAAGTGTCAAATATTTTTACAAAGATATCAAGCATCAAAGAAATTTAGTATTTTCGTCTTAATATCATATATGCGATGTAGTATACTATCACAAAAAAGCACACACTACCACTACATAGCAGCATCAACTCTTCTTTATCAAGCAATTTGAATATTATTGTGCCTATTGCCGCTACGATAACAAAAATATATCCGCTCCAGGCCCATGCCTTGTTAGCTATAAACTTGTTTCTTTCGTCATCCATGGCTGTATCAACCTTTTCTCTGTACTGTTCATTTGTGCGGTATTTTATCTGTCTGAAAACTTGCAGTATACCTACCAAAAAGATACCACCACCAAATCCGCTCCAAAACGATTCAATAATATTCATAAAGCTCAACACACTCAAGACAACACCAAGTATTATCCAAGTGATGCTTATCACAATTCTTCTGCTGTATTTCATAGTATCCTCCTATTCTTCATCAAAGACAAACACGTCTTCTATTGTGAGTTCAAAAAACTTAGCAATATCATGAGCAAGAGTAATCGATGGGTTATATCGACCATTTTCAAGCGAACTGATGGTCTGGCGTGATACTCCCATACGTTTCGCAAAATCTTCCTGACTCAACCCTTTTGATTTTCTTATTTCTTCAATCCTATTCTTCACGCAATCCCTCCTCAATCTGCTATGTAAAGTTCGCTTTACATTTGTATAATAGCACATCACTACCGCTATGTCAAGTGTACTTTACATTTTTGCACAAATAAAAAACTCCGGGCTTACAAACCCGAAGTTTATTACATAAATATTATCTTATTATCTCAACCGTATATCCAAGCGATTTGAGTTGTTGTGCAACCGCACCATCACCTACAATATGAGCAATACCAACACAAATAAACACTTCTTTGCCTGATTTTAACATTTCTTCAGCATAATCAGTCATTGCGTTGTTTCGCTCAACAAGCATAGCATTGTTGTACTCTTCATAAAGGCGCTCCTCTTCATCTGATTCCAGCTTTTCTTCCTCATTAAGATAATCAGCAAATTCTTTTTCGTCGCCTTTAACCCACAAATCCATCATTTTGTTGATGTCTTCTTTTGACTCTTCAAGTTCATTGTATGATTCGATTGAACTCTCAAGAAGGTAAATCTGCAGTTCTTCTGAAAAATCAGCCAACATCTGATACTGAGAAAAAGCAGATTCAACTTCTAAAATCTCTTTTTTATCCTCTTGTGCAAGTTCTAAAAAATGACGGTCAATACCGTTTTCGACATCCAACTTTAGTTTAGTATATGAACAGTTATCAACAAAATTTGACCAAAATGACGGAACATAATAGTCAAGAGCAGCCGAATACATATTATTTTCTTCCATTATTTCGACCGCTTTGTTGTACGTATCCTCTGACACATGGTCTTTTATTGATGTTCCATCATTATACACTAGCAAAGCTAGTGCTTCCATCTGTGCTTTCATATCGCTTTCAAAAGAATTTATGTCAAATTCTACCGCAAGAGCATCACTGCTGTTATATGCATCAAGCACATAACTAGGAAGTGGATAATAATCATCTCTGCCAATATGAATTGAACCAAAAAGCCACACAACATTTCCGTCATCATCAGTTACTTTATATAACAATGGTGAACTACTGCCGGTAGCCGCCTGATCACTAGTTGCACTATCTTTATCGTTATCGCTGTCAACAGACACATCACATCCAAAGAATGTAAAGCAAACTAAAACTGCCATTAATAAAGCTAAAACTCTTTTTCTCATCTTGTCCTCCAGTAACAGTAAAATACCAAAAGGGCTGAATATCCAGCCCTTTAATTAAGTAAACATCAATATCCGTATGCCTGATAATAGCTATCCTCAATATTCTTCCACTTTGCAACAAATGCAACAGAATACTCAGGTGCAGCCATTTCCATAACCTGCTGTGTTGTATAATATGTGTCACCGGAAATCTTTTCGTATGTAGCAATTGGAACGCCGTCTTTGTTTTCACCCGGTATAACCTTATACTCCATCCAGCCCACAAACTCGTCGTGCAACTCAACAGGGGTCAACTCAGTATACCCTTGTGCTGACATAAGTTCCAAAACTGTTTCACCTGGTTTAGCAGTAAATGTGATACTGCTTGTGCGCTTATCCAAGGCATTACTGTCTTCTTCAACTTTGAGTGTGAATTCATACATAATTCCGTTATAA
This sequence comes from Ruminococcus sp., assembly GCA_045604645.1. GTDB lineage: Bacteria > Bacillota > Clostridia > Oscillospirales > Acutalibacteraceae > Ruminococcoides. Next base: position 10,075 of record JAZUOM010000021.1, on the reverse strand, counting down.
CTGAGTGCATTCAGAGTAACATTAACAAAAGTCGGTTGTGTTTCCTGCGGCTGTGTGCTCTGCTGTGGTTGTTGTGTAGGACTTGTGTCACCGTTAGCACACCCAACAAACATAACCGCCATACATATAGCTAAAAACAAAGCAAGTAATGATTTTTTCATATGTAAATTCTCCTTTTGTAAACTATGAAAGCATTATATATCCTTTGTAATATATTGTCAAACAACTTCCTTTAGCCTTGAGACGATATCACATATATCATCACTCACGCAGTCAGGGTTTTCAAACAAATCATCAAAGAGTTTTGCTATATTTTTTTCAAAATCGACTGGTAGAATCGAACAGTTTTTAAGGCACAAATCCACAAGTCGTTTTTCTCCGGGATGAGTAAGTCTGTTTAATGCAAAAATAACATCGAAATACGATTCCATAAATGCGCTTACGCGATGATTCATGCTGATTAAGTCCTTACGCTTAACTGCTTTTTGAATCTGAAAATCATAAGATGGCAACATTCCGCTAAGCAGATTCATATTCTTTTCTATAATATTCTTCCTGAGTTTTTCCGGATACGAAACACTAAACCTATCCTTTGTATTCTGAAGTCTGCCGCACTTATCATATATGATTTTGCAAGTTAGCAGATTGTGCCACATACAGGTTGTATATCCTGTGCGTGCATTACAATCTTCTACTACTGATGCGACATCAAGAGTAAAATCGTCAAGGTTACGATACAGTATGTCTATATCAACACCGTTTTTTAGCGTGCAGTTATCTTCGAGCTCCCAAAAATGATTTCCAATTTCAACATAGTCACAGTATTTATTTAGCAACTCTTTTCTTATATTTTCGTCTACTGGAGAAGTCACATACAAATACACATCATAATCAGAATTTGTATCAAAGTTACTACCACTACGCGAACCTCCGAGTGCTATGGCTTCAACCTGCTCAAGCAAAGACAGTTCCTTAAACAATTTTTCAATCACTATGTCACCACACTAACATCTTATTTTATTGTATTATATCACACAAAAACGCAAAAAAACAACCCAATATATCAGCAGATATCTTAGGTTGTTGCAAATTATTAATCTAACAATTTCATCGTAGAGGTTTTAACTCCGCCTATTTTATTACACCAACATAAATGTTCTTTGTTGCGATGATATCAATATTCCCTAAACCTCCTGAAACACCATTCGCTGAGTCTGATGGTAAACGAATCCCTCCAACAGTAGCAACTATAAGTGCATACTGTTACAAGAAAGCATAGTTTTTAGATAAACTATTTATTATAAAAAGGGGGCTGCCTCACTTCTTACTAGTGAGGCAGCCTCAAGTGTTAATCAATTCAAATTATGTGATTATCTCCCTTGCACAAATTAGTGTAGGGTATAAGTTTTTAGGGTTTTCATAACCTCCAAAACCCGCACAAGCACTAGGTTTTTGAGTTAATTACTTCTCAATCGGTTTCATTGTTGGGAACAGAATAACATCGCGGATTGACGCACTATCTGTCAAAAGCATAACAAGTCTATCGATACCGATACCCACACCGCCGGTTGGTGGCATACCATACTCAAGCGCTGTAACAAAATCATCGTCCATCATATTAGCTTCGTCATCACCCGCTTCTCTAAGCATAAGCTGATGCTCAAAACGCTTTTTCTGGTCGATAGGGTCGTTGAGCTCTGTATAAGCATTTGCGAGCTCGCCGATTTTGCAGAACAATTCAAAACGCTCGACAAGTTCAGGCTTGTCCTGCTTACGCTTTGTAAGCGGTGAAACCTCAACAGGATAATCGCATACAAATGTAGGCTCTATAAGCTTATCCTCTACGTACTCTTCGAAAGCAGAGTTTAAGATATTGCCCCATGTGTCAGTTGATTTAACCTCAAGGTGAAGTTCCTTTGCAACTTCCTTAGCCTTCTGAGTATCACAGTAGAACTCGTTGAAGTCAACACCTGTGTGCTCTTTAACAGCGTCAATCATAGTAACACGCTTAAACGGAAGTTTGAGGCTGATTTTGTCACCCTGATATTCTATCTCATCTGTACCATTTGTTTCAACACAAGCCTTGTTAATAAGCTGTTCTGTTCTGTCCATCATACCATAAAGGTCTGTATATGCCTCGTAAAACTCGATACATGTAAACTCAGGGTTATGCTTAACGTCCATGCCTTCGTTTCTGAAGTTACGACCAATTTCGTAAACTCTCTCCATACCGCCTACGATAAGACGCTTTAAATAAAGCTCTGTTGCGATACGCATATACATATCAAGGTTTAATGTATTGTGATGAGTAGTAAACGGACGAGCAGATGCACCACCCGGTATAGTGTTAAGGATAGGTGTTTCAACTTCAATATAACCATTATTATCAAGATACTCTCTAATTGACTTGATAATAGCACTACGCTTTACAAATGTATTCTTAACATCAGGATTCATAATAAGGTCAACATAACGCTGACGATAACGAAGGTCAGTATTAGTAAGTCCGTGGTATTTTTCAGGCAATGGCAAAAGTGACTTTGAAAGCAGCTTGACAGCCTTTGCGTGAATACTGATTTCGCCCATCTGAGTCTTGAATACATAGCCCTTGACTTCCATAATATCGCCAATATCCCATTTTTTGAGGCCCTTGTATACATCTTCGCCAAGGTCGTCAAATTTAGCAAAAATCTGGATTTTACCGCCACGGTCGTGGATATCCATAAACATAACTTTGCCCTTGCCGCGTTTTGACATAATACGACCGGCAACACAAACATCTTTGCCCTCAAGCTCTTCAAAACGCTCGATAACCTCGTTTGACATAATATCTCTGTCAGATGTAGTCACCAAAAACGGGTCTTGTCCTGCCTGTTGAAGTGCTGTCAATTTGTCACGTCTGATTTGTAGAATCTCTGATAAATTTTCAGTGTTCATATTCTGATTATCTGCCATAAAAATCCCTCTTTCAATATACCTGAAAATGGGCGACTGTTATGAGTCGCCCAAAAAATCTTATTTTGAAATTTCAAGAACCTTGAGTGCAATAACTCCTGCCGGAGCTTCAATCTCAACAACGTCGCCGACTTTCTTTCCGATAAGACCTACACCAATTGGTGACTCGTCAGAAATCTTGCCTTCTCTTGGGTTTGACTCGTTTGAACCAACAATCTTGTATTCAAAAGTCTTGCCCATCTTGATGTTTTCAACTTTAATCTTTGAGCCAATGTGAATCTGCTCATTATTGATATCGTTTTCGTCAATAAGCACAGCGTTTTTAAGAGTAGCCTCAATTGTTACGATTCTGGCTTCTAAAATAGCCTGCTCATTTTTAGCATCGTCATATTCGCTGTTTTCTGACAGGTCGCCATATGAACGAGCAACTTTAATCTTTTCTGCTATTTCTTTTCGTTTTTCGCCTTTTAAAAAGTCAAGTTCTTCTTCCAGCTGTTTAAGTCCTTCAGCTGTAAGCATAACCGGTTTAGCCATAGTATATGATTCCTTTCAATAATAAACTGTGGAATATAGGTCTGCGCATAGTTAGTATTATAGCATTTATCAGCATTATGTCAAGTTTTAGCGTTGATATTTTGAAGCAAAGTTAAAAGCGACATAGTTGTATGAGCCCCATCACGACTTACGCTCAGCCTTGGCACTATCGACCCAAGCTGATATATATCAGCTAAAGAATACAACGCTGATGCAAAATATGTTTTGTCAAGTCCCGTCGGGCATAACGGCAATAGTGGTTTTGGAAAATCAATAGCATAATCATAAACATAGGCGCAAGGCAAATCGACTTGTGGTATGTGTGCAGTCAGCAAAAGTGATTTACTGCTTATCCCCTCAACCGATTTAACCTTGCTCGGTGCTATAATCAGCTTGCACTCCCACAGCGACTTCTGACTTTGCGTAAGCCTTAATGGTGCACCTGTTTCTTCTATCAGATTTTCTGCAATCTGTGTGTAAAAATCAATATTGTCCGTTACTACAACCACATTGTCAGTATATTTGAGTATACATTCCACTAATGAAGAGAACATTCCCTTTTTATCGATGATGCCTACTGAGATGTTTTTTTGTGATACCTCACTAGTCAAAGTAATTCCCAAATTAGTGCACAGCCGCTCTTTGTATTCAGAATCGTCAAAGCGTTTGTATCCCATCGACTCGTTAAGAATAACATCTTTTGAACACAGCAGATGATTGCGCTGTGCTAAAACAATTTTGTCTATCTTTTTCCAGTTGATGTTCTTAGAATACTGTATGTATTCTACACACCTGACCTTGATCGGACCTTTTTGCCTGTAATAAGTGTCAACACGGTCACAACGTAGTTTTGACAAAAATTCACCTAGTTTTGTGCGATGTGGTTTGGAATAAATATATAATGAAGTAAGCATAAAAAAATCCCCCTGCATAAACCTGATACAAGTATATGCAAGGGGTGTTCTTAAATATTAATACTCACTCATAGGGTCGTACTTGACACCGCCGTAGCGTGTTTCAAAGTGAAGGTGAGCACCTGTTGAATGTCCTGTTGAACCAACAGTACCCAGATACTGACCCGCACTTACATAAGTACCTGTCGATACTGCTACTGATGTAAGGTGAGCGTATACGGTTTCTTTGCCGTTTCCGTGATTAATCCATACATAGTTACCATAACCACCGCCACAGCCACAGGAGTAATACTTACCCCAGTTGTGTGTACATGATGTGTATGTAGCAACTACTGTACCGCCGGATGCCGCAACAACCTGTGCGCCCATAATACCGCCACCAGCGATATCAATAGCACCGTGATTATAATAACCACGCCACTCTTCATACTGTGATGACAGATAATAGAAGCCCGGACAAGGCCATACATAACCGCCGCCTGATGGAACGTTTACAGGTGGTGGGGTTGGTGTTGAGCTGCCCTGTTGCTGCTGTTGCTGTTGCTGCTGTTGCTGTCTGTAATATTCCTGAAGTTCAGCATCAAGCTGGCTTATCTGATCTTCTGTCAGTGTAAGCTGTGCTAAAACATCGTCGGTTTCTTCCTGCAAAGTAGCAAGTGTTTCTTTGTTTTCTTCGAGCAATGTATTCAGCTCGTCCTGCTTCTCCTGAAGATTTTTCTCTTCTTCTTCAAGTTCAAGCTTGTCTTCTTCGAGTTCGGCTTTTTCAGCGCTTATCGCATCAAGCTGAGTCTGAATTTCGTTTATCAGCTCCTCATCGTGTGCAGATACGCTCTTAACAAGCTGAACTTTATCCAAAAAGTCGTTAAAATCCTTTGCACCGAGAATAATCTCCAGAGATGAAACCTCACCTGCCATATAAATTGTCTTTATACGCTGGCGAAGAACATCCATATTCTCTTCAATTTCAAGATTCTTTTCTTCTATCTGCTGTGTTTTTTCAGCAATTTCTTCGTCAAGTGCAGCTATTTTCTCGTGGCTGAGCTGAATTTCCTGTGTTACTGTTTCAACCTTGCCAACAAGAGCATCAACGTATTCCTGCTGCTCTGCAACTGCTGCGTTTTTCTCGCTAAGTATTGCCTCGTACTCTGCGCTTTGTTGTTCAAGCGCTTCCTGTTGCTGTTTGATTTCATCGATATTTGTTGCAGTTGCAGACAAAACACAAAGAGCAATCATTGTAAGACATACAACACATGATAGTATTCTCTTAAACATAAAATTCTCCTTTAATCGCGGTAGTTGCCGGTAATTAAAATTACCAGCCGAGTATTTCGTTACCCTCTTGTTTTAAGTACTTACGGATAGACAGCAAACTACCTAACGCACCAACCAGCACACCGGCGCCGATAAATGCTGTTATGATAATCCACATCACATCCGTAAATGGTATGTAATCGAATGGTAAGATGCTCTGAACTGCTTTAATAACCGCATTGTAAAGCAGTACAAGTGCTCCGACAGATACGCCGGCAGAAACAAGTCCGATGATAACACCCTCAATAACAAACGGGATTCTTACAAACGCATTTGTTGCACCAACAGATTTCATGATACTGATTTCAAATCGATGTGAGAACATTGTCATACGAATTGTATTTGAAATGATGAACAACGAAATAATTGCAAGAGCAAGTATAATCCAGAAACTCATCATTGTAACAAGTGTATTAAGAGTTGTGAGCTTTTCAGCAACCTCGCCACGCTCGTCAACGCCCTGTACACCATCTATTGCAAGAATTTGCTCAACTGTCTGATCATACAGCGACAAATCTTTCATAACAACATTGTAGGCATGTGGAAGCGGGTTGTTTTCGTCTGTCATATTAACAAAAACTTCTTCACCAACAACATCCTTGTATGCCAGAATTTCATCATCTTTGTCACAGAAAGTAATCTCTGAAACATTGTCGATTGCTTCTAATTCTTTACCAACAGTATGTCTTGCAGTAAGTTCGTCCATATTGTCATCAAGGAAAACCTTTGTGACATTTGTACCGCCAACAGATTCAACAATTGTTGATACATTAACAGAAAGCATCAAAGCTGAACCGGTCAGAAGCAAACATGATATAAGAACGCCGATAGACGCAAGGCTCATCATTCTGTTAGACCAGATGTTCTTAAAGCCTTCTTTTATAAGATAGCCTAAACTACTAAAATTCATCTTTACTTATCCTTTCCGACTTAAATGGCAACCATTTTGTCTTCGTCTTTTGAGTCGCTTACAACCTTGCCACCCTCGATTCTAACAACGCGCTTGTTAAAGCTTTCTACAAGCTCGTGCTCGTGTGTTACAACAAGAACGGTAGTACCTCTCTTGTTAATCTCGGAAAGAAGTTCGATAATCTCATAGGATAACTCAGGGTCAATATTACCGGTCGGCTCGTCAGCGATAATCATAGCAGGGTTGTTAACAAGTGCTCGTGCCAAGCTTACACGCTGTTGTTCACCACCGGAAAGTTCAGATGGCTTGTTGTGTGCCTTGTCCTTGAGTCCTACGAGGTCCAAAATATACGGAACTCTCTTTTTGATAGTTTTTCCTTTTTTGCCGATACAGCGCATCGCAAACGCAACATTATCATACACAGACATTTTTCCGATTAATCGGAAGTCCTGAAATACGATGCCCATTGTTCGTCTGAGATACGGTACCTTTCTTCTCTTGATTTTTTCAAGATGCATATCATTCACGATAATAGCACCACTTGTTGGTGTTTCCTCGTGCATGATAAGTTTTAAAAATGTACTTTTGCCGGCACCTGATGCACCAACGATGAAAACAAATTCACCCTTGTCAACTGTCAGGTTAACGCCATTGAGTGCATGTGTACCATTTGAATATGTTTTTGAAACATTACGAAATTCAATCATAATAACCGTCCTTAAATAACCACTTTCTTTTTTTGGTTTGCGCTAGTGCAATTTCCGCAACAATGCACAGGGCGACACATTATAATCAGTATTTTGTAGGGCTTGATGTCAGGTATTTCTTAACCATGAGTGCTACCTTAAATACGATAGCATCCTCAAACTCTCTGAGGTCAAGACCAGTAAGTTTCTTGATTTTTTCAAGTCTGTACACAAGTGTGTTTCTATGTACAAAAAGTTTTCTTGATGTCTCAGAAACGTTAAGATTGTTCTCAAAGAATTTCTGTATAGTAAAGAGTGTTTCCTGGTCAAGGCTTTCGATAGAACCACGCTTAAATACTTCTTTGAGGAACATATCGCAAAGTGTAGTTGGAAGCTGATACACAAGTCGTGCTATGCCCAAGTTGTCATAACTGATGATTGTACGCTCTGTATCAAACACCTTGCCAACCTCAAGTGCAACCTGCGCTTCCTTGAATGAACGTGCAAGGTCCTTGATGCCAACAACAGTGGTGCCGATACCAACAACACAATGTGTATAAAACTCAGTAGAAAGAGTATCAACAATAGAGCCCGCAAGTTTCTCAAGGTCTCTTCCCTCGATACCAGGTTTGATCTCTTTTACCAAAGTAATATCAGTTTCATTAATATTGATAACAAAATCCTTTGATTTATCAGGGAACAGATTCTGAACAATATCAAATGCAGATACATCTGTCTTAGATGTAATCTTGATAATCATACAAACACGGGATACCTCGCTGTTGAAACGAAGCTCTCTCGCTTTGAGATAAATATCGCCCGGTAAAATATTGTCGAGTATTACGTTTTTAATAAAGTTGCTTCTGTCGTATTTTTCATCATAGTACTGTTTGATTGATGAAAGTGACACAGCAAGCAGTTGTGCGTACTTCTGTGCAACATCATCATTACCCTGCACAAAAACCGCATACTCAGCTCTTGAACTTGAACCAAATGACTTAAAAGTATGCCCGTTAATAACAAACGGAACTGTTGCAGAAAGAGTCTCTGAGTTGATGTTCTCATTAACCTCACCGATTCTGCCGAGTTCTGAACAAGCTATAACAACAGAAGTCTCGTCAACAACGCCTATTGTTCTGTCGATAGCATCTTTCATCTGATGGATTACGCCCTGAAATAATCTGTTAGACATAATATGCCTCCGAAAAATAATATAGTCAAAATACCGAACGATTGCAGGTTTTCGCATAGCAACCTACAATATCATATACATTTTACACAAAAACAGAGCAAAAATCAACCTTTTTTTAAAAAATCGCGTCACAGAGTGTTATTTATACACAAAATTTGAACAAATTATTCATAAATATTTCACAAAGGTAATTTGCACAAAAGCCTTAGCACTTTGCACAAAAGGACATAAAAAACCCTTTGCAATCAGCTTTTTTGCGATTGCAAAGGGCAAAATAAACAAAAGATTTTATAACACTTACAAAAGCGATAGGAAAAAACAGTAATTATGGTTACGATTATTACAATTTTGAAACCATAACACAAAAGTTCAATTTCAACCTATCAGTTAGTGATTGTGCACTCAGTTTCCTTATCAAAGAGGTGAATCTTCTCAAGCTCAAAAGCAACCTGAATGTTGTCGCCAGGCTTAGCCTTTGAATGTGGTTCAACTCTTGCTGTGATTGGTGCGCCGCCGATATTTACATACAGATAAATCTCAGCACCCATAAGCTCAGTAACGTCAACATTAGCGTTGAGGACACCGTTGCCACCCTCACACTTAGCAAGGAATTCAGGCTCATCGTGTACGTGCTCCGGACGGATACCAAATCTGATTTCCTTGCCAGCATATGGCTCAAGACAACCGTTCTTGTTCTTTGATTCAGGAAGAACAATTGTATACTCGTCAAACTTAAGTGCAAACTTGCCGCCCTCTTTAACGAGAGTAGCATCAGCAAAGTTCATCTGTGGTGAACCGATAAATCCTGCAACGAACTCATTGCAAGGCATATCATAAAGATTCTGTGGTGTATCAACCTGCTGGATAAAACCGTCCTTCATAACAACGATTCTTGTACCCATTGTCATAGCCTCAGTCTGGTCATGAGTAACGTAGATGAATGTTGTACCAAGTCTCTGATAGAGCTTGTTAATCTCTGTTCTCATGTTAGCTCTAAGCTTAGCATCAAGGTTAGAAAGTGGCTCGTCAAGCAAGAATACCTTTGGATTACGAACGATAGCACGACCGAGTGCTACACGCTGTCTCTGACCACCGGAGAGAGCCTTTGGCTTTCTGTCGAGGTACTGCTCAATACCGAGAATTCTTGCAGCTTCCTGAACTCTTCTTGCGATTTCGTCCTTAGGCATCTTTCTGAGCTTAAGACCGAAAGCCATATTATCATATACAGTCATATGTGGATACAACGCATAACTTTGGAAAACCATCGCGATGTTACGATCTTTTGGTGCAACGTCATTTACGATTTCATCATCGATTTTTAATTCACCAGATGTAATTTCTTCAAGACCAGCAACCATTCTTAATGTAGTTGTTTTACCACATCCAGATGGACCAACGAAAACGATAAATTCCTTATCCTTGATTTCGAGATTGAAATCAGTAACGGCTGTTACGCCGCCAGGATATCTTTTGTAAACATTACGAAGGGATAAACTTGCCATAAAATGGACCTCCTAAAATAGAACACATTAATTCTTTATTATTATAACAGACAAATTATAGAATTTCTATA
>JAZUOM010000020.1:0-4736 GCA_045604645.1 Ruminococcus sp. | reverse complement strand
CTGGAAGAAACTTCTCGTGAAGATTTCAGCAGAGCTGTTCAGTCTATTGTAAAAGCAAGAAGAATTTATATTTTTGGTGTACGTTCCACTGCTTCTCTTGCACAACTTTTAGGCTATTATTTCGGCCTTATTTTTGATAATGTAAGAGTTATTACAGATACATCCAAAACTCATACTTACGAACAGCTTTTCCGTATAAGTGAAGAGGATGTTATGATTGGTATCAGCTTTCCACGATATAGCACTATGGCGGTTGATGCTATGAACTTTGCGCATGAGCGTGGTGCACATGTTGTTGCAATAACCGACAGTATGGTTTCTCCGCTTGTTTCAAAATCAGATTCGATATTAATAGCCCGTTCTGATATAGCATCTATTGTCGATTCACTTGTTGCGCCGCTCAGTCTTATTAATGCACTTATTGTTGCCATGGTAATCAAATGCAAGGATGAAGTCAAAGACACATTCTCAAAACTTGAGCAGGTATGGCTTGAACAAAGCATTTACTCTTCTCATATTTCAGAGGAAAAACCAGATGAATCGTAATAAAGTTATTGTTGTCGGTGGTGGTGCATCAGGGCTTATGGCTGCAGGAATTGCAGCACAAAATGGTGCCGATGTTACTATCATCGAAAAAAATGAAAAAACAGGTCGAAAAATACTCATCACCGGTAAAGGTAGATGTAATATAACTAATTTCTGTGATAATGAAGAGTTTATCTCTAACATACCTACAAATCCTCGTTTTATGTATAGCGCAATCAACGCTTTTTCAACTTATGATTGTGTTGCGTTTTTTGAAGATTTGGGTGTTAAAACAAAAGTCGAGAGGGGAAACAGGGTTTTTCCTGTCTCTGACAAAGCTGTTGATGTAGCAGATGCTCTGTTGAATTTTGCGTTATCAAATGGATGTAAAATCATAACCGATACAGTAAAATCACTTGTTACCAGTGATGGCAGGGTAGTTGGTGTGAAAACAACAAATGACACTTACAAAGCAGACAGCGTAATCGTATGTACTGGTGGCAAAAGTTATAAAAAAACCGGTTCTAGTGGCGATGGATACATTTTTGCAAAAGCAGTAGGCCATACAATCAATACTCCGACACCGTCACTGGTTCCTCTTGTGAGTGATGACGATGTCTGTCAGAAATTACAGGGTTTGTCCTTGCGCAATGTTGGTATTTCGGTTGTGGATAATATTTCGAATAAAGAAATATACTCTGACTTTGGCGAAATGCTGTTTACACATTTCGGTGTATCAGGTCCAACAATTTTATCCGCAAGCGCTCATATGCGGGATATAACAGATGGAAAATATACTCTGTTTATTGATTTGAAACCTGCACTTGATGCTGATACACTTGACAAACGTTTGTTAAGAGATTTGCAAAAATATATTAACAAGGATATTTGTAACTCGCTTTTTGATCTTATGCCAAAGAGTCTTGTTCCGGTTGTACTCGAGTTGTGTAATATACAACCACACACAAAGTGCAACAGTATTACTCAAAAGCAGCGTGAATTAATTGTTACTACGCTAAAAAAATTCAAAGTCAGCATAAAGAGTTTTCGTCCTATTGATGAAGCTATTATTACTTGTGGTGGCGTTTGTGTTAACGAAATTGACCCGAAAACAATGCACAGCAAGCTTGTAAATAACCTGTATTTTGCGGGCGAAGTTTTAGATGTCGACGCGTACACAGGTGGTTTTAATCTGCAGATAGCTTTTTCTACAGGTTATCTTGCTGGCATTAATGCGGCAACAAAATGATTATTTTTTTCAAGGAGATATATTATGAATATTGCTATTGCTATCGATGGTCCTGCAGGCGCAGGAAAATCCACAATCGCTAAACTTGCAGCAAAGGAGTTATCCTTTATTTATGTTGATACCGGTGCGCTGTATCGTGCAATCGGTTTGTGTGCATATCGCAACAATATTGGCTCTAAGGATGTCGATGCTATTCTTGATATGCTCAAGGATATCAAAGTAGAACTTGCATTCAATGATAAAAAAGAACAGATTGTCCTTTTAAACGGGGAGGATGTTAGCGGTTTTATCCGTACACCTGAAATTTCTATGTACGCATCCGATGTTTCAGCTATTCCTCAGGTAAGAGCGTTTTTGCTTGATTTACAGCGCAATATGGCAAAAACAAACAATGTTATTATGGATGGCAGAGATATCGGAACTGTTGTTTTACCTGACGCACAGATTAAAATTTTCCTTACTGCTTCACCACAGGTAAGAGCAAAGCGCAGATATGATGAGCTTATCGAAAAAGGTATGGACGTTAAGTTTGACGATATTTTAAACGATGTAATCACCCGCGATTATAACGACTCTCACAGGGATGTAGCACCACTTAAACCTGCTAACGACAGCATTTTAGTTGATACATCTGACCTTGATTTAGAGCAATCGGTTGAAAAACTTCTTTCAATTATGAAGGAGCGTATGTGATATGAACTTTAAACCACGTCTGTACAAATTCTTAAGAGGTTTGCTTTCACCGATTTTCAGGCTGATTTTCAGGATTAAGTTTATTAACCCACACAATTTACCTGAAACAGGTTCGTACATCATAGCATCAAATCACATATCGGCAATAGACCCTATTATCATCGCTGTCGGTCAAAAGCACAGAGCGATTCATTTTATGGCAAAGGCAGAACTTTTTGGCAATAAATTCTGTAACTGGTTTTTCAAATCAATAGGATGTTTTCCTGTTGAAAGAGGTAAAACTGATGTTTCGTCAGTAAAGCACTTTGAACAGGTAGTACAGGATGGACATGTTATGGGCATTTTTATTGAAGGTACACGTTCAAAAACAGGTGATTTCTTAAAACCTAAGAGCGGAGCAGCTCTCATTGCTTATGATACAAAGACACCTGTCGTACCTGTTTGTGTTACAAAGGTCAATAAAAATATGGTGTGCCATTTTGGCGAGCCGATTTCACTTGATGATTTAGGTTTTGAAAACGGTGGCGCCAAAGAATACCGTGAAGCTTCACGTCGGATTATGGAGACTATCAAAGAATTCAGAGAGCAGGATATTGCATGAAAATTACCGTAGCGAAAACTGCAGGCTTTTGCTTTGGGGTTAACCGAGCAGTTGAAATAGTAAACTCACTTGCACAAAAAGACTCAAAGGTCTGCACGCTTGGACCTATTATTCATAATAAAGAGATGGTGTCAGAGCTTGAGCAAAAAGGTGTTTATTCAATAGATGACATTTCTCTTGCCTCAGATTTTGATACGGTTGTTATCCGTTCCCACGGAGTTTCAAAATCTGTTAAAGATACGCTTTTTAAAATGAGTTGCGATACTGTCGATGCCACTTGTCCTTTTGTGTCAAAGATACACAAAATTGTAGAGAAAGCAGGCAACAGCAATAAAACTGTTCTTATCGCAGGTGACAACAATCACCCTGAGGTTATGGGTATCGTTGGGCATTGTACTGGCGATTGTTATACATTCAAAAATGAAGCCGAACTCAACGATGCACTAAAAATAATTCTTGATAAGAATATTAATGATGTTTGTGTTGTTGCTCAGACCACTTTTGATGTGTCTGCGTGGAAAAAATGTTTAAAAATTATCAAAAAAGTATATACAAACGCAGAAATTTTTGATACAATATGTAATGCTACGTCGGAAAGACAGGCTGAAGCGGACGCTCTGTCAAAGTCATCTGATTGTATGATAGTGATTGGTGATAAGCACAGTTCAAACACATGCAAACTTTTTTCTATTTGCAAGCGTAATTGTGATAACACTTTTCTTATCGAAACATCAGCTGACCTTGATATCAGTGCTGTTTTAAAAGCTAAGTTTATCGGCGTGACTGCGGGTGCTTCTACACCTGCAAGGATTATAAAGGAGGTACTGGATACAATGAATGATGTAATCAAATCCAGCGAAACAAACGATTTTGAAAATTTTGAGGAGATGTTAGAAGAATCTCTCAAAAGTTTAAATACAAATGAAAGGGTTATGGGCACTGTTGTTGGTATTGCACCAAACGAGGTTTTTGTTGATGTAGGCAGAAAACAGGCTGGTTTTATTCCACTTGACGAGCTTTCTGCTGTTCCTGTCAGCAATCCTGAAGATGTTGTTAAGATTGGTGACGAGCTTGAGCTTCTCATCATGAAGACAAACGACCAGGAAGGCACAATCATGCTTTCAAAGCGCAGAGTAGACGCTAAAAAGGGTTGGGAACTCTTAGAGAAAGCATATGAGAACAAAGACATCTTAACAGGCGTTGTAACAGAAGTTATCAACGGCGGCGTCATCGTTGTTGCTAACGATACAAGAGTATTTATCCCTGCTTCACAGGCTACACTCAACCGTGACGATGATCTTGAGGCATTAAAGGGTCAGGAAGTTTCTTTCAGACTTATCGAGGTTTCACAGCGTGGCAGAAGAAAAAAAGTTATCGGTTCAATCAAATCAGTTCTCAAAGATGAGTTTGCAGAAGTAAGAGCTGCATTCTGGGAGAACGTTGAGGTTAATAAGACATACACAGGTACAGTTAAGACTCTCACAAACTACGGCGCATTCGTAGATTTGGGCGGTGCTTCAGGTATGATTCACATTTCTGAGCTTTCATGGCTTAGAATCAAGCATCCTAGCGAAGTAGTTAACGTTGGTGACACTGTTGAAGTTTACATTAAGGACATCAACGACGAGACAAAGAAGATTTCTCTCGGCTACAAGAAGACTGAGGATA
>JAZUOM010000019.1:0-11292 GCA_045604645.1 Ruminococcus sp. | reverse complement strand
CCCTCTGTAAGACCTGTGTTTTCACAATCAGGTGCTACTGCTTCGTCTATAACTTCCTTGTGTCCAAGTGCATCAACAACTTCTTGTGCAACAAGTACTTCGTTACAAACTGTACAGTATTTACCCTCTGTGAGACCTGTGTTTACACAGTCAGGTTCTACTGCAGGAAGGATACCCTCTGTATGACCTGTAGCTGGAACAACTTCCTGTGCTACAAGTACTTCGTTACAAACAGAGCAGTGTTTACCCTCAGTAAGACCTGTGTTTATACAATCAGGTGCTACTGCCTCGTCAACTGCCTCTGTGTGTCCTAACGCTGGGTTAAGCTCTGCATTACAAACTGTACATGTCTGTGGAGTTGTACAATCTGCATCTGCACCGGCAGTATGACCTGTAGCTGGAACTTCTTCTTGTGCAACAAGTACTTCGTTACAAACAGAGCAGTGCTTGCCCTCTGTAAGACCTGTGTTTTCACAATCAGGTGCTACTGCTTCGTCTATAACTTCACTGTGACCAAGTGCATCAACAACTTCCTGTGCAACAAGTACTTCGTTACAAACTGTACAGTATTTACCCTCTGTAAGACCTGTATTTATACAGTCAGGTGCTACTGCAGGAATGATTTCCTCTGTATGGCCGAGTGCCGGAACTTCTTGTTGCTCTACATATACTTTGCCACAGTTTTCACAATGGGAACCTTCTGTAAGACCTGTTTGTGTACAACTTGGTGCAACAGCAGCGTCTGTCACTTCTTTGTGACCTGTAGCAGGAATAGTTTCTGTATAGCTGTCGCCACATGGGCAAGTAAATGTCTTTACTCCATCTGTTTCGCAAGTAGCAGCAGTTGTGACTTCTTCTTCATAAACGTGGTTACAAGTCTTGTTCCATACGCCATCAATATAGTCGTATGTACCGCTTGTTTTAGTAGTTTCCTGATATGTACCATCTGCGTTCTTAAGCTTTGCAGATGTAAGCGGAATAGATATATACTGCGAATTAGCTGCATCACTCGCCTGAATCAACTGATATGTCACAGTCTGTGTACCAGGCTGAACATACGCCACACCATTTTTGGTTGAATAAACATTAGCTCCGCCTGCTGTTGTATAAACATAGCCTTTGCTAGCGTCGATAGTACCATTTACAACAATAGTAGCATCTACAAGATCAGCCTCTGTACGAGTATATGTTTTACCCGGTGCATATGACACAGGGATAAATTTCAGGTTAGCAGGACTTGCATATCCGCCCCACTCATCAGCGTCATAAATATATGCGTTGTAACCGCTACCGATAGTACATGTAGCGCCTTCATCAACCGTGATGTTAGCACCAGGGAGCAACGCGATATCCTGATTTATTGTAATGTTACTACCCTCATTTACGTTAATGCCAAGGTTGCTTGTTACAGGAAGCTCATAGTTTTTGGAGTTGATTGAGCTTGTACCAACAGTCATATTGATAGAAGCAACCGTCATATCACCATTAAGGTCAATAATGAGTCTGTCAGTAGAACCATCGTAACGCTTAGTAACTGAACCTGATGTCAGGTTGAACATTGCATCACTTGGAGCGATAAAGCCAACAGCTGAACCGAAATCTGAACTGCTCATATATACAGTGGTATAACTGTATTCCTTGGCACCAGACTCCAAGGTCAGCGGAACTTCAATGTTCTGTACATAGTACTGTGAAAGCGGGAATACGCCGTTGTCCATATCTGTAGACTGGCTACCACCTCTGAAGTCAGCAATCTGGAAGTTCTCGTAAACAGTAGCACCGCTCTTTGCAGTAACAGAACCTGCACCGTAGATAAAGCCGTATGTATACAGCGCACCACCGTCGTTTACTGTGATAGCACTGCCATCTTTCATCTCAACAAACGCACATGGACCCGATGGAGCACCGCCATGGGTTCTACTACCCTGTGCGTAGAAATGCTTTGCAGAAAGACTCACAGAACCATTTACAGTCAGGTTTGCACCTTCTGCCAAAGTGAGTTTTCTGTAAGCGTAAGGCTGTACGTAGTTGCTCACGCCGCCTGAAACGGTTTCTTCAATACCTACTGCCTGTGTTGTATACATAGTGTTGGCACTGTCAAAAGGAATAAGCAGTGTAACACCTGATGGGATAGTGTAATCACCGGCAGGAAGTGTACCGCTGTTCATAAGAACAATAGCCTTGCTTGAAGATGAAACAGCAGCATTAGCCGCGTCGTTTAGGTTATCAAAGATATATGAACCACTAACTGTATAGTAGTAAAGCTTTGATAAACCTAAAAGACCTGAACTCTGTGACTTCTGTGTTGCGCTACCTAACATAAAGTGAGGAGCAGAAGTTGCACCGATGAACATAGCTTTTACTGTCATATCTCCAGCAGGTTTGAACTCATATGTTGCATCAGTTGACAAAATCTTGCCCTGTGCGTCAACCCAACCGTAGAATGTAGCACCGCTGACAGGTGTAGCAACAGCTGTTGCACCTTCAGACAAGCTAACCTCCTGAGTTGCACCGCTTTCTACAGCTGTGCCATCAACACTGACACTACCAAGTGTGCTGTCATACTCAAATGTAACATTTGAAGATGATGCAGCAACAGTTAAACTGAAGTTAGAAAGTGTAAGTGTCGCTGTTCTGTTAGACAAACCACTGTTTGAAACAAGCACCATAGCAAGTGAAGCGCCCGGAGCTAACAGCACTGAATATGTACCGCTTGCACCAACTGATGCACCTGCAATAGTAAAACTGCTGTAGGTGACAGCACTATAGTCAAAGCTAAGTGTCGCCGTATCACTTGTATCGTTGGTGATAGTAATGTTATTTGTCTTTTTTGAGAACAAACTGCCTGCAGCTTTGATAGTAACTGTACCACCTGATACTGTATTACTGTTTGCTGAATCAGTAACAGAAACAGCACCATCTAAAACTGTCTGTGTTGTTGCAGCCATTATAGGTGGATTGAGAGCTGTATCAAGGGTATCATACAGATAACCAAGCACCTCAAAGCTCTCGTACGCCTGCAATAGTGCAAACTCTTCTTCTGTCATAGATGTTTCAACAGTTTTAATAAGTGCATTCATATCATCCCATGCACCATAAACTGTTTCACCATCTAGTTGAAAGATTGCAGTCTCGGCTTCTTCTCTTGTCATTGAAGAAGTCAATTTGCAATTTTTCAAAATCTCGTCTATCTTTGCTTTGGATTGCTCCACTAGCTGAGAAGACTGATTTTGAGAAACCTCGACGTATTGTGCTGTGTCAACTTCTGCTGCAAATGCACTCAATGGTAAAATTGAGAAAATCATAAGCATCGATAGTAACACAGATATACATCGTTTACTCAATTCTTTGAACATCTTTATCCTCCATTCAAAAAAATTATTTATATATTAATCACACGCCTGAGTTTTACCTGTGGTGTGTGTAAAGCGCTTCTTTTTTATTACTTCGTGTATACAGTGGCGTTTTTATCATATCCCTTGAATTGACAAGCGGAAGAGCGAGCACAAAATAAATCATATACGCTACTTCAAAACGAAGCGAACCATTATAAAAAGTAAGCGTAACACAAATTACAGACATTATCATTGCCATCTGACAAAACAATGTGTTCGAGCCCTCTCTTTTCTTCTGCTTGTATGCAAAAGCAAAGCACATAACAAAGAACAACAAATAAATAGTAAGACCAACATAGCCGGTCTCCAAGAACAAAAGCGCACTGGAAAACCAATTATAGTGTAAGAAAGAATAGGTCTGATAAAACGGCGTGTTAAACATATCAAAGGTAGATGTGTCGCAGTTACCAAGTCCCAATCCAAACAATTTCTCAACAGGACCATCCATTATAGTTCGCGACAGCGTAGGAATTGCCGTGAAACGGCTGAGGTCTTCTTCTGAAGAATAGTTACTGGTAGTGATAAAATCGACAATACTATCCCAAGAAAGTGCCATGTCTTCGCCAAAAAGCTGTGTCAAAATCGAACTCGAAAAAGAAATCAGCAAAGCAGAAAACAAAATAATTAATACCTTGCGCCATGAAAAAGATGTAAGCACAGCGGCTAAAAGCAATATAATAGCAAAAATAACAAAAAAGTATTTCAGCTCAGCCATAGCTGCTATAACAAGTGTTGCAAAACATTTTATAGAACAACTGACTGCGCTTTCCTTTTTGCTCATAAAAAGCAAAATCGACCTTGACAGTACAATGCTGAAAAAGGCTATTGAATAGCCGTTACATCCTTTTTCTGTTCCAAAAATTCCTCCAAGATAATCCTGTTCAAATCCCAGAACAAAAAACTGGAATAATGAAACTGCCACATTTATCCAAAACAAAACACTCAAAAATTTGAAGCAAAAATCTGCATCCTCTTCTGTAAATAGCATACAGAAAATTATAAACGCAAAGAAAAACCTGAAGTTGTTTCGAAATCCCCACAAAAAGTAGAGGACCGACTGATAACTAAACAGATACACTATCAATGTGTACAGGAAAAATCCCCCTATGAACACAAGAAACGGCAGTAAGTTTCTGTCAAATACAACTCTGCGTTTAAAAAACAGTAAAACTACTGCAATCGCCCACGCTGCATCAATAGTGTACTTAAGTACGCTTGGTAAATGAACAATATCTAACAAAAAAGATAACAAGAACGGCATAATAAAAATAAAGTATGCCAGATATTTAACAAACGGATGCTTTTTTATATGAAGTTTTCGAAGATTTAACTGTGTCATATAATTTTCTCCGTAATCATTTATGTAGTCGTATCCAAATAAGCAGATAGCTGATACGGTACATTTTCTTTTTTAAACAAGAATAAAAAAGTCTCATTGCAAAACCATGAAGACAAATAACATCATCTTTGAGCGAAGAAAGCGATTCATCTGACTCCGATTTTTCTTTAATAGCCTGCAATTTGTCAGAAAAACGCATTTTTGAAAGTACAATCTGTTTATACTCCACCATCGCACATGATTGATATCGTGCTTTTATGTGTCTTGCCATGTTATCATCGAGCCCATTTGTTTTTGCAATTTCTAAAGCTTTATGTAAAAAGATGTTAAGTTTTTCCTCTTTTTCTTTTTCATACACTCTCGACAAAGACGTTTCGTTTTCGTAGTAGTTGTACATATACCTGTTAACTACCACTACACATTCACATTTTGGAAAATACTCAAGCAGAAACAATGTATCCTCGGAATATATTTCGCGTTCATTTAAAAAACGCAAAGAATTATCTCTGATTATTTTAGCAGAAAAAATCTTGCCCCAGACACTTACAGTAAATCCCATACTCAGCGTAAAAAAACTTGGCAAAAGTTCAGATAAAACCTCCGTATGATTAAAAATCTGTTTTTTTGCTGATATTATCTGAGGATTTATCTCACCTTTTTCAGATACAAAGGAATGTCCGAACACCGATGTGTCAGCTTTGTGCTTTTCCATACTATCAATACAGAGCTGTATAGTTGACGGGTCGATATAATCATCGCTATCAACAAAGCAATAATAATCGCCCGATGCGTTGTCCATGCCGGTATTTCTGGCTTTGCCTGCACCCGCGTTTTGTTTATGAACAACTTTGATGCGGGCGTCTTTTTGTGCCCATGCGTTACATATATCCAGACTACCGTCAGTAGAGTCGTCATCCACAAGAACAACCTCGATATTTTTATATGTTTGCTGTACAACGCTACTGATACACCTATTAAGATGTTTTTTTGAATTGTAAACAGGAATAATAACAGAAACTGTCGCTTTCATAAAAACTCCTAATTACTGTTTTGAACACATCTCACAGGTAGAGCATCTGTCAAGTTCTTCTTTACTGACTTTACCTGATTTGAAATCACGTACGATTTTAAGCTCATCCATAGAGTACTTTTTCTTTTTGAAAAAGCGCAGAAATTTATGTTTTAGCACCCAGAAAAATGGTTTGTGTATATATTTGTGCATAGCAGGAGAAACCGAACCTATCATCCAGCAGTTGCGGTCACAGTTGCGTACGCATTTTCTGACTTTTTCTGCCTGTTCGCTATTCCATAGCTGATCAAAACTCTGCTCGTTCAAGTTGCCCATAACAAGCTTTTCTTTTGTGCCGTTACACGGCATAACATCACCGTATGGGTCAATAAAAAAGGTATCAAAACTCATATCACAAGGAAGCAGACGAGGCTGACTGAATATGTAATTGATTAAGCCGTGATTAAAATAAGCCCTGAACCATTTTTTAGGCGAATTTGAAGAAAGCAATTTATTAACCAAATCCTCAAAATGCCCGGCAACCATAAGTCGATCGTGAATGATGTTGTTAGACTCAACAAAGTAGAAGCTGTTATGAAGTGACGCTGTCGCAAACTCCATATTAAGCTTGTCGGAGATGTCGTAAAGAGCACAAAGGTCAGGAGCGTTCTTGTCCTGTACTGTCATACCAAAGCCGACATCAGTCATACCCATATCGACCAAAGTCTTCAAGGTTGTGTAGCCCTTGTTAAACCCGTCATCAAGACCTCTGATTTCGTTATTTGTTTGCTCAAGTCCCTCAATAGAAATGCGGATACCCACCTGCGGAAACTCTTTGCACAAATCAACAATTCTATCCGTAAAGAATCCATTTGTCGAAATAACAATACGGTCACTTTTTTTGTAAAGTTCACGTACAATGTCTTTCAAATCTTCTCTTATAAAAGGCTCGCCACCTGTGATGTTCGTAAAATACATCTGTGGAAGCTTTTTTATTGTTTCGATTGATATTTCTTCCTCCGGTTTTGAAGGAACTTTGTATCTGTTACACATGGTGCATTTTGCGTTGCATCTGTATGTAACTATTACAGTACCATTAAGTTTTTTAGCCATCACTTTTACTCCTTGGCTTAAGGTTTATATATTTTGTAGGGTAAAGCACAAAGTCCAGACCCTTTATCCGCGACATAATTAACGTAGCAACGATTGGACCAATAAAACTGATGAGTATACCAAGCACTATGTGCACCACGCTGTTTTCAATACCAATCTTAATTAACACAGCTCGTAATCCTGCCGCAAATATAGTATGCATTAAAAACACCGGCATAGTGTACTTACTACTCACTTTAGTTATTTTGCAAATGAGTTTGTTGTCTTCAAGTTTTATTGCAAAAATCACGGTCGCAATACACGCTAAAACACCCATCACAAAACAAACCGGTTCATAATCATAATTTGTAACGTAAACAGCGACGCTGGCACCAATAAATACTACGGCAAGTACAACGCCTATTATGGTTGAGCGGGTTTCTTTTATTCTTTCTGATGTGCCACATATACATAAACACATTCCCATTACAAACCAAATCTCGTTATTGAGCACAGATGTCAAAACAAATATATTGCAATCAGAAATCACAAACGCTATACATTTTGCTACCAGCGAAACCATGAGCATCGTTAATGCTGATTTCCTGCTTTTGAATGTTAAGGTAAAAAGAAAAACAAAAAACAATGTATACAGGTACCAGTATGGTGATATCGGATTCAAAAACAAGGACGAAAAATAACCGTCGACCTCGCTGTTAACTGATGATGAAAATACCGATTTCAATATCCATGTAATTGTTGAAAAAACAGCATATGGTACTGAAAAAGACACCAGTTTTTTTACTGCGTTATTCTTCCACTGTGAAAAATCATTAACTTTACTGTATTTCTGATATAAATAACCGCTGCATATAAAAAACAATGGAACATGAAAATAGTAAATAGTCTTAATAAACCACTCTACTACAAAAGTGTCCTCGATTATTTTTGCAGCCGTCATACTCATAAAGAAGTGACCAAGCACCACTAATATGCAAGCATATATTTTTATAATATCAATAAACCTGTCTCGTGATTTCTGCATTTGATAAATTCCTAATATATCTCAAATAATCTTTCTGCATACTGTTTGACTGAGTCAAAATCAACCATCTTACAGTTTTTTGTATAGCTTTCCAATGTGCTATTATCATTCCACAATTTTTCGATTTTTTCTTTAAGTTCAAGGGCGTTGCCACTCTCAAACAGTTCTCCTGTGACCTTATCTTGTATAAGTTCAGGAATCCCTCCTATGTCAGCACCAATCACAGGGGTACCGTACATCTGGCTTTCCATCACAGAAAAAGGACAGTTTTCATAACACTGTGACGGACACAAAGAAAACTTAGCCTGAGCAATAATCGACACAAGTTCATCCCCTGTTTTAAATCCCACGTTAGTGATGTTCTGTATATCTGCAAGTTCACCCTCAAGTGGGCCGGTTCCGGCAAAAACAAAGTTTATGTCAGGCAAAGATTTGCATACATCGATCAGTGTTTTTACACCCTTTTCTTCAGAATACCTGCCGAAGTACAAAACATAGTCTTTTTTTACTGAGCTCTCATGTGCCTTTGCTTTATCAATAAAGTTGTGCATCGCTACAGTTTTTTCTGATAATAGGCTGTTGGTATCAAGCTTGGATTTAAGAAAATGCGAACAACAGATAATCGTGTCGATATACCTGTAAACTTTAGTTGTGTTCCAGTAGCTGGCTTCAAGCGTACCTATGAATGATTTGGCTGTGCTTTGATGGATACATTTGCCTTTTGTACAATTAAGGAAACTGCCACTTAAACACTTCTCGCAATTTTGTCCTTGATTGTTACACAAATGGTTAGGACACACAAGCTGATAATCGTGTGCTGTGTAAACAATTTTGCAACTCTTGGCACTTTGCTTGCGCCACTTAACAATCTCGAGAATAATACTCGGTGTCAGCTGATAGTTAAAATTATTCAGATGACAAACATCAGGCTTAAAGTCATCAAGCACCTGTCGGATTTTCTTTCTGGCTTCGCGTGAATATATGGTTTTCACGGGATAAGTAAGTTTGCTTAACTTAGAGCCATTGTGAAAATCCATATCACTTGTGTAAGCGTCAACTTTATTTCCTACTATCCTGCCCTCGTGTTCCATTCCAAAATATTGCACTTGATGACCATTTTCGTTCAAATATTCACCAAGTTTAAATATGTAAGTTTCTGAACCGCCATTCGGATGCAAAAACTTGTTTATCATCAAAACTTTCATATATAATCTCTTTTGCTTTTTATTTTTAGTACAAAGCCAGTGTTCTTTCTACAATATTGTCCCAATTATATTTATTAAGTATATGGTCCTGTGAACAACTCCTGAAGTCGTTTACCAGCTTTGCATTATCACACAGCTTTTGCAACGCATCTATAAGCGAATTGATATCATTCGCTTTTACTACAACTGCCTTATCCTCAACCACTTCTTTGCATTCTGCTATATCAGATACTACACAACAGTTGCTATAGCTCATTGCCTCAAGCAGTGAAAGCGGCATACCCTCTAAAAGAGACGGAAGAACATATATGTAAGCATTTGAATAAAGTTCTTCAAGCATCTTGCCCTGCTGAAATCCCGCAAAGACGATTCTGTCATCAGTTTGAGCTTTTTTAATAAGTTCGCTTACATAATCGTCAGTATCCGATGTTCCGCCTGCTATAACAAGCTTTTTGTCAGTATTAACCTTTTTGAAAGCATCTATAAGCAGGTGCACTCCTTTTTCCGGCACAAGTCTGCCCAGAAAAAGAATATAACTATCTTTTGTTAAACCAAAACTATCTGTAATGAGTTTGGCATCTGAAATTTCAGGCTTGCTAACAGCATTAGGGATATAAACTGTATCTCTGTTATATGTTTCTTTAAAATAGTCTTGTACACGCTTGCTTAAAACGATTATTTCGTCAGCGTGCTTTACCGCGGTTTTTTCACCAAGTTTTATGTATTTTGAAGCAAAACCTTCGCTCCATTTATCCCTTTGCCAGTCAAGTCCATGCACTGTGACAATTACTCGCTTATTAAACAGCTTGAGCAGTGATGTCATAACCGCAGGGCCTTCAGCATGGATATGTACAACCTCAGCCTTTGAAAAAGCACATCTGATTGCAGCGAAAAAACTTGATGTTACCGCAGCCAGTCCTTTTTTGTCAACTGTTAGAACCGATTTGATTTTTACTCCCTTGTGTTCTTTGATTTTTGTAAGGTCATAATTTGTGTCGCTGACATGGTGTCCTGTGCGGTTGTAGCATACCACTTTGTGTCCAAGCCGTGCCATCCTTGTCGAAAGTTCCTCAACAACAATTTCAACACCGCCCTCGCGTGACGGTATGCGCTTGTGACCAAACATAGCAATATTCTTTTTTGTTGTAATATTGCCCATAAATTTACTCCCAAACGCTCTTAATATATCAAAGCACATTGCTTTAATTATCACCCATTTAAAACCAAAATTAGACACTATTCCTATTTTAACAAATATATTATACTATATAATGTATGCTTTTTCAAGTAATTTGAGGGAGTAATTTTTGCCATCATTTCAGATTTTTCGCCTATCTCAAAACGACTAAGCCCCACACTGTGTCAAAAACAGATTTTTATACATTTTATTGGTATCAATCTATTGATATTCTTGTTAAAATTTGTTATCCTAGAATAGTGAATATAATGGGTTATTGTAATTTTTTGTCTGTTTGCAAATCAAAACACCCATTTATCACTACAAACTTATTCAATTAATCATTTTCTACTATCTTTTAGGAGAGAATATATATGTATTGCTACAACTGTATGAACGAAATACAAGAAGGTGAAGTTTGCAAATCCTGTTTTAATCAGGGTGTTTGTGAACCAATGCCACATCACTTGAAACCCGGTCAGGTATTAAACGGCAAGTACCTTGTCGGAAACTGTATCGGCGAGGGTGGCTTTGGCATAACCTATGTCGGCAAAGACATGGTGCTCGACATCAAAGTAGCAATCAAAGAGTTTTTTCCAAACGGATATGTAAACAGAAACAACTGCGTAACACAGATGGTTACGGCTACTACAGAAGAACAAAAAGATTTCTTCAACAAAGGCAAGGACAGATTTCTTGCAGAAGCTAAAAATATCGCTAAGTTTATTGATGAGCCCGGCGTTGTAGGTGTCAGAGAGTATTTTGAAGCAAACGGCACCGCTTACATAATTATGGAGTATCTTGATGGTATTAATCTGTCAAAATACATAAGAGTAAACGGAAAGATGGCACCTGACACTATCTTTAAACTTATGCTCCCTATTATGAGCTCTTTGCAAAGAGTACACGAAGCAGGAATTATACACAGAGACATTTCTCCTGACAACATTATGTATATGAAAAACGGCACATTAAAGCTGATGGATTTTGGCAGTGCACGTTACTTTACAAACGAAGAAAAAGAAATGTC
>JAZUOM010000018.1:0-6251 GCA_045604645.1 Ruminococcus sp. | reverse complement strand
GCCACCAGCAGTGATCTGGAAGTTGATTTTTGAATGGAATCCGCCCTGTGTATAGTAGTTATCTTTGTTTAC
Source organism: Ruminococcus sp. (assembly GCA_045604645.1). GTDB lineage: Bacteria > Bacillota > Clostridia > Oscillospirales > Acutalibacteraceae > Ruminococcoides. Next base: position 6,179 of record JAZUOM010000018.1, on the reverse strand, counting down.
GCCTGTGCCGTAGTCTTCAGCTGTCATCCAGAAATCATCTGTCCATGAAGCAGCCTCAACCTTGCCTTTGTTAGCTGATCTCCACTCGTTGAGTGCCTTTGTACATTCATCAGAGAGAGCCTTCCATGAAGAAAGTTCAACGTGCTTAGCAGTATCGCATCTGAAACCGTCTACACCGTATTCTCTTACCCACTCTGAGAGCCAGAATACGAGGTGGTTTCTTACAGTTTTTGCGTTGCCTGTTTTTGAGAACCAAGCGTTGAGCTCGTTTGTCTCCTGAGTGTATCTGCCTTCTTTTTGCCATTTAGTCTTAAGGAATTCAGGGATAGTAACAGAATTTGTGCTCTCTGTCTTGAAGTCAGGCAGATCCGCACCGGCAGATCCTGTTAAGTTATCGTTGCCCTGTGGTGTGTATCCTGAAAGACCGGCTCTGATCCAGTCTGGACCCCACCATTTAGCCCAGCCTGCAGCAGCACCTGAGTCGTAACTGATGGTCTGGTGATAGTTAGAGTTGTTTTTCCAGTTGTAGTAGTTGTTCCATGTGGTTGTTTCGTCGCCCTTGAAAGAACCAAAGCCGTATTCCATCATATCGTAGATTGTGTTGTAACCCGGATGGTTCATAACGATATCAAGCACAATACGAATGCCGTGCTCGTGGGCTGTGTCTACCATTTCTTTGAACTCAGCAGCAGTACCGAAGTTAGCATCGGTCTGTGTGTAGTCAAGAGCGTAGTAGCCGTGGTATGCGTAGTGAGGTACGCTGCCTGATTTACCCTGACCTGCCTGTACGTAACCGTGTGCCTGTTCGTAAGGAGCAGAAATCCACAGTGCGTTTACACCAAGGTCGTCAAAGTAACCCTCGTTGATTTTCTTTGTAATACCAACAAAGTCACCACCGTGGAATGTTGTTGCATCAGAGTTTAGCTGATTTGATGAAACAATAGCACCTGTGCGGTGGTCAACAAGTCTGTTGTATGAATGGTCGTTTGAAGTTTTGCCGTTATAGAAACGGTCAGTAAGCAGGAAGTATACAGAAGCATTGTCCCATGAGAAGCTGTCAGCACTTGTAACAGCACCTGTAGTAGCTGTGTCTGCCTGTGCACTTACCTGTTGAGTCTGAGTTTCTACTGCAGATACCTGTGCTGAAGTTGCAACTACAACCATAGACACAAGCATAAGAATGCTCAGTAAAAAGCTCAAAGGTCTTTTGAATGAATTCACATCGATCTTCCTTTCAAATAAATTTTTTGTGCCTTTCGGGTCACAAATTACCCTAGATTAATTATATCTCTTTTTTTCATAATATTAAATACATATAATTTACAAATTTCTTACAAAAATAATGTGCACTTTTACCTTTTGTCAAAATATATATTCAGAGATATTTTTTTGAATTTTTTAAAAAACAATCACGCTCGACATAGTGCACAAAAACAGGGTGAATGAATTGTACAAAATGCCGATACACTTAGCGTAGGCTGACTAACTGCAAATGCATGAAAATGTGCAAAGTGCCAAAAATATGTACGATTTTGTCAAAAATGCAGTATGTGTTTTGTGTGTGATATATGTACAGCCTCAGTATAAAAAAACGACTTTTTATTGAGTGTTATTTTGTCATATTTTACTACATAAATTCGTTGACAAACGATATAGTAGATTATATAATCTATACTGACGAAATTTGTAATTTAGTAATACTGATTGGGGGTAGAAAATTGGACAAAAAGACTATTGTGTCCCTTAGAGATATCTACTTTGATTACGGAAATGAAGTAATACTTAACGGCATTAACCTTGACATCTATGACAAAGAGTTTATTACTCTTTTGGGTCCGTCAGGTTGCGGCAAAACCACAACGCTGAGGATTATCGGCGGTTTTATTAACCCGAAATCCGGTGACGTGTTCTTTGATGACAAACGTATCAACGACCTGCCACCACACAAGCGTAATGTCAATACTGTTTTTCAGAAGTATGCCTTGTTCCCACATCTCAACGTATTTGATAATATTGCTTTTGGTCTTCGTTTAAAGAAGCTTAGTAAGCGTGAAATAGAAAACAAAGTCAAGCATATGCTTGCAATCGTTGACCTTAAAGGTTACGAAAAGCGAAAGATAAACAACCTGTCCGGTGGTCAGCAACAGCGTGTTGCTATTGCAAGAGCGCTTGTGTGCGACCCTGATGTTGTGTTGCTTGACGAGCCGCTTGGCGCGCTTGACCTTAAACTGCGCAAGGATATGCAGATTGAGCTTAAGCAGATTCAGCAGAAAACAAAGAAAACATTTGTGTATGTAACACACGACCAGGAGGAAGCGCTGACAATGAGCGACAGGGTTGTTGTTATGAACAACGGCGTTATTGCACAGATTGGCACTCCTACTGACATATATAACGAACCTGCAAACGCGTTTGTTGCGGACTTTATCGGTGAGGCTAACATCATCAACGGCACTATGATTGACGACTGCAAGGTTGAGATTTTGGGCCACAAGCTCAACTGTGTTGACAAAGGCTTTGGCAAGAACGCTCCTGTTGATGTTGTTATCCGTCCTGAGGATATCGAGGTTGTTAAGCCGTCAGACGATGTTCTTGTCGGCAAGGTAGAGGACACTATATTTAAGGGTGTTCACTATGAAATGAGCGTTAAATGCAACAAATGTCAGTGGATTATCCATTCAACTGTTGCACAAAAGGTCGGCGAAACTATCGGTATGACAGTATCACCTGACAACATCCATATTATGCCTAAGATGTTCTTGCTTGAGAATAACGATATATACACAACTGTTCTTTACAGTGATGAGGACGAAAATACTACCACTATTTCAATAGAAGGCAACGAAATCACAATCCCTGATATGTACTATGAGCAGGGCACAAAACTGCAGATTGTTTTGCCACCAAATGGCTTGCATATCGCAGGTGACGGTGTGGGCGACCTTGACGAGGTTTATATTGAGTCTGTTATCTGGAAAGGTGAGCATAACGAGATTATCCTTGAATCTGACGAGAGGAAATGGCTTATGCACTCTGACCAGGACGAGCAGGTTGCGACATATGTGCCGATATGCTTTGATTTTTCAAAGGCTACCTTCAACGTTTTAGAAGAGGAAGGAGAAGCCGATGAAATCTAAGAAGACAGCGTACCCATACTATCTGTGGATGCTTCTTTTTACTATTGTGCCAATCGCAATGGTTATGTACTATGCCTTTACTGATGAAAAAGGAAACTTTACCTTTGACACATTTGTCAGCGCGTCTGATTATTCACAGGTGTTTCTGTATTCATTGTGGATAGCACTTATATCAACATTCATATGCCTTGTGCTTGCGTATCCATTGAGTTTTATGATATCCAGGTGTGACGAGCGCAAGCAAAGTATGATTATAATGTTTATTATGGTGCCGATGTGGATGAACTTTCTGCTTAGAATTTATGCATGGGTGCTGATTTTGCAGAATATGGGTCCGCTTGATACAATTTTGTCGTTTTTTGGTATAGAAGTATCGCTTATCGGAAACTCCGGTGCGACCATACTGGGTATGGTGTACGAGTTCTTGCCATTTATGATTTTGCCAATCCACACAGTAATGAGCAAAATTGACAATTCACTTATCGAAGCCGCACAGGACTTGGGTGCAAGCAGATTTTATGTATTCAAAAATGTCGTGTTCCCGCTTTCGGTACCGGGTATTATATCAGGTATAACAATGGTTTTTGTGCCAACAGCAAGTACTTTCCTTGTTGCTCAGTACTTAGGTGGAACACAGCTTATGATTGGTGATATTATTGAGAGAGTATTCCCATCTGACCAGCACACAGGCTCAGCGATTGCCCTTGTGCTGATGATAGTCATACTGGGCTTCCTTGTGTTTATGAACAGATTTGGTGATGAGGAGGCGGTAGGAATATGAAGAAGTTTTCACAGAAATTTTACTTCGGACTTATTATGGCGTTTTTGTATCTGCCGCTTATTTATCTCATCGCCTATTCATTTAATGACGGAAAAACATCAGTCTGGAAAGGTTTTACACTCAGGTGGTATGTATCTCTTTTTGAAGATGCACAGATTATGGGTAGCCTTTATAACAGTTTGCTGATTGCTTTTTTGGCGGCTTTGTTTGCTACTGTTTTGGGCACGCTTGCCGCTATTGGTATATACAACTTAAAAGGCGGATTTCGAAGCGTGGTGCAAAATGTTTCCAACATTCCTATTATCAATCCTGAGATTGTAACAGGTGTGTCGCTGATGCTGTTGTTTACTATGGCAGGCACTATGTTCTCATTTGAAATGGGCTTTCTTACTGTGCTTTTGGCGCATATAGGATTTTGTACACCGTATGTTATTTTGAATGTACTGCCACGACTAAGGCGTATGGATATCAGCATATACGAAGCGGCACTTGATTTGGGCTGCAGCCCTGTAAAGGCGTTTTTTAAGGCTGTACTGCCTGAGATTATGCCTGGTATTTTCTCAGGTATGCTGATTAGTTTTACTTATTCGCTTGACGATTTTGTTATCACGTACTTTACACGTGGAAGCAAATTCCAGACTTTGCCTATACAGATTTACACAATGACACATCAGCGTATAAATCCTAAGGCAAATGCGCTTTCTGCGCTACTTTTTGTGACAATACTTGTGATACTGATACTCATCAATGTTATGGGCAACAGAAAAGAGCAGAAAAAATCCCACATTTAACTGGAGTAAGAAATGAAAAGAATAATATGCGTTATTTTGTGCCTTGTGATGCTGACACTACCTTTTGCATTGTCGGGATGTAGTGCTGACACCTATGAAGGCGAGATAAATGTATATAACTGGGGCGAGTATATATCAAACGGTGATGACGGCACGCTTGATGTAATTGATGCGTTTGAAAAGAAATACAATATCAAGGTTAACTACACTAACTTTGAGACAAATGAGCAGATGTACAGTATGCTCAAAAATTCAAACTCAAGCTACGATGTCATTATTCCGTCTGATTATATGATAAGCAAACTCATAAGTGAGGATATGCTTGAAAAAATCGACTTTGACAATGTCCCTAACTACAAGTACATAATGGAAAAGTTCCGTACATCGGATTTTGACCCAACGGGCGAATATACTGTACCGTACACATGGGGCACAGTTGCACTTGTGTATAACAAAAAAATTGTTGACCCGTCAAGTGTCAAGGGTTTTGACTCGCTGTGGGACGAAAACAACAAAGGTAACATACTGATGTTCAACAACTCGCGTGATGCTATGGCGATTGCTATGCAGATGTGCACACCGCCGATAAATCCGGGACAAAAGGCATTCAGCCGCGAGGATATCGACCGTGCAACAGACATGCTTGTCAGCCAGAAACCGCTACTCAAAAAATATGTAATGGATCAGGTGTTTACTGAGATGGAGGGCTCACAGGCGGGTATTGCACCATATTATGCCGGTGATATCTACACAATGATGCTCAACAACGAGGACCTTGATTATTGTTTGCCACAAGAGGGCGCAAACCTGTTTATTGATGCTATGTGTATCCCACGAAGCTGTCAGAATAAAGAATACGCAGAGCTGTTTATCGATTTTATGTGTGACCCACAGGTTGCACTTGCTAATGCTGACTACATCGGCTACGGCACACCTAATCAGGCGGCTTTTGATATGCTTGATGACGAGATTAAAAACTGCGAGCTTATTTATCCATCTGACGAATATCTAGAGAAATGCTACACGTTCTCTGATATTCCAAGCGGAATATATGTATATATGCAGGAAAAATTTATCAAAGCATGTTCTTCATCTGCTGAGGTGTCTGATGTTTCTGATGATACTAAATCAGATCCGATATACACCATTATTGTGTGTGTTTTGCTATCAGTTATCATTATTGCTACCATCACTATGCTGACTATGAATGTGATAAAAGCAGTCAGAAACCGTGGCAAAATTCAGAAAAGATAAAAGTAAAATAAAAAAGACCTCGCTGTAAAAAGCGGGGTCTTTGTTGTATACAGAAAAGTACGCGACTATTGCGTGGTTCAAAAAAGGTTAACCGATAAAAAGAAATACAAATGATACAGGGGGAGGCTCCCCTGTGTAAGGGGAGCTGTCAGCGTAGCTGACTGAGGGGTTGTTAATGTAACATTGTATTGAATTATCTCACGATAACAATCCCTC
>JAZUOM010000017.1:0-83553 GCA_045604645.1 Ruminococcus sp. | reverse complement strand
GACAGATTCCAGAATCGCCACAACCTGCCACACCGCAAGTTCCATGCCCTGCGCCACACTTCCGCTACCCTGCTTTTATCTAACGGCACGAACATCAAAAACGTCGCCACAAGGCTCGGCCACTCGCAATTAAAGACCACCAACCGCTACGTCCACGCAGTCGAACAAGCCGAACGCGAATCAGCAAACCTGCTTGAGAATATCCTGAATAAGAAGGCGCAAAACACAGCGTAATCGAGCAGCATACTGTAAACTTTTTATAACCCCGCATTATGTATAACGGATTTTTTTGATATATCTATGTTAACATTACATTCGTTTGTGATAAGATATTGACAATATCTTATCACCATGTTAGAATTCTAATAGAAGAATTCCTGAGGTGATTTTAATTAATAATATATCAACATTAGTTAATCAAGATAAGATTAACGATTTTTTGAATAAAATGAAGGCCCTTTTGCCTACTAACGAATATACGATTGAACAAAATGAGAAGAATATTAACTTTTCTAGAGAATATCCACTAAAAGATAAAGACTATAAACAAATTTTACAATCTTTAACTGCAAACGAATGTGTATCGATTGAACCGAATAACAATACACGTTACGAAGATGCAGAAGTATATAAATTCATAAAAAACACTGAGATAAATGTGTTTGGAGAAAAGGAAAATTTGGATATATACATAAAAATGTATATAAAAGAATATGATTCCTATGATATGGTTATAGTTATTTCTTTTCATAAGGAAGGGGTTTACGATTAGATAAAAACACAAAGTCAAGAATATGAAAGGAGAGTAATTATGAGTAACAAATGTTTTTGCACAAAATGTGGACAAAAAGTTAGTTATTCGATAAAAACTGAAATAATTGAATTAACTATTAGAGGAGTAACATTTAATTATGCTGAGATGTCCGCGAATTGCGGAAATTGCAACCAGAGTGTTTATGTTCCAGAGATAAATGATGTTAATGTTGAATCTAGAGAAGAAGCCTATCGAAAGGCTATGCGATTGATCACTGTTTCAGAAATCCAAGAGATTTTAAATAAGTATGACATCGGTGCAGGTCCTTTAGCCAAACTGTTAGGTTTTGGCGACATAACAATTAATAGATATTTGTCTGGACAATTGCCTTCTAGAAACCATTCTGAAAAGTTGTTAAAACTTAAGTATGATAAAAGCATGATGGAAAATTTATTAGAAGAAGGAAAAGATAAAATAACACAGGTTGCATATACAAAGTGTAAAACAGCAGTTGATAAGCTAAACGCCTTATATAGCCACAGTAAAATCGAGTTGATAGCTCGTTACTTTTTGTTGAAAGCAGAAGATATAACACCATTAGCGTTACAAAAACTATTATATTATGCACAGGCATTCTACTATGCATTGTTTAAAGAAACTCTTTTTGCTGATAATTGTCAAGCTTGGGTTCATGGTCCGGTATTTCCACCAGTTTATTATAAATATAAAGAATGTGGATATGATCCTATAGAAAAGCCAATAGAAGAGTATGAAAACGAGTTTAGCGAATTGACAGATCGAGAGATCTTATTGTTAGATGCAATCATTTCCAGTTTTGGCTGTTATTCAGGTTTCGTATTGAGAGATATGACTCACAACGAGGTGCCTTGGATTGAAGCTCGCGGTAATTTGCACCCGGAAGATAGATCTACAACAACAATTAATAGAGAAACTATTAATCAGTATTTTGATACTGTAGTGAAGAGCAATAATATACTAAATCCATGTGATATTTCTAAATATAGTAAAAGCTTATATGAAAGAATAAGCACCTGTGTTTGTTAATTTATAATCCAATTTTGAGAGAACGCCTTTTGATAAGGGGGTTCTCTCTTTTTATTATTGCATAAAACTCCAAGGCTTGCGCAAAAGAGCCGAGTGTAATCACTTGATCATATACATACAAACAGAAAGGCTGTACCCTAAATTAGGATACAGCCTATTTTATCGGCAATATTTGTTGTTTTATTTTTGATTAAATAGTTGTGTTTTTGCCGATAATGTGGTACAATAATAGCGTAGAAATTTAATCGGAGGTATTTATGAACTACCTATCAGTTTCAAAAACCGCAGAAAAATGGGGACTCTCCGAGCGTAGTGTACGCAATTACTGTGCTCAAGGTCGCATTGACGGCGCTAAACTTATCGGCAAAACCTGGCACATCCCTGAAGATGCCGTAAAACCGACTCACGCAAATAAAAAGAAAACCACCGCTACTTTGCTACAAATCCTGCGTCAGCAGAAACAGAGCAAAATAAACGGTGGTATTTATCACAAGGTTCAGATTGAACTGACATACAATTCGAACCACATTGAGGGTAGCAGACTGACTCACGACCAGACAAGATACATTTTCGAAACCAACACGATTGGCTTTGAAAACGAGGCTGTCAATGTTGACGATGTTATTGAAACTGCGAACCACTTCAAGTGCATCAATATGGTAATTGATCAGGCGACTGCTACTCTTTCAGAAAAACTCATCAAGGAGCTACACGCAACATTAAAGACGGGTACTAGTGACAGTAGACTTGATTGGTTCAATGTTGGCGATTACAAGAAACTGCCTAACGAAGTCGGTGGCACAAGCACAACTTTGCCTGAAGATGTGGCAGATAGTATGCGTAAGCTCCTGAGCGAGTACAACTCCACTAAAGCGAAAACATTCGATGACATAGTTGCGTTTCACGTCGCTTTTGAAAAAATCCATCCGTTTCAGGACGGTAACGGCCGTGTGGGCAGACTTATCCTGTTCAAAGAATGCCTCAAACATAACATCGTTCCTTTCATCATCGAGGATGACCTCAAACTGTTCTATTACCGAGGGCTCAAGGAGTGGAACAACGAAAAAGGCTATCTGCTAGACACCTGCCTCACTGCACAGGATAGGTTCAAGGCGTATCTTGATTACTTCAGGATTGAGTATTGAACTAAATAGCACACAAACATCAAAAACGTCGCAAGCAGACTCGGTCACTCCCAGTTGAAAACCACCAACCGCTACGTCCACGCCGTCGAACAAGCCGAACGCGAGTCAGCAAACCTGCTTGAAAGCATCCTGAATAAGAAGGCTCAAAAGCTCGCCTAAGCAAACAAAAAAAGAGCCAAGAGAAACTATTCCCACGACTCTTAAAACTGAACACACGCAAACAGAAAGGCTGTACCCTAGTTTTAGGATACAGCCTTTAACATATGTCAAAACAGATCCTACTACCATACTAAAATGACAAATTTATGTTTGTTTACAATTATGTTGTTGTATGATATAATAACGCTAATTTATCATTAGGATGAGGATTGTTATGTTTGGTTACATAAAACCATATAAAATGGAAATGAAAGTTAAAGAATTAAGAAAATATCAATCTATGTATTGTAGTTTATGTGACCGTTTAAAAAAAGATTATGGTTTTTTAAGTAGATTTATTCTCAGTTATGATATAACTTTTTTGCTAATATCGCTGGACTTCTTAGTATCAGATACAAAAGAAAATATAAACTTTAGGTGCCCATATAATCCTGTGAGAAAAATTAAGAACGAAGTCAATATTCCAATATTAGAGTACTCTGCTTTTATTAATTATTGGTTGGTAATTGAAAAGTTATCCGACGATATACAAGACAACAATTCATACATAAAGAAAGCCTTTAAGAAACTGCTGGAATCTAAAAAATACAAGCACAACCTTAAAAAATATAATCCGTCTATTATTATATTGCATCAAAAACTTAAAAAAATATATGAACTTGAGTCCGATGCAACCGGGATGGATGACTTTGACCGCCTAACAAACGAATTCGGCACTTTCTTTGCTAAAATCTTTGATACCAGAAATATCCTCGACGTGAAGACAAAATATAACGAGATTTATGAAAAAATATTTTTTCAAATCGGCAAATGGATATATATAATGGATGCATTCGATGATTATTTAGAAGATAATAAAAAACATCGATTTAATATTTTGTTTTTACTAAAAGATCAGAATAGCAAAGCCACACAAAAAAAACAAGATGTATATACGAACGTTTATTATATTCATATACAAATAATTGCAAAACTTAGCGAATTGCTTAACGAACTTTCAGAAACTATAGATGATAGTATTAGAAACATTATTAGTTATGGAATGACAAGTGTCTTTCTCTCAATCACAGATAAGAAATTTAAAGAATGCAAGGATGGTGTAAATGGAACAAACAACCTCATGGGATTTGTGGAAACAACAAATACAGAAAAAAGATCCTCAAAGCTTGAGAACTGAAATCAATAAAATTCAGGAGAATAATAGTATAGCTTTAATCGAAAAGGAATTAAAACTCGGTTTTTTATTTTATTGTTTAGATTGTCTTGCTGTAGCACAAGTACACTTTAGAAAAATAGTCAACGCCTATTATGACAACATCAATAATAAGGAGTTTCTATTAGAAAACGAAAAAGGAATAAATATACTGTTCGGATTTAAAATAATTCCTGACGGATGTGGCGGATGGGATGTTGTGGAAAGCGGTTGTGGTGTAGACGCTTGCCAACCGTTTTGCTGTTGCTTAGGTATAATAACAGTTATGGCGTGTTGTGGTATATCAGCAGACCAGGTAACAACCTGCGACACCACCGACGGGCAAGGCTGCCTTGATAATTGTTTGAATGGTTGCAGTAACTGTTGCTGTGACGACTGTACAGCAGGCTGTTAATGGAGTTAATTATGAATATTACTATTCGTTTCGCTAAAAAAGATGAATTGGAAAAGGTAAATACCCTTCGCAAACAAGTTAATGACCTACATGTAAAGGGAAGACCTGATATTTTCCGCCCTGGTTTCTGCATTGAAATGCAAAACCACATTTACACGATGTTTGAATCATGTGAATCTGACATTATTGTGGCTGTTTACGACGATAATATTTTAGGTTTCGCAACCGTCGAATATATACTAAAGCCCTTATCTCCATACAATCTTGAGAGGAAGATATATCGAATTTGCGAGTTTGGTGTTGATAAAAACCACTATCGCAAAGGTATAGCTACAAAACTTGTCGATTTTATAAAACAAGATGCTATTTCAAAAGGTTATAGTAAAATAGAACTTGATGTATGGGAATTTAACGAAACAGCTATAGAATTTTACAACGCCATCGGATTCAAATCGTATCGCAAGCATATGGAATTAACAATATAAACAACCATCCCCACGCTTGTTTTTAGCGGTGGGGAATCCTTTTCCGTTGAAGTGTTTTGCGCTTGATAAAAACTCATGAATCTGCAATCATATTTTCAAGATTAGTATTAATTAATTTCACTTCATATTCAGAAAGACCACACTACTGACTTAAAAGCAGGTTGTGTGGTCTTTTCTAGTTTTGATTTACTACACAAAGGCGCTATTTTTTAAAAATAGATTTAGGTGTGTTATTCTTTGTTTTCTTCAGACGAAACATAGTGAGGGTCATCAATAGGCATAACCTTTCCGGTAGGTACCATAATGCTTTTTACGCGTTCGCACATTTTGCCACTCTCATCTATATATGTTTCTTTAATCTGTACTTCTTTTTTCTCAAAATTCAACTTTTTGATTTTCATTGTGTTATCTCCTTACTTTCACGAGACGAGGGGCCTTTTGGTTATATAAATCAAATAGGCGGTTGGAAATGTTGGCTGCAAGAGTTCTGCAATTAGGGTTATTGCGATATTCCGACCATCCTTCAGCAATAAATTCGTGAATGCTTTCTCCCGCATAACCAGACAAAACTTCGCCACGTTGAACGCTGTCCAAACTCATAAAGTTGAAATACATTTCTTGTATAACAGTATCATTATGAGCATTTGTTAGCCGTGCAATTTGATGACCGAGTTCATGATCAACTGTCGCTTGTGGAGTATCGCATCCTTCAGGTTTCCATTTTGCTTTCACATCGTTTCTTCTTACATCAGTAAAACAATTATAGTCTCTGCCAAATTTTTCATTTATTGAAATACCGTTAAATCCAGCAATTAGATCTTCGCCGTATGTTTGAGGCGACTCAATAAACAGTGACTGCGCAATAGTTCGTTCGCTAGGTTCAAAGCCATCCATGTCTTCAGCTACTTGTTGCTGTACTAAAGGCATTAAGTCTTCATCTGATGCCGTGGGATAGTGGTGACGATATGCAGCAAGATACATTTCTTCAAGGCTTTTTTTGATATGTTGGTTTCGAGATTGCACAGAACCGACAAAACGTAAATCAATATCTGGAAACATCTCTAATGTTTCAGAGACTGATTTATGAATATCTTGTGCTGTTCTATTGTCAAGATTCCCGAAATCGGCATAATGAACAAGGCCATCGACCATCATCGTTGTAGCTATTTGGCTATTATTTGCAGTGAAAGATGGAGTTGATTCACCAGCAGAGACACCGGCTATAGTATCATTGAATTTTGACATATTCCCAGCAGCAGCTGACACCATACCTGCTACCGGGGTTATCAGTTTCCCGAGGATATTCCATATTTTTTTGCAACATAAGCATCTATTTTCGTGGCTGTTTTTTCAAGTTCTGGAGGTAAGTACTCAAGAGCTTCTGCTGCTTTCTTTTGAGCGGATTTTACGTATTCTAATATATCTCTAAAATCTTCGCTGTGTGTACCAAGCCCTTCCATTATAGAGCTATATGCCCTATCCATTTTCTCTGTGGCTTCAGCAATATTATCAATCGCAAACGGCATTGCCTCTGCAAACTGCCTTAATGCTTCTGCTCCTTCGGGAGTTAAAAACTTTTCTAAATTCGCCATTATTCTTCTCCTTTAAATATCATCATAATCTACAATTGCTTGCACCACAGCCTGTGTGGCTTCTTCAGCAATTTGCGTAGCTTTGGTAAGTTCTTTAAGCGCCTCCTCTAAGTTTCCAATGTGTCTTCTTGACAACTCATCACTTCCCATCGTTGCATCGCAAACGTTTGCTGCATTCTTAAGAATAACAAAGTTTTCTTCTAAAATATCTTTATAATCCTTAATTGCTTTCAACAACGCTTGCAAATCTTCAATACGTGTAGCTCCTGCCATAGTTCTTTCTCCTTATATTTTATTCTAGATAATCCTCTTCTTCATTAGAAAGGTTAACAACGTCCTGGCCTTGTACAGACCATCCGTCAATACATATACCCGGATGCAAATACGGCCTAAAAGAAACATCGTCTATTCCATTCGTATAACGGAATATGTGATTTGTTAGATTAGAAACCGTATCAGCAAAAGAGGAGTTAACAATGCCAACCGCTTCACTTTTTGCGGTTTGAAACATAATTTTATGTCTGAATAAAGATTCATCCAACTTGGTTTGTCGAAAATCTCCGCAAGTATCAAATTGCATTACAAAATGGTATCCCAACCTTGGTCCATGCGTAAGAATATACTTCAAATCATTTCGAGCGTCATAAACTTTGGAAGGAGACGCTATATTGCCGTATTTTGTCGACACTTGAAGTGTGACACTTGATTTAATAGTGTTCTCGCTCTCTAATCCCAATTCCAGATCGAGAATGGTATTTATATCCATTTCATCATCTTCACGATTTATTGAACCAAACTCATTAAAAACGCTCAAGTCTCTTTTTTCGTCAGAGTTTGTTTCTTCGGCAAGGTATTGCATATCCATCATGATGGTTTCATAATTCATTATGAATATTATTACATTGGATTCAATTTTGTTTTCAATTGCCTGCTTGACCTGAGAGATTCTTGCACATATATCTTCAATCCTTGCAAAGGATCTATTGAAGGAGAAATTTGATTCACTGGATATCTGACGATAAATCGTGTTTCTGTTCGATGTCCAGCACTCTGTGTGAATGTTCTGCAGACTTAAAGATCTACCTGCGCTGATAACCAGCGAGGCACCTGACATCTTTTCTCGAGTCGGGGCAATAAGCAAACAGTTTTCACAGAATCCGTCAACCATTTCAATCGGGGAAATTTGCAGCATCCTCTGAGGACTTCCGATATACATCGTAATGACTTTATCATCACCATTTGCATTCATCTTTACTAATTGTTCCAGGATAATATCCTTTTGCTCTTCAAATATTTCAAAAGCATTACCATCTTTGGTCATAGGACGCTTGTAGATATATGATTCAAACTTTGAAGGAGTGTATATTCTTTCAGGCGAAAACATGTTTCCTAGGTTTTCGATCAACGGCAATTGACTATCGGCATTTGGTATGTACAAAACATGAGCGTTGCTTAATCGATCGCCTTGTTCTGTTAATGGAATTCTTTTCAAAGCATAGTGTACCGGTAATTGTTCCATCAGCAATTCGTCTCTTTCGCTGATAGTTTTCAAATCCAATGTGCTTTTTATATCACTATAATCCGCCTTCATCGCAATTCTTTGTTGAATCTGATCTTTAGCCATTTCTGTTAAGCCTCTAGTGCCCTCGGTAAACCCTTGACTGGAAAAGATAAATCTCATACCAAGTTTTGCACTTTTAGCTAATATGGTTTGCAATTTAATTCTATAATCCTCTTTAGCTAACATTGCTGAACTGGCTAAAATGTTTGACATTATCGAAAACTCATCAATAACAACAAACAATTCCGGCATATACTTTTCAGCAGGAACGTCACTTAATTTTTCCCACTTACCCATAAATTTATTTTGTCTTGAATGCATAATTTCGGTGAGCCTGTCAATTAAATCATAAACAAGTTCCGGAGACTCATCCAAAATTATATATCTAATATGCGGTATTTCTTTGTTTACATATCGGCTAAACTCGGTTTTACCAAAATCCACGAGCCAAATTTCAACATTGTCCGGATGTGTAGATTGCAATATTCCAGTAATGATTGTATGTATAAGGGTGGATTTACCTGAGCGAGATGCACCACAAATGTATGTTGCAAAATTGGAATTTTCAAAATCAAGATATAGAATGTTTCCGTTACAATCTATACCATATGGAATATTCTCCAGTTTTCGAACACCTTTCCTGATATTTGTCACCAAGTCAAGACCAACTCTTTTGACATAATTATTGTCTAAATCAACAACAGGTTTCTCATCTATATACTTTCGCTCAATATCGTTTGGTAAATTTGAAGGTGCTAAATACCATGTAAATTCACGTTTAGTGCTATTATCGTCAGCAAAGAAAAATCCTTTGGCACTGCCTATTGTTATATTGATTGCGATGTTTTGGATGAATTGATAAATATTAGAATCGGATTGCTTATGTGCAGACTGATTATGAGTTAAAATTACAATTATTCCGTAGTATTCCGCATTAGCACATAATTGTTGTATCAAATTAACGGAATTCGTATCATAGGCTTGGGGGAAATCGTGGAACACATAAACCTTCTTGTTCATATTTTCATTCACGCTATTGCTTTTTGTGTTAGTGACAGAAACAATTGATTTAAGTTTCTTTCTAATACTTTCTTCAGAGGTAGGCACTGAATCTATAAAACAACCATCGCCACATAATTTAGATAAACATCCCAACGAGCTTGCATTAAACCGAATTGGATCAATAAATGAAACCTGTGTGAATTCTTCACCATAATACTGCGCTATATTGAGAATGATGTTTTGAATTCCCTTTAGAACAAGTGACTCTGATTCATTTACGTATTCAGCAATTATTACGCGACCGCTATCAATAGTTATGTTTGCTGGAACCATGATAGTTGATTTTACAACATTGCACATTCCATTTGTTTTATCCACTAATTCTGATTCCATCCCACTTGGTATAGGGAAAGGAAACTCAACAGTTCCAAGCGAAATTGACCTAAACATTTCTGGCGGAAGTGCTGTTGTTTCATTTCTACCATTAAAAGCAATTTTATCTCTTTGCAAAAGTGATAAAAAATTAGAAAACGAATCCGAATTCAGATAAGCAGTTATTTCAGCCTTAACATCAAAAACACTATTCTCTATATCACGAATTTCGATAGTGTGCTTATTCGTTAGCGATTCAATACACTGTTCAGATTTTTTAGTCAATGTAGCGACTTCAGCATTCAGATGAACCAATTGGGCGGTCGCTTCAGTATACAACTGAACGGCAAAAGGGTCGTCTGCAAGACCGCTGTTAATCTGTACAGATAATCTTGAAAGAACACCGCTATCGAATGGTTTTGCAACAGTTGATTCAATATGCTTCATTGAATGTGTCTTCGCAATTCCAATAAAAGCCTTAACTTTAGTTATACGTAGATTATTCTCTTCCAAGTCTTCCGCGAGCTTATTCTTTATATTAGACACATTTTGAAGATAATCCGCATTATTTGTGTCTAGTTTTTGATGCAGTGAAACAAGCTTGCCATTTAATGCACTAAGCTCAGCAAACACTTTAGAATATACTTCCAATATGCCCATAGTAATTCCTCTTTTTACTCTACTGCCCAACCGCGAGTAGCCTCATAGTTTCCATTAGGTGCTGTATAAATAATAGTTGCTACAACATTGTCTTCATTGTAATCATAACGAATATTTGTGACTATGTTTGTACCGCTAGTATCTTGAGGATACTTTATAGTGATATTCAACTGTATCGCAGAGGCAATAGCTCTTGTTAGTGCAGTCTGCTCTAAAGGAGTTTTCAGTTCATCACATCTTTTAATCTCAAAATCAAATGTACCAAGGTTGCATTCGATTCTATTTCTATATGTCCTAAAAACAAAAGGAATATTGATCTGTTGTATGTGAGATCTACGGTCAGCACTATCTATGGTTCGACAGAAACCCGCAGTCATCCAATCGATAACCTCAACAGCTACTGGGCTTTCTGCAAATCGAACGCTCATTTTTTGCGCTTCAGCGTTAAATCCATTCAAATAATTCTGATATTCAGCACTCGCTTCATCCCTAATACGTTTGATTGTTTCTTCACAATTTTGGTTTTCATTTGCAATTTTTTGCTCAGTGCTTTGACGTGCTGAATCAATTTGATTATCAATACTTTTGTTAGAGTTATTCTGAGCAACAGCAATCAAACCACATACTATAAGGCCTAGTACTGCACCAACAATGCCAAACATCAGCCAAAACATCAATGCTGAACCAATTGAATCGCTAAAGTTAATTTTTGCATCGATTGCATCACCATTTGTAAAGCAGACAAAAGCCCCTATAACAAGTCCGGTAACAAAACCGCCACCTGCAAATTGACCATACTGAGGTTCCTCTGTGTTTTTAGAAGTACTCAAATTATGTACGGTGCTGTTATTTGACGTGTTAAGTCTATAAATTGCATCGTCCTTTTTCTGTCTGACCGAACTTATTTTCTGGTTTGTGCGGTTATCTAAATCTTGTTTAAACGAGTACGGAAATTGATTATATTGCATATGTTTTATTCTCCTTTATATTTGTAATCATATAGTTTGATAATTTTGTTTTACATGAATAGACTAATACTATAACTCCAAACAATAATATAAAAATGCTTATAATTTGTGAGGTCGTTATAACCCCCCAAACACCTCTAATTTCATCTCCACGAGCATACTCTATAAAAAAGCGATATACTGAATATACGATAAAGTATAATGCGGTTCTGATTCCGCGAATATTGGTTTTGCATATATATTGAAAAAATAAAAATAACATTAAGCAAAACGAAGCTTCAATAAACCACGTTGGAAAAACTTGAATCATCTCACCATTTACAGGATATTTTACTGATAGAAATCCACTATACGCACATCCATAACAACACCCATTGAGATAACATCCAATTCTTCCAATGGCATGTCCCAAAGGAAGTAGCGTGACGAAAACATCTGTGTATTCCAAAAACGATTGTTGATTTTTAAAACATACTATTGCTAAACCAATGCATCCGCCAACTATACCACCATAAAAAACTGATCCACCGAACAAAAGATTATACCAAAAAGGGTTATCAGATATAGGCATCAAGGTGATTGCTGATGTTAGTTTTGCACCGAGGGCAGCCCCCACCAAAATCGGAACTACTTTTCTCATGAGATCCAACATAAAAGTTTTAGAATATTTAGGTGATTTGATATATACAATTCCGGTAGCAAATAATGCTGTAAGAATTACAAAAGGAAAAGTCGATAACTTAATACTTGCGATTTCAATATAAGGGAACATAACCTCACCTTGAATAACTTAATTCTGATTTTCTGTTTTTACAAAATCAGCTATATCTCCTATAGATATAATCAAGTATATTGTATCATGATGTTATTCATAAAACAACAGATTTTTAGTGTTTCTGATTAAGAACTCTCTTTTTCTTACTAGTTTCTATTATTAATTTTCTGTAGTAATTGCATTTTTATCCAACACTGTATCAGGCTATCTATATTTTTATTTTACTCATCCGTAAGTATAAAACCTACCTCAACATCTACCCCAAATAAACATCAATAAACATCAAATCGGGGATAAATAAAAAAAGACCGCCTGGGTGTCCGTGTAAAACGGCTTACCTAAGCGGTTTTTTGGAGCTGATAACCGGATTCGAACCGGTGACCTCGTCCTTACCAAGGACGTGCTCTGCCTCCTGAGCCATATCAGCGTATTTTATTATGAATTTTTGAAAAGCACATCTTTCCAAACGCACTTGTTGCGTACCACAGTATAATATCACACCTTGATTAAAAATTCAATAGTTATTTTGGAACTATGTTGGTGCGACAATGTAGGGGCGATTCACGAATCGCCCGTAAATTACTGCGTTGATATCACGATTAACACAAGATAAGATTGCAAAAAATCGTTATCGGGAGGTTCGTGAACCTCCCCTACAAAATACAACAGACCTTGTCCTTGAAGCTGTAATTTATGTTAAGGACGCGGTGTAAAATTATGAGAAAAATCTCTATGAATCTGTACACGAAAAGGTTCTGATTTCTGTTCGTTCAATCTTCAATTTTGACGATATCAACCGCAGCCTCCAAAAGCATATTTATTAGTTCATTACGTGAGCGATTAGAATCAGATGACAGCCTATCCAGTTTTTCAAGCAGTTCATCTTTCATACGTACAGAAACAACCTTATAGCCGTCATCTCCACGCTTTGCAACTTTCTTCTTAATCTTAATCTCTTCTGCCATTACAATCACCTCATTTGTAGTATAATTGTACCTTGACATAAATAGTTTTAGTATATTATAATTATGTAGTATATTTAACACTATATATTTGTAGTGTTAAATATCACGACTACACACTTTTAGTTTTCAGGGGGAGATAGTATAAAGCTTTACAAAGCATTATCGCTAAAAACAAAAATTTATAAAAGAAAGGATCTTTATTATGGAAGAAAAGAATCTTGTAGAAGGATGTTTTAAAAAAGACTTTAGATCTTATGTTTTATTGGTTATTTCAATAGTTTTATTTTTAATTGGCATCACCATAAATTGCATAGATTATTTTGATTCTAGTTGGTTAAGAAGCGAATACGGCTCACTTCTTGAATTCACACTAGAAACTTTTCCGGAAGCGGGTAACAGTTCCCATATCGGTAAGTTTTTCTTTTATGTCGCTATTCCTCTTTTGATAATAGGAATCATAGTGTTATTAATGACAAGCCGTTGTTCTATAAAAGTATCAAATACCAGAGTAATAGGCAAGGCAAGTTTTGGAAAACAAGTTGATTTACCAATAAATCAAGTTTCAGCCATTGGTCTTGGTGCATTAAACAGTATATCAATTTCGACTTCTGCTGGACACATGCGTTTTTGGTTACTTACTAACAGAACTGAGGTGTACGATACTTTATCAAAGTTACTTGCTGCTTCAAACGAAAAGAGAGCCTTTGAATCTGCCAACGCAACAACAGTTATTCAGCAAAACAGCGACGAAGCAGATAAACTCAAAAAATACAAAGACTTGCTTGATAGTGGTGTAATCACACAAGAAGAATTTGATGCTAAGAAAAAGCAGTTATTAGGCTTATAATACATACTAAAAGGGAGCAGATTTTGTCTGCTCCCTTTTTCATTAGTTATTTATGTAGTATTTAGTCTTCGTAAGTCATAACTTCCTCAGTTACATCTTCATATGCTGACAGCATCGGCTTTACGTCCTTGCCCTTTAATTTTCTGTCAGTATAGTTC
Organism: Ruminococcus sp.; assembly: GCA_045604645.1. Lineage (GTDB taxonomy): Bacteria > Bacillota > Clostridia > Oscillospirales > Acutalibacteraceae > Ruminococcoides. The sequence continues at coordinate 69,438 of JAZUOM010000017.1, read as the reverse complement.
TTAGTAATCTTAACTACCAGACCTGAAAGTGCAACAACACCAATAAGGTTAGGAATCATCATAAGACCGTTGAATGTATCGGAAATATCCCAAGCAAGTGATGATGTAAGCAATGCGCCTGACATAATCATAAGCACAAAGATAACCTTGTAAATAACAGTTGCCTTTATACCAAAGAGATACTCAAATGCCTTTGTGCCGTAGTGTGACCAACCAAGAACTGTTGTGAATGCAAATAAGAATATAGCAACAGCAATAAACATTGAACCAACATTTACTGAGCCGAATGTGAACACTGTGTCAAACGCCGCAGCAACCAGTGTAGCATCACCCTCAGTACCTGCAGCAAGTGCGCCTGTATCAAGGTCTACAACACCTGATGTAAGTACAACAAGAGCTGTCATTGTACAAACAACGATAGTGTCAACGAACACCTCAAAAATACCCCACATACCCTGTTGAACAGGCTCTTTAACCTTTGAGTTAGAGTGAACCATAACTGATGAACCAAGACCAGCCTCGTTTGAGAAAACGCCACGTTTGAAGCCGTATGTAACAACTTCCTTGATAGTGATACCAACAGCACCACCCCACGCAGCAGCCGGTGAAAATGCAGTCTTGAAGATAGCTGCAAAAGCAGCACCCACAACATTATAATGAACACCGATAACAGTAAGCGAACCAAGTACAAACAATATTACCATGAATGGCACGATTTTTTCTGCAACAGCACCGATACGCTTTACACCGCCGAGAACGATGAGTGCTACAAGCACCATTACAACTGCACCGATGATTACAGAGTAGAGAGTAACAGCTGCGTCGCCCTCGCCGTAGAGCACGTGGCTTGAAAGAGCGTCAATTTTGAACGCAGACTCGACATTGGCAACGATTTTGTCAACCTGACCCATGTTACCGATACCGAATGATGCTAAAAGCGCAAAGCAAGCAAACAGCACAGCGAGCACCTTGCCAATCCACTTAAAGCCTTTTTTAGAGCCAAGACCATCTCTGAGATAGTACATAGCACCACCTGACCACTCGCCCTGAGGGTTCTTGCGACGGTAGTAAATACCCAAGACATTTTCAGAGTAGTTTGTCATCATACCAAAGAATGCCGCAATCCACATCCAGAAAACCGCACCTGCACCACCTGAAACAATAGCTGATGCAACACCTGCGATGTTACCAACACCGACTGTTGCAGCAAGCGCTGTACACATTGACTGGAACTGTGAGATAGACTTGTCTTTTTTGTCTGTGTGACCTGAAACGCTTTTTTTGAACACACTACCGATAGTCTGTTTGAACCAATGACCGACGTGTGTTACCTGGAAGAACTTTGTAAGACAAGTCATCAGTACACCTGTACCAACGAGAAGCACAAGACCAAAAATACCCCATACAAAGCCGTTAACCTTGCCGTTAACAAGCTCGAGATTTGACATAAAATCTCCCATAATTTTACCCCTTTCTTTTTTAAAAAGCATAACAACTCTATATAACAAAAAAGAGCATTGCACTCGCAATACTCTCATAAAAGTCAAACACTACTTATTTTAATAAAGTAGAAATCCGTCCTTTTGCCTGAGAGATTAAGCATTGCGCCTTTGCACCTTCGGCATTCTGTATACACAGAACTTCTCCGGAAATCCGTCCACCAACAGTCCTCGATATAAAAATCACCTGAGAGTTTTACTCCATCGGAAAGGGCTATACCCTAATTTCCTGCCGGCTTCACACGGTCAATATAAAGTTGTTACAATGTGTCTAATATAAACCTATTTATAGCAAAAATCAAGTGTATTTGTGTTTTTTTGAATAATATGCTATAATAAAGTCCGGAAAGGGCGGTGCTATATATGGATTTTAGTAAACTGTTCAGTGTTTTTAAGAGCAGATGCCATACCGTTAAATCTTTCATACGAACAAAAAAAGGCAGAAACCTCTTTTTGTGTGCGGGGGCAATATTCGTTCTGATGTTCTTTGCCCCACTGTTTCACGGTGCTGTCGGTGCTGCTTTTGTTGGCTGTGTCGGTGCTCCGATGGTTGTACTTATCTGGCGCAGATTTGACCCAAAGCACGCTATTGTTCCTGCGGTGTTTTTGTGTATACCTATGCTGCTTGATATGATAATATACCATTCGCTTGAGACTGCCTCGTGCTTGCTGGTTGCTGTTGTATCCACTTTGATGCTTGCCATACACCCTGCTTTTTCATACATCCGCAGAATAAAAGACAATATGTACGCTTATCTGTATGCAGGCAGCATATGTGTCGGCTGTGTTATTCTTGCATCGTTACTTGTACTGCTTGTGTTAATTGCGTGGTGGCTGTTCTGCCTGTTTTTATTTGTTGCTATTGTTGCATTGTTTTTCTCTGTGGTGCTTTCAACTGCCGCATATACCGCTACTGACGCAAAACGACAGGCTCGAAAAAAACAACTCAGGCAGTACGACCTTGAGGAGAGCAACTATGACTTTGATGTTTTTGCACAGGATATAGGTCTCAAAAACAACATTGACCGCTCATATCGTCGCAAGGTAAACGCTGATTTCAGACGAAACAAAAACAAAACAAAAGAACAATTATTCTACGATGTAGAAGATTAACATATATATTAAAGGTCGGTTCACACTTTATGAACCGACCTTTTTTATTAAGCAAAAATTCTTTTGCACATATCCAGATACGCATTGACCTGGTCTTTGTTAAGATAATAGTAGCGTCTGCCACCGGTATATTCATAGTCAACAATATCTGCATCCAGAAAACGCTTGTTGAACATCCTCAGTTTTGCCGGTGTAATATCCAGTTCACGGGATAACTCCTGAAGATAATGTGGTTTTTTTGCATATGCAAGCAGTATTCTTCTGCACTCTTTGTCCCCGATAATAGACAAAAACAACTCAACAGAATGCTGCTCCATTTTTACTGCATAATATTCATCACACAAAAATCCGTTAAGCAGAAATACCGTGTGGTCATCATACTCCTTACAATAATAGCTAACAGAGAACATATAGCTGATATACAAATCTACTCTTTCGTTTGATGTGATAGCATCTGCTATATCGTCAAACTTAAGAATCTGACAAAAATAGTCGTAGTCTATCTCCATAAGATTGCCGTATCGTCTTTGCTGTTTTTTTGCAAGCTCAACAGCCTCAGCCTCGTATTTTTTAAACACATCATACATACTGCATATAATGTGTCTGATACGCATTTTTGTTTCCTTAGGATACCTGTACAAATTAAGTATCTTTGCTTTGCTTTCGTCACTGCATTCGCTGATTTGCTCAATGTAGCTTGCCATACCCTCAAGTCCCGATGACACAGACGGCCAGTCCTCGCAGTTTGACTGAGAGTGCTCGTTTATAAAACAACCGCCGATAAAGTCAAATAGCTTTTCGATTTTATATCCGTCGTATTTTTTCAAAAATGCTTCAAAACTATTGATGCTCTGATAATCAAACAAAAACGCTTTTACTACGCCCTGAAGTATATTACAAAAAGAAAAATCTTTTATCTCATCTTTTACAAAAGGGCTGAGCTGCTCATCAAACGCATCCATTACTTCTTTGTATAACGGCTGCTTAAACGCAAGTTCGTTTATCTTAGGGTCATTCTGACTGATGCCGTAACACAAATCAAGATAGTTAACGTATGCACCGCAGAATTCAAACAAAGGCTTGCTGACAAATCTAAGCCTTTTCTTCATTTCAAAATAATCTACTCTGTTCTTTGAATTTGGCACTGCATATCACCCCTTCTTTTTAAAAATAATATCAAAGAAAACTCGCGATTGTCAACTCTGTTTACATACTTGGATAAGGTTTACACATTGATTAGACATTTTTTATTTTTTGTGCTATAATTAGTAATCAAATTGAGCAGTGCAAACCATTATTTACGCTGTTCGTTATGTGGAGGAATTTATATGTCTGAAAAAAACTATAATTTCGATAATTTTGACGAAACAAAGGTATATGGCAAACACTTCAAACCGGACCCGCCTGAAATTATGTCAAACGACAACTTTGACTTTGAAGACAGCACAATTAAATCTTTTGATACAAAATCCGTTGACTCCTTAAAAAATGACAAAGATATTGACTATGGTGATGATTTTTACTCAGATGCTTCCGGCTTTGAAAACAACGATACAACCGACTACGAAGTAACACCATCGGCACCGGTTTATTCTGTAAATGAGTATCAAAGACAAAACAGAACAAGAAACAACGAAAAAGAGTTGAAGAAGAAAAACTCTACTATTGCTGTTTTGTCTGTTTTGCTCGCTATTACTTTAATTGTTTTTTCACTTGTATTGTTATTTAATTCATTAAAAAACAACGACAACAACGATACAAATGAAAGCACCAAAGCCACACAGACAGTAAAAACAGAAGCGGTGACACAAGAGGTAACACAAGAGCAGACCGAGGCACCTACTGAAGAAGCAACAGATGCACCTACTGAAGAAGTGACAGAAGCTCCTACAGAAGAGCAGACCGAGGCACCTACTGAAGAAATAACAGAACCTCCTACAGAAGAAATCACATTTGATGAAAATCAAACTGTTTAATCTATTATATCATTACACTATCAATACAAAGCGTATAAGGAATTTTGTATGAAAGATATCCAAAGCAAAAAGTTCAGATTATCACCTAAAAACATCATTGTGATTGCCACAGTTTTGCTTGTCACTGGCATAATATGTATCGGTATCTACGCTTACTCGCTTATCAATAATCCTGATGTAATCACTATTGGTGTTGGCGAAAACTACACACTTGACCCTGACAAAGACGACTATATTATCCGTTCATACAACGCAAAAGTAGTTTCCCCAAGCTCTGGCAGTAATGTTGTTGGCAATACCACAGGAGAGGCTGTTGTGTGTATCAAGTACAATTACTTTGTCCGCGATTTTTACAGATTCAGGGTAATCCCTGCACCACAAACGGTAAGCCTTGATAAATCACAGCTACAGCTTGGTGTTGGCGAAAACCACACTCTTAGCGCAACCTGTATATCAGATACACACAGGTTCTCAATAAGTTATTCAAGTTCTGACTCTGATATTGCTACTATAGACGAAAACGGACTTATAAGTGCTGTTGGCACAGGTGAGTGTGAAATAAAAGCAACTTCATACAACAATGTAGAAAGTGTTTGTAAACTCACAGTATCAGATGCTCCGACATCAATAAATTTCAGCGATACAACAATCACTATGGGTGTCGGCGAGTCAGTCCCGCTTACACCAACATTTAATGATGGCGAATTTTCAAATACTTTAACATACAAATCAGACAACGAGCAGATAGTCAGCACTTCAAAAAACGCTGTCACCGCCTTAAAAGCAGGCGAATGTACTGTCACAGCAACTACCTACAATGGGCATAAAGCCAGCTGCAAAGTTGTTGTAAAGGAATCCCCACAACAGATAAGTGTAGTTACGCTTGATAAATACAGCGTAAACAGCCACATTGATGTTATAGCAGGTATGCCGTCAGATTGTGCCGCATACAGCATTGATGTCACAGTATCAGATGACAGCGTGCTTAAAATTGACGAAAAAAACCCTATGCTCATCCACTGTATCAAAGAAGGGCAATCCGATATCACTCTGACATTACAAAGCGGTGTATCCGCTACAAAAACTATAACCGTAGGCAACTTTACAGGTAATCAGATAAAGGACTTCAAAATACTCAACCAGTATCCTACATTGCCTACAGGTTGCGAGGTTGTATCACTTACATCAGTGCTGAATCACTACGGTATGGATGTCAGTATGACCACTATGGCAGATGAGTATATGCCATATTACAATCAATATCCACCAAACCCTAATCTCGGATTTTTGGGAGACCCTTATTCAAGAGATGGTGCAGGATGCTATGCTGCGTGCATAAAGCAAACTGCTGACAACTATTTCACATCAAACTCAATCGACGATTATGTCGCACTTGATATCAGTGGTTGTACACCTGATGAGCTGTTTGATTATCTGCAAAACAATGTTCCTGTTGTCACATGGGTCACATCAGGTTTTGTAACCCCATGGGTTGACTCAAGCTGGATTGTCAACGGCGAAACCATCACCTGGTGTAGCTACGAACATTGTCTTGTCACTACAGGTTATGACAAAAACGCCGGCACCGTCACGGTTGCAGACGACTCCGGCGGATACACCTACACGGTATCTATGTCAAAATTCAAAAAAGTTTTTTTGGGTATGGACTCTATGGCAGTCGTTATCCTCAAAAAATAACAGGAGGTTTATATGAAAAAAATACTGGTATTTCTTTTGGCAGTTGTAATGTGTCTGAGTTTTTGCGCATGTAAGAAAAACGAAAACCCACCACAGACAGGAAACACACAAACAGTCGCACCATGTAGCGACCAGCAAATCAGACTGCTGATGGAGCAAAATCTTAACTACTACTATCTTTTCTATGTTGACCCGCTTGAAATAACCGGCTCAACCGACTCCGACAAATACGGTGTCGCAGATACAAGCTATGTTGCTGATTACAACGCACTCAAAGATATGATAAACAGCACATATGTAAGCGAAAAAGCAACACAACTACTCAATTACCCAAGCAGCGACACTCCGCTGTACAAGGAAAAAAACGGCAAACTGTATGTTAACCCTGGTGTTGCAACCAGTGTTGAGTACAATGTTATCTGGGACCCTGACGTGTATGAGGTAAAAATACTTTCAAACAGCGAAACAGAGTGTACTTTTGAGCTTGTGGGCGAGACCTTTGATGGCGAGAGTTACAAAACATCGGGCAGTGCAGTTGTACAAAACGGCAAGTGGCTTCTCACTGATGTAATACACTAAAATCAGGAGTTTTATAATGGCTTCAAAAATAAAAACTCATCTAAAATCAAAAAGTCTGACCCACACCATCTTAAGCGTAATAGTTGGACTTGTTATGCTCAGACGTATTTTTCAGGCAGATTACCACTCTGTTTTTATGTGCGTATTGACCCTGCTTTTGTTCAATATTCCGTTGTTTGTGGACAAAAGGCTTAACATTGCACTTCCAAAAGTCTTAGAAACGATTATCCTGCTGTTTATCTTTGCAGCAGAAATTTTAGGTGAAATCGGTTCTTTTTACACCCACATCCCATGGTGGGACACAATGCTACATACAGTCAATGGCTTTCTTATGGCGGCAATCGGCTTTGCTCTGATTGATATTCTCAACAACTCACCAAAGTTCCACTTCAATATGTCGCCTGTATTTGTAGCGTTCGTTGCCTTTTGCTTTTCGATGACAGTTGGTGTGGTATGGGAGTTTTTTGAGTTCTTTATGGACTACTTCACTCTCACAGATATGCAAAAAGACCGCATCATCACTGAGTTTGCAACAGTAATTTTTGACCCTGATGGTCTTAACAAAACAACGATTTTTGAAAATATCGATCAAACCATAATCCACTACGCAAACGGCAAAACACAGGTTGTCAACGGCTATCTTGACATCGGCGTTATTGATACTATGAAAGATATGTTTGTCAACCTCATCGGCGCTGTTGTTTTCTCAATAATCGGTTATTTCTACATTATCGGCAGAAACAAAGGCACCTTCGCAAAGAAATTTATCCCACAGTTAAAAGAAAAAGAACAAACAGACAAAAGCGATGCTGACAGCAACGCTTTGCAAAAAGGCTGATGATATGATGAAATTTATATGCTATCCAAAATGCACCACTTGCAAGAAAGCAAAAGCCTTTCTTGACAGCATAGGTGTAGAGTATGAACTTGTTGATATAAAACAGCAAAACCCAAACTTTGAGCAGTTATGCCTGTGGGTAAAAGCGTCAGGCCTGCCTGTAAAAAAGTTTTTTAACACTAGCGGACTTTTGTACAAATCAATGGGCTTAAAGGACAGGCTTGCTGATATGTCAGACGAGCAAAAACTACATCTTCTTGCGACTGATGGTATGCTCATAAAGCGACCTTTGCTTATCTCAGACGACTTTGTTCTGGTCGGCTTTAAACAATCACAATGGGAAGAAAAATTTGATATCTAAAATAGCAAAAGGCTGTGCAGACGCACAGCCTTTTTTATATAAAGAATAGTTTTGCGCACGCGGTCATCACCACAAGAAACACCGCATTAATAATCGTAAACATCAACAGATATCGCTTTGTGTGCCCTTTGTACAGCACACGGAATTCAGAGAATGTAATCAGGCTTGCAAGCGACGCAATCAGCGTACCCGTACCACCGATATTTACACCAAGCAACAGCGATTGATAGTCAGTCGTAAACTGCGACAGCAAAATCGCTGTAGGCACATTGCTGATAAACTGACACGACAGCACCGACACAAGCAGAGTATCCCACTCAAGCAAAACTGAAAAGAACTCGTTTACTGCATCAATCCGCGCTAAATTTCCTGCAAAAATAAAGAAGAAAAAGAAAGTCATAAGCAACGGATAATCGACCATTTTCAAAGCTTCTCTGTCTGCTATCAGCAAACAACCAGTAATAAGCAAAAGTCCCAAAACAACCGGCACAACCCTGAACACAACAAGCAGTGACACAGCAAACAGCGCTAAATAAAACACTGTCCTCTTTTTGTTGAGCCTTTCAGGGAATTTTTCAGTTATGCTAAGTTTCTCTGACTTTACAAACATACACGCTAAAATCAACATTGATATCGCAAGCAAAAAAGGCTTGAGCATTATGTTGCAAAACTCACCTGTATTAATATTGTAATATGAGTACAGATACAGGTTTTGAGGGTTTCCAAACGGTGTTAGCATTCCACCAAGATTTGCTGATATGTTCTGTAGCACAAACATATATGCCATATACTTTTCCATATGCGTTACTGACAACGCAAAGTACGAAAGCGGCAAAAAAGTTATCAATGCCATGTCGTTTGCTATAAGCATTGACCCCATAAAGGTGATGCAAATGAGCAGTATAAAAAGTGTTCTCAGATTCCCTGTTATTAACACCAATCGTCTTGCAAGTATTGTAAAAAACTTGATGTTTCGTAGTGCACACACAACTGCAAGGGTGACAAACAGACACGCAAGCGTTTTTGTATCAAAATACGACAGGTATTCTCTGTCAACAGGTACAAAAAAGCAGGTAACAAGTGCCGCCACAAAGGATATAAAGAACACTACATTTCTCTTTGCGAATCTTATCGATTTTTTCATAAGTTTTTTAGCCGTCACCGTATCCCCTCCTTTGTCACACGCTCGCTATGATACACCTAAAAAAGTATTTTTGCAAGGCTTTTATCACAAATAGCGACAAAAAAAGGCTGTGCATTATACACAGCCTTTTGTCTTGTTATATGTAATTTTATCCCTTTACGGCGCCCGCAGCAACACCTTTGATGATGTGCTTCTGGCACAACAGATAGAATATAATAACAGGTATAATCGACAGCAGGATAAGCGCCATTGTAGCACCAAGGTCAATTGTACCATAACTACCCTTAAGATACTGAATATGAATCGGTATAGTTCTGTATTCGTTGATATCCAGTACAAGGTATGGAAGCAGATAGTCGTTCCAAATCCACATAATCTCAAGAATACCTACTGAAATCATTGTAGGTTTCAGCATTGGAAAAACTACCAAAAAGAATGTCTTGAGCGGACCACATCCGTCGATAGATGCCGCTTCTTCAATTTCGACAGGTATCGACTTTGCAAATCCAACAAACATAAATATCGCAAGTCCTGCGCCAAACCCCAGATACACCACAGGTATAGTCCACGGAGTATTCAGGTCAAGTTTGTCAGCAGTTTTTGACAAAGTATACATAACCATCTGGAATGGTACTACCATTGAAAATACACAAAGATAGTAGAAAACCTTGCAAAAAGCAGAGTTTACTCTGGCGATATACCATGCTGCCATGGATGTACAAATCAGAATAAGTGCTGTTGAAATCAATGTGATAACAATGCTGTACAAAACACTTTTGTAGAAAGGATAACTACCAAAGGTCATACCCTTTATAAAGTTGCTAAAACCTGCCCACATCTCACCCCTTGGCAGAGCAAATGTATCGGTTTTTACATATGTGTTAATCTTGAAGGAGTTGATAACAACCGCAAGTACAGGCAGTACATAGATAACACAAATCACAGCAAGCACTACTGACAAAGTCGTCTTTTTTCTGCGTTCAGATGCCAATGTTTCCTGTTTTCTCATTACTGCTGCACCTCCTTCTTTCTTGTATAGCCAAGTTGAAGCAAACCAAGTACCGCAACCAGTATGAAGAACAATACAGCCTTAGCCTGTGCAATACCAGGTGACGATGCATTTGCACCATAGAATGTATTGTAAATATTCAAAGCAAGCATTTCTGTAGTCTTGATAACCGAGCCGTCCGGCTGAATTTCAAACGGTAATCCGCCTGTGAGAGCAAGGTTCTGGTCAAACAGTTTAAATCCATTTGTAAGACTTAAGAAAGTACATATTGTGATGGATGGCATTACGTTAGGAATAGTAACCTTGAACAAAGTCTGCCACTTGGTGGCACCGTCAATCTTTGCCGCTTCCATCATATCTTCAGGAACAGCCTGAAGTCCCGCTATATAAATAATCATCATATAGCCAACCTGTTGCCAGCACATAAGTATGATAAGACCCCAGAATCCGTACTTTGATTCAAGCAATATTGATGTGCCAAAACGTGACAGTATACCGTCAAATATCATTGACCATATATAGCCAAGCACGATACCACCAATAAGGTTAGGCATAAAGAATACTGTACGGAACAAATTAGAGCCCTTGATACCCTGCGTAAGAAGGTAGGCAACAGTAAACGCAAGCACGTTTATAAGTATAACACTCACAATAGCAAACAGCGCTGTATACCAGAACGCATGCAGAAAGCTATCGTCCTTGAAAACTTTTTCGTAGTTTCCAAATCCTATGAATTCAGTGTGGGAAATAAGTCTGAATTTACACATAGACAGATATATACCCTGTGCAAACGGCCACACAAATCCAATGATAAAAGCCACTCCAACAGGGCCCAGAAACAGCCAACCCCAGCGACGCTTAGGGTCTTTTCTGTAATTACGCAATAGTTTTTTCACAAAATCAACCTCCCGTAGGTTGAATAATAAATTCACTAAGAAAGTTTATCTGATGATATAAAAATGGGGCGAGCGAAGTGCCCGCCCCCATAAATGTTGAGAATCAGTAATAATAGTACTAAATCTTATCAGCTGTTAGCTGCAGCATACTGTGTTGCCCAACCGTCAACGAAAGCTGTCTCTACGAGAGCCCAGTTCTCATCTGTCTGGTCAGCGTTGAATGCGTTAAGAGCAGATACTAATGCTTTACGATACTCGTCAACGTTTGGCTGGTAGTTTGTAGCCCAATCCATTACGTAGCAACCGTCAGCTGTGTACTCAGCAGCGTCGTTTAAGAAGCCGTTTGTTGATTTAACAGCGCTCTTATATGGCATGATACCGAGCTGCTCTACCATCTTAGCAGAAGCGTCAGCGTTTGTTACGAGCCATACCATGAAGTCGATAGTAGCCTTCTGGTCAGCCTCAGAAGCGTTTGCGTTAACTGCCCAGCAGTTTTCTGTACCACAGTTGAGACCAGCTTTTTCTTCGCCTTCAACACCGCAGTAGTATGGAATCATAGTTGCGTTTGGAACAGTTTCTACAACGTTAGCATATTCCCAAGAACCGTTTACAAAGAATGCAGCCTTGCCCTCTTTGAACTCAGCAGCAGCATCGTGACCGCCTGTAGCGAGATCCTTAGGATCTGTCAGAGAGTTGTTGATGCACAGTGTGTAGAGGTTCTTGAAGTTATCCATGTAGTCACCTGTAAGCTCAGCAGGGCACTCTGTCCAACCGCCAGCATCGCGTGACTCATAGTAGTACTCAAGGTTAGCCATATGGCCTGTGAATCTCCATGATGAAGAGTCGTCCATATCAGATGATGAGAAAGCATCGAAACCGAGCTCATCAGCGCGAGCATGGATATCTTCAGCAACAGCCTTCAAGCCGTCAAAGTTTGTGATTTCGTCCATTGTGTGACCAGCAGCCTCGATAAGGTCAGGGTTAACAATGATACCATAGCACTCGTAGCAATAACCGATAGATACGAGCTTGCCGCTCTCATCATAGAGGTTGTATGCGTCTGTGTTTAATTCTTTAGCAATAGCTGTGTCTTTGAGATCAAGAGCAAAGTCTTTCCACTCTTTTACACCCTGCTGGTTACCGATAACGAAGAGTGTAGGAGCGTCTTCTTTGTCCATTTCAGATGTAAGAGTCTGGCTGTATGTACCTGAAGCAGCTGTAACAACCTTAACTTCTACGCCTGTTTCTTCTGTGTACTGTTTAGCAAGGGCCTGCAGAGTCTCGTCAAGCTCAGGCTTGAAGTTTAACCAATAAACAGAACCTTTTTCGTCTGCGCCGCCTTTACATGCAGCTAAAGATACTACCATCAAAATAGCCAGTAAAAGTGCAAATAATCTTTTCATGAATAATTTCATCCTTTCCTAAAACATTTTCGTTTTGAAACATTTGCGATTAGGTATTTTATTCCTATCACACTGCTAATTATACAACAGTTTTCTATGATATGTCAATCAAAATTGTGCATATTCTACATATTTAGACCTGTTTTTTACCTGTATGTTCAAAAAATGTAGATTTTATCTCATTTTTTAAATATCAACTGTCTTTTTATCGTTTACAAAAAAACGCCCTGCCATTACTGTTTTTTATCTTTTTGTAAAAAAACCGATTTTGTAAAGCAAAAAACAGCCTGTCCTGCAATTATTACTAACACATAAATTCTATAAAAAAATAAGAGCGCCCAAAAATTCTTTGGACGCTCGTGTACATATTAATTATGATAAAATCGCATCAATGTCAACAATGAATCTGAATGACACTCTGCGTGATGCCTCAAGGTTAACGTTACCGTTTTTGTCCTTGATTGGTTTGCTGTTTGAGTAGCCAACTGCTTCGATTGTTTTTGCAAGTTCTGTTGTATCTACACCCGTTTTGTCTGACAGACAGTAGTCTTTTACAACATTTGCTCTTTCCTCTGACAAAGGCAGACCGCTTTCGTATGTGCTGTTAGCAAGAGGTGCTGTGTGACCCTCTACCATAGTCTTAGCGATTATATCCTTGTACTCATCAGAGTAGATAATCTGTGTGTAAGCTTTCACAAACTTATTAAGAAACTCTTTGCCATCAGCAGAAAGCTCAGCAGAGTCACCGCCAAACAGAATTGTCGAATCCATTTGTAGCTCGCCTGTCTCCTCGTCAACTGTTACGTTGATACCCTCAGCTTCAAATGCAGATGCAAGGTCTGTCATAAGGTCAGTTGTAGTTACTTCAACTTTCTCAAGCTCTGCTTCAGTCAGCTCATCAAGTTTGCCTGTCTGATCCTCAGATACATACTCGTTAACCTTACCCTTTGTGTGGTCAGAGTAAGTATCGTTATAGTAGTATGTATTGGTACCATCAGTCAGAATAATACCGTCCCAGTCACAATAGAAGTATACATAGTGGAAAGTCTCCACTGTGCCGTCCTCCCACTCTGCAGTAAATGTAAGCAAGCCGTCATCTGTAAATATACCAACAGCATTTGTAGAGTAAGTTGAGTCTTCCTTAGTGAGATAAATATTTGAATCAGCCTCACCGTCAACAATTTCACTTTCGTCATATCTGAGTATCAATTCTTCAATATTGCCAAATGTGTTAGAGCCAGGTGATACATAATTGTGAACGCTGAAATATGTAACATCTTCTGTTGGCCACAAAGCAGTAGTCATTGTGACGCTCTTGCCGTTTGCAGACAATGTGAGGTTTCTGCCCGAGAATTTGAACTCATACTCAAGATACATATCAGAAAACTCATAGCTTATCTTCTTGTTATCTGAGTCAGTCTCAAAATCCTTGAGTGCATGGAGCTTAAGCTTGTTGCCCTCAATCTCGTATGAACAATATATGTTCTGGAGATAGCCGTCTTCGTTTTTTACATAGCATCTCATCCAGTCATAGCCCTCGATTGATGAAACAACATGACTCATGGTGTGTGGTCCTGCAGTAATTCTGTACGGAATAGCAGTAATTTCGTCAGCATAGGCTGTTTCTGTCTGGTTTTCTATGAGGTCCATTTCCTCAAAATAAGCAGCTTCTGCTTCTTCACCACCTAATAGACGATAGTCGCCGTAGAACATCTGTGGTGTATATTCAATCTTGCTGTAGACATCTTCAGGAACAAGTGTAGTCTTTGGTGCGCCGAGTTCCATTTCTTCATCAGCATAGTTGTGTTTCATCATATAGCCATCTGTTACATCAACTGATTGCTGTTCTTTTTCTTTCTTTTCTTCTGATTCTTTCTTGCAGGCAGTCAGAGCAAACACCATAACCAAAGCAAGCAACAGCGCAAGTATTCTTTTAGTCATTTTTTATATCTCCTGTCTTATGATAAGGTTTTTACTGCACCTACTGCAGATTTAGCGTCAGCTTCGCTATATGCAGTTGACATATACATAATCATATAATCGTCTAATTTACGAATACAAATCTTCTGTACAACTGAACCACCAGACAGAGTAATTGTCTGTGCCACACACTTTTCGCCTGCTAATGTTTCATCCTTGACATCGCTGACTTCATAATCAGTGTAAGCAGCAGTTGCACCGGTGACAATAATATCCAGATACTCCTCGTCTGTCATATCCTTGCTAACTGAAGGCAGTTTTTCAAATGTGATTACAAATACACCCTTTGCATCGTCCTTGAGGTATAGCCCACAATCAAGCATATCACTCTCAAATGTACCGTATTCACTTGTGGAGCCCTGCTCCCAACCATCTGTATCATATTCGATGTTAGCCCAGTTGTTTTCATAAACGCCATCATTTACAGCGCCCTTTGTATATGAAAGCTTTGGAGCTTCTGTTGAAACATTAACAGTAATGTCGTCTTCATCCTCGTCTTCTTCAGGCTGTGTTTCTTCTTCCTTATCTTTGTCGTCATCCTTATCTTTATCGTCATCCTTGTCGCTTTGTGATGAATCGTTGTCTGCTATGTAATTATCATATACAAACCATCCGCCTACGCCTAAAATACCAAGTCCGAGTACAACAATAATCAGAATCACCCACCAAGGCATACCGCCCTTTTTATTTTGTGGTGTCATTGGTGGCTGCTGATACTGCTGATAGTTCTGTGGGTATGCCTGTGGCTGCCCAGGATAATACTGCTGATTGTACTCAGGTATTGGCTGTTGCTCCAAAACCGGTGCATTTCCATATGCACCTACAGTAGCATCAGGATCAAAGTCTGTGTTTGTCTGCTGTGGTGCTGCATATGGCTGAGTTTGTACTGGTGGTATAAACTCCGGCTGTGGCTGAACTGGTGGAGCAACCTGCTCAGCAGGTGCTTCGTTATACACGCCAACAGTTTTGTCCATATCAAAACCATCGTTGTTTACTACATTCTGATTTGCACCGCAAACATTGCAGAATTTTGCATTATCATCAATGCTATTGTTACAATTTATACAATTTTTCATATCTGTTCCCCCTGAAAATAATAATTATATTTATGCAGAAAACCTGCATTAGTAAACATTTTAGAAAGTGCTGAATTTAATCAGAATCTTCTTTTTAATACTCCGTAGACATTCTGCGTAACAATGCTGAGTGCTTTAGCATCACAGCCTATTGCAAGCTGAATCTTCAATGCTTTGATAACCAAAAACAATGTATTGTTATCCGCATTTGTGATATTTCTCATCACAATATTCGGGTCCATACACTTGAGCGCAATATCAAGTCTGCCGTTTTCGATAAATGTAGGCACGATTCTTTTGAGTGCCGCATTCATCATGCCTTTTGCCTCAGCGGTATTGAGATTTACAGGGTGTTGTTTCATCGCCATGTCATAAATATCCTTATTTGTAACACCCGATTTGGCAGGTGGCACCGTGCCCTGAAAATTGTTCTGTACAACAGGTTTGCTCTGTGTAACAGGCTGTCTGTTGTAGTAATTGTTAGCGGTACCGTTTTGATTATACTGCATATTTGAAGGCTGTTTTTGAGGAGTTGTGCTATTAACCCTGCCTTGATTTGCATACTGATTGTGTGCAAAATTCTGCGGTGGTGCAGTACGGTTTGCAGTCTGATTTGCAGTATAATTAAATTGAGGACTTGTGCTGTAGTTGTTGTTCTTCCTTGATTTATTTGCAATCGGCTGACCAATCCTGCTTTTGTGTGCAGTAGTGCGTGTAGCCGCTGTTGCAACATGGTCTATCTGCAACACCGGCGCAACCCCTGTGAGCGCCGAATTTTTGACAGATGTCAGATCGTTTTTCATCTGAGTTGGCGTCTGATATCTGTTTTCCGCCTTAAAGTTAGTTGCTTTGAGCACTATTTTATTAAGAAAGGTGTTAGCATTGACAGGCGGTGGAATTACCTCTCCGCTGAGTCTTTTTACCAACGCATTGTTTTTGCTTGAATGTGTTATCGGTTGCGGATGTGGTGGCAAAAACGGCTCGCGGTTGTTGTTGAGCAACTTGTACATTACAATTCCAAGCGAATAAATATCTACGTTTGTACCGTACGCCTCGCCCTTATAAACCTCCGGTGCCATATAGGTGTAGGTTCCTTTTTTTGACAATCCTGTGACTGTTTTTTCGATAGTTCTTGCTACACCAAAGTCACCAAGCTTGTATTTGCCGTCTTTTGACAAAAAGATGTTGTCAAGTTTAATATCTCTGTGAATAATTTTGTGATTATAGCACACCTCGAGTGCATTACACATATCAATCGACAGATTAATAACATCCATTTCTGACATCGAGTTGTTCCTGATATGGTTTGGTAATGCAGTCAGCAGTTCCATTCTGATAAGAATATCCCAGCCGATTGAGTTTTTGCGTTCTACAACCGCATAGTCCTCATATCCAACTATATTCACATTGCCCTTGAGCTTTGACATCATCGCGATTTCCTGAACAAATTCCTCTACCATACCGCGATAATATGTAGTTATATCCTCGTCGCTCATGCCCTCGCTTCTCATACTCTCAAGCTCGGCATCAGACGGCGGAATCGACAAAACCTTGAGCGCACAGTGCTCTTCTATTCCAAAATTGTTTCTGACAATTTCATAAACCTTGCCAAAACTACCCTCTCCAATCAGTCTGGTAGCTTCCCAGTCAGGCCATATTTTCAATACTTCAAGTTCCATAATGTACTCCCTCATAAAAGGTATTGTATTCCATACCCTTTTGCATCAATATACATCAATGCAGATAATAGTGGTGTTATCCCTGCCACCATTATCAAGTGCCAGTTTCAAAAGAATGTTTACTGTTTCAGCTGTGCTCAGTCTCTGGCTCATAACCTGAGCAATAACAGGCTCCTTTACCATATCACTCAGACCATCGCTACAAATGATAAACCTGTCGCCCGGGACAACCTCGCCAATGCTGATATATGGTTCTATCTCAAGTTCATCAGGAAAAATTCCAATATGCTGTGTAAGCCTGAATTTTTTGTTCTTAGGTATAGCATCTTCGCCATATACCATGATATAGTTTTCTTTTTCTGTGTGCTCATGTGATATTTCTTTGAGCACATCACCCCTGTACATATAAATCGGACTGTCGCCGATATTGCACAGACAGCACTCGTTGTCAAAGAAGCACAGCATTGAAGCCGTTGTGCCCATTCTGCCTTTTACGACAGTGGTCATCTCTTTGCATACGGTTTCGTTAGCAGCTTTACAGATTCTTACCATAGTATTCTTGATTTCGTCAGGGTCATAAAGTGTGTACGCTACATCACGTGCCGTGTTAGCCGCAATCGCTGACGCACGCTCGCCTGCACTTATGCCACCCATTCCGTCAAAAACACCCATCAGTACCGGAATGTCAGTTCTGCCCTTAAAATTATACGGTTTATCTAATTGTTGTTCATCAAGTATAAATTCGTTGAAAAAGAAGTTGTCTTCATTCTTCGGTCTGATTTTTCCGGGATGGCTTATCACGCTGGCTTTAAGCTTCATAAAAATCACCTTTTATTAAAAACCTCAGTTTAGCTTGAGGTTACACTAAGTTTTAACTGAATCTGTGCACCTGACACTAAGTCTCATACTACACCAATATACCATACAATTATATCACCGCAGCATTTTTTCAGCAATAGGCTTGTAGTTTTTGTACATAGAACTTTATGGCGTTTTTTTGGTCAAAATGTATAACTATTCGCATATGCTTGCAAGGTGTAATGAAACCCATTCAACGCACTACACTGTTGAAATATCCATAAAAATAATTTATACTATTTACATATTGAGGTGTATACTATGAGAATAATCAAAGCAGAAGACATAAAAAACACAGTCAAATCGCTTTTTATAAGCCTTAACTGCGAAATAGGCGATGACATTTCACAAGCACTTAAAACAGCACTTGATACAGAAAAATCACATACAGCAAAAGCGGTGTTATCTCAACTGATAAAAAACAACGAAATCGCAAAATCCGAGCAGATTCCGATTTGTCAGGACACGGGTATGGCGATTTTGTTTGTCGAATACGGCGACAAAATAACCATAGATGGCGATTTTGAAGATGCTGTACAAACAGGTGTCAAAGAAGCTTACCTCGACGGATACTTGAGAAAATCCGTGGTCACAGACCCTGTTTTTGACAGAAAAAACACAAACGACAACACTCCTGCTGTTATCCACACAAAGATAGTGGCAGGAGAAACCCTGAAAATCACCGCCGCATGCAAAGGCTTTGGCAGCGAAAATATGTCAAAAATCAAGATGCTGTCCCCATCAGCCTCAGTAGAAGGCGTCAAAGATTTTGTCTTGGAAACAGTAAAGCAAGCAGGCCCTAACCCTTGCCCTCCTATTATCGTTGGTGTCGGTATTGGTGGCACATTTGAGCAGTGCGCACAGTTGTCTAAAAAAGCTACTCTCAGATGTATTACAGACAGCAATCCACATCAAAGATACGCACAGCTTGAAAATGAATTGCTACAGGAAATAAATAAACTCAACATCGGTCCTGCAGGTCTTGGTGGCAAAACTTCGGCGCTAGCTGTCAACATCGAGTACGCTCCAACACATATAGCGTCTATTCCTGTTGCAGTAAACATCTGTTGTCACGCGTGCAGACACAAAAGTATAGAAATCTAAAGGATATTGTTATGGTCAAAAAACTATCTCTACCACTTACAAAAGAAGACATCAGCACGCTGAATGTTGGTGACAGCGTAACACTTAGCGGAACATTTTACACAGCAAGAGATGCCGCACACAAGCGTTTTTATGAAATGGTACAAAACGGCGAAAATCTACCGTTTGATATCAGCAACGAAACCATATATTATGTTGGTCCTGCTCCTGCAAAAAAAGGCTACGTTATTGGCCCTGCCGGTCCTACCTCATCTTATCGTATGGACAAATACACCCCTATGCTGCTTGATATGGGAATGGCGGCTATGATAGGCAAAGGTGAACGCAGCGACGAGGTCATTGATGCCATAAAGCGTAACGGTGCTGTCTATTTTGCGGCTATCGGAGGTGCAGCAGCACTAATCTCAAAAAGCATAACAAAAGACGAGCCTGTGTGTTTTGAAGATTTGGGGACTGAAGCTGTACACAAATACACCGTTTCTGATTTTCCGTGTATTGTTGCTATCGACTCAAGGGGTAACGACATTTATAAAAGGTAAATAAATCATAAAAAAGTAAACACGATTCAGCATATCAAAAACGCCACAGGGGTTGTTATCCTGTGGCGTTTTTAGTGCTTTATTAAAGTTTTATTTATACTTCGTTTTTCATGTAATCTTCAACGATATTTGCCGCTATTTCTACAAGCTGTGCACAAGGGCGTTTTTTATAATACTCTTTTGTGCGCGTATCGGGCGCAGGCTCGCTTTTCTTCTCAGAAAGCGAAAGCAACTCACGGCATATTATCGAGCCGTTTTCTTCTTCAAATCTTTTAGCAAGGGCCTGTATATGACTGTACAGCGCTTTTTTGCCCGCTATATCGTCAGGTGAGGTGTAGCCGTATTTCATATTAAACACCATGAACATACCGCTCACAGCTCCGCAGACCTCCCTTAGCCTGCCCATACCTCCGCCAAAACCAGACGAAAGTTTCATTGCCATTTCTGTATCAATACAGAGTTCATCCGAAAACGCACCAAACACAGCCTGTGCACAATTATAGCCCTCTAAAAAAAGTGACTTTGCTTTTTCTCCCTTTGTCATAACGCACCTCTGATATCAGTATAAAAACATAAAGACCGCCATAAAGACGGTCTTTTGTTATAAAAGTTAATTATCCAAAATCAATCTTATGATTATGGTCTTGGAATAGCTGCAATCTTGCCTGCAGCAAAGAGCTGGATTTCAGTAGCATCCATTACAGTAACTTCGCCGTCACAGTCAGCGTCAGCAGCTAACATAGCAACGCCTTCCATAGTGATTTTGCCAGCAGCGTGCATCTGAATTTCAGTAGCGTCCATTACAGTAACTTCGCCGTCACAGTCAGCATCGCCGAGGATGAAGTCAGGACCGCCAACAGGGTTTACGTGGTTGCCGTCAGCATCATAGTGGTCATCACGCTCACAGTCAGCCTCTGTGCCGTCCTTTGTAAAGCCGTAGCAGCCGTTACCATAGTAGTAGTACCACTCGCCACCGCATGTCTCTTTGAGTGAGAAATCACTGATAGATGTGATGTCTGGGTCGATAACATAGATCATGCCGTCAAAGCTCTCTGTACCGTCTGGGTAGTGTTCATTTTCGCCTAGTTCATAGTACTCAGCACCAATGTTGATTGTCTGGCAAGCCTTGTAGTAGATGTCAAGAGTATCATCCAAACCACCGTCAACACCGTTGTTCCAAATAATTGTTTTAGCAGCTGTTGGAACGTTAGCATAGAAAACGTCAGGGTCGTTCTCATCTACACCTGATGGAAGGTAACCTGCCCATGCAGTTGGATCAGCAACGCCTGAATCCCACCAGTAGATACCAGCAGTCTCAGTTATATCCTTGTACCAATCGTTAGCATATTTGCCATAGAAATCAGTTGTCTCGTCGTCGCCGAGCTCACCGTTTGAACCGTTTGGCATAAGGAAATAGTATGTGTTTGTTTCAACTTCTTCGCCGAAAACAAGCTCGTGTTCTGCAACAGCTTCGTCAACTGTTGGTACGTCTGGCTCAAATACTGAGTAAGCGGAAACAGTCATAACTGTGCAAGCAACTGCTAAAATTACAGCGATTAAAATGCTTAAAGTCTTTTTCATTTCAAAAGTCCTCCTATAAATTTGGTACATATATTATATCACACCTGTTTTCAAGATACAAGTATAAGAAATACACAAAAACAGTATGATTATTTTATGGAATATTCCGATTATATTGAAAAGTTAAACACAAAACAAGCATCACCCCTGCACAAAAATGCTTTTTGCTATTGTTAATAATAACTATAAATAACTACTTTTACTTGTAAAATTAAAGCGATTATGATATTATCTTATAAATGTTTACGTATGTCTGCACAAAAGCAGACCAAAAGTTTAAATTTTAGCAGGACAGGTGATATACTTGGCTTTTCCACAGGATAAAATCAGAAATTTCAGCATAATTGCCCATATTGACCACGGCAAAAGCACGCTTGCCGACCGTATACTTGAGCACACTCAAAGTGTTGCAGTGAGAGATATGGAGGACCAGCTTTTAGACGATATGGAGCTTGAACGCGAACGCGGCATCACCATCAAAGCGCACGCCGTAACGCTTGAATACAAGGCAGACGACGGACAACTCTATCAATTTAACCTTATTGACACTCCGGGACACGTTGACTTCAACTACGAGGTTTCCCGCTCGCTAGCAGCGTGCGAGGGTGCTGTGCTTGTTGTTGACGCATCACAGGGTATCGAGGCACAAACCCTTGCCAACACCTACCTTGCTGTTGACTCGGGTCTTGAGATTGTCCCTGTTGTCAACAAAATAGACTTGCCATCTGCTGACCCACAGCGTGTCATAAACGAAATTGAGGACATCATCGGTATTCCTGCACAGGACGCACCTCAGGTGTCTGCAAAAGCAGGTCTTAACATTCATGATGTGCTCGAAAAAATTGTCACAGACGTACCTGCGCCTGCAGGTGATATAAACGCACCGCTTAAAGCGATGATTTTCGACTCATACTACGACTCATACAAAGGCGTTATTATATATGTAAGAGTAAAAGAAGGCCAGATTCATAAAGGCGACGAATTCAAACTCATGGCAACCGGCTCTGTCTTTAATGTTGTTGAATGTGGCTATATGCGTGCAACCTCACTTGAAGAAAAAGAGGGCTTGTACGCAGGCGAGGTCGGATATATCACCGCGTCTATCAAAAGCCTTAACGACGCTCAGGTAGGCGACACCGTAACGCTTACCCAAAACCCTGCGGATATGCCGCTTCCAGGCTACAGAGAAGTGCAGTCAATGGTTTTCTGCGGTATCTATCCTGTTGATGGCGCACGCTATGGCGATTTGCGTGATGCTCTTGATAAATTGAAGTTAAACGATGCATCACTGTCTTTTGAGCCGGAAACATCTGTTGCTCTTGGTTTTGGCTTCAGATGTGGCTTTTTAGGGCTTCTTCATATGGAGATTATTCAGGAAAGACTTGAGAGAGAATACAATCTTGACCTTATCACAACCGCTCCATCGGTAAATTATAAAATCACCAGAACATCCGGTGAAGTAGAGATGATCTCAAATCCAACCAACTACCCTGACCCGGCACTTATTTCAAGTGCCGAGGAGCCGATTACCGATGCCCACATCTATGCCCCAAGCGAATATGTCGGCAATATTATGGAACTGTGTCAGGACAGACGCGGTACTTTTATTGGTATGGACTACATCGACTCTGAACGTGTGGATATCCACTATGAACTGCCACTTGCAGAAATTATTTATGACTTCTTTGATACACTCAAATCCCGCACCAGAGGCTATGCATCATTTGACTACGAGATGAAAGAGTACAGAGAGTCGAAACTTGTAAAACTTGATATTATGCTCAACGGCGAAACCGTAGATGCACTGTCTTTCATTATCCACGCTGACAAAGCGTATTCAAGAGCACGTAAAATGGCTGAAAAGTTAAAGGAAAATATCCCTCGTCAGCTCTTTGAGGTGCCGATTCAGGCGTGCATAGGCGGCAAAATTATCGCCCGCGAAACCGTAAAAGCCATGCGTAAGGATGTACTTGCAAAATGCTACGGCGGTGATATCACCCGTAAGAAAAAACTGCTTGAAAAGCAGAAAGAAGGTAAAAAGCGTATGCGCTCACTTGGTACTGTCGAAGTGCCACAGGAGGCGTTTATGGCTGTACTCAAACTCGATACAGACTAACAAAAAAACTCCATCAACCGATGGAGTTTTTTATATTGATAAAAAGATTAATTTTTTTGTTTGTTGCCTTTGAAAACAAAAAGTTTTGAGAAAACATAGTTGAGGATAACAACAATTATACTTACGAGCACTTTTGCAACCATACCTTCAACCCCGAATATCGTCTGATTGATGCCTACGTAGATAAGAAGCGGCAAGCCAACCCACTCGATAACACCTGTCGCAAGTCGTGATGTAACAAAAAGCCCAAGCTCCTTTAAGGCAACCGACATATGCCATGACTTGCTGTCAAACACCCAGATTTTGTTGGTGATATATGCAAACAACACCGCACATACCCACGACAGTACATTTGCAATTATTATATTAAAATCTGCTATACCAAAAAAAGGAAATACAGGTATAATCTTTGTAAATAACGCATAGGTTACCCAACTTACTACAGTAGTAGCAACACCAAAAATCAGGTACATTATAATTTCGTGGTACTTATTCCATATTTTTTTCATCATATAAACTCCTACACAAAAAGCGTACTGTACAGCACGCTTTTGCTTGTAAATTACATATTATTCTTCGTCCAGATTTGTTTCGTTGCAGATATAGATAGGTCGGCTTTTTGTCTCGATATAAATTCTGCCGATATATTCTCCCAAAATACCAACCGAAAGCTCAATAATACCGCCCAAAAACAAAGTAGCGCAAAGCGTTGTCACATAACCCGGAACATCAATACCAAAGCACAAGGTCTGTATAATGGTGATGATAATATAAACAAACGACAGCATAGAGATTACAAATCCCATACCCGCAATAAATCGCAACGGTGCAACAGAGAAAGATGTGATACCGTCAAGTGCATACTTGAACAGTCCCCACATGCTCCATTTCGTAGTGCCAACAGTACGCTCTACATTCTCGTACTCAATCCACTTTGTGTCAAATCCGACCCAACAGAATATTCCTTTTGAAAAACGCTGAACCTCAGAAAGTTCCATAATAGCGTTTACCATTTTTCTGCTCATAATGCGATAATCAACCGCACCATCAGGCATTTTTACATCAGAGATATTGTTCTGGAATGAGAAGAAAAGCTTTGACACAAACTGGCGCAGTTTGCTTTCGCCTTTCTGCTTTGCACGGTATAGCGCACAGCACTCGTGTCCCTCTTCTATGCCCTGTATCATCTGCGGAAACATCTTTGGTGGATGTTGCAAATCAGCGTCCATAACGATTACATAATCGGCAGTTGAGTTCTTTAGTCCTGCATACATAGCGGCTTCTTTTCCAAAATTGCGTGAAAAAGAAATGTATTTTACATTTGAAAATTTTGACGCAAGTGTCTTTAACACCTGCAGTGTCTTGTCACGACTGCCATCGTTTACAAAAATATACCTGAATCTATAGTCATTTATAGTGTCAATAACCTCGTTTGTTTCCTTTACAAAAACAGGAAGTACCTCTTCTTCGTTAAAGCAAGGTACTATGATATCGATTGTTTTCATATTCTCACCTCTGTCTATCCCTACAATTATACCAAGCATCAAACAAAAAGTCTATTGTTTTGAACTTTTTTTAAGAATATTTTAAAAATTTTCCAAAATAGTGTTTACCTTGCAGAAATTTATGGTACAATTTAAGATGAATTATTATGTGGAGGATACTGCAATGTCCGCAAAGAAAAGAAAAAAGAAAAACAGCTACGGCAATAGCCCAAAAGCTGCTGCCCCAAAAATAGTGCAAAAAAGGACAATCCTACAGCGTATACTGGAGCCTGTTGACTCAGACGGCTTTTTTATGCGTAATTTGTGGTTTTTTGTCGCTTTCCTTATCCCTGCTGCTCTGATGTATATATTCTTCTGTTTTCCGGATTTATTTATGTCAAAAGCAGCACTAGAGGGAGTCGATATCAAAAACCTGCGTGTAGAGCCATATGGTAACCAGCAGATTCTTGTTACTGACCTTTGGCACCAATACTACCCTTTCCTTGTCGATTTTCACGATAAACTGCGTGAGGGCGGTTCACTGCTGTGGACCTGGAAATCAGGCGGTGGCATCAACTATCTTGCGTTGATGTCCTACTATCTTGCAAGTCCGCTCAACTTCCTGTCGATTTTAGTACCGCCGGAGCATCTTCGTGAGTTTCTGACAATCATCACATGTGCAAAAGTAGGCTTTGCTTCCCTGTTCTTTGCACAGTTTATCAGAATCACATTCAAAAGGCGTGATGTAAGCGTTGCAGGTTTTGGTATTATGTACGCATTGTGCGCCTTTGTAATGGGATATTACTGGAACGTAATCTGGCTTGATACATTTGCTTTGCTCCCACTTGTTGTGGCAGGAGCTATCGCTGTGCTCAAAGACGGCAAATTCAGGCTTTATGTTATTTCACTTGCACTGGCTGTGCTGACAAACTACTATATTGGTCTGTTTGTGTGCATATTCATTGTACTTGTCAGCATTGTTTACTGTATTGTAGAGTACACAAACATCAAAGACCTGATAACAAAATTCTTCAAGATGGTTGGCTATTCGGCTTTAGGACTTGGTATTACCGCAATACTCACACTTCCGGCGTATTTCGCCCTTACTGCTACACAGTCATCAGCAGAATCAGGAACTACTTACAGCAACACCTGTCCGGAGGAATTCGCAATATACCTGGGTGATTCACCGAATTTCAAAGGTGTTATGCAGGCGTTTGCAAAAATACTTTCTAACTCCATAAACTTTGTCAGTCCTAACGAAAAGAACGGCACTTTACCAAACATCTACTGCGGTATCGCGATACTTATCCTCGCTGTACTGTTCTTCACCTGCAAAAACATCAAAATCCGCGAGCGTATTGCAGGCGGTGCGCTGTGTCTGCTGTTCTTCTTAAGCTTCACTATAAAACAGCTTGACTTTGTATGGCACGGATTCCACTTCCCTAATATGTTACCATACAGATATTCTTTTCTTTTCTCGTTTGTGTTGATTGTGATGGCGTATCGAGTATTTATGAATATCGACTGCATCAAAATACAACACGTCCTGTTGACAGCAGCGATAATGTTTGCTATATACGGCATTGTTGTTGATAATTTTGGAACCGATATTACTGACGAAAGATTAAAAAAGATTGCGATTTACGGCACGATTGTTATCTCGGCAATCCTGCTTATTTGGTTGCTTATGTACACCCTCGAAGTTGTACCGAGAAACGCGCTTGCTGTTGTACTTGTGCTCATATGCGTAGCAGAGGGTACCTGTTCGGCTTTCTTTGGTATCAAAAAGGTCGGCACTAACCCAACAACCTCGTATCCGCTTGGTACTACTGACACACTCGCACTGGTCGATGAAATCGACGAACTTGAGCAAAACAGCACTGAGCTTGTGCGTACTGAAGTAACAAAATACCACACTCTCAACGACAACGCTCTTATAGGTGTCAACGGTATTTCAATGTTCAGCTCAATGGTTAACAGCGATGTTACTGCATATATGGAAAAATTCGGTCTTAGCGGTTGGGTCGCAAGCAACCGATACACCTATCAGGAGAGCTCACCTGTCACAAATATGTTCCTCAACATAAAGTATCTGATATCTCCTTACGGCAAGCATCTTGACAAACAACACACCTCTTTGATTGCAAAGAGCGGAAACGTCGCTTTGCTGAGAAATGAGTACCATATGCCGCTTGGATTTATGGTAGACGAAGCACTTCTTACCTACGATGTTGAGAAAGCAGACTCAAATCCGTTTATCAACCAGAATCAGATATTCAGGCTTGCTACCGGCATTCAGGAGGATGTATATACCCCTATGACAGTAAAAGACCAGGGCCATTCAGACTCATCTACTCTGTCATACTCAAGGCTTCAGGATGGATTTTACAGCTACAATCTTGTTGACACGTCACAGGACTCACACTTTAAATTCAACTACTATCCTGAACACGATGGTACTGCGTATGCATACTTAAGTTCATACAACTGTGACAGCGTTGACCTCAGGGTAAACGACTCAACAGTAGTCACAAACTATATCAAGTGCCCTTATATCATGCAGGTAGGTAGCGTCAAAGCAAACGACAAGGTTTCTGTATATGTAAACCTGCCAAAAGATAAAACTAGCGGTAGCGTATATGTATATTGCTATATGCTCAACGACGCAGTGTTTGAACAAGGCTACAATGATCTCAGAGACGGCGCGCTTAATGCAACAAAAACTACCGAAACACTTATCGAAGGTACCGTCAATGCAAAAGAATCGGGCTTGTTCTACACCTCGATTTCTTATGACAAAGGCTGGAAAGCGTATGTTGATTCAGAAGAGGTCGAAATAACCCCTGTTGCAAATGCGCAGATTGCGTTCAAAGTTCCTGCAGGTACACACCAGATAAAACTCAAGTACGTCCCTCAGGGATTTGTTGTGGGCACCATTGTTACTTTTGCATCAATTCTTGTTTTTGCTTTTATGATTATACTGACTACAAGAAAAGAGTGGCTTAATAAACTTTTGAAAAAACCGGTAGCCGTAAGCGAAAGTAGCGAAACAAACGAAGAAACAAACGAATAACAAAATACAAAAGGGAGGGTGTCAAAACCCTCCCTATGTTTTTTATTTTAAGTGCAGATTTTCACCTGTTAAGCATTCACCTATACATTTGAATTCGTTGTCTTCATCCCTACAAATCCCCAACAGTTTGCAATAAGATTCCAAAACAAAAACGGCGGTAAAATCACCGCCGTCTTATAACGCCTTGTGGCAAATTAATTCATTGCGTTATCAATATTTTTGTGCTACACTAAAATCACTGCACAACATATTTTGTTTTTATAGAAAGAGGGAATTATAATGAAAAGATTTATCGCATTACTTATGACTGTTATACTCGCGTTTTCGCTTTGTGCGTGTGGTGCTAAAAACACAGAAAATGAAATCGGAACCAACGCTCAAGACAGTTACGAGCAAAATATACGCAAAGAGATGAAATCGTATGCCGGCAAATGGGTAGGTGGCACTGAGGATCGTTTAGAAGAAGATACATATATCTATTTGTTTGAAGATGGAGTTTATATGATTTTTTATTCACATGCTGCAGACTATCTCTTTGATAAATTTGATTTGAATGATCATGGCAACCAAGGAACTTGGGATATACGTAACGATGTTATGTATTTTTATAGCGTGAGTGAAGGCGGAGCTACAGATGTGATAGGTTTTGAGATAATTGATGAAAATACACTTGATGCTGGTTCTTCAAGTGGAACCATTCTTATTAGAAGAACAGAACAATTTTGAGCGATACATAAAGTGATGGCGATTATTGTATAAAAACAACTAAACATAGGGAGGGCTTAGTGCCCTCCCTATGTTTTTTATTTCAAGTGCAGATTTTCACCCGTTAGGCATTCGCCTATACATTTGAATTCGTTATCTTCATCCCTACAAATCCCCAACAGCTCGCAATAATAACAATCTTTTGGGACTGACTTTAGAAACTTGCGGTGTGCTTTGTTGCCAAAAACCCGTCCCAATACACATTCTATGAAATACTGACTAGGTCGTAAATGTAGCAATATTCTCCTAAATTTAGTCATAATGTTCACTCCAAATAAAAAAGCACACCCCGAAGGATGTGCCGAAAAAGTGTTCCCTCGGTAAGTTGCTACACAAACCGGATTTCCACGCAGGGGGAAACAAGAGGAAAACACCTTTTACCAAGGTATTCTTCCCCACTGCGTATAAAACAATCCAATTTTGTGTAGCAAGTCTATGTTAACACATTTATCAGCAGTTTGCAATAAGATTGCAAAACAAAAACGGCGGTAAAATCACCGCCGTTTTATAATGCCCTGTGGCAAATTATTTCATTGCGTTGTAAACTGCAACTGCACAAGCAACTGTAGCACCAACCATTGGGTTGTTACCCATACCGATAAGACCCATCATCTCTACGTGAGCAGGAACTGAAGAAGAACCTGCAAACTGAGCGTCACCGTGCATTCTACCCATAGAGTCTGTAAGACCATATGAAGCAGGACCTGCACCCATGTTGTCTGGGTGGAGTGTACGGCCTGTACCGCCACCAGATGCAACTGAGAAGTATGAAACACCGTTCTCGTTAGCCCACTTCTTGTATGTACCTGCAACAAGGTGCTGGAAACGAGTTGGGTTAGTTGAGTTACCTGTGATAGATACGCCAACGTTCTCGTGTTGCATGATAGCAACGCCTTCGCGTACGTCGTCTGCACCATAGCAACGAACAGCAGCTCTCTCACCGTCTGAGAATGCTTTCTCTTCAACGATTTTGAGCTCGCCTGTAAAGTAATCAAACTCTGTCTCAACGAAAGTAAAGCCGTTGATTCTTGAGATGATGTAAGCTGCGTCTTTGCCAAGACCGTTAAGGATAACTCTTAATGGTTCTTTTCTAGCTTTGTTAGCGTTTCTTGCGATACCGATAGCGCCCTCAGCAGCAGCAAAAGACTCGTGACCTGCAAGGAAAGCAAAGCACTTTGTTTCTTCTCTGAGTAACATTGCGCCGAGGTTACCGTGGCCGCGACCAACAGCTCTCTGCTCTGCAACTGAACCAGGAATACAGAAAGCCTCCAAGCCTTCGCCGATAGCTTCTGCAGCGTCAGCAGCAGTTGTAACACCCTTTTTGATTGCTACTGCGCAACCGAGTGTGTATGCCCAACCAGCGTTTTCAAAAGCGATTGGCTGAACTTCCTTTACGATATCATATGGGTTGAAGCCTTTGTCAGTACAAATCTTCAAAGCCTCTTCGAGATTAGCGATACCATACTGAGCAAGGCACTTCTCGATTTTAGGCATTCTTCTTTCAATACTTTCAAATTTAACTGCCATTTCTCGATCCTCCTTGCTTATTCTTCTCTTGGGTCAATGTACTTAGCAGCGTTATCAAAACGGCCGTACTGACCAATGTTGTTTTTATATGCCTCGTCAGGTGACATACCGTGACGGATATCCTCCATCATCTTGCCAACCTTAACGAACTGATAACCGATAACTTCGTCATTCTCATCAAGAGCTGTCTTTAATACATAACCCTCTGCCATTTCCATGTAACGAACGCCCTTAGCCTTTGTTGAGTACATTGTACCAACCTGTGAACGAAGACCTTTACCAAGGTCCTCAAGGCCAGCGCCGATTGGAAGACCATCTTCTGAGAAAGCTGTCTGTGTACGACCATAAGCGAGCTGTTCGAAGATATTTCTCATAGCTGTGTTGATAGCGTCACAAACAAGATCTGTGTTAAGGCACTCAAGTAATGTTTTGCCAGGGAGAATTTCAGCAGCCATAGCAGCTGAGTGAGTCATACCTGAACAACCGATTGTTTCAACCAATGCTTCCTCAACGATACCGTCTTTAACATTGAGTGTTAATTTACAAGTACCCTGCTGTGGAGCACACCAGCCGATACCGTGTGAAAGGCCGGAGATGTCTTTAATTTCGTAAGATTTTACCCATTTGCCCTCTTCAGGGATAGGTGCAGGACCGTGGTGTGGGCCCTTTGCTACAGTACACATTTTTTCAACTTCGTGTGAATAAATCATTGTACTAACTCCTTTCAGAATTTCTTGATGAGACAAACTCATACATATGTATTATAAAACACATCTGTGATTTACGCAAGATGTTTTGTGTCGAGTTTTCCAAAATTTGTGAAAAAATTATCGTAAAATATTGTATCAAAGATAAAAAGCCCACTTTTTTATCAAAAGTGGGCATAAAATCGGATTTTACTTTCTGCTTAGGGCTTCGTTTGTCTTTTTTGCGTTGTTTTTCATAATGAAGAATCCTGCAAAGAAGATAACCAGATACACTACAATAAATATAGGAGCAATCGCAAATAAAAATTCTGTGACATTCTCAATGTAACCTATAATTGTACATGCACCAAGTGTTATTAATAAACAGCCGATACAATGAATTATTGTAGCCAAAACTCGGTTTACTCTGTCGTTGCTTAATGTTACTACTGATAAAACACCAAAAAGTGCAGATGCGACAGTCCATACCAAAAACTCCTTAATAACCTCGTTGAAACCGCCGATAGAAATCATACAAATAAGTGTGACCGGAATACCAATACCGATACCTGTGAGCATAGCAATAATAAAATCTTTTATTTTCATAATTATCCCTCCGTTAAATTTTGTTTTTGAAATCTTTGAAATATTTTCGTGAAATAGTAAGTACATCACGGCTGTTTTTCAGCCTTAATGTGTAGTTGCCCGAAAACTCCGCCTGCACCGATTTTACATAGTCGATGTTTACGAGTGTTCCTTTGTTTATCTGTACAAACGGCGTTGATATGAGCATATCTCTTAGTTCGTAAAGCTTCTTTTTTGAGTCATATCTGTCATTTTGGGTTACTACTTCTATTCTGTTTTGAGCGACCTCTATGTAAGTTATGTCATTTATATCCACAAGAAACTGTTCGTCTTCTTTGTAGACAATGAGTTTTCGTGTAGTGGCCAAACCGATGTTTTTGATATAACTTAACAGCGACTCTACCTCAGCGTTATTTATATCTCCCTTTATTATTACTTCAGTTTCAGCCGCACTTACTGATTCAAATGTTACTTTCATTTTATCCACCTCTGATTTGTTTTACGTGCATATTATACACCTCATTGTTTTAAATTACCATAGATAAACTCTAGTTTAAATACCGCTACGTTATATTTAGTAGACATCAACTTATTTATTGCTTTTCATTAATGTGCTGATGCCTGCGCTGGCAACACCAATACCAAGCAGTAGTATCATATTCTTTACTTCCATTTCTCCTAATATTGAAAGAGTTGTCACAGCAACACCCATAGCAACTGTTATAGCTTTGAACGCGAGTTCGACAAATTCTCTTGCTTTTTGCATTTCGTTTTCACCTCAACCTTCTGTTGTGGCTTTATTATACATCCTTATTCTCATTTTGACACACAATTTGGGATAAGTGGTTAAAAACAAGGCTTAAGATGCTAAATAACCAGCATAAACGTACGCAACAGGAGGTTTGCTTATAATTGACTAATTAAAAGAACCCCCCATTTAAGGGAGGTTCTTGCGCCTAACTATTCTAAATGCACGGAAATTTTGCAGTGTATTGAGAAAGAATATCAAAAAACTCAGTAGATTCTTCCTCGCTTAGGTCAAAATATTTGTCATTAAAGCGGATTGTGCCGCTACCATCGCAAGCGATATAAAAATTCTTGATTTCATTACCATCGTCAAAACTTAGGTATATCTTGTCGCTGAAAATCTTGTTCTGGTCGTTGCTTGATGTTAAACGCTTTGAATCAAACATACCGGCAATAGTAGCGCAATGCTCGTCAGACATGTTAGAGGTAAAATAAATATCACCGCTATCAAAGTAAAACTCGGATTTTGCATCGTGAGAAAGAGACACTTTGCCAAACACAACAAATGATATTATGCTGACAGCTATGGTTATCACCAGAACAATAGTGATTGCTATAAGAACACTTTTGTTTTCTTTTTTCATAAGCTTTTCACCCCTTTGATGTATAAATTATACCATTTATTTTTATGTATGCAAGTATTTAATGCATTGTACACTTTGCCGGTATTGCAACGGATACCCGTAGTTAAAAATTTTGCATCAAAATTTGCAATAGCTATGGCAATTTTTGTTTAGCGGGTGTATAATACACTTAATAAACAAAGGAGGATTTTGTTATGAAAAAAGCAGTATCCGTATTTTTGGCACTTGTAATTCTGATGTCTTTGTGTACTGTTTCTGCTTATGCACAAAACCTTGATATCACTGAAACTTCTGCACGCTCTTTCAGCGTAACTGATGAATCTGGTATAGGTCTTGATACCGTTGATGGCTATGTGTACGGTTATATCGGTGATGCTGACAACGACGATATTATTTCTGTTATGGATGCTACTGCTATTCAGCTTTATTGCGCCGGAAAACAGAAGATGAGTGCGGCTTTATGTAAACTTGCTGATGTTGATATAGACAACACAGTCACGGTTATTGACGCTACTGCTATTCAGTTTCATGTGGCTGAAAAGGGAACATCTGAATATCTCAACCATGTTCTATATATCCCGTATGATAACTTTGACCCACTAACCGATTCTTTCGATGAAATAGCTGACTATATCGTAGCAAATGGTAGTTTTGACAAAAGCGAAAGCAGTTACTATCTTGAGGCTACCCATACTTTTG
Organism: Ruminococcus sp.; assembly: GCA_045604645.1. GTDB lineage: Bacteria > Bacillota > Clostridia > Oscillospirales > Acutalibacteraceae > Ruminococcoides. The sequence goes on along the minus strand of JAZUOM010000017.1, from coordinate 35,776 downwards.
AAGATTTAGAATTTTACGTTCGGATTTCTCACGCACCTGTTCCTGACGGATTGTTTGACCCTTCTATTATGATATACACAATAACTTACTATCCTGAGTATGATTCATATTGCAAGATTGTGACAAGCTTTACACGTGGCTATAAAAAAATTAATTTCTACGCTACAGAATACATAGATGATTTCACTCTGTATCAGCTATGGGACGATTTTTATGTTGTAGATATTACTGACACGCTGGTGCTTGAAAGCGACGAAAACAGTGGTTATTTTACAAGCGATTACGACATTGCTTACTCCGAAATAATGGAAGTTGTGCCGAATATGTGCCTGCTAAATCTTGCATATGGCGAAGAATTTATCATTTACGACATACCAGTCACAATACTAGACCTTATTTTTGATGTTCAATCGCTGATATAACACAAAAAATAAATAATAACAACTATGGTAATTTTTGTTTAGCGGGTGTATAATACATTTATCATATAAAGGAGGATTTTATTATGAAAAAACTATTATCTTTATTACTTGCACTTGTGCTTATTATGTCTTTGTGTGCTGTTTCTGTTTCAGCACGCGAGGCTGACATCAGCGCTCTTAAGGGCGAAAACCCTGACATCGCCCCTACCTCAACACAAGAATATTTTTATTCCCACGAGCCATATGCAGATATTACACCTACAAACGGCTGGGTTATCGGCTATATCGGCGATGTTGATATGGACGATGACATCACAGTTTTAGACGCTACTTCAATCCAGAAGCATTCTGCTGAAATAATTGAACTGAGTGAAGATTCACTTGACCTTGCTGACGTTGATTTTGACTGGGAGGCAACCGTACTTGATGCTGCTGAAATTCAAAAATGGGTAGCAAATATGTCAGATAACGAATATATCACTCACACATTATACATCGACGATACACTGTATGTTACACACGATGCAATCGCTGATTTTATGATGGATTATGGTGATTTTGTAGAAGATGAAGATGATTCTAATTTTGACTACTACACCTACTATTTCTATGACGAGGAAAACGATTTTGAGTTTGAAATCCAGTATTTTATTAATATGGATAACATCGATTTTGTTGTTGCATCATATGATACTGAATTAGGTATCGAATACTTTACAAGAATGGAAACTTTCAGAGGTACTCCTGTGTTCAGTTTCTATTCTGATGCTACTGCTTATGATTCAGATTCAAATTCATTATGTTGTTACTCTTGCGGCGGATCTGCTGAGCTCATCGATATGGACGATGGCTATGTATATGACATAAATTGCGACAGCTTTTACAGCGACCTCGACGTAACTTTTGCCGATGTTGAAGATGTAGTTACTTATTCATTTAGTCTGAGTATCGACACTGCTGACTATATCCTATGGGATTACATCAGCGGATTTGTTACAGATATTTTCTGGTAATAAATATATTTAACGTTTTACAGCAACAGGCTTCCTGAGTTATCAGGAAGCCTGTTTTTTTGCTAAAAGATAATTTTTTGCCATTGTAAATTCAGGATAATTATTCGCCACAGACAACTTTTGTTTACTCCTACAAAAAGACTTTGAAAATTCTGTATATAATGTTTATAGAAATTACATCTGCTATAATGTATACTGTATTTGTGGTAGTTTTAATAATTGAGTGATGCACCCAAATATTTGCTGGGTGTATCATCGTTGTTTTTCAAGAAACTATAACGCTACGAGGTGCTTTTATGAAAAAATTTATCTCTCTGGTTCTTGCGTTAATGATGGTGCTTTCTATTTTTACACTAGTTCCATCAACAGCATCAGCCGCCGACGCTACCTTTAAAGAAGGCGACACACTATATATGAAGGTTGTGTCCCCTGCAGAATGGACAGGCAGCAATGCTATAATGTACGCAAATTTCACACAATACAGTCGTGCTGACAATGGCGGTGTTTCCGTTATTATCGCTGACGCAGACAAAACAAAGTACGACCCACGCACAGGCGTTACCTATGACGCAGAAAAGGGTGTGTACAAATACACAGTTACTGCACAGGACGCAGGTAAAACCGCCATGCGTTTTTGGCGTGGTAATGACGTAAAACTCTGGAACTGTTCTATCACTCTGACTGCACAGGACTTTGCAGACGGCTATAATATGGTCACTATCGACGGTGGTTCAACATGGGACGATATGGGCGAAAAGCTCACCTATTATGATTTATCCGTTGAACCAAAGTTGACACTCTCATCAAAAACAGGTGATATCGGTGATACAATCACAGTCACAGTTGAGCTCGACGAAATAGATAATATCAACTACGCATATGAACTTAGACTCAAAGACGAAGTAATAAGCACAGAAAAGTCATATTCATTTACTGCTGCTGAAAATGGTGCATATGCATTTACTGTGAATGTCGTGGCTACTGACGCAAACGGCAAGGTAGTGGGTATGGGCACTGATACTGCTACTGTTACTATCGGCGTTCCTTTGGTTACCGGTGCTATCTCAACAGGTCTTTACGCTCACGCATACAGTGCTGACACAAAAGAGTCCGAAGCATGGGTTAAGTGGTACAACAAAGACAACGTCAGATACTTCCTTATGCCAACATGTACAAATGCAAACTCTATTGAGATTTACAACAACTACACAACAAATGCCGTTATTAATGGTGTGACTATCCCGCCACAGACTATCGGTGTTATAAACTACGAAGAAAACAGAGAATACACAGTTTCTGTCAACAACAAAACATATACAACTAAGTTTATGATATCAAGTGCAGAGGCTGCACTGTTTGTTAACAACCCAAGCGACTTTGACGGCGAAGACCTTTGGAGTTATCTGACAGCAGACAAGGAAAACTACGCATCAGCAACCGCTGCAACCTTAGACGATGAGGGCAACCTCGACTCAACCCCTATCAAAAAGATTAAAGGCAGAGGCAACACCTCATGGCAGGCAGACAAAAAAGGCTTTAACATAAACTTTGATTCTGCCATTTCACTTGATGGTATGCAGAAATGCAAGAAATTCTCTATCATATCAAACTTCCAGGACCCTGCACTTGCAAGAAACAGAATTTTGTATGACCTTGCTGACGAGATAGGCGTACCATACGCATCTGACTCACGCTTTACTGAGATATACATCAACGGCGAATATATCGGCAACTATATGATGTGCGAAAAAGTTGATGTCGGCAAAAACACCCTTATCCCAGAGGTTGACGAAGAAGATTACCTAAACTATGTATCAGGTGAACAAAGCGAATTTTCTTTTGTTTGCGAAATCGACAACGCCCCATCTGCTGATGACTTCTCTATCACAATGGGCAACCGCAACAGGGTTACTATGAAATCACCTGAACTTGAAAAAGGCGACCCTGACTATGACAAAGTCAAAAACTATATCAAGTCAAAATATGACACAATGTGGAACAAGATTGAGTCAAACGCTTCTGATGTAAACGACTACATCGACATCGAGTCTTTAGCACAGGTTTATCTTATAAACGAGTTCGGTAAAAACTGGGATTCAGGTGCAGGTAGTTTCTACTTTGTTTACAAGCCTGACGAAAGTGGTAACTACAAGTTCTTTGCATCCCCTGTATGGGACTATGACAACTCACTGGGTAATGCAAACGGCGTATCAGGTGACCTCAACAGCCTTGGCATCAGAGATTACACCCAGCCTACAGGATGGTTCTCAAGCCTTAAAAACGGCTACAGTGGTCCAAACTTCCTCTCTGATTCTATTAAAAACTGTGACGCACTAAACGACGTTATCCCAACCGTATGGTTTGAACAGTTTGTGCCTGCTATCGAAAACAAATTAAACGGTACAGGTCTTGATAACACAGAGCTTTACTCATCTGACGTTTACTACTCATATCTAAAAGACAGTGCAAGTTTAAACTATGTTCGCTGGGATATGGTAACAGACACTTCGTGGATTGCTAATCACACATCTCTTAAGAAATCATACGCTACTTACACATACAACGAATATGGTCAGGTAACTGACATGACATATCGTCAGGATTCAAACTCTACTTCATACACAAAGTATGACTTCAAGGCTGAATACGACTATATGATTGACTGGGCTAACTCACGTGCTGCATGGCTGTCAAATGAGTACTTTGACTCCTACACACCAAGTGAGATTATCCCAACGCAACCACCTACAGACCCACCAACACAGCCACCTACTGAGCCTGTACTTCCTGACCCTGAACCTGAACTTGATTTAGAAAACGCAATCGCTGCTTGGCAGTTTGATTCAACAGGCAAGGTCGAAGAAGACAAACTCACAGAATACGGCAGTGGCGATGAGGGTTATGCGGCTACATATGGCGAGGGCAAACTTATCGGTACGGTGGACGGCACAAATATGCGCTCACTTGAGTGGTCTGCTATAGAATATGGTACAAACGGTATCAATATGGTTCCTCTTATGGCAGCAGGTTCAAAAAATCTGTGGTGCGAAAACCCATACGTTCAGTTTGAAATTTCCACAAAAAATTATGAGGATATCCACTTCACAATCTATATGGCAGGTTCAAAGAAATGTCCTGCTACATGGAAAGTACAGTATAGTGTTGATGGCGAAAACTTTACAGATGTTGAAGGTGCCGTTGCAACTATTGATAGTTCAAAACGCAAGCTGATGACCGCTTATCTTGATAACATTGCACTACCAAGTGCTATTGACAACAAGGATTATGTTATTATCCGTCTTACACCAACATCTACTGTTACTGTAAGCGGCAGCACAACAGATGTCGATCCAAGCGGTGGCGAGCTTGCACTCAATAACATCTTAATCAGTGGTACTAAAATACAATCCCCTGTCGAAAATCTCATAGGCGACGTTGACCTTGACGGCGATGTGACTGTGCTCGACGCTACTACTATTCAGAAACATTGTGCACAGATTCTTACTTTGTCAGGCAAAGGCAAAGACAACGCTGATGTAACAGGTGACTCCTTAGTAAATGTTCTTGATGCAACAACTATCCAGAAATTCCTTGCAGGGCTGATTGAAAAACTGTAAACAGTCTGATTTAGTCACCTTTTCTGATAAAAACGCTAAACTCTACAGAAAGGAATAAAATTATGAAAAGATTAATTAGTCTTGTGCTGAGTGTGCTTCTGGTTATTTCTACACTTTCAGTCGGCATATTTGCAGTAAGCGCTGAAAAAGCAGAGGTTACACCTGTTGGCACAACTAACGTAACTGTCGCTACAACGCAGGGGCTTTATGCTCATGCTGCTGCCGACAAATCAGAAACAGAAGCGTGGGTTAAATGGTACGAAAAAGACAACAAAATGTACTTTTTTATGCCAACCGCTACAAACGCAACTGAAATCGAAATCTACAACGCTTATGGTACCAATGCGACTTTCGGACAAACCGTTATCGGTGCTAACTCATCGGCCACTGTAAGCTACAAAGAAAACACCGAGTATACCGTAAAAATTGCTGACAAATCATACAAAGTGATTATTATGCGCTCAAGTGCTGAAGCTGCTGTGTTCATCAACAACACCTCTGACTTTGACGGCAAGGATTTGTGGACATACCTTACAGATGACAAAGAAAACGACGCCAAAGGCAGCGGTGCTATCCTTGACGACAAAGGTAATATCGACAACACCTCTGTAAAGAAAATCAAAGGCAGAGGTAATACAAGCTGGGATGCAGACAAAAAAGGCTTCAACATCACATATGACGATGCTGTTGAAGTAGGCACAATGCAAAAATGCAAAAAGTTTTCTATCATCTCAAACTTCCAGGACGCTTCTCTGGCACGTAACCGTATATTATATGACCTTGCTGACGAAATCGGCGTACCATATGCATCTGACTCACGTTTCATGGAGTTTTATGTAAACGGCGTGTATATGGGCAACTACCAGATGTGCGAAAAGGTTGATGTTGGCAAAAACACATTGATGCCTGATATCGACGACGAGGATTATCTCAATTATGTAAACGGCGACGCTACTAACTTTGAGTTTGTTTGCGAAATCGACAGCAATCCAAGTTCTGATGACTTTACAGTACGTGCCGCAAACGGCAATAACCTCACTATGAAGGCACCTGAACTTTCAAGCACAGACACAGGCTATATGAAGGTGCAGAGATTTATCAAAGGTAAATACGACTTGATGTGGAACAAGGTTTCAGGTGGTGCTGATGATGTTAATAATTACATTGACATTGAGTCACTTGCACAGGTTTATCTCATCAATGAGCTCGGCAAAAACTGGGATGCCGGCGCAGGAAGTTTCTTCCTTGTATACAAAGCAGACGAAAACGGCAACTACAAATTCTACGCTTCCCCTGTATGGGACTATGATAACTCCTTAGGTAACGCACAGGGCGTAAAGGGAGACCTTGACAGGCTTGGTATCAAAGACTACGAAGAACCGACAGGTTGGTTTGCAAAATACAAAAACGGCTATCGCGGACCTAACTTCTTGAGCGAAACAGTTGATTACTGTCCGGCTTTGGACGAAATGATTCCTGTTGTATGGTTTGAACAGTTTGTTCCTGCTCTTGAAAAGAGATTAAACGGCACCGGCCTAAACCGCACAGAGCTTTATTCATCTGATGTTTACAAAAGTTATCTTGATAAGAGTGCCGCTATGAACTATATCCGTTGGGATATCGTTCAGGAGCCACAGTGGATTGCAACACATGATTCCATCAAAAAATGCACAGCAACCTACACATACAACGAATACGGCCAGATTACCGGTGTTAATTACAAGCAGGACAAAACCGCTACTGCATACACTCCTTATGACTTTGATGATGAGTATCAGTATATGATTGACTGGACAAACTCTCGTGCTGCGTGGTTGTCAAGCCAGTACATCAACTACTACACACCATCCCAGTTAAAATCTACATTACGCGGTGATGCTGATCTTGATAATCAGGTTACTGTGCTCGACGCTACTGAAATACAGTTTTATGTTGCAGAGAAAAAGGAACTTTGTGATTTATCACTCATACTCGCAGATGTAGATGATGACGATGAAGTTACTGTACTCGACGCAACAAAAATTCAGTTCTTTATTGCAGAGAGAATTGATACATTATAATTAAATGCACATAACCGACCAAAGCATATGCTTTGGTGGGTTTTCTATTGACCTGAAAACAAAACAGCGTTATTATATTGGTATCAACTTTCGGAGGTTTTTATGCTCATTGATACACATGTGCACATCGGCACTATGCTAAACTTTGATATGAGAGAAGAACACATCTTATATATGATGCAAGAGTATAACGTAGACCACTGCATTGTATCAAATACCGAATGTGCTACTCATGACCACTCTCAAAATCCTATACCACAGATTTATTTGAAAAGTCATATTGATACAAACAAAAGAGTAATAAAATTTGCACAGGAGAACAGAGGCAAAATTTCTGTCGCTCTGTGGGTAAATCCTTACGAAGATGCAACTCTTTTTGAGCCACTTTTAAAGGACAATGCTGATGTGATAACCGCTATAAAATTTCATCCGTTTCATTCAAAACTTCGTTTTGACAGCAAGCTTATAGATTCATATATTAAGCTTGCTCAAAAATACAGTCTTCCTGTTGTTACCCACACAGGAGACGGCGAGTGTGACAATGTCAGACTGGTTTATAATGTGGCAAAAATGTATCCTGACGTTAATTTTATTATGGTTCATATGGGACTGGGCACAGATAATACAGAAGCAATAGACCTTATTTCAAAGCTTCCTAATCTTTACGGAGATACAACCTGGGTTAGCGTTGAAAGCACGTTGCGGTTTCTAAAAATTTGCGGCGATGATAAAATAGTATTTGGCTCAGACGCACCTATTGATGGCAAAGACACATACCTTAACAACGGCAAAGGTGACCGCAGCCTGTATCAGGCGTATTTCAATGAATTAAAAACCATGGTAAGCGAAGAAACATACCAGAAAATCATGTACAAAAACGCTCAAAAGCTATTCAAAATAAAGGAAATCTAATGAAAAGAATTTTATGTATACTGTTGTGTACAGTGCTGCTTTCTTTGTGTTCATGCTCAAAAAAGACGCAGACACCACCTATAGCAAACACACAAAACACACCATATCTTAGCATAACCAGCATAAACCACTATGTGGTTGAGCCTGACGATGAACTTCATATGACTGATTATGACAGGCAGTATTACAAAACTTTGATGGATGCTTTGCTGAACAGACAGCCTGTTGTAATTCTGTCTGACAACGAACAGCAGAACAAATATTATATTGACCTGCTCAAACAAAGCCCTTACTACTTTTTTGCAAGCAGTTGCGTACTCAATCATAATACGGTTGAATTTGAGTTTTCTTACTCACAGCAGGAGCAAGCAGATATGCTTGATTTCATTGACAGTGAATTTTTAAAAATCGTTAATTGTGATGCTCAAAAAAACGACAACACCCTTGATACTATCCTCAAGGTTTACGGAGCCGTTGCAAGCCTGCTGACATATGACAATGTGCGCACAGACAACAAGCAAATCACCTCCGAATTATTCCATTATCCTCACGATGAAATATACAAAGCGTTCAAGGAAAACAAAAGCCTGTGCTATGGCTTTGCGTATATTTTACGCTTTGCTTTGCTTCAACACGGAATCGATTGCTTTTGCGTATATGGTTCGTGCAGCGACCGCGACGAAGCACATATGTGGAACATATTCAGATATAACGGCAACTTCTACACCTGCGACAGCGCATGGGACCGAAGCGACGGCGATTACCCACAGTTGTACCACTTTGGCAAAACAGATACAGAAAGACTATCTGACGGACTATTGATGCTTGATTTTTCATCACAGCTATTTGAAGAATACGGAAAAATAGAGTGCTCTGACGATATGTTTAAAATATTCAGAGGTGTCAGCCGTTACTACTTTATCAGCGAACACACCTATACATTTGAAACATTTGAAGGTGAAAAAACCACCTTTAATTCACAAACCTTTTCTATATACTAAAACAAAAAGGCAGTTATAAAAACTGCCTTTTTACTATTTTATTTATGCCTACTTTTTGCCTCTTCTTTTGTATCTGAACAGGGTGTTTTCTGCCCATTCGCGGTCAATTTTTATAAAACCCGAAAGTTTTTTATCATTCAGCCCAACCTCATTGACAATCTGTGTAGAACGCGCATACACCTCAAGCCTTGCGGACTGAACATAAGGTTCACTTTTTTCTCCAATAAAGAAAGTAAACCCCATGGTGTTGGTCTCACGATTGTACATAGAAAGATAACCTTCTTCTATGCGTTTAAGGTTGTGTTTTTTTGCAACAGTTTCGCTGATTGCAAGTTTTGTGAGTTCTACAGCCATATCGTCAAGTCCTGATTCAAGAATAAAAATTTTCTCCTTGAAAGAGTTGAAATCAGGAACAATTCGTTTTGTTATGCCTTTTAAATTGCGATAATCATCCTCAAGCGCTCTGTCTTCAAGCTGAAAACGGTCAATCTCAGGGATAAGATAAATCATAAATCTGCGCTGCATATCATTATACAGTATAGGATATGTATATCTGCCCTCATAAGAACAATTTTCGCACTTGAATTTCAAAAGTTCCTCGCTGAGCAAATCTTCCCTGAACTGCGGGTCATTAGTAGCATTGATACTGATGTACAAATGTGCATTACTTATCTCGTTACAGTTAGGACAGGCTACTTCTTTTGAAATAACATTCGACATAAAACTCACCTTCTCGCTTTATATATTATGATTATAACATTATTGTTTCAATGTGACAAGAAAAATAGTTGTTGATTTTATAACGTGTATCTGCGATAATATATGTATAATTATAGGAGGTAATTTTATGGATATAAAAAATGATCTCAAAAACGGTGTTAAACTGGCTGCGGATGCTGCCACAGATGTTGTACAAGCACTGGTAGAAAAAAGCCGTCTGCGTGCTAATGCAAACCGCATAAAGCAGGTTATCAAAGGCGACAATGAACTAAGAAACCAAGCTTACATTGAGCTTGGCAGGTATTTCTATGAGAATATGCGTGACAACGCCCCACACGATCAGGAAGCTTTGTGTGTAGTTGTTGATAAAACATCAAAGCGAATTGATAAGGCAACTAAAAAATATGTTGAGCTCATCAATATGTCAAACGACACCAAAATCGCCGGTGAAAACACAGAAAAAATCAAGCAGATTATGTCTGAAAAAGCAGCACTGGTGAAAGATAAAGCCAAAGCAACAACCGAAAAAGCCAAAGATAAGGTTGTTGATATTTCAGGCAAAGCCAAAGTAAAGGCTCAGGATATCTCATATAAAGCAAAAGAAACAGTTGCTGATATCTCATATAAAGCAAAAGACAAAGTAGACAACATCAAAGCGTTTATTGCGTCTGATGAAGATATCGAGCAAATGATAACTGAGCAGGAAGAAATCATTGCTACATCTCAGCAAAATGAAGCTGAAACTGAAGAAGCCGTTGTCGTAGAAAAAAATATCACAATCGACGATGATGAAGAGTCTCCTGAAGATTTTGATTTCTGATAATATCAAACAAAAAAGCTCCCATACGGGAGCTTTTATTTTTATTGTGTTTCTACGTCATCTGTACTCTGAAGCTGATTTTTCAAACTTTCAAAGAAATCGTTGTGGTCCTCAAGTGTAGGTTTGAAAGAAGGCTTAATTTCTTCTTCCTCCTGTGTTTGTTCTTCGACTTTTTCTTCTGCATTCTCACTCAAGTCAATGTTAACTTTCTTTGCAGTCTTGCTTGGGGTCTGAGAAAAGATTTCTTCAAATATATCATCAGAGTCGTCGTCATCAAATTCTTCCGATATCTGCGCATCCTCTTGTGCATCAGCATCGGCTTTGCTGACTGTGTGGAAAACTCTGGTTTTGTCATCTGCTGCTACATCCTCGTCGTCTTCAAACGGAGAATCAGCAACCTGTGCCTGAGTATCCTCTTCTTCCTCTTGTGGCTCAACAATACCAAAATAAATCTGATACCATACAAGGAATACATATACTGTCCAGATTTTTCTTGAGTTGTCCTCTTTTTCGATGAAGTGTTCATCAAGCAGGTCAACCAGTAAATCAGTATTGAAGAACTTTTCAGCAGTAGGTGAAGTAAATAAATCCTTTACTATTGTATAATAATGCTCGTCTCTGAGCCATACTCGTGTAGGAACAGGGAACCCGAGTTTTTCTTTTTCTGCTGTTTCCTGTGGAAGATGTCTGAGCGCCGCCTGACGCATAGCGTACTTTGTGTTGAACTTATTAACTCTCAGGTCAGTAGGAATAGTAGACGCTACCTTAAATACCTCTTTATCAAGGAACGGAACTCTGAGTTCAAGGGAGTTCGCCATACTCATACGGTCAGCTTTTAAGAGAATATCGCCAACCATCCACATATTGATATCAAGATACTGCATCTTTGTAACATCGTCATAACGACGTGCACGAGTGTAAAGTCTGCGTACAAATCGTGCAGGGTCAGTCGCGATAGATGGGTCTTTAAGCAGAGCTTTCTTCTGTTTCTGGTCATACATATACGCATTACCAATAAAACGCTTTTCAAGCGGATGAGTAGCACGGATAAGATAATCTCTGCCCTTTATATCAGGGAGTTTTTTGCATACAGCACCGATAGCACGGCGGATACAGTAAGGAACTATCTTCTGATAAACCTTGAATACTCTTGGATCGTTGTAGCAGGTGTATCCACCAAACAACTCGTCAGCACCCTCACCGGAGAGAACTACCTTAACATACTCGCTTGCGAGTTTTGCAACAAAGTAAAGTGCAATACATGATGGGTCTGCCAGTGGCTGGTCCATATGATACTGTACCTTTGGCACAGCAGCCCAGAACTCCTCGCTGCTGATAAGTTTTGTGTGGTGCTCAACACCAAGCTCCTTTGAAAGATTTTCAGCCCAGCTGATTTCGTTGTACTTCTCGCCAAAATCAAAACCTACTGTGAATGTCTTCTGGTCTTTGAAATAAGTAGAAACATAGCTTGAGTCAACGCCTGATGATAAGAAACAACCAACCTCAACATCGGCAATCTTGTGAGCGTTGACAGAATTCTCAAAAACAGCCTCAATCTTATCAACTGCTTCTTCCTCTGACATCTCGTTATCAGGCTTGAATTTTGCTTCAAAATAACGCTGTGTCTCAACAACGCCGTCACGATACCACATAAAGTGACCCGGCAACAAGCAATATACATCCTTGAAAAATGTCATAGGCTGTGGGCAATATTGGAAAGATAGGTAGTGATCCAGCGCTTTCTCGTTAAACTCTTTAACAAATTGAGGATGCTCAAGAATACTTTTGATTTCTGAAGCATAACAAAAACTGTCACCTATCATTGTATAGTGAAGTGGCTTTATACCAAAAAAGTCGCGAGCAAGAAATACTGCTTTTGTATCCTTGTTATAAATAGCAAAAGCAAACATACCTCTTAAGTGCTCAAACATTTCCTCGTCCCACTCTTCAAACGCGTGAATAAGCACCTCGCTGTCAGAAGCAGTAGAAAAAGTATGTCCAAGCTCTTCAAGTTCTTTTTTTAGTTCTTTGTAGTTGTAGATTTCACCATTAAAGGTAAGCACCAAATTCTTTTCTTCGTTGTAGATAGGCTGGTGCCCCTCATTAAGGTCAATGATACTCAGTCGTCTGAAACCCATGCAGATGTTATCATCAGTATAAAAACCATCCGAATCAGGACCTCTGTGGGTGATAACCTCCGTCATTTTTTGTATGGTGTATTCGCGCTGTTCTATCTGTCCAGTAAAACCGCAGATTCCGCACATACAGCACAACTCCTTTCATGTAGCTAAAAATAATCATAATACTACATTATAGTTGTATTTATAATAACATATCATATCGAAAACTGCAACAAAAATATAGCAAACAAATCAGAAAATGCGGTTGATTAGAACATTTCTTTGATGTATAATGCAAAATACAGTTTATTTGCTCTGATTTGGAGCTGGTTTAAAGGACGGATAATAGTTATGTTTGGTATGTTAGGTACAATTGTCAATACCGTAGCTGTGCTTGTTGGCGGTGCTCTGGGATTATTATTTAAAAAAGCAATCCCAAAACGGCTTTCAGATACCGTATTCAAGGGACTTGGTCTGTGCACGTTGTTTATAGGCATAACAGGTGTTTTTCAGGATGGTGTAAACACCCTTGTTGTTATCCTTTCGATGGTTATTGGTGCAGTAATAGGCGAAGGTATAGACCTTGACTTAAAAATCAACAATCTCGGAAAATGGATAGAAAACAAATTCAAAAAAGATAACGACAGCGATAAAATCAGCATCGCACAAGGCTTTGTATCTGCAAGTTTGTTGTTTTGCGTGGGTGCTATGACGATTGTCGGCTCACTGCAATCCGGTCTTGCAAACGACCACACCACCCTGTTTACAAAAAGCATCTTAGACTTTGTGGCTGCCATAATTTTTGCAAGTTCACTCGGCTTTGGTGTATTGTTCTCAGCTGTTTTTGTTTTTGTTTATCAGGGCATTATGTCATTCGGCTCATACATAATCGGCAGTTTGCTGTCCTCATCTGCAGACATACTATCACAAGCAGGCACGCTCACACCATTTATGGTGACAGTAAATTCTATGAACTGTGTAGGATATGTCATTATCATAGGTCTTGCCCTAAATATGATAGGCATCACAAAACTAAAGGTTATGAATTATGTTCCTGCGATTTTTATGCCGATACTGCTGTGCCCTGTCTACAGCTACATTTCGACATTGATATAAAAACAGTGTTCTAATAACAAGGTGATGTAATGAGTTACAACTTTTTGTTCTTTTTTAACAGCGCATTGCTCGGTGTTGGTCTTGCTATGGATGCGTTTTCGGTATCTCTTGCAAATGGTCTGTCAGAACCTAAGATGCGAAAATCAAAAATGCTTTATATAGCTTTTGTATTTGCATTTTTTCAAGCAGCAATGCCACTTATCGGTTGGGTGTGCGTACACGAGTTTATCGAACGATTTAAACAATTTGAAAAATTTATCCCCTACATCGCACTCGTGCTTTTATGCTATATCGGCGGTTCAATGCTGATAAACGGCATCAAAAACAAAGACAACGACAGTCAAAAGCCAAAACTCAAATTCTGGGGACTGATAGTCCAGGGAATTGCAACATCAATAGACGCTTTGTCTGTTGGCTTTACTATAGCAAACTATGATTTTGTGATGGCATTATTGTGTGCACTCGTCATAGCAATCGTTACTTTTGTCATATGCACAGGTGGTATATTGCTGGGCAAAAAATTCGGCACAAAACTTTCAAACAAGGCAACCATATTTGGTGGTATTATCCTGATTATAATAGGCATCGAGATTTTTGTATCGGGAGTTATCTGATAAAATCCGTTTATTCTTAAAAATATGACAATTTTTTCATTAAAATAACGCAAAAAGTTCAATTTCAGTTCACAGGTAATTCACATTTTTTAAAAATTACGAGTTATAATATAGTTGTACAAAGTTAAGGACCGCAACTTGATTTTGTATTGTTCTACCCTCCTCAATGTAGGCAAAAGCCTAACATTGTACCCCTCATTTTTATATGGGTTAAACCCCAAAAACAAAAACAAAAGCACTGAGTTTCCGCAAGACTCAGTGCTTTTTGTTTTTTAGTGACCGAAGCGTAAATCATAATTCTACATTGTTTTGCACGTTAAAGTGTGGTATCATACATTTATAACCTAGCAGAAAGCGTGATATCATGACTCTTAAAAAATTCAGTCTGCTTACACCAAGTGGCTCAAAAGCTGTGTACAACACCCTGAACAAGGAAGCTATCAACGATTTGTCAATTGATTTTTTGTGTAATGCTGTCACAAATGACCCATACGAATTAAACAGCATAAAACAACTGCTGATAAACATCACCGACGATAAGGATGTAGTTAAATACAGGTGCGATATTTTTGAGGATTTTCTCAGGTTTCCAAAACTAAGAGAAGACCTTGCTATGTTGCTTGATAAGCTAAAGGATTTAAGAGAAATCGAGCGTTTCGAAAAAGATTCTGAGGCGTCTTCTTTGTGGCAACTCATTAACCGCCTGCGTGAATTAGACGGCTATGTTGACTGTATCACTAGCATCAGAGATACCCTGACTGAACTTGACATAAAATCAGAAGGGCTATTGCAACTAAAAGCAAATGTTCAATCAATATACGACGACAGCGGCTTTGATGACCTCAAAAGCGATATCAACGAAACACTTGAAAAAGCACGCAATTTCAAGAGCATCACTCTTGGTGTCAATCTTGATAATTTATTAAAACCAAAAAATGTTGGTGTAATATCATTAAACGATAAGCATTTTACCGATAGTGGAATACTCAAAAAATTCATCAACTTTGCAAATAAGCAAAGTGAGCTTAATCACGGTACAGATGTCACAGGATTTACCACCTTTCATCCATCAAACCCAACCACACTTTCTTTTGGTATTGGCAAAGTAGTAACCGGCGCACAGCAAGATGTAAATCAGATTCAAAGCGAATCGCTTACCGGTGCTGACCCGCTTTCAAATGCGCTGAAAAATGTTGTCACAGACATACTTAAACGCACAGTAAACAACATAAAATCAGTTCTCAACAGGTATACAAACATCAGCGGATATTCCTTTGTCGAGCTGATGCCTGAGATTATCTTTTACATCCGTTTTTCTGAGCTCTGCGAAAAAATCATAGCAAAAGGCCTGCCTATGTGCAAAGCCGATGTTATAAACAAGTCAAACCGCAGTTGTGAAATAGACGGCATCTACAACATAAAACTAGCAATAAACAGTGTAAAAGGCGAGCAGATTGACATCGTAACAAACGAATTCTCTTTTGATGACAGCAAGCGTATATATATCCTTACAGGACCTAACCGTGGCGGCAAAACCACAATCACTCAGGCAGTCGGTCTTGCGTTCTTGCTTGCACAAAACGGTATTTACGTACCTGCATCAAAAATGGAGTTTTCCCCTTGTGACAACATTTTTACTCATTTTCCTGCTGACGAAAACGACACTATGGATTTGGGCAGACTTGGCGAAGAAAGCAAACGACTGTCTGAAATTTTTAGCACAGCGACAAAGTACAGCCTGATACTATTAAACGAGAGCCTTGCAACCACAAATGTTGCGGAGGGACTCTACATAGCAAAAGATGTAGTTAAATCTATGCGATACCTCGGAGTGCGCTCGGTGTTTAACACCCATATGCACGAGCTTGCACGCAGCTGTGAAGCTGTAAACCGCGAAATAAACGGCGACAGCGTTGTCGAAAGTATGGTGACAGGCGTCGAAAACGGACACCGCTCGTTCAAGATTTTTATCGCCCCACCACAAGGTATGAGCTACGCAAAGGACATAGCAGTCAAATACGGCGTAACCTTTGACCTTATCAAACAAGACATCGACCAAAGAGAAGGTAAAGTTTAAGGTAATAAATAAATTTATGTGCTTTACTTGACACCTTTGGTTCTTCGGTGTATAATTCCTACATAAATCAAATATTTTAAACCGTTGATGCGGAGATAAAGACAGCAAATGACTTTACAGAGAGCCCAAGATGCTGGAATTTGGGTAAGATACAGGTTGTCAAATGGACCGCTGAGGGTGCAGTCAAATGCGATTTTTTGATATCGCAGAGTATTCTGCAACGTTTGGCACACGTCAGTTGCCAAGGGTATGTCAGTACCCTGTAAGTGCACTTTTTTAGTGAATCAAGGTGGCACCGCGGATATAACCTTATTCGTCCTTGACAGTAATCACTGTCAAGGACTTTTTATTTTAAATAAAAAGGCATTGCAGTGATTAAAATGATGGGGTCCCCGAAATCTGTGATTTAGGGGAAAGGACGAGTGACGAAGCGATACAGGTGCAACAAAAAGGCGCACCTAAAAGCGAAGTCCACAAGGACGTCGTCAGGGACTTTTTATTGTTTAGAGGTTTTATTATGTTCTTGCTTTCAAAACGATGGCGCTAATGTGCACACACTTTTTACATGACTAACACTTATTTATAGATTATTCGGAGGTACATTATGGTATTTAACAATATTGATTTTAACACTTATTTTAAAAACTATCCTGATGAAAACGGTTATTTTGGCAAATACGGCGGCTGCTATATTTCACCTGAACTTAAGGCGGCTATGGCTGAAATCACCGAGGCGTATTTCACCATCTGTAAATCCCGCAAATTTATTGACGAGCTAAGACGAATTCGTCGTGAATTTCAGGGTCGCCCTACTCCTATTTCTCATCTTGAGCGTCTTTCAAACAAGCTTGGCAATGTGCAGATTTATGCTAAGCGTGAGGACTTGAACCACACAGGCGCACACAAGCTTAACCATTGTATGGGCGAAGCACTGCTCGCTAAATATATGGGCAAGAAAAAAGTTATCGCAGAAACAGGTGCGGGACAGCACGGCGTTGCTCTTGCTACTGCTGCTGCGTATTTTGGTCTTGAGTGCGACATCTACATGGGTTCTGTTGATATCAAAAAACAGGCTCCTAACGTTGCAAGAATGAAGATTTTAGGTGCTAATGTAGTTGAAGTTACTCACGGCTTGCAGACATTAAAAGAAGCGGTTGACGCTGCTTTTGAAGCATACGCAAACGAGTACAAAGACGCTATCTACTGCATCGGCTCTGTTGTAGGCCCTCACCCATTCCCGATGATGGTCAGAGATTTCCAGAGTGTTGTTGGTATAGAGGCGCGTGATCAGTTCACAAAAATGACAGGTGAACTTCCTGATGCGATTGTCGCTTGCCTTGGTGGTGGTTCAAACGCTGCCGGTTTCTTTGCAGGCTTTTTAAATGACCCTGTTGACATCTATGGCATCGAGCCACTCGGACGCGGTACTGCTCTTGGCGACCACGCGGCTTCACTGCAGTATGGTGAAGAAGGCGTTATGCACGGATTTAACTCAATTATGCTCAAAGATGAAAACGGCGAACCTGCTCCTGTTTACTCTGTTGCATCGGGTCTTGACTACCCATCATCCGGACCGGAGCACGCATTCTTACACGAACTTGGTCGTGTAAATTATGATGTAATCGGTGACGACGATACAATCGAAGCATTCTTTGAATTAAGCCGTCTTGAGGGTATTATTCCTGCTATCGAAAGCGCACACGCTATCGCCTATGCTAAAAAACTTGCCCAGAAAATGGGTAAAGGCTCTATCCTTGTCAATCTTTCCGGTCGTGGTGATAAGGATATGATTTATATTATTGAAAACTACGGAATCAAATAATAGTATCTGTTTTACTCCCCTTTTTGGGGAGTATTTTTTTGCCCATATTTAGGCATATTCTGATTTATGCTCTTATTAATTTATTGTATTGTTCCAAGCAGCAATTCAAATCACAAACTCAATATTTGATGATATTTATAACAATAGCGGACTTTATGCGTATAATTGCATAAAATCCGCTATTTTCCTTGCTAAAACTATTGCAAATACTAATCTTTTAATATATAATTTTAGTATATAATAAGGAAAGTGGGGGCTTGTGTGGTTACTGATGTGATTGATAACAAGGCTACAACTGAACATCGTAAAATTATATTAGACCCCGCAAAAATCAACGAAGGCAAAAGTACCTATCAATTTTTAAAACGTGTGTTTGATATTGTATTTTCACTGGTCAGCATTGTTGTACTTATACCTGTCTTTATTATCGTGGCACTTGTCGTTTTTATTGAATGTCCTAATGCAAGTCCTATATTTGTTCAGGACAGAGTAGGTAAAAACGGAAAAGTGTTTCGTTTTTATAAATTCCGCTCTATGGTACCTGATGCAGAAAACAAGCTTGAAAGCCTACTGCACAAAAACGAAATGAGTGGACACGCATTCAAGATAAAGGATGACCCACGCATCACCAAAGTCGGCAAATTTTTGCGCAAGACCAGCATAGACGAATTGCCTCAGCTTTTTAATGTAATTAAAGGCGATATGAGTATTGTTGGTCCTCGTCCTGCACTTCCTAGAGAGGTCAAAAAGTACAGCGAATATGAGTTGCAGCGCTTTTATGTTACTCCGGGACTCACCTGCTATTGGCAGACTACTCCTAACCGCAACGATATGACTTTTGACGAGTGGTTGCAGCTAGACCTTGAATACATCGAAGACCGCTCCTTTAAAACTGACTGGTACATTATCCTTGCAACGTTTACCGCAGTATGTGGTATGAACGGTATCTGATTTACATAAAAACAGCCCCTATGACTTCATTGTCATAGGGGCTTTAATTATTTATTCTTTTTAGTATAGAAGATGTCAATCAGCAGTTTATCAAGAGATTTCTGGTCAACATGAAATTCCATATACTGTTCTGTCAATATATTCTCACCCTCAGGCGAAACTATATCCTTGAGTTCATAATCAACATATCTGTTGAGCATTGAACTCAGCGAGTTAACTGAACAGTCAGAAACCATATACTCAGCAACTTCATCATAAACATCCAAAACGAACATATCGTCTTCTTTTATCTTGGCACCAAGTGCTGTGACAAATCCTTGCATGTACTCTTTGTGACGGTCCATACGGGATATGTTCATCTGATTTCCGACATCCTTACGGGTATGAACGTATGCAAGCGCCTGCTCGCCATTGAGCGTAACTTCTCCCATAGGAATACTGCTGTCTACCAGCGAAAAATCGTCCTGTACATTAACAGTAACACCGCCAACAGCATCGTTGAGAATTGCTATTGCATCCATATTCATTGAAATATAGTAGTCAATAGCAAGTCCTGAGAGAAAATTAGACACAGCAAGTTGTGTGTTCTCGCAGCTATCCTCAAGTCCAGTACCATAGGTGTGCGAAAGCGCAAGCTGTCCATATATCGTACCGGCAGACTTGCCACCAATACCAATTACAGGGATATCCATCATTGTATCACGGTTAAGGGCAAGTACGCTGTATGATTTATCAACCTCGTCGAACACCGCGAGCGCCACCATATCACACTCACCGGTATTATTATATGATTCGCTCTTTGTGACAGGTCCGCGTTCATCAATACCAAGCAGCATAATCACAGTAATATCCTGTCGCGGAAAATACTCAACCCCATCGATTGTAATTGTCTTTGAGGATTGTGCTGTTGGAGTGGTCTGCTTTTGACCTGATAGCTCTCTGATAATCATAAAACCGCTAAACATTATCAAAACAACAAGCACCACTATCAGTATGTTGATAAACGGACTAACTTTTTTCTTTGTCATATATTTGTTAATCAGCCTTTAGCTTTTTTTCGACTATAAATAGTGAGGAATACAAAGCCGGCAATAGATGCAAGCATAACTATACCCCAGATTGCAACTGTTGTCATATCGCCTGTTGTAGGTGATGTTGTGCTGGAGTTAGCTGCAGTAGCAGGTACCAGAAAAGCAACAGGGCAGATCTTGTCAAATTTTACAGTAACAGTGCCATCGCCGTTATTGATAGTATCAACTACAGGCTGCCATTTGCCGTCAACATATACCATAGCTGTAATGAAAACGTTTGAACCAATACCAACATCAAATGTCAAATCAAGGATTGAACCGTCCTTAAGATGCTCGGTAAGGTCGTCACAGTAGTCTGTGATATCGAAAAGATCCTTTACTACAAGGTCATCAGCAGACTTGTCTTCTCCCCACTTTTCCTTGACAATTTCATCAAGTTCAGGGCAGATTTCTGACAATTTAGTATCTGTCTTGTTGAGTTCCTCATAAACCTGCAAAAGCAAATCTTTTGCTTCATCAGGAATGTCAGGGTCTGTTGGAGCCTCAGCCACAGATGTGATGATAAGGCACTCAAGATACTCGGTTGAAAGTTTTTCGCCGTTAGGACCTGTGATAAAACCAACAACCTCTTTGCCATCGACAATATCGATAACAACTAATTCAGGTGCGCCTTTGTTTGTAACACTCTCTACAAACTCTGCTGCAGTAACAGAAAATGTGAGCGTGAAAACAAGTACAATGCATAATGCTAATGTGAGTAGTTTTTTCATAGTAACCATCTCCAAAAAATATTTTAGAATAATTAGTTTAGAATATTAAATCAAAACGACAATAAAAATTTCTTATGATTATCGTTTTGTTCGTCTTTTGCTCATATTGTCAAGCTGTGCTTCCTTGCTTGCTTTTTCGTACGCAGATGCGTACTTTGAACTGTATTTGGAATATTTTGAATAATATCCTTTTCCATAGCGCGAATACTTGCCTGTAGTTTCTCCTACACAGTTCATCACGATACCAAGAATACGAGTCTGAATAAACTCAAACTGGCTGACAGCAGCAGAAAGCGCGTGGGTATTACAGAAGTCCTGACGAACAACAAGCAAAATACCGTCTACAAGCTTTGATGCAACCATCGCATCGCTGACCTCGCCAACCGGCGGCAAGTCAATAATAATATAATCATATGCCTGACGCAGAGCAGATAGCATATTTTCCATCTTTGAAGAACTTAAAAGTTCGATAGGGTTCGGAGGATTATCACCGGATGAGATAACATCGAAACCTGAAGCGTCATCAAGCTGACAGCGCTGGATAGCGGTGCTTATGTCTGCCTGTCCGGTAAGGTAGTTTGAAAGTCCAGGCACCTTGCTGATAGGAAGCTTTGACGCAAGAGACGGACGTCTCATATCACAGTCGATAAGCAGAACACGTTTGTTAAGCTGTGCTATCGAATAAGCAAGGTTGATTGAAGATAAGCTCTTTCCTTCGCCTGCAAGTGCTGATGAAATACCAACAACAGGGCAACTGATTTCGTCAACAAAGGAGAACTGTAATTTTGTTCTCAA
The DNA here is from genome assembly GCA_045604645.1 of Ruminococcus sp. Classification (GTDB taxonomy): domain Bacteria; phylum Bacillota; class Clostridia; order Oscillospirales; family Acutalibacteraceae; genus Ruminococcoides. The sequence goes on along the minus strand of JAZUOM010000017.1, from coordinate 13,915 downwards.
AAGTTTGTATGCCTCTGATGCAAAGAAACTTATGTCTTTACCAATAAGCACCTTTTTGTTATTGTTGACAGCATACCTGCCATAAGCACCCTGCTTTGAACCATAGTACTTACCGTCATTATGGCTAGGGTTGAGCATATCAGGAACTGAAGCGAGAATAGGATACTCGCAAGACTGTTCAACGTCCTCCTGATCACGGATTGTCACATCAAAGATCTCTCTTAATGCGATAACTAAAACTGAAGCAATCAATCCAAGTGCAAAACCTATGACCGCGTTTGTAGTATAGCTTGGTGAACATGGTTTTGTAGGAACAACTGCATGGTCAACAATGTTAGCCGAAGTTCCTTCAACAATGGTTGAAATTCTCTTTGGAAGAACATACGCTATAGCGTTTGCAAGTCTTTCTGCCTGCTTTGGATCCTCACTTTTAACCTTAACCTCAAAAATTTCTGTTGCGTTTACTGCTGATGCAGATATCATTTTCTTGAGTTTTTCATATGAGATGTCCTCATCCGCATATTCTGCAACAAGATCAAGACACTCTCTGGAATTCAAAATTACAATATAAGTATCAACCAGACTTTTTGCCGCTGTAATATCACCCTGAGAAATACTGAAAGATGTATCACCAACAGAAAGCGAGTTGTTATTAACATAAAACAATGCCGAAGATTCATATTTAGGTGTTATTAGAAAAAATGTACCTGTAACAGAAACCACAGCACACAATATAGAAGCAACACAAACAACCCAAATCTTCTTCCATATGGCTCTCCAGATTCGTCCAAAGTCAACCTCTATGGTTTCGTTTGAGTTATTAGTGTTTTTATTAACCCTCTCTTGCATAAAATCTCCTTTTTTCTGCTTTCCATCCTAAAAAAGCTACGAGTATAGGTCAGCTCAAAAAAGCCCAATAACCTATACTAATCCTTTTAATAACCCATATTACTGTATCATATTTTTTAACCAGAGTCAATATTATCGGATACAAAATCTCGATATTATCTTATTATTTATGTTTTTTGTACTCAGAAAGTAGCCTCTCCATCATGAGACAGCAAAGACGCACTTGTAACACCGTCAATTTCCATAACAGCATTTACCAATTTACTACCATCTGAAGTGCGAAGTTCAATAACCAGATCAACTGTGTTTTCAGTCATATTTCTTGACTTTACATCAAAATGTTTCGCGTGATTTTTTACTGCGTCCAGAACGCTGTTTTCCACATCATTCTTGTTTGCATTAACCACCAGAATCATAGGTGCTTTTGCAACCGGAAATCTGCTTAAAACTACTATAGCAAGTGTAACTACAACAGATAAAATCACCGCTACCTGTGCAAGTCCTGCACCACAAATAATGCCAACGCTTATTGCCCAGAACAAAAACATCAGATCCATCGGGTCTTTTATAGCAGTACGGAATCTTACAATCGAAAGTGCACCGACCATACCAAGAGAAAGCACTACGCTTGACTGCATGGTCATAATAATCGCAGTTGTAATAATAGTCACACCTGCTAAAGAAATATTAAAACCTTTGGAATAAAAAGTTTTTCTGGTTGCAACTCTGTAAACCAGAAATATGTACAGCGCAAGTGCACTTGCAATACCTAACGCTATCAGAATAGTCGGCAATGTAAACTCAACCCCCGAATATCCCTCTAAAAATGACTTCTTAAAAATATCTTTAAAACTCATTGTTTTCCCCTTATATTGAATATTTTCTACATATATAATACTTTGAATACGCTGTTTGAGTCAGGCTGTGAAGCTGCAAATTGCGATATACATAATCCGGTATGTACTCATCGTATTTTACCTCAAGCAGTTGTTTTGAATACGGCATAACCGGTCTTTTTACGATGCTTTCATCCAAAAAGTGCTCTATATCAGTTGACGAAGATACATTTGTATCAAATGTTACCCTTACGTTTCCGTTTTTATAAACAAACGGTACCCTGTCATACTCAACAATGACAACCGGCTTGTATCCGAACCTTAACATTTTATATGTAAGTTTCTGTAGTAACGGATGAAGGCTTGAAATATTATCAAGCGGCTTACCCTGCATCAAGCGCTTAGTCTGCTCAACCGTCAGTGTGCACGACGTTTTATGCGTTTTTGAACGCTCTTTTCGTTTACATTCAAGTTTTATTATATCGCTGCTGTGATTGTATATACGAATCCTGAACTTCTCTCTTGGGTCGGTTCCGTTTTCGTTCTGGCGTGCACAGGTATCATAGTAATCATCAAAATACAAGCTACGGATAGTGTATTTTCCGCTTCCCCCTGTGTGTGCATCCAAAGAAAGCAGGTTTTTTACTCTGTTTTCAAGAAGTCTGAGTTGTGCATCACTCACGACATATTTTAATTCGTGACGAAATTTTCTGTTATCTCTTCGCATTTTCGTCACCTCGTTTTCTTTCTTCTAAAATCTATAAATAGCAAACAAACAAAGATTATAGCAAAAGCAATAACAGGCACTACCTTTAATGCGTCTTTAATTGTTTCATTAGTTTTCTGCTCAAACTTAGCATATATCTGCACATCGCTGTTTATAGGTTTTGTTATATCAAATGGTTTATCCGTTCCTTCATAATACCAGCCTTTGAAAATATCAGCATCCGTGTCCGGAATATCAGGTATATCAGACAACTGTTCCCCACAAAAAACTATGTAATAAACATAAAGATTCTGATGTGCTGTTACAGTATAGTACGGTGTATCACTAAGCCACAGTTTATTAAGAAAATCTAGTCTTTCTCTCATAAACACATCTATAGCCTGTGCTTTTTCAAATGCAGTATCATCACCTGTATTCCATCTGATACTGTTGAGTGTGTCAGAAGTGCTTATAAAGTCTGCATACGTGCTTAGTTCTTCGTTAAGCATTTTCTCGACCGCAGGCAAAACTTCGCTTTGATAAAGCTCTACAACTCTATTATAAAACTCCTCTTTCTTATATAAATGGTAGAACCACGGTGTGTCGTAGCCATCTTTAAACTTTGGACGATTCCCATACATTGTGTTAGCACTCGGTGTTGCCCACATATTCTTATTTCCAAGTGCGTTGTCATAGTCCCACACAGGCGAAGCGTAGATTTTTCCCGACTCATCACTTGAATCATAATAAAAATACTGGCTGATAGCACAAGCATCCCAGTTTGCACAGACCTCTTCAATCAGGTATTTTCTTGCCCATGAGTCCAAATCTATCAGCTGTGTCCAATGTTTTTTGGTTACAGGGTCTATGCCATCATCAGCAATTATCGCATTTTCTACGCTCTGAAAAGCGTTTTTTATCTTAACGCTATCCTCCTCGGTTACAACCAACGGATAGCGGATTCTTAATGCCTGTTCATTTTCTGTAACTACATGTGGATATTTTTGATTTTTAAGATTAACAAGTGCTTCCATCGAAACCAGAAAACTGCCATCCTCGTTAATATCTACACGTTGTGGGTGAACCTCGTTTCGTTCCGAAAGAAGATATAATCCGATATATTGTGAGTTGATATACAAATCTACCCACTGAGAAGATGGAGAATAATTTAATCCGATTTCATCAGCTAAATCATATAGCATTCTATTTCTGAGATTAGATGAATCATTGGCGTTAGCAAACAGCACCCATTTGTTCGCACTGCCCATATTAAGCAAATCAGCCTGTTCTTTAAGGTTTATACTATACGGCTTTTTGTCATAGTAATTCCATGTGGAATTTCCTCGTCCGTTTATTGCTTCGATTTCGCCACAATAATCAAGAACTCCGTCTGCAGTGTAAAGTCGCATCACGCCAGGCTCTTCATTATCCTTTTTATCATGTATGTATTCAAGACTTGTGGATTGCGTGTCAATGTGCAACGCTGCCACTTTTTCGGATTTCATAAAGATAATCTTTTGTCTGTGTTCTTTGAATGACTTTTTATAGGTCAGCTCATATTCGTGCTCTGTTTCAAAAACACCACAGTTAAGTTTTTCGTCTATCTGTAATCCATCTATTTTCACCTGATTTTCGGTGTGTTTATACGCCCATACGTTGCTAAGTTGTGCATAGCTTGGAAGAAAAACATAAATATCGTTATTTTCGTCTTCCCAGCACATTATCTCCTCTTTTGCCTCATTTGATTGTATTTCAAAGGAAATCAACGAACTGACACTGGTATCTGTCAGTACAACAGAAATAACAACAGTGAAAACCAAAAGCACCGCTGTTAATAACCATATCAAAATTTTATTATTTTTCACCGGTGCCTCCTATTCTACAAATTAAAGTTCAAACGCTGATTTTTCAGGAAACAATTCATCAAAAGCTTCTACTACCATCTTCTTGTGTAGCTCAAAATTATCCTCGTTCTCGGTATCGTTGATACACACAACCTTGCCTTTTTTCTTTTTTATGTAATCGATTGCATCGTTGTTGTAATTTAATGTTTCAGTATGGAATAATTTTCCTATTGGCTTTTTAGGAGAAAATTCACCATTCATCAGACGCCAGTATCGCACACACCAGATTGTCACATCCTCTTTTGTACGCGACTTGTTCAAACAGGTGTTGTGAATAATTTCTTGTTCATTTTTCCACAAGGTTTCAAAAGTAGACTTTTTGTATGAGTTTTGAATATGAAAATCAGTAATACCATAGACAAACGGTTGTCTGCCAAACCAGATATTTTTTAGTTTGTCTAAAACAGAATTTCCCTTCAACCATTTTTTACGATGCTTTTTTATGACTTCGTTCATTGAAAAATGTCGGTTTATCAAATGATAATTGTTGAACATCATATAAGAAAAGAAGCCTTTTGGCAGCATTGGATAAAGAACAGCACTATCACATGGCAAATCATCTTTGAAAAAGTCCTCCGGCTTTGTATCGTTAATGAGAAACACATCGTCATTAAAGTACACAAAGTTTTCGGACAGCCCCTCAATTCTGTGTAAATTCCATTCAATTGGATTTGCACTGAAAGTAGGCAGGTACTCTTGTGGTATAAAATCAGTATGCTTTACCCACTTAAGCTTTGGATGGTCTGTATTAAGCCAACTTGGTTTTTGATTATCTGTTACAAAATAAATATTTCTTACCCAAGGAGCATATTTTTCGACTCCCCTAAACCAATATTTAAGTGTATCCCAGTCACGATATCGGGCATCTTCGTTGCCGCTGGTCGGTTTTGACCCGGTATGCTGAGCTTTCTTTTCTTGCCATACAGGGTCTTTATCATCAACCCAAGGGACAATAAAATCAATTTCAAATTTATTGCTCATTTTTACCCCCACAATAGTTTTTATAAAAATATAAAAAACTATTTTTTAATAATGTCCAAAAGATATTTTGGATTAAATCCTTTGAGCAACAGTCTGTTGTTCTCTCTGAGTGGCTTTATAATAAAACCTAAAATAAAATTAGTGAAAATCTGAGTAGAAAGTGATGCTATCGCAGCACCGACGGCTCCTAACACAGGAATTAAAAAAGCATTTATTAATATATTTATTGCTGCTCCTGCAAGGTTAATTTTCCAAAGCATACTCTGTTTTCCCTCAGCAAGAATCCAGATGTTTCTCACCGAACCCATACAGGAAAACGCCATAAACCACACCAAAATCTGTAGCACTAAAACAGATGGAAGATACTGCTCACCAAAAAGTATTTTTATAATCAACTTAGCAAACACAGTAAATCCTATGGCTTGTACCAACCCCATATAGGTTGTAATACAATAAAGTCGTGAGATGTTTTTTTCGTAATTAACTGAGCCGTCTTTTTTGCAGGCTAAAATAACAGGTCGCATAGAATCTATAATAGCGACATAAGTAAATTGTATTACCGTTGCAGATGTGATTGCAGCAGTATAATATCCGTTTTCAGCGTCACCTGAAATGAGTTTTAACATAATATGGTCGGTATTCTGAAACAGTGTGACCATCATTGAAGCCAGTATATAATACTTACTTCTGCTAAAAAGCGGTTTTACCAAATCTAAAGAAAAAGATAACCTCTGATGTGAAATCTTTTTATAAATAATTAAAAGCGAGATGCCGATAATTCCATAATCTACAGAATTAACTACAGCAAACCAAAAAACACTCTTTGAGGTTACAAGCAAAAACACACGATACAAAGAAACCACAACATATGCACAAAGCATTACAATAGATGGAAACTTTGACTGTAATTTATACTGAAACCAACATTGCAACAGTTCAAAAGCTCTAAAAACCAAAGATATGCTGAAAAGCAAGCATACTATTATAGTTTCGGTTTCACCTGCATTTGCGACAGAGACAAATGCTCCTACCATACCAATACAAAATACACTTGATATCAAATCCATCACAAGAGAAGTTCCCATAATCTTTCCTTCTTGATCAGGCTTTTCTGTCAATTCCTGTACAAGTGTAGACTGCAAACCAAGCTGCATAATCGGTAAAACAAACGCTACTATAGACGAAGCATAGTTGATTAGTCCATAGTTTTCAGGTCCTAAATAGCGTGCGCAGAGCATACCAATCACCAGTTGTAAAACTGATTGGAAAACCTTGCAAACAATTATCCACTTTGCATTATTAATAACCCTGCTTTTTGTGCCCATAATGTCCCCTGACTTTTATACTAAATCAAATCAGTTTGATTCATTTTTACTAAAACATTCCTCTAAAAACGCATCATAGCCATCAAACATCGGCTTGTGCGTACTCATATACTCCAAGGTTTCATCAAAGTTGTTGTTTGTCTCCATCTGAGCCTTAAATTTAGGAATTTCCATGGCTTTTTCTGCAGTACAGAAAAGCATAAAATATTCTGAAAAAATCTCAACAGGAGGTTCTTTCTTGAATTTTTCTTTATAATATAACGCTAAAGTTTTCGCTTCCTTTAGCTGATTTTTTTCTCTTTTATCATAGTATTCTTCAATTGTCATAATCTTCTTTGCAGGAGTTCCTGCATACACACTGTTGCTTTCGCAGTCGTGTGTTACAACGCTACCTGTGCCGATAACTACATTGTCGCCAATAGTGACACCCCTTGTGATGATAGCGTTCATTCCAATAAAAACATTGTTTCCTATTTTAACCGGAGCCTGTGCGCCCAGTACTTTGCCACCTTTGTGTGGCAGTTTTTTTAATACAGACCAGGAGTAATCATGGGTGAGTATAATTACTCCATGAGTGATTTTAACATTGTCGCCCATGCTGATAAGCCAAGGCGCAGAAACGTCCACCAGTGTATTTGAAGGAGAATAAAAACGAGGATTTTTTCCTATTTCTACTCCTTTTTTTCTAAGATACTCAACAAATTTTTCAGAACTGGCTTTTTCTCGCAAAACAAGATTTCGCACAAAATTCTTTATCATTTAATCACCCGAAAATCCTTTATAAAACACGGTCACAGAGTCTCCCACAAGGGGAGACTCTGTGATTTTTATTTAGCCTATAATCTGGCCGAGTTCATTGAATGTATAGTCTTTTTCGATCATAAGATCGTTAGTATTCCATACATAGTAAGTCTTACTTGTGACAAGCTTACCGCCTGTATTTACAAAGTAGAAATAACCGTCAATCTTAACTAAGCCTAACGCATTGCCCTTACCGTTTACGAAATAGTAACGACCGTCTGCTTTTTCTACAAAGCCGTCATACATCTTTCCGTCAGGTCCAAATTCATACTCTGAACATGGAAGGTCACACTGTGTAGCCCAAGCATAAACTTTGCCTGTTGCACACTTACCGTTTGCGCTTACAAAGTAGTAGTCATCGCCGATCTTCTTGAGACCCGCTTCACCACCAGCCGGCTTACCGTTTTCATAATAGTAAGTTGCTCCGTCTTTTTCTACAAAACCGTTTAACATCTTACCATCAGGGCCAAACACATACTCTGAACATGGGAGGTCACAGTTTGTTGCCCATGCGTAAACAGTACCTGTTGCGCACTTACCTGTTGAGCTGACAAAGTAATAATCCTCACCAATCTTTGTAAGGCCTGCGTGCTTGCCGCCAAGCTGACCATTGTAGTAATAATAGTAACCGTCTTCTTTCTCAACAATACCACGAATCATCTTACCATCTGCACCAAATTCATAGTCACCACATGGAAGGTCACAGTTTGTTGCCCATGCGTAATATTTACCTGTTACGCACTTACCGGAGCCGTTTACAAAGTAGTAATCGTCGCCGATTTTGTTAAGACCTGAATTGCTGAATGTAATCTTACCATTTACATAGTAGTAAAGACCATCTTCTTTTTCTACAATTCCCTGGAGCATCTTACAATCTGCGCCAAACTCATATTCTGCACAAGGGAGGTCGCAGTTTGTTGCCCATGCGTAGTATTTACCTGTTACGCACTTGCCGGAACCGTTTACAAAGTAGTAATCGTCGCCGATTTTGTTAAGACCTGAATTTTCAAATCTGATCCTACCGTTCTCGTAGAAGTAGAGTCCGTCGTCCTTCTGTACAAGGCCCTGAAGCATCTTACCATCTGCGCCAAATTCATAGTCGCCACATGGGAGCTCACAGTTTGTTGCCCAGCAGTAATATGTGCCCTTAGCAACTCTACCGATTGAACTTACGAAATAGTAATCCTCACCAATCTTTGTAAGACCCGGATTCTTTCCGGCATGCTTACCATTAATGTAGTAATATATTCCGTCTTCTTTCTCAACAATGCCCTGAAGCATCTTACCGTTCTCATCGAACTCGTACTCTGAGCATGGGAGGTCACAGTTTGTTGCCCAAGCATAGTACTTGCCTGTTGCAACTCTGCCGATTGCACTTACAAAGTAGTAATCGTCACCAATCTTTGTAAGACCAGCCTTGTTTGAATAAATCTTACCATTTTCGTAGTAGTAAATGCCGTCTTCTTTTTCTACAAGACCGTTGTACATCTTACCGTTCTCATCAAACTCATATTCTGAGCATGGAAGATCACAGTTTGTCTGCCAGGTATAGTACTTCATACCCTTAACAACGCCACCTGCATATAAGAAGAAGTAGTAATCGTTATCAACCTTAGTTAAACCAGGCTGATGAACACCGTTAACGATGTTATAAAGTTTGCCTTCAAATTCATAGACACCGTCAGCAAGAACGCCTCTGTCCTTACCATCTTCGCCGAAATCATGCCATTCTCTGATAGAATGGTTAGAAATGTTAGCAACCTCTGAGATACCCTTTACAATGTAGCCTTCTCTGAAATAGTACCAAGCGCCATCGATTTCCTGCCAACGTGAAATGTGGTATCCAGGACCGTAGTAGTAACGGGTACCGTTTAATGTTTCAATCCATCTGCCGTCAAGAACTTTACCCTTTGTATCAAATTCGAAGTAAATACCATTTACTCTCTGACGACCTGAAACAGCAGCAGTTGTAGATGTGCTGAAGAAATGCCAGTTGCCATCAACCATCTGCCAACCTGTTTGTATCAAACCGTTTTTAGCATAATGATATGTGCCCTTTTCTGAGTCAAAGAAGATACCTGTATACTTGGTTTGGCCAACGTTTATACCGTTATCGCCGAAGTCGTAATAGTATCCATCAGCTTCTCTTACACCATAGAGCTTTGTACCCTCAATGTAATAAGCAAAACCACCATCTTCGTTGTACCAACCGTTCTTTAACGCATTTACAAGTGTGTAGTTGTCTTCAAATTCTTTGTAAATTGCACCAAATGATGCACCTGTCTCTTTAGGGTCATTAGGGTTAACAAATGGTTTGAGACCGTAAATTTCCTGATTTTCAGGTTTGTTAGCAAATGAATAAAGTGCATTTGCTCTCAAATAAATGTTGTAGCTTATCTTACCAGTGTTAACTACGCTTAATTTGTTCTTTGCATCCCACTGTGCGTTATCCTTTGGAGTAACCTTGATACCGGTTACAAGACAAAGTGGGTTAGCTGTTGCAGGGTCAATAGCCTGTGTCTGGTCGTTCCAATTAAGAGTCATTTTGATTGTGTTTGTCTCTTCATCAAATTCTGTCTTTGTAAGAGTGAAATACTCTGACATAATATTGAGTTCTGACAAATCTACATCAAAGTTTGGATCAACATGAACTTCCGGAGTAACCTCTGTTAAGACTGATACACGTTCTGCAAGCTGTAAGAGGAAGTCCCAAGCTGTTACACCCTCGATATCTGCACCAGGGAGCATATATGTAAGGTCAGCAAGTCTGTCAGGGATTGGAATCTGAGTCATATCCATAGCAAATGTATATGATGTAACCATATCCTCTTGTGTATCTATAGCAACATAAGTGCTGTTGTCATCTGTTACAGAGTTAGAAACTACTCTGTCCCAAGCAAGCATTCTGTCGCCGCCTGTTGCCTGATCAAAGTCAAATGAGTTTTCGCCCTGTCTGAACAGGTTGATTGTTCCCTCACCAAATACATTTGTGTCAGCATTAAGTGTTGCAGTAGCTCTTACAACCTTAATACCTGAACTTTCGATACCTGTAAATACAAAGCCGTTTACAGTACCTGCGTTTTCTTTATCAAGTGTAACAGTAATATCGTTTTCGTTGATTGCTACCTGTTTTCCTTCATACAGAGCAGCTATAGGGAGTTTGACTGCACCACCATAAACAGCATCTATAGTGTTCTTTGTAAAGTATACGCTTTCAGGTGTAACAATGTTCATTGTCTTAGAACCAATAACCACGTCACCACTCATGAGATATACTTCAACAGTACCGTTTCTAAGACCGGTGAACACGCCGTCTTGTGTAACAGTGCCCCATCTTTCATCAGATACTGACCATGAAATGTTCTCAGGAAGCTGAGCTACATTACCTGTAGCACTGATACCTACAGGAGTAATCTGAACTTCTGTGCCAATTGTTGAATAGTTGTATTCTGAATCCAGTCTTGCGTGATCAAACTTTGTTGATGAAGGAGCAGTAGAAACCATCATAAGTGATGTACTTACTGAACGAGAAGCACCATCAGATGGGCTGTTTACTACGCTAAGCTCTTCGTCGCCTTCCTGTTTAGCAACAAATGTAGTAGAACCACCGCCGTCGAGGTTTACAGCATGCACACAACCAGCTTCACGCATAATCTGTGCGATTTCTTCCATACTACCGCCACAAGAGAATGGCTCTTGTCTACCATCAAGACACATAAGCACTACTTTGCCTGTACTTGTGATACCAACAGCAGTTCTTGGAGCACGGTCAGAATAGTAAGAGTCGGTTCTTGTAACGCAGATTTCGCCATCTTTCAGAAGAGTAGTACCAAATCCACCGATACCTTCCTGAATCTGATCTTTGTACTTATCCCAGTCATCTTTTGTGCCGATGATAGCTGTACCGTCTTTTAAGATTGCAAAGAAGCCACCCTTGTCAACCGGATGATATTCCACACCCTTCATAACAAGCAAGCCTCCCGGTTCACCGGTAGACATATTATAACCATCACCATTTGTGCTGACGATTACATTGTAGTTTTCAATGTAATCAGGAGATTCAGGGTTACCGTACTTATCCTGTGCAGCGTTTGCCTGATCAATAACTCTTTGCATTGCCCAACCCTGTGTTGGATCGTTGTTGTGGTAGTTAGCATAAACGTCAACATCGTCTCTTGTGATATCAGCTGTTGCTACATAATAAACTATCTGTTTGCCATCAGATGTTGTAGCATAGTTGATTTCCTGTGTGATACCAGGAGCGAGAATTGATGTCTGTGTGCTGAAGTTTTCGTAATAAGGATTATCTGTTGCAGCAACATAGTCACCAGCAAGCTTACAGATATAATCAGCAAATGTGTAACAAGCTGTAAGTCTGAGTTCAGAAATATCAGCGTTCTTGAACTCTCTTGTGCCCTCAAGTGTTGAGATCATCTTGTTACTTGTGTATGCATTATATACAGCTGTTCTTACCTGTGAGCGTGTATTTACGCCGTTAAGTCTGTTATCTAAGAAGTAGCTTGCACGAGAAACTTCGTCAAGTTCTTCTGTAAAGTAATCCATACAGATTTGTGCAAGTGTGCCTGGGTTATACTCTGTATCATACAGAGTTTCCATTACATAGTACGCATCCAAGTCACCGTACAAGTCAGCTTCGCTGAATGAGCCCTCGTTATACTTGTATGCTTCTGGGAGATAGTAATAACCAGATGACTTGAAGAAATACTGATTTGAATATTCAATACGTTCTTCCATAGTAACACTGTCGCCAAAACCGAAGAAGTCTGTCAGACTTACAAGGTCAACAAGGTCTCCGGCCCAACCAGCAACGTCGGCATGGTTTTCACTACCTGTATTGTGATATGTAATATCCATAGCGCCGAACATATGGCCAAAGTCAACAGTATCGCCGTTAGGGAGTTTAAAATGATTTATATTCTTAAGACCTGTAATCTCAAGAAGCTCTTCGCCGTTTACCTGAAGCTCAGCGTTAAGCTCATTTTCCATATTCTTAACGAATTTAGCAAAGCCTTCATCTTCGTAACCAGCCATGATACCCCAAGATGCTGAGTTATATCTGTCAACACCGGTACGGATATATTTGATTACCAAGCCAGCAGGATCCTTGCCTGGATTCTGTTTTGCATATTCGCTTGCAAGCTCTTCCAAGAGTGCAAGGTTCTCAACAAACTCTTCATATGAATCAATCTCCGGCTCACCAAGAGCAGGGATAACCTCAAATGTTGAATAGTCGCAGTTTTCGCATGAATCATAAGCTTTCCAACCATTGTCTGTGTAAGTTGGATCTTTTGCTTCATGATGAACAAGTACATGGTCTGCAAGCTCTGTTTCCTGTTGTTCAACTAAAACTTCGCTACAAACTGAACAGTACTTACCTTCTGTAAGACCTGTTTGTGTACATGTAGCTTCAAGAGCAGGGATAATAACCTCTGTATGACCAAGTGCAGGGATAATTTCCTGTGCTACAAGAACTTCATCACAAACAGAGCAATGTTTACCTTCACTTAGACCTGTGTTCACACAATCAGGTTCTACTGCTTCGTCTACAACTTCTTTGTGACCAAGTGCAGGGATAACTTCCTGTGCAACGAGTACCTCATCACAAACAGAACAATGTTTACCCTCTGTAAGACCTGTGTTCACACAATCAGGTTCTACTGCTTCGTCTATAGCTTCTGTATGACCAAGTGCAGGGATAATCTCCTGTGCAACAAGTACTTCGCTACAAACTGAACAGTGCTTACCCTCTGTAAGACCTGTGTTTATACAATCAGGTGCTACTGCTTCATCTGTAACTTCCTTGTGGCCAAGTGCACCAACAACTTCCTGTGCAACAAGTACTTCGTTACAAACTGTACAGTACTTACCCTCTGTAAGACCTGTGTTTGTACAATCAGGTGCTACTGCAGGAATGATTTCCTCTGTATGACCTGTAGCTGCAACAACTTCCTGTGCAACAAGTACTTCGTTACAAACAGAGCAATGCTTACCCTCTGTAAGACCTGTGTTTTCACAATCAGGTGCTACTGCTTCGTCTATAACTTCCTTATGTCCAAGCGCTGTAACTACATCATCGATATATGTATCACCACAACGTGTACATTTATATGTTGTGTAACCATCTGTTGTACATGTAGGAGCTGTAACTGTACCTTTGTGCTCGTGTCCAAGAGCTGCCTCGAGTTCTTTGCCACATACTGTACAAGACTGTGCGTGTGTACAGTCAGCATCCTCACCAAGTTTATGTCCTGTAGCTGGAACTTCTTCTTGTGCAACGAGTATCTCATTACAAACAGAGCAGTGTTTGCCTTCTGTAAGACCTGTATTCTCACAATCAGGTTCTACTGCTTCGTCTATAACTTCCTTGTGACCTGTAGCTGCAACAACTTCCTGTGCAACAAGTACTTCATTACAAACAGAGCAGTGTTTACCCTCACTAAGACCTGTGTTCAAACAATCAGGTGCTACTGCTTCGTCTATAACTTCACTGTG
>JAZUOM010000016.1:0-8037 GCA_045604645.1 Ruminococcus sp. | reverse complement strand
GAGCCAAGGAGTTGATAATATGCCTTGTCTTCCTAAGCCCGCTTGGCCTCCGACTTGGTGCATCTGTTGGAGCATCTGTTGGCTCGTCTGTTGGTGGAACGATTGGATCTGTTGCCTCGAGACCATCGATGATAGAATCCTCAACAACTGTTACGTCTGGGTTAACGAGCTCGCCGTTGAATACGATTCTGTCGTTGTTGTCGTCGCCAAGAATTTTAAGCTCTGTGTAGATATCATAGATACCTGTCTCAGCAGTAACTTCGAATGTACCAACGAATACCTTGTTCTTGTCAACCATCTCTTCGCCAGCTGGCAATCTTACAGCGTTAGCTGAAGCGTAGTTGTACTTGATATAACCATCGTTATCATAGTTGAGAATTGGGTTTAAGAAGTTAGGAATCATATCTGTAAGGATATCATCGCCCCACTCGTCAACTGATGGTACGAAGTCAAGACCTTCTGTATCGTAGTATGTTGTAGCGTCAAGTGATGCAACCTTAGATGAGCAAGCGATGTAATATACATATGTATATGTCTGGCCCTTCTCTACCTCGAAGCAATCACCGTTGTCGATTCTGATGTAAACCTTGTCAACAGGAGCATCTGTTGGGTCAACTGTTGTTGGCTCGTCTGTAGGCTCGTCGCCACCATTATAAATTGGAGCGTCTAAAACTTCCTTGTCTTCCCATGCGTCTGGAACAAGGTTCTCAAAGTCGTAAACGTACTTAACGTCCTTCTCTAAGTCAGCCATGATATTGATCATTGTCCAGATATCATATACACCTGACTCAGCAGTTACTTCGAACTCAACTGTCATAGCAACAGCATCAAGGCTGTTGAATCTCTTACCCTGAGCAGCAGCGTAGTTGAAGAAGATTACGCCGTCATCGTCAAAGTTAGCTGTTGGAGATACAAATACTGGGAACATCTCGTTAAGGAGAAGATCGCCATACTCGTCAACTGCTGGCTTAACATCGAGACCCTCTGTGTCATAGTATGTATGAGCATCGAAAGAGTCGATCTTTGCGCCAGGAACTGAGAGATAGTATGTGTATGTGTATGTCTGACCCTGCTCTACTTCATAGTAAACGGGGTCAGCTCTTACGAAGAGACCTTCTGGCTCTACTGTTGTAGGAGCGTCTGTAGGAGCGTCTGTAGGAGCGTCTGTAGGTGCATCTGTTGGAGCATCTGTTGGAGCGTCTGTAGGTGCATCTGTTGGATCGTCTATTGGAGCATCAACATATGGATAGCTGCCGCATGGCTTTGTCTGAGTAGCCTCATCCCATGTCATGTAGTAGCAGTAACCGTTAACGATCTCTGTAACATTTTCAGACTGATCACGACCGTAGCCGCCTTCGCCTGAGAATACGATACCAGCAATGCCAGCAGGAACTTCGAACTTGTAGATGTCATAAACACCTGTGTCGTCCTTACCAACAACTTCTGTTAAAGTTTCACCTGGCCAAGCAGCGTTCTCGCCACCGTTGCCGTCCCACCAGTACATCTCAACTGCAGGCCACATCCAGTTGTTCTGGAAGTAGAGTGTGATTGTCTCGCCTGTGATTGGAGCACTTGTTGGAGCGTCTGTTGGAGCATCTGTTGGTGTAGGTGTAGGAACATCGCCACCAGCTGTAATGTCGAGCAGTGCCTTTGTACCGTCAAAGCCGATAGTTACTGTAGAACCGTCTTCAATAACATTAGCAACAGCATTAGGACCACCGTACATAGCATCACCAGTAAGGTTGAAGTCGCCGTTATCCCAAGCACCGCCTGTGGTTACCTTGAACTCGTATGTACCAGCAGCAACGCCAGTATATACTTTCTCATAGATACTTTTTTCTGCATTCCATGTCATCTGGTTGTTTGTGTCAGATGGGTCCCAGTTAGAACCGCAAAGCTCTGGTGCACCAGCAACAACATGGAACTCGCCGTCTGATAAAGCAGATGTAGCAACAGTAAGCATGCTAACTACTAATACAACTGCAAGAATCAAACTAACGATCTTGTTTGTCTTAAGCATTTTAATTTCCTCCTTAATTTTAATGCTTTGATAAGCAATTTAATTATATGTCAAGCAATAAAGCATTACTACCAACAATAATGTTACGAATCGAGCTTAAGAATTACAAATCGTAACCTTTTTGTTTGTTTCGTAACAAAATCATTGGTTTTTGTTACAATTATAACGCTTTTGATACTTGCTTGTTACATACCACATTAATTATAAAGTCTCCTTGTGCAAAAGTCAAGCGTACTTTTAGATATTATTACAATTTATTTACAATTATTTTCTGATGTATCCTATGTTTATGCAATTTATATTACAAAATAATTACAAATTCGCCAAAATGTGACGCAAAAAATCCGCTACATATCTGTACGCACAAAAAATTTTTCGCACACAGAATTAAATATCCTGTTTAAAAACTGTAGGCGCTGTTTCGAGCAACGCAGGGTTTTCGAGCAGCTTTCTGTATCTTCTGAAAGCGAGCGCATAGTAACTGCCTGATGCAATACGCTCATCCATAACAAGACCCATCGGCATACATCGCTCAAACACAATTTCGCCTTTCTTGCGTTTTGGCACATCTCTTAAGTTGCCCATCGCAAGCGCAAGGCTTGTTGTACCAAAGTCGTAGATATGGTGGTATATGTGGTTAGTGCGGATGCTGGCAAGATTTGTCACAACTGCACTGATGTGAAATGGGCTCATATCAATAATTTTCTTTGGAAGCAAGCCGTACTTATCCAAAAACTTGAACAAGCACACACCAACTCTTAACAATCCCGGAATACTGAGCAAAATGTTAATCATTTTGTCAGTACCATTTTCGTTGTCTTCTTTACGGTTTTCTTCAACATAAGACTGGATTGCATTTTCAACATCGTCTATATTGTATCCCGGCTTGAAATGGATTTTGTTCATTGTGCCGTGCGAGTCGATTTTTCCGCCCTTGAGCACAACCATGCCAACTGCAAGTTCATTTCTTGCGTATATGGTTTTGTTAACAACAAAACGATTGAGCTCAGGAAATTCAGCAAATGTATGTAATAACGCAGTAATAAATACCGACAAATGGCTGTAGTGTTTTCCCTCTTTACGTTTTTCGTTAAGATATTCATTAATAGGCTCGATTGGAATATCAAGCGTAATCATATTCATAGAATCAGAACGTTTTGCCATAATATGTGCCGCAACTTTGTACATAGGGTCAACGTTCTTGACCTTTCTACCGTCTGCTCTCATTTTATACTCTCCTCATACATATTTCCGCATATTGATAATACTACACCGAAAAATTTTTTTCAATGGTTTTTATCTTATAAGACAAAAGGTAGCCCAATAATAACAAAAAATGCCCCGTGAAGAATATTCACAGGGGCAATTACTTTATTTTTTAGAATACACACAGCCACAGTAATTCTGTCTGTACAAATTGTATTCTTTTGATAATTCAATAGAACGCTTGTAGCCGTTTTTCTTTTTAAAATCAGTCGGCAGATATGACACAGCATACTTTTGCGAAAAGCTATCTCCTATACTATTTATAATAGAGGAATTTTTGAGCGGGCTGATGGTTAATGTCGTTGCGAAATAATCACAACCGTATTCTTTCGCTTTTTTTGCAGTTTCGTCAAGTCGCATATCAAAGCAAACTGAGCACCTGCCACCTCTTTCGGGTTCATTTTCGAGCCCTTTGACAGCATCAAGGTATTTTTTGCTATCGTAATCGCACTCAACAATCTCTACTTTGCGTTTGAGTGGCATTTCTTTTACAAGTCTTTTTAACTCGCTGTATCGATAGTTATACTCGTCGGCTATTGTGATATTAGGATTAAAGTACAGCAGAAAAATGTCAAAATGTTCTGAAAGATATTCAAGCACATAACTTGCACAACAAGCACAACAAGCATGAAGCATCAGTTTTGGCACTATGCCGTCTTTTTTGTTTTTATCTATCAGAGCATCAAGCTCTTTGCTGAAATTTCTGTTCATATACTATCCTCTAATAATATCCATTAGCTCTTGCGGATTTTTTGCTGTGTAATCAGCACCTGCTGACACAAGCTCTGCTTTTCCACGGAATCCCCACTCAACTCCACAGACTTTTACGCCTGCATTGTGGGCTGTCATAACATCAACATCACTATCGCCCACATAAAGCACACTTTCGTTAGTAACACCAAGTTCTTTAATAATCTCAAGCAACGCCTGTGGACTTGGTTTTCGCTCAAATCTCTGCTGATTTCCGACAACGATATCAAAATCGTGACAAGGAAACAAAAACTCTAAAATCTGCGGTACATATTCATGCGGTTTATTTGAGTGTACTGCTGTCTTTATGTTCATATCAGAAATAGCCAAAAGCAGGTCAGATATTCCTTCGTACGCTGTTGTGCTGTCACACAAATGCTGTGAATAATACATATCAAAGTATTGCTTCACACTTTTGTGAAGTTCTTTGTCGTCTTTCTTATCCATGAGCACCTGCGAAATAAGATTATTGATGCCATTACCAACAAACTGATTGTAACTGCTCACAGGATGTAATGGCAGGCCGTGATGTTCAAGCGATGCGTTAACAGCATCAGCAAGGTCTAAAAGTGTGTTTGCGAGCGTACCGTCTAAATCAAATACAACTAATCTATACATTATTATATATCTTTCTGTTCTTTACTATAATCAATATCCTGATTTTCTGCAATATCGTTTTCTGACTCTTTTTGCTGAGTACCGTAAATCATTTTTTCATATCGGGCAATTTCTTTTGCTTTGAGTTCTCTTGACAGGCTTTCTATTCTGTCTGCCTCAATTCTTTCTTCTATTTCCCTGTTTATCTCGTCACGATACTTTTTGTTTGATTTGTCGCTCAGCGCAGTGAGTTCCGAGACGCTGAACGTTGTAGTCTGTTGCAAAGCAGCATCTTCAAACACATCAGAGCCGTACGCTTTTTTTCTGCGTTGTTTGTACAGCAAAAGTATAATCAGCACAACCGTTGTTGTAAACATCAATATACCAACAACCGAATATATCACAATATTTGATGTGTTCGGTATATTGCCATTATATATTACTGTGCCGTTTGAGCCATCTATGCTGACTGTCAGCAACTTACTATCATCAGGTTTTGCGCTTTCGACACCGTCGCACATAAGTCCGTTTATATTTTCATTGCATGACGAATGTGCGGTATATGTCATCGGGCGATTAGCGTTTGTCGAATTGAGCATATGTGACAAGCTGATAGAATCAGTAAGTTTTGTTTTTGCGCTGAGTGCAAGTTTTGAGTCCTTAACCTCATATGCAATATAATTGCCACTGCCAAAGTATTCTTCAAGCTCGTTTGTAATCTGTTCACAGTTACCTTTGCTTATAACCCTGCAAATCAGATCATCGTCATCCTCGTCGATTTCAACAAGTGCGCCTTTTTGCTCGAAGAAATCTCTTGCATAAAGCATAGCGTCAACGCCTTGGGTCTTTGAATACAAAAACTCAGTTGTTCTGACAAAGTCATTCTGTGCTTTAACCTCAAGGTCAAATCGCATACCGTTGATTGAATACTCTATTCCGTCAGCAATCCTAATATCCATAACATCACAGTTGAGCTGTGCCGAGTAAACACCCTCCTGCCATGAGCCGATGTTCTGCCACACACCGTTATAGCATACAGAACCCTCACCGTGTGTTGTCTCAACAGGCAGAGCATACCTGTATATAAGTTCAACTCCATTCAACGAAGAACCGATAAAACTGAATGTGTTAAGCGTCTCTTCAAAGGTCATTCCCTCAGAAAGCGGTGTGCTGGAGTTGGTTTTGTCGCCATAAAAAATGCTATTTTCATCTGTATCAAGAAGCATGGCTGTGTACTGTGCCATCTGCTCTAAAGTAATTGACTTGTATATAACAGTATATTCCCAGCTGCTACCCAGATTTGTCCAGTCACAGTAATGTGCAGACGGACTTGTGTTTGTTTTGAAATATTGTTTTATCGAGCCCTGTAAGTCAACATACGTCTTGTTAGGTATAGAAAAAGTTACAGTACGGTCGTAAGTGCCGTCTTTTAAATTTGTGGTCTCAATAACAATAGAATTTACAGGCTCACCCTCAAGCTCGGAGATATCAATAGTCGAGTCGGTTTCAAACTGAGTGCCATTAATAACAACAACATTATCACAATAGTCAAATCCAACTTTGCTTGTCTCTTTGTTAGAGTTTGAAAGTCTTGTTACAAAGGAAATCAGGTCAGATACATCAAAATCCTCAACCATACGTGTTCCTTTTGTGAGCAAGGTATCAGGCTGTGCCATATAGGATGTGACTTTTCTTCCTGCAAGCAAGCTTGCTTGTTGTATATAGTCATCAAGTGATGTGAAAACTATGTCCATTGCAAAAGTATAGCCGTCTTTTTCGACACCAACATATTCAAATGTAGATTTTTCATCCTGCGAAAACGGATTGTTGTTTAATATCTGTTGTGACAACTCGTCTATACTGACACTAAGCGGAAATGTCACGGTGACACTTCTGTGACCGGAAAAGCCGGAGTCTATTTCCATAAAAGACTCAACCTTAGCCTTCTGTGTTGAGCAACCGGTAAGCATCAGCATTGGCAGAATAACCAACACCGCTATCAGCAATGAAAGTAGTTTTCTCATATCATACCTCGGTTTAGTATTTAAAAATCAGATACCCTTGCCCTCATCAATCAACACCGCTCTGCAAGGAGCCGCCTCCAGTGCAGACAGTTTTATAGGAAATGCAGATAAAGTATACACTCCATCCTTAACTCCCTCAAGGTAGAGATTTTCAAGCACCGCAACATTTGCACGTGCAAGTTCAAGATGTGTACGCATCTCATCAAATGGCGGAGCAATGCTCTGACTATCTGTACCAACAAGCACAAGTCCGCTTTCGGCAATAACCTGTGCGGCACTCGATGTAAGATACGCATTACCGTTGCCGTGGAGTATAAGCCTTTTCTTACAATGTGGCAAAAGCTCTTCCATATCCTCTCCTGTCAGTATTCCGTCAATAGTAACAACTGTACATTTCCCATAAAATGGCGATAACTTGAGTGCACCAATATCGCTACCATCATCGTCAAAATGCTTTGGTGCGTCAATGTGTGTTGCATTGTGAGTACACATTGTAATCTGCGAAAGATTATATTTGTCTCCATTTTTTATGCTGTTCAACATAGCAACGTGTGGCTGTGGATCCCCCTCATAAGGTGCAGTTAACAAAATATCTTTAGAAATATCATATAACAACATAATGTACCCTCCCTTATTCTTCATTATAACACAAATTATCTACAAAAAAAGAACAGTTTATTAATTTTGCTCAATATATTGTGTGTTTCAGTTTTTAAAAAGCAAAAGGGACAGGCTTTCGCCTGTCCCTAATATTCTAAGAATATCTTATGTAATTATTTAACTGTAAGGTAATTGTAGGAACCTACTCCACCATTAGGGTTAAATGTAAGTGTACGAACACCTGTCTTAGAACTTGAACCGATTTTGTAGTTATCGCCAGTACCATACCAGGTTGTGATAGATTCACCATCAAAGTATGCAACCTTGATTTCATCGCCTAAGTAGAATGTCCATGTAAGGTTGTAGTTACCGTTAGAGTCCGGATTTGTGAGCAGTCTGTCAGCTGACAGTGTATCTGCACTCCAAAGGCTCTGTCCGTTGAGTGTACCAACAAGGTAGTAACCAGCTACAGGACCTGCAGGCTCTGTAGGTGCATCTGTTGGAGCTTCTGTCGGTGCGTCTGTTGGAGCATCAGTTGGAGCATCTGTTGGCTCGTCTGTAGGAGCGTCTGTTGGGTCTACAACTGTATCAGCAATAACTGTGAGATATGTGTATGACCACTCTGAGTTACCCTCTGGGTTGAAGTAAAGTGTACCAGGGCCAACCTTGTTTGAAGTAGCACCAATCTTGTAGTTGTTGTCAAGATTGTTGTACCAAGCGTCAAACTTCTCACCATCAAAGTGAGCAACCTTGAGCTCGTCGCCGCCTACGAATGTCCAC
>JAZUOM010000015.1:0-31410 GCA_045604645.1 Ruminococcus sp. | reverse complement strand
ATTCTTATTCCTCGGTTAAATTATAATGTGTTTTGGAGGGTATGCATATCCCACACTGGTGGGATATTGGGGGTATAACCGCCCGAAGAGATAGATTTTTTCGCAAAATAGTGGGAATACCCCACTTTTGGGGCAAAAAAGGAGGACAAGCTGTGAACGAATCACTTCTTACTGAAAATCTAAAAAAGCGGCAGGATAAACCGCTGTGGCTTCTTGTGTGCTTTGCTATGTTTAGCTTCTGGCAGATGGCGTTTATCTATTATTTCCTTGAGCCGTCCTCGGCAATGGATGGGAAAATCCCGCTACCCATTAACATCGATAACGGCACTACGCTGACGGCGGTCTGTTACATCCTGAGTATCCTTACGATGATCTTTTTGCCGAAGATCATCGTGTGGACACAGCGGATCGCCACGGGTGTTGCGCTGGTTTCGGCAGTTGCTTTTTTTCTTCCTCTGCCGGACGATATTCTGCGCCTTAACATTTACCTGCAGATTTTCTGCTGCTGTCTGATGATCGGCTTTGAGACCTTCCTTGTGGTCAACTGCTTTTCCGAGAAAAGCGGTGTCAAGTATCTGACCTTCGGCTACGGCATAGCGGTGTTCCTGATCGCTTTGGTTCAGAACGAGGTCATCTCGATCCCGTTCTCTACATTCCGCTACGGAATGGTAGCGGCGCTTGTGCTTTTGTTTGTTTTCTTTCTCCGTATGCCTACGGGTAAGGAGCATTTGCCGCGGTTCGTGAAAAAGAGCGATGGCATTATCGCACCTAAAAAGATGATGTGGGGCACCTATCTTCTTATGTTCATTGTTGCGCTGATGGGCGTTGCCGGCCCTGCGGTTGTTGGTAAGGCAGAGCACGGCGTTTCCATTATGTATTTGGTCGTGTCACTTTCCTGTTTCACGATGTATTTGCTCCACAAAAAAGCGAATATCCACCCTTTCCGAATGATGCCCGTGTTTGTGGGACTCGGCGGACTCGGTTTCCTTTTGATGATCGCAACCTCTTACGTTCCCGCGCTTGCATACGTCGCTTGCGCGTTGATCGGATTTGGTATGGCGGCTTGTATGCTCGCTCCGCTTTACGGTGTGCCGATCATGAAATCCTATCCCTCAAAATACATACCTTGCGCTATCATCGGTCTTGCTCTCTCAGCGGTTCTCGTTCACGCCGTTATCGCCGAGGTCTTCCTTGGTGCGCCAATCGCGCTGTATATCTTTTATGCCGTAGTCACGGCGGTGCTTGTGTTCGTATTTACGCAGGTTGAGCCGTTTTTAATATTTGCCCTTCGTCGCCGTATTTCCGACGATACCGTTCCTGTTGCAGAAGAAGATGCAAAGAAAGCTCCTATCGTGGAAACGGAAGTAAAACCCGAGCCTGTGAGCGTTACTGCAGAAAAAGACGCTTCGGATGATCCGCTTTTGAAGCTCAGCCCGAAGAAACGCGAGGTTGCACAGCTTATCTGTCTTGGCTATACTAACAAAGATATTGCAACTACCCTCTATCTCTCGGAACATACCGTTAAGGGTTACGTGAAGGATATTTATATTACGCTTGATGTTCACAGCCGCATGGAGCTTGCAGTCCTTGTGAACAACTACCGCTTATCAAACAAGAAGTGATAAACCGAATTTGCACGGCAGATCGGAGTGACACCGAGTATGTTCTTCAAAATCTCATACAAACACAAAGGCTGTACTCTTATTTAGAGTACAGCCTATTTTACTGCTTACAAATTATCCAATTCACCCCAAATAAACATCAATAAACATCAAATCGGGTATAAATAAAAAAAGACCGCTTGGGCGACCGTGTAAAACGGCTTAACCAAGCGGTTTTATTTGTCACCACAAGGCTCGGTCACTCGCAATTAAAGACCACCAACCGCTACGTCCACGCTACAGACCAAGCAGAAAGAGAGTCGGCAAATCTGCTCGAGAACATCCTGAATAAGAGGTCACAACACACAGCATAGTCAGACACTCAAACCTTAATATCTTTACAAAAAATCACATACAAGCAAACAGAAAGGCTGTACCCTAGTTTTAGGATACAGCCTGATTAAAAATGTAGTATCTGTTTTTCACCGCGTAGGGTTTTGACACAAAATGCAAACGTGCTTTTTACATTTTCCAGAATAGTGTCATTTACTTTTTATTTGGCCTACTTTTTTCGCGTCGATAATAATCGATACCATACCGAGTTTGTCAAGTGAGTTTCTTGTATCAAATCGTAATGATCGGCCTATCTTACCGTCAGCTTCGTTCCAGTACTTGTAGTGAAAGTGTCCGTCTTCGTCACAGTATTCAAGGAGTTCCATCTCGAATCCAGCTTTTTCAAAAACCATACAAAGCTGTTTGTAATCATAAACGATTTTATGGGTAAAGGCAGGATGGTTTGGATCTCCGTTTCCACCAACTTTAACCATATTCTGATACCATTCATTACGAAAGTTTTTGTCCGGTACTGCAACACGAATATAACCGCCATCGTTTAGAAAATCAAAACAGTTTTGAGCTGCAATGATTCCGTCTTCTAATGTCATATGTTCCCAAACATGTTCAGCGAGAAAAGCTGTCGGTTTCTCTGTATTGAACATTCGTTCAAAGTCAGCCCTGTTGAGCAAATTAAGTTCTGTTTCCTGTGTGCTTATCCAACCGTCAAAGGTTGTGTTACCCGCACCTATGATTATTTTCATTTTAGTCCTTCTTTAACTATAAAGTGAATTTATTAAATATGATAGCTTAGAGATATAAGCAAAAAAGAAGGCAGAGTCAATTAGCTCTGCCTTTTGATATTGATTTATTGTTGTGCATGTAGTACAATGGCTGATTACACTAAACCACAGCATCTACCAGTACCGTTTTACCATTATAGTGAATAATCTTTAATATGTCAAGCATATTTTTTGTAGAAAAATAAAGTTTAGAGGAACTAATAGAAATGCGTGCATTCAGTTGTTATTTCTTTAACAAACTGCCACTAGTATTTTTATTCATTACCTGCTATAATATGAGCATAGAGTGCAAGGGGCCTAAATACAAACAATCTATAAAACGTCACCGCCTTAACATTTATCCAGTTGCAAGTAAAGCTATTAAATGCAAAAGGAGGAGTTTTTATGGAGAACCTGCTTGTATTTGTTTTCTTAATACTTTTAATTATAATCTTTATCTATAAGTTCTGAAACGGATGCGTAAGTTAAAGTTTGACTCACATAACAGCGACAATACCGCAAACGTATATGAATAGAGTGAAGATTCGTCCCACATAATTAAAATAACCGCCCAAGTCACCATTGGACGGTTACACCAAAAAATAACACAAGAGATTGCCTTTTAGGCCCCCTTGCATTTTCATTATAGAGTATTGGTTCTTAATTGTCAACACTTGGTACTATGTTTTAGCTAACAATAAGATACTATATATATTATATCCCTGTAAAAATGCTGATTTCAGCTCTAATTACAGGGATTATTTTTTATAAAAATGGATATGTATGTGAAAAAACAAAGGCACAAAACATTGCGTCAACAACTGTAAGTTCATCGGAATAAATGCACCAAATAAACATCAATAAACATCAAATTGCGTATAAACAAAAAGAACCGCTTGGGCAGTCCTTAAAAAAGGGCTTACCTAAGCGGTTTTATTTGTCGCTGATAACCTCGTCGTCGCAAACGGTACTTGCATGTAGTGGTTTTTACTGAAAAACCACTACACAGCGCGCTTTGTTGCTCCTCCTCTCCCCAAAATCACAGATTTCGGGGTCCCCATTTTGCGTCGAACTCTGCCCTACAACACGCATAAAAAGGCAGTAATCCCAAGCGGAACCACTGCCTTTTTCTGGAGCTGATAACCGGATTCGAACCGGTGACCTCGTCCTTACCAACCATGTTTTTAAGCTTTCGCAGAGTTTGTGAGAGCAATTATCCCCCACTATCCTGCGTAATCTCGGGTAGTTTTCGCCTAACTTTGCGTAATTTTTGCTATCTATCTTGATTTGATGTGCAAACAAACATCACATAAACATCAAGGGAACAACAAATAAACATCAGACAGCTTCTGGTTATCCTATAATTAAACATAAATGAAAAAGTCGGACAGTCCGACGTGAGCTCTTTTAAATCAAAGGCTCAAGAACACATTCCGACTTTAACACGCTACCATTATTTTACTATCAACTGTGTATCATCAGCTTTAATTCTTATTAAATCATCTTCGTGTTTACCTATGATACATTCAAGCATTTCATGTTTAGAAGTTTCTTCATTGAATTCATAAAAAGGACTTTCAAAAATACCATCTAAAGCAAATAAGCCTTCATCGCTGTCAACACCCTGAATTTTAGCTCTTGCTATTATTTTTGCATATTTCATTCCATTTCACCTCCTTGTTCAGATTTATACTCGATACTGTCTATTTCAAATCTATAACGGCTGTCTTTAGATATCAGAATACGACTGATGTTCCCTTTTTCATCATTATCTGTAAAAACAATACTATCAATGCCATCTTCCTCTCCATACGCAAGCACTATAACCTTTGTGCCCGCTGGATACTCAAGTCCGTCCTCCTCTGGCTCTATGAGCGTTGCAGGATAAGCATGGCACTTATACTTTTTGTTATCATACACGTACTCAAATCGCTTGATAATCTCATCTGTGCCTACATAAGTTTTGCCGTTTGTTTCCGTTGTCAGAATCGAATCATCTGTGAGTACAAATCGTAAGCGCTTGGCTTCACCTTTTGAAAACGTATGTCTTAACAAGCTACGATTATTTTCAAAATCCTTAACAATTCCATTTTCATATTCATTGATAGCGACATCTCCCTGAAGTCTACAATAACCCGAAATAACAGAACCGACTTTGATTTTATCACGCTGCTCTTCTGGCACCTGTTCATATGTATGCACGAAATCAAGTTCGCCAAACATAGTATCCGCAATACATCTGATAAAGAAACACTCTTTGAAATCGTTGTGTTCAAACATACCACAATACAGGTGTTTAACTTTAGCAGTAAAAGCGACAATATCATCGGTTTCATAGTCTTTGTCTTCTGTTGTATCAGGGTTGTGATTCAGTATAAAAGGCAGAGCGATAAGTGAGCCCTCGGCTACCGCCCATTTCTCTCCTTTTTCATCTCTAGGCAGGCTGTCTGAATATTCGTCTAAATCTGAGTAGTAGTTAATATTAACAGGCAGAGCGCACATCTGCATCTTCACCGTATCGCCCTCTAAAAACGACGGGAGCACATCAGCATTTATAAGATTTACAGGCAACATTCCTCTCTCGCTGTCTTTCTTCTCAAACATGAAGACTCTTTCTGTTCTCATCGCATCTTTTGGTGTTATATCTATTCCGATATTTACCATTTCCCACACATTTCTTCCACAACAGTGAACATCAATCCCATCAACCGCTAACTGCTTTTCTCCTGTTCTTGTAGTTTTCAGGAAGAAGTCGATATCTCCCTTTGGAGTGAATACAGATGGCTCTTCATAATACCCCATAATCACCTTGCCCTCTGAAGCTAAATGATACATAAACGGCATCATCGACTCTTCTTCAAACAACTCATCAAGTCCAAAATTACTATACATACATGGCATAACTAATCCTCCTCTAAATCACATAGTGCAGATTTTTTGCTCTACGCTTAACAAAAGACATACAGCGCACTTTGTTCCCATTAAAATGTGGAACTTGGTCTACATATACATCGCTATCCTCATCTTCGTCCCAATAGTCGTCATCACTCGACTGTTTTATTTTAATGCCACTTGGTGGAACAATAATTTTCCCCTTTTCCATATCGTAGGTCATAGTCATCTTGTCAAAGTAAGCATCAAGAACAAAGTTTCCATCATTATCGAAGAATCTTATAAACGTCATCGCTCCATCATAGTCATACAAATTAGTAACAAACTTGAGGTTGTGCACGCTTTTGCCATCTTCAAAATAAAGATAAACACTGTACGTTTCTTCATCTGTAGTCATGATATTCAGGTCAGAAATTGCATCTTTAAACGAATAGCCCCTATTCAGCTCATAAGCAATCGCTCGAAGACAATCATAGTTAAGACTAACCTTCTTCGAAAATTCCACAACCTTGTCAATCTGACCATAATAGCATGGATTAAGCTTATCGCTAAGATACTCTCTGATATCTTTAGACGATGGATACTCAAAACGAAAATGATAATGAAATCTGCCGGGACGGTTAACGATAAACTGATTAAGTCCATATAACTCGTTGCACGTGACGATATAGAGTTTTTTTCTGCCTGAAGTACCATCAAACAAACTGAGAAGTTCGGTCTGAGCATCATTATCACGATTGGAACGATATGTTTTATCAAACTCATCAAAAAGTACAACGCACTGCTGATCTATCGAATCTATAAACCTTGATAGTCCCGGATAATACGAATCAACGACAATTATCGGCAGATTTTCTTCAAGGGCTCTCTGGCAAACGATTTTTGCAAACATAGATTTACCAATACCTTTATCACCGCTTAAGATAACACCCAGACTTCTATCAAAAGCCTTGAATGAATCTATAACCTTTTCGGCTTTTGATTTATGCACTCCGTACGACTTCTCATTAACAGTGATATTCTCACGCGAAACAAGAAAACATCCTTCTTGCTGACTATATCCGATATCATAACAAATTGACGGTATTTTTTCATAGGTTCTGACGCTGTCGTCGAAAATTTTGTATTTACTTCCTGTTTGAATTGCTCTCATTACGTTTAACCTCCTTATGCTCATCCCATTTTCTGCATAGTATACGTATCAGCCAAAATGCTCCTCCATACAACAAAAATGTTGGAATCGCTCCTAAAAGTACACCTTGCACTTTCAAAAACTGAATAAAAAAGCTAACACTAAAAAGACATATACACCAAATTAAAACTTTCATACAAAAAACCTCCATAACGTATGACTACATTATAGAGGTTCCTAAAACGTATTTGGTCGCCTCGGAAGCGACATTTTATCTGCCTATTATTTTTTCGTTAAGGTTATACAGCACCTCGTTAATATCCACAAGGTCGTATATTTTTTCTTCAAAAAAGTATTCGAGTATTATGTCTCGTCTACTGCTATGGGAAAGCGTATATCCTGCACGTGCGAGCAAGTCATTTGCTTGTTCAGTAGTGAGCTTTAACGCAAAAGCAATTGCGACTGCTGTGTCTTTTGATGGTTTGTACTGTCGATTCGACATGATTTTTGAGAACAACCTGCGGTCTATGTACGCAGCTTTGTACACATCAGAATCCTTGTACCCCTTGACTCTGATGATGTTCATAACACCATCAACAAAAGTTTTGTCAACACAGTTACCAAGTCGTTGCAATGTTTCTATCGTCGAATGATTCTTTGAATAATTGTGCAGTATATCTTTTATTTCATTCTCATCGTAATTATCGTCAATAGCTACTCTTTGACTGTATCTTATATCAGGGTCCTGTTCTCTTTGACTATATCTGACTTCAGAATCTGTCTCTTGTTCGCTATAGCTTATGCAAGAACTCTGTTCCTGTAAACGACTACTTTCTTCTGCTTTTTTTCGTTCTGCACTAATAACATCATTAATATATCCGCGTACAGCAAATGTATACCTATCTATCCTTTTATTTCTAAAAAAGCCAAACATTATATCACCTCAAATTTGTTTATAGAGAATCGTGTTTCTGTCTTTGAGTATATAATATCACAAATAAAGTCCAATATAAAGGACTTATACCGGTTAAAATATAAATACCTATTGACTAAAGCTGATTTATTGCATATAATATATGTAAAGAATGATAGTTTACATATATTGGAGGTGTTATAAATGACAGATTACAGAAAACTATGTATTGAATTGTTCGGTACTGATGATGTTGACAAGCTCAGAGCCATCGCAGGCAAAAAGCACTCAGGCAGAAAAAAGAGACTTACCGACACAGATATTGAAAAAGCTCTCGCTATGCAACAGCAAGGCAAGACAGTTGAGCAGATAGCTGACCACTTCGGTGTGAGCCGTCAGACTATGTCTAAATACCTGAACAAGGATTATCCCGGCTATACCCTGCGTCTTGATTTTATGCACGAAAGAAGAGTCTGCACCAAAATATATGTTGACTTCGAAAGTGAAAGAGTACGTATCACAAATTCTGTCAGCAACCCTTTATACACCGCTTTTGGAGTTATAAAAAATCCGACATGGGAAGATTTTCAGGACTTCTTGGCTGAGCGTTGTTTTCCTAAAGACAGATTTATGGCAAAAACTATGCTCAAACAGCTTGATGTATTAAGCGGTTACGACCCCCTTGAAATCATCAGAAAAACTCATGGGCGAATGGCTGAAGATAACCAGTA
This sequence comes from Ruminococcus sp., assembly GCA_045604645.1. GTDB lineage: Bacteria > Bacillota > Clostridia > Oscillospirales > Acutalibacteraceae > Ruminococcoides. The sequence goes on along the minus strand of JAZUOM010000015.1, from coordinate 23,026 downwards.
CATCAGAATTACTGCTATCAACTGAGGTGAATTATGAAAACCATAGATATGACCAATCACGATATCGTAAAAACAAAAGCCACATCATCAAAGGGCAATCAGATGAAATGGCTGTTAAATAACTGCTGGTACAAACAAGACCATATGGGCTATGAGGGTTTGAGCGAAGTTGTTGTGTCACAGCTTTTGAAAAAATCTGATGTCAGCGGTTTTATCGAATATGAGCCGATAAAAATCAAGTATAATCTTACTGACAAAAGCGGTTGCTTATCACGCAATTTCAAAAGCGATGATGAAATAATCATTACTCTTGAGCGTCTATACAAGCAACACAAAGGCAGGTCATTGGCATCGAAATTATCAAGCCTCTCAGACATTGAAGAAAGAATAAAGTACACTGTCGACTTCATTGAGAGCGTAACTAAGCTTAAAAATGTCGGTGCGTATTTTGCGACTATGCTACAGTTAGACGCGTTTTTCCTCAATGAGGACAGACACACAAATAACATTGCTTTCATCTTCAACGAAAAGAGTGAAGAGTTCAGTTTTTGTCCTTACTTTGATTTTGGTTTATCGCTACTTGCGGACACTAACGACTATCCGTTAGGTGTCGAAAACGAGGAGTGCATCAAACACATCAAAGCAAAACCTTTCAGCCTTGATTTTGATGAGCAGGCAGATATCGCTTCTAAACTTTACGGTGATCATGTGAAGTTTTTCTTCAACGCTTTGGACATAGATAATATATTGGATTCTCTAAAAGATTACTACGAACCTAAAATAATCGCCCGAGTAAAGGATTTATTGTCAGAACAAAAACGAAAGTATAATTATATGTTTGATTAACATACGCATCAAGCTCCATCGAAAGTATCGGTGGAGCTTTTCTCTCATAGAAAAATTATTGACAGATAGTTTTTCGTATGCTATCTTTCTGTTAGAGCCATATTTGATTAATGCTGACGGCAATTGTAGCCCGAGTGCCTTTAATCATTTATTGGTTCTTTTTTATTTTATTATTTCTTCCCACGATTTTTATAGTCTTCATTGATATCACGGCTCCAGTCAACGTTCAGTGGTCGGCTTTCGCGGACACTGCATACTGCGTTTGCGACAGATTTATAGAGAATCTTCGTTCCCTGTTTATCAGCGTTGTAGTTAACGGCTCTGTCGCTGTCTATGCCATATCTGCGTGCAGTTTCTACTGCGTCGATGTTCGCACCGATGAAGAGAAACTCCCAGCCATACTTTGCTTTCTGACGCTCTATCATCGACTTTACCTGTTCGCTGCTATAACGATGACTCGCGTTTTCCATACCGTCTGTTGTGATGACAACCATCGTGTGCTGTGGTACATCCTCTTTGCGAGCGTATTTATGGATATTGCCGATGTGGTGAATAGCACCACCGATAGCATCAATAAGTGCTGTGCAGCCGCGTACTGTGTAATCTTTTTCTGTCATTGGCTTGATGTCAGAGAGCTTAACTCTGTCGTGGAGCACCTCACTCACGTTATCAAACAACACAGTGGACACATAGCACTCGCCCGAAAGCTTTCGCTGTTTTTCAATCATCGCGTTGAAACCACCGATTGTGTCGCTCTCGAGTCCTGCCATTGAACCGCTTCGATCCAGTATAAAAACCAACTCAGTAATATTATTTTTTGTCATAACAATCTCTCCTTAAAGTAAAATCTGAAATAAAAAGTGGCTGTAAGCTTTACCTTACAACCACATTATAGCGTTATGATATTCACTTTTGGTCAATCGGCGATTTACTTTAAAGTTTTGAGTACAGCGTTTCCTGATCATAGCTGAACAGGATTGTGTCTATCTCCAGTACATCGTACACGCCACTTTGCAGACAGTACATAATTATCACGTCGAATAGAGAGCTGTTTGATAGCACAAAGCCAACGGATTCAAGCAGGTTCTGTGTTTCTTCGAGCGACAGTTTAAGCGCCACCGCAAAGGAAATTGCGGTCTTCTTGTTAGGCTTGTAGTGCTTGTCATTCATTATCTTGTACCATGTCTGCTTACTCACATTCGCCTTTTTGTAACACTCGACATCGCTCATACCTTTCAGGTCAATCAGCTTGAGTAGCTTAACTGCAAATCCCTCATCGAGCTTGATGTAGTCCTCGATATCAAGCGGTTTTGACTCGCATACACGGCATTCATCTACTGATTCTATCTCAGCAGGTCGAGAAGCCATAACAGGCATCGGTGCTGATGGGAACATTCCCACTTCACGACGAGATCCAATGCGTCTTGAGTAACCTCGATTATATGAATGAGTGTCAGCGTAATTATCGTCGATGAAGCTCTCAATACTGCCCATCAACTTCTCGCTGAGCGTATACGCCGTCTTATCAAAAACGACGAGGTAGACCATCATCTCGCTGTCAAACAGAAAGTCGCTGATAGTTTCTATCGCGATTTTCAGCACCTTGTCCTTTGGGTAACCGTATGTACCTGACGAAATCAGCGGAATCGCGATGCTCTCACAGGAGTTGTCTTTTGCAAGAGTCAAAGCGTTTGTGTAGCAATTTTTCAGGAGCTTTTCTTCATTGCTGCTGCCACCATTCCACATAGGTCCTGCGGTATGAATAATGTACTTTGCACTAAGCTTATACGCAGGGGTAACGACCGCTTCGCCGACATTTATACCACCGATGGACCCCACGGCATTAAGTAGCTCTTCACCCGATGCAGTGTGTATAGCAAGGTCAAGTCCGCCGGTAGGATTAAGCTCGACATTAGTCGGGTTAACAATCGCATCGCATTCAATTTTCGTTATATCCTGTCGGATAATTTGTAACGGCATAAAATCACCTCAAAAAGCAAAACACTATAACTTAAAACAAATATAATTCCTTATTTTCAAAACCGATCAAATCGCTGTAATAAGTGTCCATAAAATATTTTATAATTATGTCTTTCTTTTTGTTTGACCACTCATTAAAATATGCGGGTGAAAACACAGTGTTTTCACAATTTCGCAAAACCAATTTTGATATCAAATATTTCTGATATTCTTCGTTTGCGCTAAATATTTCTCCAACATAGTTTTCTAAATAACTCTCATCCTCTTTTCGACAAGAAAACAAAACGTACATTTTATCTTTATACGGAAAAACATTCACACATAATCTTTCGGGTTCTTCTTTATTAATCGCCATTTCCATAGGTGTAAATACAGCAGAAGTTGCGAATGTTGGCTTACTATCAAATATAAGGTATTTCCAAACTATATTATCATAACATCTCGAAAGATAATCAACATCATAAAGTTTTTTGTATAAATAAAAATCATACGATTTATTTATATACAAAACTGGTGTAATACCCTCAATTGTCGGAACATCGCCTGGTAACTCACCTAAATCAACCTTTGCTTGATACATATATTGATTCATTGTCGCCGCATTCATCGATGATACTAATTCTTTAAATACGGAGCGATAAGTTAAAAGAAAAACGTGCTCTTTATTCTCCATATCTAAATCTTCTACATCTATGGGTCTAAACAGTTCAGTATCATGTTTGTTGCATAACCCTACAAAAACAGATGCTTTATGAATACTGATGGGCTCAAACTTACAGGTCGGTTCAACAACGCTATCAATAGTAGATTTGCTAACACATGATGAATCAAATGCGATGTGCACTACATGGTTATCCACAGCTAGTGCCTCTAAAATTCTACTATCCTGAATAGAATGTGAATCTATCAAAGGCTCTGTACATGTTTCTGTTGGCTCTAGACACTTCTGGATTTCTAGAGACTGTGATTTAAAAAAAGCGTATTTTAGCTTGTTAAAATTTGCCGGGTCGTTATACATCAACTATGCCTCCTATAAACCTAATAAAAACTAGAGATTCTTAGATAATGAATACGCTATATCAACACACCGTTACAATGGTCAATTTCGTGTTGGATAATTTGGGCGGTGAAGCCAACGTATGTTTTAGTGAGTTGCTGAAACTTCTCGTTCTGATAGCGGACTTTTATGCTTTGGTAGCGTTTACATGGACGAGGGTCCCCTAACAGCGACAGACAGCCTTCTTCTGTATCGTACTCTCCGCTACATTTGATGATTTCAGGGTTAAACATAACGGTATACTTACCATTATCATCAAATGCGATAATACGCTTACGCACACCTATCATATTTGCAGCCATACCGACACAGCCTGCTCTGTTTGCAATAAGTGTGTCGAGCAAATCCTGTGCTACATGTAAATCTTCTTTTGTCGCTCTCTCTGACTTTCCACTCAAAAATAGCGGGTCGTGGACAATAGTTTTAACCATTTTCATCCTTTCTCGCATCTAGGGTATATACTCATTCAACAAAGGACCCCTCTAAAATTCCAGTCCTTACCACCAATGAAGTAGAAGGACTGTACTGTTCGTTATAGCTCTAAGATGCTAATATTTAATTTCGTGTTCTCTATGTAATATTTATACATTATTTGAGCAGGGAGTAGTCTAATTTGAATGTCTTGAAGACCCAAACTGCGCAGCATAAGCAAAGATACTGTTCCTTTATTAACCACTTCAGATCCTTCTGTCGGCAATAAAAAGCAGTTTCTAACATTATAAATCTGATGTTCTTCAACAAATTCTTTATATGCTAGTTGATATAGATACTGTTTTGTTATCGACTCTATACCAGGTTGTCCACTCAATTTTTTGTTCTTATCTAACTGAAGGTTATAGTATTTAGCATCAAAGATGATAAACTGATAGTCACCCTCATTATCTACAATAGAGACAAGGTCTGGTATAAGAGTATCATTAGCTTTTTTTACAAAACTTTCTCCGTCCTCATCGTATCCAAGCCATTGTGGTTTCTCGATTAGTTCAATAAGCTTTTTGTGGCGTTGTTTACGATACTTTTCAGAAAGAGGCACTGGTAGCTTAAGTCCACCAATAGGTTTTTGTAATTGATTATCCATTACATCAGCACAGACAGTTTCCCACACAAGATTAAAGCTGTTCGTACCAAACATACTGAAACAATCCAAATCGTCCAGCGCACTGCTATTAGAAATGTAAGCATAAAGTGTTTTTAATAGTAGTTGTTTACGGGTGTTGAATTGTATGTTGAGCTCTTTAATGATACGACCAAGTATATAGTCCTTGTCCCCAAAATCGTCAAGCTGCTCATCAGAAATATCAGCGCCCATAATATCAAACAAATCTAATAAATCCGCGTCTCTTAATTCTTCAGTACAGCGGGTAAGGATACATTCATGGAGACGTTTAAAGTAATCAAAATCATCATTAATCCGTTTCACTGTTAGTACTTCAGGATAATAGGGGCGATTATTACTAAGAAGAGTAAACGTTTCATTAATAGTTTTATCCCACAGGATCTCTCCTGTACCGTTTGATTCAATTATGTCCTGAGTGTTGGTATATGCACCGTATTCATAATAATCTTGAAGTAAGAACAGCATTACAGCTAACATATTAAATGCACTACTGTCACTTGTGTCATTATACATACGGATTATTTGTTCTTTTGAGTTGTACTTTTCAAGAACCTTCAACACTTGCTTAAGTTCAGATAACGGTTCAGTAGCATCGAGCAGATACTTTGGATAGCATTTCAGTACACGCCCCTCAATGGTAATGACTCCAACATAAGTAAAAACATAAAGATACTCATTTTCACCGACTTCTACATCAGCTATTTCTATATCTTCTTCAAGTAAATCAGAAAGATTTCTCTGAGTATCATTTGCTTTTACAGCCTTAAGTACCCCATATTCTTTTAAGCGTTTTAAGATGTGAACTGTTTTTTCTTCAGAACACTTGAACACCTTAACTAGTTCTTCTTGAGTATATCGTTTTTGCTCTCGTAAAAATACCGATATCATTCTCCGTCTTCCTCTGTTACCACATCAATAAATCTGCTGCTAATTGCATCGCAGAAAATATCAACACCTATAGAATCAAACGCATCACAAATTTTTGAGTATTGACTCTTGTCTTTCTCCGAACATCCTCCAAAGAGAGTAAGTCTTTTCTGCTTTGCTGCATCGTCAAACAGATACATGATCACCTTGTTCTTAAACACACGAGTGAACGTAGCAGAATCAATAGTATCTCCTTCGGAGAGTATCTTCTTGGATATAAAATATGGTCCCATCAGTTTGTCTTCGTTTACTTTATAAGTAAGAAGTTCTTCGTTTATAGCTTTGCGTAGTGCGTTCCATTCGATCTCTTTGCGATGTTCGCCCTTGCCAAGAATCACTCTCTTGCCAACAATACCGTCTTCGCTATCATCGATACCCAAGTATGTAAAGTCCCATCTGCGTTTAAAAGCAGTATCCATAGGAAATACACCTTGATCCGCACTATTCATCGTCGCCCAAATAAACATGTTATCAGGTATACGAATTTCAGCATAGTCTTCAGGATTTCCATTTTCTCCATCTAGGCTATCGGCGAGATACTTTTTGATATCTTCAGATGCTTGAATTGGATATTCGCTAACCTCGTCATCTCCGCGATCGAGCAACTGGAACACATCACCAAAGACCGCAGCAACATTCGCACGATTGATTTCTTCAATCACTAATAAGAAAGGCTTTGGAGCATCGGTTCTACTATTTAGTAAAGCCTTCACATAGGTACGCATAAAAGGACCCGGAACATAGGAATAGGTTATTGCATCGTTTCCTTCTTTGTCTTTACATGGTACAGGTTTATATGTTCCAACAAAATTAGCATAGGAGTAGTCAGGATGGAAGGTAACTCTTTCATATTCTCCTCCATTTGAAAGCAGACTGTCCTTTTCTTTATTAAGTGTATAACTCTTACCTGTACCTGGCGCACCAAAAAGAATTCGATTTCGAGAAAACTCGCTTATTAAACCAGTATTATGATTAACATCCTTACTATAGCTATCATCTTGTCTTTCAGGGTACTCATCGGATTCCTCGTCCACATAATATGTCCAAAATATCTTATTAAACATCTCGTTCGAGATACCACATTTATCCGCGTAAAAGCGAATCTGCCCCATGCACACAAAGGAATGCTCTTCTTTTTCTATATTAAGAGCTTTTAAAACAATACTTTGTGCGAAAGAACTATAGTTAGTTGCAAAGTATTTAGGAAAAACCATCTGATAATACTTTAAAAACCAAACTTTATCAATTTCCCCTTCGGTAACTTCCTTAAGGACTTCGTAGAGTTTTTTGTAGTCTTCTATAGTATTAAATTCGCCTTGCTTTTGTATCGTTTCCGCACCTGCTATAAGGTGGTCTCTAATCTTTGTTCCAACTTCGACAGCTTCTTCTACTGTAAGTTGTCGCTGTTTTTGGCTTGATCCGGTCATCCAACTGCCTTTGTTAGAATAATAGAGACCATATTTATACGCAGTACCACCTTTTATGCTACCAAACATCTCCTTAATCTGAGGATCAAACTCTAAAACTCGACAAAGATTGTTTTCGTTCTTATCATTAAGAAACATTGTTGTTAATAAATCTTCTCCAGAGAGAGACGATAGATATTCAGGTGAAAACTTATTTATGAAATCTAATCTCAACTGATTAGCTTCTTCATCCAGAGTAGGATATTCTTTAGCTTTTTCTCTAAACCATTCTGGTGTGAATTTGCTGTATTTGTTTTCATTTTCGAAACTATCCAAATCAAACAAAGATTTTGTCGATCCTAAAAAGCTCATATAGTTTCCTGTCGTAAATACATTAGGATCGCTTTCAAAAGCAAAAACTTTCTTTGCCACTTCAGAGATTGTATCTGGATTCAATTTTATAGACTCCCTATCTATTACTAAAGTAGGCAGTTGTTTTAATGCTTGAATCAAACGGTTATCAAATTTAGTACGATACTGTTCAAATTCTGCGTTGGCAGAAGGGTCTTCTCTCAGTAAATTAATCAACAATAAAGTTTCAAGGAAGTTTTCAAACACTTTTGTTGTTGCAACCAAATATCTATACTCAGTCATGCTGATAGAATAGTTTCCTGTTGCCCTTCCTAATTCGATAAGAACCTTGTACAACAGCATAACTGGATATAAACGGTAGTTCTGTCTTACTCCGTTGTATCCTTCGTCTACCGTTGAACTGATATACATTTTTTCGATTTGTCTCTGAATGATATCCTCATATAAATCTTTACGCTCAAATTCGCCACCACAGCGAATATTGATTTCTTCAAAAGCATCCGTAATAGTGGCCTCTTCATACTTTGTAGAGGTCATCGTAATAAGTCCAAAGAATGCCGCTACTCTCAAAGCTCTGTAATTATTAGGGATTTCAACATCAGGCTTGCTACTATTGACTTCTGCAACCCTCTTTCCTATGAATTCCTGCAAGTTTTCAGATGTCCCTTTTGACTTAAACTCCTTCAAAAAAGAAACCAAATAACAAATATTATCAAACGCAGTAGGCTGTTTCACCAAGTACCAGCATTCATAATCACTTGCTTTTTGTAGTTCATTGAGTTTGTTTAATAAAACCGAATTCATATACTTTTCCCCCAACCATACTATTTTCATAGCTTTTATTGTTACATTATACCACTCAATATGCACACAATCAATAATTTTAGCGAAAATCTAACCGCTAAAAATGACAGTTTTGTACAAATACAACTCACCAAACTATACATATTAATCAATACATTACAATTGACAAAAGAGACCTTTTGTGATAATATTTGAAAAACGATATCGCAATTCAAAACGTAGGAGAGAATGATATGTCAAGTGGTGGAGTTAGAGTTAACGCTGGTCGCAAAAAAATAGGTGTTATCATTAACACAAGGATTGATGAAGATATCATTAAACAGTTAGATAAATTCATTCATGGCGCCAGTCGTGCAGACCGAATAAGAAAGTGTTTATTAAAAGGATTAGAAGAAAGTAAAAAAGATTCTATAACACTCAACAGCCAAAACTCAAATATCATAAGTCGTTTCTACAAATCTTTTAAACTGATTCTTGATATTCTGCCAGGAAACGACACCGATAAAATAAACATCATCAACACTTACTTGTTGCACTATTTCACATCCACTCCTACAAGTAATATGACATTAAAAGTAAGTGAAAATGATCATATTACCATCACTCAGGAACTAAATAAATACAACTGGTCGATCGATGAATACACAATCAAACCAAACCTAATCACTCCAGCTGTTATAGGTTCAGTCGTTGAAAAAGTAGTTAATCAAAAAGAAACTGGTGCTTACTATACACCTAAAGATACAACCAATTATATCGCTAAATATAGTATTGTTTTTTCATTATTATCCACTTGTAATTCAGCAGAATTGTCTTATGAATTTTATTCGCAGTTTTTAGATCAGAGTACAGCAGGCGTCCTTAACTCTCCAAAAGACCCTATAGATATTCTATCAAAAGCTATCAACAATTTATCTGAGGCTGAAAGAGAGAAAGTCTTTGAAAGCATTCTATCTTTTACCATATTAGATCCCACCTGTGGCACCGGTGCGTTTATTATTGCTGCAGCAGATATAATGATAGATTTATATAAAAGAACAAATATGTATTTGCATATTTCACTAAACGATTTTGCAGTTAACTTATTTGAAAACTGTTTATATGGTGTAGATATAGAATCCTATGCAATTTTGTTAATTAAACTGCGCTGTCAGCTTTATTTGTTCAACATTGGAATAAGTAAAAATATTGTACAACACATCGCTTTCCAATTCTTTTGTGGTGACGCTCTCTTAGATAAAAACAATAAGGAGACATGGGCATCACTCTTCCCTGAAATACTAAAAAAAGGTGGGTTTGATTGTTTAATAGGAAATCCGCCTTATGTAGAGACCTCAAAATCTAAGTATTCTATAAACGAATTCTCTCAGTATCGTACTAAAGAGTGTGGTAACTTATATGCATATGTTATAGAAAAGTCTTTGAACCTGCTCAAAGCTAATAATTACTTTGGGTTCATTGTCCCTATCTCAATAGTATCTACTCAAAGAATGCAGCCATTGAGGGACTTTTTACACACTAATGCCGAGAGTGTATATTACGCTAATTTTTCTGACAGACCATCCTGCGTTTTTTCTGGAGTTCATCAAAAGCTGACTATCTTATTCTTAAGAAAAAGAAATGCACAAGACGATCAACCATGCAAGATATACACTTCTTCATATATTCATTGGAATAAAGCCGAGAGGGCTGCACTTTTCGAATCAATAAACTACCAAAGAACAACCAAACAATTTATTACAGAATCAGGTGTTGCAAAACTTGGTGATGGCATAAAAGCTAAAATTATAAAAAAAGTTTTAGACCAACCATACTCTTTCACCTCTATCATCGAAAACAACACAGGTGAAAACAATGTATACCTGAATCAGCGAATGACCTTTTGGGCAAAGTGTTTCACACAGCCTGAACCATCAAGTGAATATAAAACCCTGTCAATCACGTCCGAATTCAGTAACAAAGCTGCAGCAGCTCTACTTAACTCTTCATTGTTTTTTATGCTTTGGGAAACATATTCTGATTGCTGGCACATAACTCAACGTGATTTAAATTTACTTCGCATAAACGATTCTTTCCTTACAGAAGATAACCAACGAAAGCTATCCTCTTTAGAAAACAAACTAGAGTTAAAACTCAAAGAAACTCGAAAATATGTTTATACCAAACAGACTGAGTATATTTATGTTCATAGAGAATGTATTAAGGAAATACAAAAGATCGATGATTTGGTATGCGATATTATTGGGTTAACCGAAGAGGAAAAGGAATACATTAAAAACTATAATTTACGATATAGATTAAGCCAATCTAATACCGAGGTGTAATGATGAAAGTAATTGACTTATTTGCTGGGTGCGGAGGATTTTCAACCGGTTTTACACAAGCCGGATTTGAAATAACTAAAGCGGTTGAGTTTGATAAAACCATCGCAGATACATACAAAAAGAATCATATTAACACTGATGTTATAGTTTCAGATATCGGTTTAATTGACAACAAAAACTATTTTGCACAAAACGAATGCGATGTAATAATAGGTGGCCCCCCTTGCCAAGGCTTTTCAATGGCAGGCGCTCGTATTAGAAACGGGTTTGTGGATGACCCTAGAAACTACTTATTTAAACATTATTTCAATATTGTTAAAATAGTCAAACCTAAAGCTTTTGTTATAGAAAATGTACAAGGCCTTTTAACAATGGCACAAGGAAAAATTCTATCGGAAATCATCAGATTGTTTTCAGATAAAGATAACTTTGGTAGCGAACAGTATCATTTGCACTATAAACTTGTAAATGCTACTGATTTTGGTATTCCTCAGCACAGAGAACGCGTTATATTAATCGGTCTTAAAAACAAAGACTTTGATATCGATGAACTGTTCGATAAAACCAAAGATGATGTTTTATATAAACATCCAAACTATTTCGAAAAAGTAACCGTATGGGATGCTATATCAAATCTTCCAAAAACTAACGCCGAAGGAATCTGCACAAACACAACTTCTGAGTCTAACTACCAGCTTTATCTTAGCTGTGATTCCGACCAATTGCATAATCACTACGCGACAAGACACAATTCAAAAGCTGTGGAACGTATGGCTAAAATAAAGCCTGGAGAAAACTGGACTGCGTTAGATGAAGATATAAAATCCGTGCATAGTGGTGCTTATGGCAGACTAAAAAAGGACGGTGTAGCACCAACTATAACCACTAGATTCGATACTCCATCTGGCGGTATGTTCATTCATCCACTAGAGAATAGAACTCTTACTCCTAGAGAGGCAGCACGAATCCAAAGTTTTCCTGATAGTTTTGTTTTTTATGGAAACAAGAGCTCTATATGTAAACAAATCGGAAACGCTGTCCCTCCAAAAATTTCTTATTTTATTGCTAATTGCGTAAGGAGATTGTTAGATGAGAAGTGCTGAAGAAAAACTGAAATCATTGGATAAAAACTCTGTTTGGGTGTTTACTAAGCAAGAAACTAATTTCGAAGAATCTTTCAAATCTGCACGCCTGTTCTTTGAGATCCCTGATAAACAAAATACAAACATCGAATCATATTTTGCTGATAATCATGCGCGATATGATATCAATACGGATCGTCATAGAACTTTAGTTATACCACAGTTTTTTGGATTAATAACCAAAACCCCTTTCTATGAACGAGGTGGAACATATAACGATGAGAATTGTACCGCTGTTTTTGAAAGAATGTTGCTTGAAGAACCAGGAAGTACAACCTATAATATCTTAAAAACAGAACAATTATTAAAATTAAAAATCCATGCAATTATTGACACAGCTAATAATAATTCAGGATACAACATCTTGCCTATTATTTTCATATACAAAGTCCTGCGTGGATTAAAAGAAAAATATGCAATTGACGAAGTTTCTATTGGCCATCTTTATACTTACATAATGACCTGTAGCCATTATAGCGAAGTCGATGAGGCAATCGAATATATCAAAAACGATTCACCTGTCTCTGAACACCTCCCTGCTCTTAAAGATAGAAGTCGTGTTTTGACATACATTAAAAACAATGTAAATTTATTTAATGTTACCAAAGAAAGCATTTCGTTAAATCCTCAATTCGATGATTACTTTTATAATAACTTTATACAAAAATATGACTTTGAGGAACTTCACGAACAGCTTTCACGAGATGTAGACTATTCATATTTTCTATATAATGTACAAGGTTTCAATATCAACCTAATAGACACTCCATCTCAAGATGCGTCATCTGCACAACCTGCAAAGTCAACTGTTTCTGCATATATCGAAGATGATGACGAAACCTCTTATCTAAGTAAAGTTGATGATATTAAAGAAACCAACATCAACGAAGATGCTGGTATAGACGCCTATAAAACAGAACCAATTACTGTTTCAAAATTCAATGTTGGTAGACGTTTTAGAACAAATCCTCTCTTAGGTAAAATCGCCATAAAAAAAGCTTATTATTCCTGTGAAAAAGATTATACGCACGAAACTTTTATTTCTAAAAAGACTAACCAAAACTATATGGAGGCTCACCACCTAATTCCAGTTTGTTTCCAAAAAGATATTTGGGATAAATATCAGGTAAACATTGATTGTGTGGAAAACTTAGTCTCACTTTGTCCTACCTGCCACAAAGCAATTCACTATGGAACAAAAGAAGTTCAGACCTCAATGATTGAACAGCTATATGAAAAATGTGTTCCTAAGTACCGAGCAATTGGATTGCCTATAACACTAGATGAAGTCAAAAAATTATATAAGCTTTGATATAGCAAACCCCACATCTACAATAGATGTGGGGTAAATTTTAGTGGTATTTTACTGAGATTGTGCTAATTAATACTTGATTCTATTTACAACAAACACACTGAAATCACATTTACTTCTCTGATCAACAAGTGTATCGTCCGAGATAGTTAAGTCGATTTTATCAGGTTTATCGTGTCTTACAATTAGTCCTTTTATTTCTCCGTTTTTCAACTGCAAACTTTTCGCAGGAATATGTAATACTATTATTTCATTATCGAACTGATTGTTAAGAACTAAATCCCAATCCTTTTCTAATACATTGGTGTTCGGGTTAATCCAAAATACAGTCCTTTTCTCCTGTCGTTTTGCATAGTTCATGTTTTTACTAACAGTAATCCCATTCTCCGACAAGAAATTCATTACTTCTTTCTTATCGCGGAGCTCCCTCTGGTCTTTTGAACTGTTTTTGACAGACGCAATCAACTCCGGTTTATTCTTGGCTTTCTTCTTGCTGACTGTACAGAAAACATTTACACCGATTAACTCTAACAGGAACAAAGCCTCTTCTAAATATTGCTCAAGCTCAACTTCTCTGAACTTTGAAACCTTCTGTTTATTGCCCATATTTTTGTTATCACAATCGAGTCTACCTGTGCTGCTTGCCTTTGCAATTAAGCTAGCCTCAATATAGTCGATATCCGAACGGTTTAGGCTATCATCAGAAGTAGTAAGAACCGCAACTCTTTCCCACCACGACTTACCCATGAGATGTTGTCTGATTCGTCTTGATAAATCAGAGGCTTGACCTACATAAACCATATCCTCGGATATAAGCAGATACACACCATATCTGGAGCAAGCGTCACTTTTAACAAGATCGTCCACAGATTCTCTTGGTGCAGAGTAAAGTTCTCCCTTGTTCCAGCTTGAATCTTCCATGCTTATTACGCCTTTTAATGTACCGTCATTTAATAGTAGGTTAATGGTTTTCGCTTTAGCCATAACGCCCTCCGAGATGAATAAATGTTTTCTTGCTATATATACTTCTAAAAAATATTATATCATCTGCATCATGCTAAATCAATTAAGTTTCGACAAAAAGTGTAAAGCAATAGTTACAAGTACTTTGCCTATAGCTTAGAGTTAATTCAACTAATATATTTCACCTAAGTTAATTACTTTTTTATTTCTACCTTGTGCATACATCATAGTCTGAAATGCACCACCGCTACGAGTTGTAACATAGAAAATACACATATCTGAGCGGTCGACCATGTAGCGGTTGCGGACTTTAATCGCAGACTTCGGGTGAGTAGCGTAGGATTCTTCGCACAGCTCGACAGTGTCATAATAGTCCTCGTAGCCCTGCTGATTATTCAGAAACTCTGCTTTCAGGTACGGCATCACAAGTGTCAGTGAGCAGTGAGAGCAATTCTTGCGTCGTTTAATATCCTTAATCACCGACGACGCTAATAAATCAAACTCGCCCTCTCTGCCGACTAAAAACTCCACGCACTCGTGCGCATCAATTATCTCCTCTATGATAGCTCTCAGCCTCTCTTCGACAACGGCAGGCTCCTCAATACGGCGATGACCGAACAGGCATACAGTAAACGGCAGCAACATAATCCATTCTCCTTTATGGGATATATCGTAAATTATAGCACAAAACTATAATGTTTGCGATATATCCCACACGATTTATCGCAGATTTTAGTAAGATTTATTTACGATAAATCGCAAAGGAGCCTCGTATGACTACTAAAGAAGCTGTTGCCCAGAGAATCATCAACCTGTGTAACGACAGGAATATCGCCATCAATGCGCTCGCAAATCTGTCGGGCGTTTCGCCGTCGACCATCTACAGCATGCTCAACCAGAAGAGCCTCAACCCCGGCGTAGTTTCGATTAAGAAAATCTGCGACGGACTCGAGATCAGCGTCAGGGAGTTCTTTGACGACCCGATGTTTGACAGCACAGAACAAGAGATAAAATAAAGAAAGCGTGTAGGAGTTTAGCCTCTTGCACGCTTTTTGTTTGTATTAAATTTGGCTTATATACTTGACTTTTCGCCTGTTTAGAGTGATATATGGTGTACCAAAATCAAGGAGGGAAGTTATGTATTACATAGACGAGAACACTTTACAGCGTCTGAGGGCGGAGTACAAAAAGGGTGCTCGCGTGGAGCTTATCCACATGAACGACCCGTACAACACAAAGCTCAAAGCAGGCGAAAAAGGTACCGTCGTAGCGGTAGATGATATGGGCACGATTCACGTCAGGTGGGACTGTGGTTCGTCGCTTGGTGTCGCTTACAGCGAAGACCGCTGCAGAGTGATAAAGGAGGGCGCAAGATGAGCGAAACGTTAGAAAAGCTGTGGTACTGCAACATCAACCCACAGGAGCAGTGTGTGGAGAACAACCGACAGGTCAAGCACCTATTAAAACTCATGGGTAAAAACCGCGACGACCTGTGTGCTACCCTCAACGACAGACAAAAGCTGATACTCGAAAAGTACGACGACTGCCTGAACGAAATGTACTGCATCATCGAGCGTGAAACCTTTGCTTACGGATTCCGCCTCGGTGGCAGGCTGATGTGTGAAACACTGTCAGGCGATAAAGATTAACCCACTACAATTAAAAACAGACAAAGAGAAAGCGTGCAGGAGGTTATCCTCTTGCACGCTTTTGCTATGTGATAATTCATGTGTTTACAAGTTCTTAAACGGGTTCGTATGTTAACTTTTTTTCGAACACTTGTACGAATCTTACAACAAAACCCGTTTCTGCCTAATACTCTTTATACAAGAGCTCTAATTGACTGTTCTGCATATTTCAGCTATAATAAATATGCTCAGTACATAGGTACTGAGGAGGAGTATTGTTGTCAAGTACTCTTGTAGAATTTCTTGTAGAAGAATTTCTGCCAAGATTCCTGACAAATCTGTCGTGATAGAAATCATGACGACAGCTAATGTACACCAAGTGAACATTACGCAGTCCTCCTGCTCAATTATATCATATTTGAGTATTGCATCAACAGGATAGCTGGTAATTCTGTACACCAACAACCATTTGGGCGTTGTGAAATACCACGTAAAAACGTAAATCCGTCAGCTTAGGGATGCTATCCCCCGTGCTGACGGATTTTGCAATATATCGGGAGTTTTATATGAACGAAATTAAAAGTTGGATAACATCAGACGCAGCTATACAGAAGAGCAAAAAAGGGTACGCTCACTTTGATCAGCGAACAGATATGTCCAAGTGCCACAGGTATATATCTAATTCTAAAAACATTGCCTCTCACGGTTTCTACCCTTTTATACACTATGAAAAAAAGATGTATAAATATCACAAACGTAAGGGCAGAGTACCAAAAGCCAGGGACATATGCTACGCCTCACATATAGACAGGTGTATATATCAACTATATAGCCATATTCTCAATGAGCTGTATAACATAGAAATACATAATCGAGGTATCGCATCCGTACCGGTTGCTTACAGAACTGACCTGAATGTAAGTAATATTGAATTGTCACAAAGAGCATATAACTTTATCCGCTCATCAGCACCATGCTATGTAATGATAGGAGATTTCACGGGGTTCTTTGATAATCTGAACCACTCCTATCTGAAAAAACAATGGTGTAATCTGCTCGGTGTGGAACATCTGCCTGAAGACCACTATAAAGTATTCAGAAGTGTCACTAAATTCAGTAAAGTAGAGCTTTCCGATATTTATGAGATTAACGGATTATCCGATAGTTATTCAGGTTGGAGAAAGCTCAACTCATTAAATCGCGTTCTTACTAAAAAACAGTTTCATGAAAATCGTTCTAAAATTATTACTAATCCTAACCCATATGGAATCCCTCAGGGCTCGCCGATTAGTGCAATACTTGCAAATCTGTACATGATTGATGTAGATAAAATTGTCTTTGACCTTGTGAACAAGTTAAACGGTCTTTATATGAGATATAGTGATGATTTTATCATCGTGCTGCCTAAGTCACATCCTGATTTCTCTATGGATGTAGTCAGCGAGATCAACAGCATATTCAACAGTATAGACGGACTTCAACTCGAACCCGACAAAACAAAGCACTACACTTATTCAAACGAAACAATAATAAGAATCGACAACCAATCAGACACGACTGTTCCAAACACACATACAACAATCGATTTTCTCGGTTTTTCTTTTGATGGTACTAAAATTACCATACGTCCAAAAACCATATCAAAGTATTACTACAGGATGTATAGCAAAGCAAAGACTATTACACGCAACAAAGGTTTTACAAAAGACGGAAAAAGAATCAGTAAAGAAAATCTATATAAAAACTACTCCATCCGAGGTGCCAAAAAAGGTAACTTCCTTACGTATGTTGAACGTTCTAAGGCACGCTTTGGAAATAACGAAGACATTGACAAAAGCACTAAGAATCATATGCAGAAAATCAGAAAAGCACTTAAAGTCAAACGCTAATGCCATTTCCCTTTGGCTGGAACAATTTTTTAAATTAAAACACAAATCTACTACACAGACCTCATCACCTTTTGGTGATGGGGTTATTTTTTTGCGTAAAAACCGAAGGGACTTTGCACAATTTCAGAGTTCTCAATTTGTAAGCTCCAAAAAAATAAAAAATTTTTTCAGAAAACACCCAACAAAACCCCTGTTTCTTGTCCGTATGGTGAAGGGCATAAAAAACATCTGAAAAATTTTTTCAGAAAACACTCAACAAAACCCCTGTTTTCTGTCCGTATGGTGAAGGTGCGTTTTATCCCTTCAGACACTTTGGGGTGTAAAGCGACATTCACAGGGCGATTACAAGCAAAAATGAGTATATTAGCGCGCGTGCTCATAGGTGCTTTGTAAACTCTTTGTGAATACGGTCAGAAAGTTGCGTACTTATATGCAACTTTTGCCGTTTTATCCCCTATAAGTGAAAGACATTTTAAATTACAAAAAGGAGCGACAATTATGAACGATGTTGCAAATTACCCGAGATTACCTCGAATGAGAACCGTGAGCGATGCTCACAAGGAGCTATTAAAGCTCGACCCGTACACAGCGGTGACACAGTACCATATCAGGCGACTTGCGATAGATGGCGTGATACCACGCGTCAAATCAGGCAAGAAGTATCTCATAAATTTAGATGTGCTGATAGAGTACCTGAAGAACCCTGATGACGAGAGATTTACAAGACACAGTGATACAGATAGTAAGGAGGTTACAACTTGAGAATCGAAGATATTTTAACCCGCTTTTCTAAAGTAAAGCAAAGCTCAGCTGACAGCTACATGGTGCGATGTCCGTGCCATGATGATAAGACCGAGAGCCTGTCGATAACAGTCAGAGGCGACAAGATCCTTTTAAACTGCTTTGCAGGGTGCACAGTGGAAGACATTCTATCATCCGTCGGTCTTACGATGGCGGATTTATTCAACGGTGACAAATGCAGAACAAGTGCTGTGCAAAGACCACCGCAGAGTGAGTACATCTACTCAAAAACGCTCAAGAAAGTCAGGTTTTACAGACAGACCGACAGTGGCTACAAAAAGAGCTTTTGCTGGAAACATCTCGACAGCAACGGTGCCTGGCAAAACGGCACAGGTGAGCAGAAAATCCCGCTGTACCGTCAGTGCCTGATAAACAAACTGCGTGAGTATAACGAAAACACGGTAAGTGCAAACGACGGCGACCTGTATGAAACCGATGAACGCCAGCCACTGTACATAGTCGAGGGCGAAAAAGACGTTGACACAATGATAAACGAACTTAAACTCTGTGCCGTATGTTCGCCACACGGAGCTACAAAAAGCGATATGAGAGCGAAGTGGAACGACAACTACAACGAGCTGTTTGATGACCTCGATGTTGTGCTTGTACCCGACAACGATGACGTCGGCAGAGAGTTTATGAATATGATAGCAGAAAAGCTTCTGATATCCGCAAAATCCGTACGAGTGGTCGACCTGAAAAGAGAGTGGGAAAACCTCCCCGAAAAAGGTGACATAACCGACGTGCTGAGTATGGAAAAGCCTGTGTTCGGTATTTCACCTGCACAGAGTGTGCGTAACCGACTCGAGGCTCTGGCGCTTTCTACCGCACCACTAAAGCTATCGGACTTTAACATTCCGTTTGACGGTGTAATCAACGACGATTATGACATGATGCCACAAAGCGAAGTGTCTGAGTCGCAGCCGACTGACACCAATGTAGAAACACCACCTGTAAAGCAATCAGAGCAACCTGCAGTGCAAACCGAAACACCACCAACTGTGAAACCTCAACCGCCCTATGTGCAAGCTATAAATCCACCACCTGATAACAGCAAAGAATGGGACAAGCCTGTGCCGTTTAATATGTATAAACTGCCACAGTTCCCTGTTAACGCTCTGCCCCAGACCGTGCGTGATTATGTAGTGGCACTAGCCGAAAGCACCCAGACACCTGTTGATATGTCGGCGGTTGCTTGCATTGCGATACTTGCTTTGTGTGTGCAGAAAAACTACATCATAAAAGGCAAGGCAGACTGGTACGAACCGCTGAATCTCTACGCTCTGACCATAGCCGAACCGAGTGAACGAAAGTCCGCTGTTGTGAGCAAAATGTTGCACCCTGTGATTGAGTTCGAGATTGAGTACAACAAAGCCAGAGAGAACGAGTATATGGAAAATATGATGAGAAAAAAGGCACTTGATGCAAAGCAGGAATCAATAAGCCGTATGTATGCAAAAGGCAACGCGACAGCCGAAGACCTCGATGAAATCAGTGCTGAGGTGCTTGGGTTTGAAGAAAAGAAACCACGCAAGATTTTTGTCGATGATATCACTCCCGAAAAACTCACATCGATTCTGAGCGATTGCGGTGGCTCTACGGGTATCGTGTCGTCCGAGGGCGGTCTGTTTGATATCCTCGCAGGTATGTACTCGAAGAACGTCAACATCGACGTTTACCTCAAGGCTTTCTCAGGCGATACCATCCGTGTTGACCGTGTCGGCAGAGCGAGCGAAAACGTGCGCAACCCTGCGCTTACGATGTACTTCACCGTGCAGAACAAGGTGCTCGAGGGTCTTATGGGCAACAAGACATTCCGTGGTCGTGGACTTACTGCACGATTCCTGTACAGTATGCCCAAATCTATGGTCGGCGTGCGTAAATTTGAGACCGAGCCTATGCCAAAAAAGGTCAAAGAGAACTACAAGGAGCTGATTTATGACCTGCTCGAGGAAGAAAACGGTGAACACGAGGTAATAACCCTGAGCGAAGATGCGTACAAGGCGTTTTACGATTTTGCGACATCACATGAGCCGAAAATCCGCACGACCTATTCTGATATAGCAGAGTGGGCAGGTAAGATAGTCGGCATCACACTGCGAATAGCAGGTATCCTGTGCCGTGCTAAGACTAACAGAAACTACGTCAGTTTCTCGGATTACCCACCGCTTGTGGTCAGCAAAAGCACGATGGAAAACGCCATTGAAATCGGTCTGTATTTTATAGAACACGCAAGAGCTGCGTTTGCGCTGATGGGTGCAGACGAGCTGACAAACGACTCAAAGTACGTCTTAAAACAGCTCAGAGAATCAGGACTCAAGGAGTTCTCAACCAAGCAGATGCTCGACAAATGCCGACGTTTCAAGCGTGCAAAAGAACTCAAACGCGTGCTGTATCACCTCACAGAACTCGGGTACCTGAAAGAAAAAGAGCAGGAGTACTCAGGCAAGGGCAGACCGCCTGCACCTGTGTTTTTCACTAACCCTTATGTGTTCGAGCACGACGAGGAGGCATGATTTTTCTCGCATTAAAGTTTTATTTTTACGCTACAAAAAGTCGTGAAAAAACGGCTTGAAACCGTGGCTTTCGGGGTGGATTTGATTTTTGCGTATTTATTCGCGCATATGCCGTATGTGTGCGTGAGAGTGAGCGTGACGCAGTGTGAGTATTGCAAACAGGTAGGGTCATAACCCCTGACTTTACGGTGCGAAAAAACTGCGTAAAAAGTGTGAAAAAAGTCTGTGCGTTTCTCGGTAATCGTAACTGTGAGATTTTACGCAGTAGAAGTACGTAGCGGTAAGAACCTCATTAGAGCTTTCTCTTCTACGTAAAATCACGCTTTTCACCCCTTTCACGCTACGTTTTACGGAAATTTTACGACTACTCTCCCATACACGCCTATACAGCGCGAAAAAAGTGGCTAAAGTATTTTATACCCCGCGGGGGGTAGTCAAATCTCTACGGCTTTGAGTATCGGACAACGGGCTGGGCTCTCACGCACATTTTCGCAAAAGTTCAGGGTGGAATAGGAGCTACCCAAACAGCCCAGCCACCCACCGTAAACAGGTGTGGCAATTACACAAATACATAATTTATCTTTGTGCATTTTACATCTTGATAAACAGCTCACAAAGAGCGAACATATGACAAATAAGGGAGGTCTGATTATGGCATCAATCTTAAAACGCAAGGACAGTTACTTCATCGCGGTGTCGATGGGGTACGATAATAACGGCAGGCAAATACGTCGCACGATGACCTACACACCTGATGAGGGCATGACTAAAAAGCAGATTGAAAAGGAAGTGCAGCGTCAGGCGGTGCTGTTTGAAGAAAAGTACAAGCACGGCTCTGTCGCCCACGATAACCGAATGAAGTTTGCGGACTTCGTACCGATTTACCTCGACTCTGCAAAGCTGACGATGTCGGAGTCTGTGTATTACCGCTACGAAAAAATGCTACAATACAGCATCATTCCCGAACTCGGTCACCTGAAACTCAAGGACATAAAACCGCTCCACATTCAGCGTTACGTCGACTCGCTTATCCGTCGCAACGAGCGATACGACGGAGTGAAAAAGCCTCTCTCGCCGTCATCTATCCAGCGCTACTACACGGTGCTCCGTTCTGTGATGCGATACGCGTACAAGCTCGATATTATCCCCACAAACCCTGCCGACAAGGATAGAATCACTCTGCCAAGGCAGATTGAACCCGACACCGAAATTATTAAGGAGAGTGAACTCCCACAACTTTTCTCGGCACTATCACAAGAGCCACTGCAGTATCAGGTTATCATACACTTAGCACTCGCTACAGGCTGTCGCCGAGGAGAAATAGTCGGACTTAAATGGAGCGATTTTGATTTCACCACCGGCTACCTAACCATCAGTCGCTCAAACTACAAGGTCGCAAACGACAGTGAAATCAGGAGCAAGTCCACAAAAACCGGCAAGACGCGACAGATTATCGTCCCGCCGTACTGCCTCAAGATGCTCAAAAAGCTCAAAGCAGAGCAGGCAAAAGAGATACTCAAACTCGGTGATGCGTACAAAAACGACGGCTGGGTGTTCACCCAAGCAGACGGTAGCCCAATGTACCCGACCACCCCGACACAGTGGTTTGACAGATTCCAAAAGCGTCACAACCTGCCTCACCGCAAATTCCACGCCCTGCGTCATACTTCTGCTACCCTGCTACTGAGTAATGGCACGAACATAAAGAACGTCGCCACAAGGCTCGGTCACTCCCAGCTCAAAACAACAAACCGCTACGTCCACGCAGTAGACCAAGCCGAACGCGAAAGTGCAAATCTGCTTGAGAATATCCTGAATAAGAAGGCGCAAAACCCAGCGTAATCGAGCAGCATACTGTAAACTTTTTATAAGCCCGCATTATGTATATCGGATTTTTGTGATATATCTATGTTAACATTACATTCGTTTGTGATAAGATATT
>JAZUOM010000014.1:0-37161 GCA_045604645.1 Ruminococcus sp. | reverse complement strand
CCTCAGTCAGCTACGCTGACAGCTCCCCTTACACAGGGGAGCCTCCCCCTGTATCATTTGTATTTCTTTTTATCGGTTAACCTTTTTTGAACCACGCAACTATAGCGTGGTTTTCTGTATACAAAAAAGCAGGCACCTTTTGGGTGCCTGTTTTCATTTATATGGCGAGTGCATCCTTGAGATAATCAAATGAATGCGCACGCAGGTTATTAACTATTATTTCTGTATCTTTTTCAAATGGTTTAGTAAGGTCAGCTTTACGCAATTTTTCTTCGCTGTCAATCCACCTGTGTGACAAATCAAACAGAGTGCATATGTCTGTCAGGCGAGCATTAACCTCTCCTGCCATAGACACAGGCAAAGTTGACGTAAAGAAAGGTATACCATAGTTTATTGCAAAGGCTGTCCCATGAAAAGAGTTAGTGACAACATATGACGCGTTTTTGTAGCAAGAAAGAAACTGTGCAGGGCCGGCAAACGCAAGATTTTTGCCTTCTCTCATAACCACCTGTTTTTTTGACGGCTTAAGGTTTACTACCTTGAGCCCTGTTTTTTGCTTTAAGGCTTTTGTTATAGAACGCAAAAGCGGTGTTTCTATCATATAATATGTGAGGATATAACCGCCTTTTGGTAGTTTCAAACTATTGTCAGCATAAGCATTCCACTCGTCTTTTGTGAGCAGAAATGTAGGGTCAAGAACAGAAGTTTCACTCTTTATTTTAGGGTCGATTTTTCTGATATCAGATAGGATTTTTCGTGCAGAATTCTCTCTGAACGAAAGGTACTCAAAATCTGAGAGCAGTGGTGCAATCTGTGCTTTTCTTGCGTCGCTGAGTTCACGCTCACCAAAACTACTGGAAAAAGAAATCTTATGTCTATGCTCAAACGGCAAGAAATATGTCATATCATCGCCTGTGATATTTTTGTTGAACAACTGGTCAGAGCCGGAAAGTACAGCATCGTATTTTTGCGAAACCTTGCTGACATCATCTGTCGTTTTGCATATAGTAGTATCTATGTCCATATGCCTTAAAAAGCGTCTGAAGTTGTCTGATTTACGTTGTGCTACCTTTGGATAAATCATAGCGTTAACACAAATTGATGCAACCTCTTTGGGTGATTTTGCGTTTTTTATCCTACGCACCTTTAATGTGCGCTCAATATACTCAGGACGATAGTCCACAATCTCACTACAAAATCCGAGCTTTTTTATGCCCTTTTGTGTCGCAAAAGCCTGCAGTGCCGTACCGTAATTTGTGGCTCTGTGAAATGTCAGGATACCTACATTCATTGTCTCTCCCCCAGAAACTTATCTTTTATTATTGTAAATTAGAATTATGTTGGGGTCAAGTTAAAATCCTGTCATAAATAAAACGAATAAAGCAAAACAAAATCGGGAGACCCAAGCGGGTCCCCCGAAATTATTAATGGTATTTAATTACGAATAAGTCTGAGCGATTAAGCAACAACTGTATCGTAGTAGTAGAGCATGCTCTTAACACCGTCAACATCACAAGCAGCCTTTACAGTAATTGTAGCGCCTACTGGTGCGTTTGTAAGTGTCATTGTTGTGTCAGTTGTAGAATACATAAGAGTCTTCTCTTCTGTCTCAACTGTTACCCAGTATTTGTATGAACCATAAGCAGCGTTCCACTCAACTACTGTGCCTTCTTCTGTATATGAAGCAGTAACTAAGAGTGCGTTGTCAGATGGTGTAGCGATTGAACCGCTTGCGCCGTCAACAATCTTACCATCGATAAGGTGTCTAACCTGATAGAAGTAAGTTGTATCTGACTCAAGATCTGGGATTGTGTAGCTGTTACCAAATGAAGAATCATAGATTCTGAGATCATCTTCTGATGTACCATAGTAAATCCATGTCTTTGTAGCATCCTTAGCATCCCAATCGATTGTGATTGTGTAACAATCAGCTGTTGCAGAACCTGTTATCTCATAAGCAAGTGTTGAGAATGTAACAAGATCAGCGTCAGCAAGTTTCAAAACAGTGCCATCCTCTAAGAGAGCTATAACAGCAATTGTGTATTCTGTGTCAACACTCAAACGCTCAATTGTGATAGTTGTGTCTGTTGTTACATTGTAGATAACATCGCCGAGGTATACCCAGTACTTAACTGCATTTGCAGCAGCGTCCCAAGTAATTACAGCAGAATCATAATCGATTTCAGAAGCAGCAACATTGTCAACCTTAGTTGGGTTTTCTACAGGAGCGTCAGTTGGAGCATCTGTAGGAGCATCAGTTGGAGCATCAGTTGGCTCGTCTGTTGGATCCTCTGGCTCAACATATGGATAAGAACCACATGGCTTTGTGCCTGTAGCATCATCATATGTCATGTAGTATACATAACCATCTTTAATATCTGTAATGTCAGCAGACTGGTCACGACCATAAGCGCCCTCGCCGCTGAAGATAACGCCTGTTGCGTCAGCATCGATTTCGATCTTGTAGATGTCATATACGCCGTCGCCGTTCTTGCCGATTGGATCAACTAAAACTTCGCCTGGCCATGTTGCGTTTTCGCCGTTAGCGCCGCCCCAGAAATATACAGAAACTTCTGGCCACATCCAGTTGTTTTCGAAGTAGATAGTCTTTGTGCCAGCTACAGGAGCATCAGTTGGCTCTTCAGTTGGTTCCTCTGTTGGTTCCTCAGTTGGCTCCTCTGTAGGTTCCTCAGTTGGTTCTTCTGTTGGATCCTCTGGCTCAGCATATGGATAAGAACCACATGGCTTTGTGCCAGTAGCATCATCATATGTCATGTAGTATACATAACCATCTTTGATATCTGTTACGTCAGCAGACTGGTCACGACCATAAGCGCCCTCGCCGCTGAAGATAACGCCTGTTGCGTCAGCATCGATTTCGATCTTGTAGATATCGTATGTGCCGTCGCCGTTCTTGCCGATTGGATCAGCTAAAACCTCGCCTGGCCATGTTGCGTTTTCGCCATTAGCGCCGCCCCAGAAATATACAGAAACTTCTGGCCACATCCAGTTGTTTTCAAAGTAGATAGTCTTTGTGCCTACTACAGGAGCATCAGTTGGCTCGTCAGTAGGTGCATCAGTTGGATCTTCTGGAGCAACTGTTGGCTGATCGCCTGTAGCAGGTGCATCTGTTGGTGCATCTGTAGGCTCGTCTGTTGGGTCGTCAACTACGTTAGGAAGTACTGTAAAGTAGAAGTATGACCAAGCATCATTACCTTCTGGTCTGAAGTATACTGTGCAGTCACCTACTTTAGCAGCGCCGATATTGTAGTCCTTGCCACCATCGTTGAACCACTTTGTGATAGTTTCACCATCAAAGTAAACAACCTTAACTGCATCGCCTTCAACGAATGTATAGCCAAGCATATATTCGCCAGGGTTGCTAGCATTTTCTACAAGGAGTCTGTCCTCTGTGAGAGACTCTACTGTCCAGCAGTCAACACCGTTTAATGTACCAACGAGGTAGTAACCGGCAGCAACTGTGATAGGAGCGTCAGTTGGATCTTCTGGAGCAACTGTTGGCTGGTCGCCTGAAGCAGGTGCATCTGTTGGTGCATCTGTAGGAGCATCAGTTGGAGCATCAGTTGGAGCGTCTGTAGGCTCTTCTGTAGCAGTTACAGGATATGTAACGCCGAGCTGTGAGTTGTCGAGACCAAATGAGAATACATACTCGCCAGCCTCTTTTGTTGTAATTGTGCAGTTGTCACTATTTGAAGAGCTGAATGTAAGACCTTCAGCTGAATCAGTGATAGGTGTTTTGCAGCTAGTCCAAGTGCCTTCTCTTACAACTTTGAACTCGTACTTTGTGTTAGCTTCGAGAGTGAGTGTAACATAACCGGTTTTCTCGCCCTCAGCTTTAAGCTTGAACTCGTCAGCTACTGTTGACCAATCGTTGAATGAACCAACGAGGTAACGGTCTGTAGCAAGTGGATCAACCTGTGGTACTTCGTCAAGAGAAGCGTACCATTCGCCAGCTTTTACGTCATAGTACTTGCCTTCTTCAAGTGTGAGGTCATCTGTCTGTGAACCTTTGTTATTGTTGTTGAAGATGATGCTTGAATAAGGACCACCTTCGATTGTAATTTTGTAAACATCAAAGCCGTTAACAGTGTCCTCTGTCTTAGTCATAGGAGCACCTGGCCACTCTGCGTATTTAGAACCGCCTTCATTCCAAGCGTAAGCGCAAACTGCGTCCCACTTAGCTGAGTTGATGCAGTAAACATCCATAGCAACAGGAGGTTCAGGAGTTGTTGGCTCCTCTGTTGGCTCGTCTGTAGGCTCTTCTGTTGGCTCTTCTGTTGGCTGATCAGGATCTACAGTACCTGTTGTTGGAGCAGTTGTAGGAGCTTCTGTTGGCTCTGGAGTTTCTGCCCATACTGACCAAGATGATGTAGCACCATCCCAAGAACCGGAAGAAACTGTGAACAGATTCTTAGTGCCATCATAAGTAAGGTCACCAGTCTGGTTCCACTTGTTGTTCCAGTCGTTTGAAGTTGTGCTTGGGTTCATACGACAGAAAATAACGTTTGTCCATGAACCTGATGGAACAGTTACTTTGTAGTAGCCGGTATCTCTTGGGCAAGCTTCCATAGAAGCCCATTCGTTACCGCTACCAAAGAAGTAAGCAGCAAATCTCGCACTAGCCTGTGTCCAGTTTGAGTTTGGTTTGAGGTAGAGAACTTCGCCACCGGTCATTGTGACGCCTGTTTCTGCCACTTCGACTTCTTTCGCTGATGCGAGCACTGAGAATGCTGAGAAAAGCATTAACATAGCAAGCACTAATGAAAGAACTCTTCTTGACTTTTTCATAAGTAATCACTCTTTCTTAAGATTTTTGATGTAAGCGTATAACGACGCAATTACTCGTAAATATTATACAATATTGTAACCATTTTTTATAGTGTAAAAATAGCCAAAATCAATGTCAATTTTTTATGCTAATTAACAAGGCAACCACTTTCTTTGTAAAAAAAGTTGTCAGATTTCACGACAAAATAAACAAAAAAGTCAGGCCACATACACAACTTAGTAGCCTGACTAAATACATATCAACTGTTTACTTTTTTCTTTTTTTGAGCACGGCTGAAATCACCAAAGATGTGCTTTCTTTGAATATTGATGTTCTAGAAAACACCAAAAGCATAATAAGGTTAGGTATAACAGCAGCACACAAAGCACGTATCACAAACGAAAGATATACGTTTTGCACACCTGACACATAAATCACCCACCACGCACCAAAATATGTAGCACAACAACTTACTACTGCCACTAAAAAATACACAAGCCTTGCTACCGCATATTTTTTCATAGACTCCTTAAACACATGTTTATAAACTATATGCGGATCATACCAGGTTTCTGTCACAAGTCGCGAAAGCGGTGTTGCAAGCAATATGCCAAAAACACCCCACTGGGTACCAAACCGCGAAAATGCTAAAGCAAATGACACAGACATCACTACATTAATCACAGCCATTACCGCAGGACGGATTCTTCCCTGTACAAACAATCCGTTTGAGTTTCTGTATGCGGTGTTCGGATACTGCATTATACAAAGATACAGGTTAAAAACAACAGCAATCACAGTTGGCATAATAAACAGGTACTGTGAATTTTTGAGCCATATATCAGAAATAAATGGATTAAGCAAAGTAACAAGTGACGCACACACGAAATTTGCTATCATAAACATAATGAAGCTTAGCTTGTCGTGCAAACGCTTTAGTGTAGAAGGAGTTGCAGATACCGCTAAATTTCCAATGCTTGGCACAGTCGATGCCGATATCTGGCTTATGAGTGTATTGATTGTGTTGAAAATCAGACGATAATTTGACAAAATACCAACGATTGTTGTAGGAAAAAACGCCGCTGTTACAATGGTGTCAGTAGTAGAAACCGCCACGTTACTCACATTATATATAGCGGTTGCACCAATATCTGCTTTTATCTGCTTTGCTTCCTCTTTTGTAAGCGGTCCTATATTCTTTTTCTTTAATATCGGGAACTGTCGCTGTGCTATATATGAAATAACAATATTTTTCGAGAGCGAAAATACTATGCTGAACACAAGATACAACAAGTAATTTTTAGTAGCAAACAGTATCACGCTTTCGCATATAACCTGTACTATTGTTGCAACGATATTGACATATGATACAATTCGCTTTTGCTGATTTGCTTCGAGCAAAGTAGCCTTATAAATAAACAGATACGAAGATGCCGACTGGATAACAAACAAAGCAAAAATCAGGTATATACTCTCTTTGATATCAGGAACATCTTTGACAAGATAAGGCAAAAACGGCATCACAATCAGACCTGCCAGTGTTATAACTCCTGCAATGATGCGGTACACAGTCCTGTAAAATTTCATGATTCGCGCAACAGCGTCATCATCATGATTTGCAAGCGGTCTGTAAAGTGCATAGGCTATCGCACGATTAATGCCTAACTCTGCAAGTGAAAATACAAATAGAATATCATTAAAAAGTCCTGATACACCATTGTACTGAATGCCAAGTGTATAGATAAACACAGTACGCAGAGCAAATTTTGATATAGCTGTAAGCATACGCACCACTACTTCACTTGATGCATTCTTTATTGAATTTTGTGAACGTGAGTTTGTGCTCATCATAAACCTCTTCTGATAGTTGTAAATAAAAAACATTTGTGATATATTAGTAAAAGCACCTGGCTTAATAATCAAAAAGGAGAGCAAGCTATGATATGGCTATGGATAATAGCGGCACTTGTACTTTCGTATCTGCCACTTATTAACAAAAAAATAGATTTAGCAAGCTATATGTGGTTGCTTATCCCTATTGATGCTTACGGTATCAGTGTAGCGGGTGCAATCATCAAACCATATATGATATTTGCTTTGATTCTACCTGTTGTTTTTTACGCAAAGAACAAGGGTAACGATTTTGATTTATTCGCAAGCAAAGGTCAGCTTTTGGCAGGCATCATAACTGTGTTGATACTTTTGGTCAATCTATTTAACACCGACGACTTTTCTTCTGCCAAAGCGGCACTTATGGCTGTTGTGGTATACCTGTGTGCACAATGCTATATTTCGTCAACCAAAATGGACACAATTGACCAGTTAAGCGATGTTTTCATAGCGTCCTGTTTTGGATTTTCGATTGTTTATCTGATTGCGTATGCGTGTATGATAAATTCAGTTCCTATAGGTGACATAGTAGCCCAGGTCCGCACTGACAACGGTATGTTCCTTACATCAAACAATATGGTGGACGGAACGTACACTCAAACCTTCCGTTTGCGTGGCTTTGCTTATGACCCAAACACTATGTTCATACAATTTATATTTGGTATAGCGGCATCTATCCTGAAACTTTTCAAAAAATTCAGCCTGTACTATGTAGTCACAATTATCACGAGTGCTCTTTGTATTATACTGAGTGGCTCACGAATGGGACTTTTGTGTGCAGCTTTGACAGTTATTATCACAGCCACTATCGGGATCTCAAAAATAAAGTCTGTGAGAAAAAAAGTTGCAACCATATTGGGTGTAATTACCTCGTGCGCACTGTTTTTGTGCTTTACTGTCACAAAGTACGGGCAAGCGCTGACAAGCTCATTGCTATCAACCTATTCAAACCGCTCAAATCTTACTGATGAATACGGTCGCTTCTCAATATGGGAAGAATGTTTTGAAATATACTGGAACAAGAACCCTCTGTTCGGTGTAGGTTTTGGAAAAATGGATGAATACACCATAACCGAGCGTATGACCCACAACACATGGCTTCAGTTTATCTGTGAGTGTGGCATGATAGTGGGCGGCATCGCCATCATTTTCTTCCTGTCCGTGCTGATTATCGGCTGGGCTAAAACTCACAGCGTATATACAAACTCACCATCAAACACATCGTATATGTGTCTTATTATCGGCTATACGGTAACATTGATCTCGCTTATGTCAGTCGACAACATAACCTGTAGTTACCTGTGGTTTTGTGCGCTACTAATACTAAAGATAGCGTACTACAAAAAGCCTGAAAATACAGCCACACTTACAAACTGAACACATTATTTATACTTTTAACAAAACTACTTTTTGAGCATCCGGACTTTAAGAAGTCAGGGTGCTTTTCTATTGCTGATTTAACATCAATCATAGCGCACTTAAGCAACGTATCAGCAATCACGCCTATATCACTGTCTTTTGAATATATCATACCGCAACCGGTGTTTTTTACAATCTCAGCACAGCCCGAGTTGTCAACAGTGAGCACAGGTACACACTCTGACAGTGCTTGTATAGCAACAAGAGGAAACCCTTCAACTGATGGCAAAACAACAACATCAAAAGTTGACATAATCTGTTGCACATCGGTTCTATATCCTGTAAAAACAACATTATGCATAAGGTTGTTTTCTTCAATAGTTTTATCAAGCTGATTTTTGTACTCAACATCGGCTTGTCTGACACTGCCAATTATTGCAAGACAGACACTTTCTCCTCTTTTGACAAGTTCATTTACTATGCTAAGCGTCTTGTGCTGTTTTTTTGTCTTTGTGATAAATCCAATCTGTGCAATCCTGAGTTCTTTATCAAGCAGAGGGAATTCATCGCACAGATTTTTTCGCTCCACTTCAGGTGATAATTCTTCAACAGAATTATATATTGCTACTTTTTTGTTTTGTGCTTTTTCATTTGTTATCTGCTGTGATACATATTCAGATACAGATATAATTCTTTTAACGCATTTTCTGGCGCTGAAAATATTAATAAGTTTCAGCGTTACCCCTGACTCGAACACATGGTGCAGGTGCCAAACAACTTTTGTGCTACGCTTTGCACACATAGCACTCCACACTAGTGCAGCCGGACCCGGCGCATATATGATGTCAGGGTTGATTTTATTAACCACCCTGCGACCTTTGATTACTGCCACAAGTGTCAGGTACAAAAACTTTAAAAGGCCTAAAAAACCCTTGCGACCTTTCGGCATACTCTGGTCACCCATAAGTGTGTATGAAACACCGCGCTTTTCAAGTTGCGCAGACAACTCGCCTTGTTGCGGTATAACAAAGTGAAGCTCGTTATTCTCTTGTAAAATATCGGCAACCCTGAGCGTCACCTGTTGACCTCCGCCTATTTCAGACAGGGTCTCCCAAATCAAAATTTTACTCATCTATTTTCCTTTTAAGAATTCTTTTATAGAATTATTTAAAAACATTCAGGATAATATCCCTGATGTCAGTTAACTCATACTGCGACTTTGAAAGATTTATGCCCTTTGCGGCAATAACAGCAGTTTCGTATCGATGTGCGCCCGGAGACAGTTTGTGCATAAAGCCTTTTTTCTCAAAAAGTTCCTGTCCCAGACTCCACTCTGCACCATATCGCTCATCAAGCTGAAAAATAATCTCAGGATATCTGTCAAGATGTTTACCATGATAGTGTGTGTTGGTACGCTTTATCCATAAAAATGCAGGTGTTTTATCATCTATCATAACAGTACTGAGTTTGCTGATAATCTCATCACACAGCGCGTCTTTCTTGTCGTTTTCAGCAATGACACGTATACCGCCATAACTGTAGTTCTTGAGTGCAGACAAATCGCTTAAGTACGCTACAGTATTATCCCAGTCAAAGTCGTTGCCCGATGCAAAGATACCTTTCCACACAGGGACTTTGCGTGCTATCTTTACTGCCCATTTTGGCAGACCAAAACGAGCGACAAAGTTAAGTGCGGTTTTCTTGACAAAACCTTTGAGAGTTTTCTTCTTTTTCTTGCCGTCGTTGCTCACTTTTGGTGCGAGATAACCAAAGCGATAAAGCATCTCGTTAACTCTTGCAATATATACAGGACGAGCACCGTGTCCATGGTCGCTTACTACAAGCACAGGTGTGTCAGGACACATACTCATAATCTGCTCAATATGCTTGTCCATCTTGATATACAAATCACGTATAGCGTACATATGCTCGTTTTCACCCGGATATTCAGGGTGGTTCTCGTCACAATGACGCCAGAAGTCGTGGCACAGTCCGTCCGTTGTAGAAAAATACGAGAACAGAAAATCACAGTCTTCGTTTTCAATAGCACATTTTGTAAGGCGGAATTCCTCATCTGATTTTTTAAAAAATTCTTCTTTTAAAGAATTAAGCTGAGATTCAGATGTAAATTTCGACTCTGTTCCAAGTATAGAAAAATCAGGCTTGTATACACTTTCCTTGCTTTTTGGAAAGACGTGCATCTCGCCTTTGTACGGACGAGTAACCATTGTGCCGTTTATATCCCAGCCGTGTTTGATATTCATAGGCAAAAGCACGGTTGTTGAGTATCCCATTTCGTTGAGCTTATCCCAGAAAGTCTTGCCTTTAAATACAGAATCATCAAACTCAAACGGCTTGTAGGAGTTATCTCTGTCTTTAACGTTAACAAAGTTTATGATTCCGTGTACAGACGGGTCATCACCTGTGTATATAGTAGACCACGCAGGTGTTGTATCAGCAGGAAAAACCGAACGCAGACGTGGATAATTATTCTCTTTTTGCATTTTTGACAGGTTTGGCAGCACATCCTCGTACTTTTTTACAAGGTCGAAGTCCAGACCGTCAATTCCGATAACAATAAGCTTGTTTATCATATCTTAACCTTTCAATCAGATGCTGTCTATCGCATCAATAACCTGTTTTAACATAAGTTCTTTATCATCATCACCGCTGATAACAACAGCGTTGTACATCTTTGCAATCTTGTCATAAAGCGGTTCTCTGATTTCAAGATAAAGTGGGTCAGGTATGTCGTCCTTTCGTGAAAGACAGGTTGATACCGGTGTTTTGATATAAATAATCAAATCAGGTTTTGGAGCATGCTTCCACTTTTTCTCGATAGTGTCTATCATATACTCGCTGTCCTTACCGAGGTTTGCAGCATAAGTAACTGCATTATCATAGATATACCTATCTACAAGCAAGGTAGTTTTAAACCATTTGTTGACTGTAACAGAAAAGAAAATCTGACACCAGAATTCAACAGAAGTAAGAAACGAGAATATTTTATACACGCCTTTTTTTTCGCCTTGTTTGCGCATATTTTCAAGATACGCCTTGTAGTCACCGTCAAAAGGGTTTGAGTCTTTTTTCATCACCAATTTTTTGCCCAGTTTTATAAAAAAAGACATAAACTTAATCACATACGCCGCACGTACTTTCTTGATTTTTACACCTCTGCTTTTGAGCGTATCATACGCATAATCGACAGATGTAGATTTTCCCGAGCCATCAAGTCCTATAAAACAAATTGTCTTTTGCTTCATACTAATTCTCCATTTATTTTTCTAACACTAACTCTATTTTTTTGCACACATCATTCCATGACTTTGCATCGTACAGATACGATTTGTCAATTTTGTAGTTTTTTGCTGTATCTATAGCATCTGACAGCTGTGCTACATCATCTACAAGCGTCATGGCGTTTTTATCGTTAGTCTTTATCAGATGAAATTTATCAAACGATTTGTACGCAACAACCGGTGTACCGCAAGCAAGTGCTTCCATCACAGAAAGCGGAACGCTAATCACATACTCGCTTGATTTTGTTGGAAAGAAATACACATCGGCACAGTTGTAAAAGTCCTCGATATTTTTCACAAAACCAAAACGCAGGTCCACTCCCCCGTCTTTTAGCACTTTTATGGTGTTATCATCATCAAACATACCGCTTGCAATAACAACACAGTGGTATTTTTCTTTATCAAGCGTAAGCATTTCTTCTATATATCTGCCCTTTGAACAATGTCCGACATGCAAAACTATGGTTTTGTCGTGTGGTAAATTTAACTTATCACAAAGCTCAGCCTTTGTGCCTTTTTTTGCAAATTTTTCTGTGTTGATACCAACCTCAAAAGTGTGAATAATATCATCACAAAATGCGTTTGTAACATCTTCTTTGCAAACGGCAAGGCAACAGTCAACAATACTTTTCTTTTTATTAAGCTGTGCAAATTCTTCTGACACAGGCTGGACACAGCAAACGCAGATTTTCTTTACAAACGGACGCACAATTTTAAGCATATAGTAAACTGATTTTATAAGTCTGGCAAACACAATTACAACGTCACTTTTTCTGCCGTTTTTTATGATAGAAAAAATATCCTTAAGAGCACAATATGTAACGGTATTTTCTTTTTCAAGCTCTTTTGACAGATGAGTAGCGACATTTCGCATACCCTCGTTTTCAAGTCCGTTTATCGTGCTGACAATATGTATCTTCATTCTCTGTATCCCATCTGTAATCTAAAGTTTTCTCTTGCTTTATTTAGTGTAAATTTACGATTTATTGTTTCTTTTGCGTTTTTTGATATTTTACAAAGTAACTCCTGATTGTCGAGTATATCACAAAGCGATTGCGCAATCGTTGTCACATCATCGTTTTGTAGCACATAGCCGTTTTCTTTGTTTATGACAATATCCTTGAGCCCGCCAACATGGGACGCAAGTGCGGGAATCCCCATACTCATACTCTCAAGTACAGAGTTAGGCACTCCCTCTGTTTTTGTAGCAAACAAAAGCAACTGCCATTTTGACATAAACTCAAACAAATCTTTGTGAACAACCCAACCTTTAAGGATGATAAAACTTTGTGCACAAAGTTTTTGTATCAGGCTTTGGCACTCACCATATAGTATGCCGTCGCCAACAATCTCAAGTGTGTACTGTGGGTGTGTTTTATGAAATTCATAAAAGCCCTCTATGCACTCAAGCACACATTTTCCGGATGCAAGACGACACAGCATACCTATTTTGTTTTCTTTTTCTTTGCTTATCTCAAGGTCATCTACATACAGGTGAATTATCCTTGTTTTGTCTGTGATTTCTATATTTCTGTCTGTCAGTACTGACTTGCTTTCTGCACAGATTATATCAGCTTTGTCTGCAAGAAAGTCCTGACTTTTTTTAGTAGTACGGGCTTTTTTTGAATTATCCTCAAGCGAGGTCATACCATAAAGGAAAAAATGAGTTTTCGCCTTTTTTAACTTGCACGCAAGCATCGCCGAAAACATCTTGTCCCCCACCCAAAAAAACGCATCATCGCCTTTTTTGAGTGTTGTTATAGATTTAAAAAACAGTTTTATCTGAAACCATACGAAATTAGTTAATCTTATAATTTTGTTTCTTTGCTTTTTGTATTTAATGTTAATTACCTGTGCATCATCAGTATCATCAAGACACGATGATACAATGCTTAGTTTTTTGTAGCACGGCGAAATAACCTTCAGAAATTTGAAGGCTGAAATCTGCGGCGCCTTGCTTGGCACAGGGTTCATAAATACAACAGCGTTATCCATTATACTCGTCCTTTTTAAACAGCGTATTTTTCAGTCGCGAAAACGCCTTTAGCGAGCGTTTCAAATCCTCAACATCTGTAAGTCCACGCTTGATTCTGTGTAGTACATACCAAGGTCTCAGGTAGTACTTCTTTCTGGCGTGAGCACAAAAAGCAACCAGGTCATCGCTACTTAATTCTTCTGTGCTGATAACACAGTTGAGCGTACCGTCTTCTTTTAGATACTTATCATAGCCCTGCACAATGTAGCCGTTTTCTTTTGCCCATTCATAAGCCTTTGTGCCCGGATACGGAATAAGCGGAAAGAACTGCATGGTATCTGTTTTAAAACGCATAGCAGCTTTTAATGTGCGCTCCATAGTCTGTTTTGTTTCGCCCATATTACCAACCATATAACACGCATGCACCATAAGCCCTGCTTTTTTTGCATTTTTTATATAGTTTTCAATCTGCTCAACGGTAATACCTTTTCTGATATTATTTAAAATAGTCTGGTCAATGCTTTCGATACCCGGAATAATAAGCTTGCATCCGGCTTTTTTCATCAGTTTCATTGTTTCGTAATCAAGATTAACTCTCGCATTACACAACCAACGGATTTTTTTATTCATGCCGGTTTCAATCATTTTTTCACAAAATTCAACAGTTCGTTTTTTGTTGACAGTAAAGGTATCGTCCTCAATAACAACCTGCTTGACCTGTGGAAAATTCTCTATAATATACTTAAACTCATCAATAACGTTATCAACACTACGCAGTCTGTATCTGTGACCATGCAAGGTCTGCGGATAAACACAATAATTGCATCGTGCAGGACATCCTCTACCTGTAAAAATCTGGATTTCCGGCAACACAGCCGCAGGAAAAACATAGTCATCTACATCAAGATACTCCTTGATAAATTCAGACGCAAACGGAATCTCGTCCAGATTTTCTATATAATCTGCGTCTGCATTGTTTACAACAACACCATCTTTTCTGTATGAAAGACCTTTTACTGTAGAAAGGTCGTCGCCGTTTTGCAACGCATGGGCAAGATTTTTGATAATCAGGTCGTATTCTCTGCGTGCAATACCATCAATCGCATCAGAAAAAGTAAACGTTTCATCAACTGTTGCAGTAGGGTGTGTGCCGACAAGCACAATAAACGCAGATGGAAACATCTTTTTTATCTCGTCACAAAAACTACAGTCGCTATATATAGACGGTGTACTTGTATTAATAACAAAAAGTCCTGTACCGTCTCCCTTTTCCCTGATGATATCAAGTGATTGCTCAGTATTAAGGAGTTTTGCAGGTGCGTCCAGAAAAAGCACTTCGTGTGAGCATTTTTTAGCATACGCAGCTGCATAAACAAGCCACAGCGGATAATACAACACACCGCTGTGACCGATACATGGACTTCGTGATTCTCTTGAGAACTTTCCGTATTCTGCTTTAAAAGGTGGGTTAATAAAATATAACTTCATACCATTTTCCTTAGAATAATTAAATAGAACCGTGTTTTCTGATACCCCTTACAACATAGTGCATCATGTAATATCCTATCTGAAAAATATTTAGTCCTATATATTTATACACTTTGTATCCCATTTTAAGGGACTTGAATTTATTTCCTGATTTAGATTGACGGTCCACCCTGTAGACAAGCAAAGGCTCGTCCACACCGCGCGCAACACCGCCGTTTTTGAGCACACTAAGCCACACAACATAATCCTCGTGCATATCATCATGAGCCATAGGGTACTTAACAAGCAGTTCTCTTTTTATAAGAACAGATGAACACGAGATAACATTTTGTTTGAGCAAAGTCTTGTAATCAACCAATGTAGGAATTCTGAAAACAAAAGTCGATCTTACAGACTTTGTGTCAATAAAAGCAGAACCGGTAAAGCATATATCCGTATCAGGAAACATCTGCATAACACTCATTTGCTTTTGGAGTTTATCGCACTCCCACATATCATCACTGTCAATAAGTGCAACATAGTCACCTGTTGCTTTTGAAACGCCAAAATTTCTGGTGTAGGATACACCTCTGTTCTGCTCGTTTTTAAAAATCTTTACTCTGTCGTCGCTTTGAGCATATTTTTTCATAATCTCATACGAGTTATCACTTGAACAGTCATCAATGATAATGAACTCAAAGTCCACATAACTCTGATTTAATACAGACTCAATAGCATCGCTGAGAAATCTATTTGCGTTGTACACAGGCATTACAACGCTTATTTTTTTATCTATTTCACTCACTTAAGAGAATTCCTCCTGTGTGTCATATGGTGTGTAATAACCATGCCCATAGTATTTTTTTGTGTATTTTTTATAGTATCTTTCACCACGTTTTTCGATGTGGTTAATCACTACTCCCAGTATCTTGCAACCGCTTTTTTCTAGCTGTGTTTTTGTTCTTTTTGCCTGTTTAAAGCGTATTCTGCCGGATGACACAACCATAATCGCACCATCACAATACTTTGCAACAGCCGCACCATCGATAACAAGCCCAAGCGGTGGGGTATCGATAATCACATAATCATACTCTGCTCTTATTTCATTTAAGAACGAGATAAATGTTTCTTTCATAAGAAGTTCAACCGGATTAGGGCAATAAGGTCCGGACAAAACCATATCAAAATTTTCATACTGTGTGTTGAAGATTATCTCTTCCTTTGTTGCAAGTCCGCTAAGAAACTCGCTCAAACCCTTGGTGTTTCTGGCATTGGTAAATCGTGATGCAACAACCGATTTTCTCATATCACAATCGACATAAATCACCTTTTTATCTATCTCAGCCAAACTTTTTGAAAGCATCAGCGAGATAGAGGTTTTCCCCTCGTTTGCATCACAACTGGTAACCAAAATCACCTTATTGTCACTACCGCAAAACTGCAGATTTGTCCGAAGAGTCCTGAATGATTCGTTTACAAAATAAGAATCCATACCATGGAGATTTACCTGTATTTTTTCCATCATCTGTTCTCCTTTGTGTTTTTCGTATAATATCTGTGACGCTTTGTGGCAGTTTTACCCTGGTACACATAATAGTCTTTACGTACATTTTCTTTTTTCATATTTGGTACAAGCGCAAGCACGCTCAGCCCAAGATTCTTTTCGACCAAATCAGGGTCAGAGACTTTGTCATCAAAAATGTAAAACAAAACAACAACAATATAAGTCAGAATAAATGCAACTAAAGTACCAAGGATAATGGTATATGAAAACTTTGAGTTGCAAGGAGTATTCTCAAGCGTGCCATCATCGTACTTGTTAATCTGGTCATACCCCATAAGTGCATCAATAGCCTTTTCGCCAAAATTGCATATTGAATCAGCAATAAGTTTTGATTTTTCAGGGTCGTTTGATACAACGGTGATTTCAATATATCTTGATTTTGACTCTGTTTTTATAGATACCATCGAACTGAGTTCTTCGTATGAATAAGGTAACTTGTTTTGCTCAATCACCTCATCAAGCACCTTGTGACTTGTCAGTAGTTTTTCACAGTCACTGACCACACTAAGTGCTACGTTAAAATCTTCGCTGTAATCAACATTCTCTTCGTTTTCGCCCTGTCTTAATATGTACATCGTAGCAGATGACTTGTACAACGGCTCATACGTGAGATATTTGTACGTAAAAATAGAACCGCCTACAATCACTGCAACCAAAATCATAATCCACAACTTTGATACAAACAGGTTTATCAGGTCCCCAAATCTGATATTACTTTCGTTGTTTTGCATAATCTATATTCCTTTCACCACTGCGCATATGACAACTCATACCTCATCATACACATAGTTATCCATACTACTTATAATCTATTTAATTATACCAATCACCACTGTTTATGTCAACTAAAACACCACCTTTTTACAGCGTTTTTGAGTACTTTTTATTGCTGTTTTTTGCCACCTCAAAAACCCACATATTAATATAAGTAATAAACAGTATATTTGGCAGATAATCAATTGACTTTTAACGTGTAAAGTTGTATAATTGTTGTGTTTATTATGAGGTAGTGTGTAACATATTGTGATAACGTGTTAAGCACTACAAGATCTCAAAGGAGTTTGGATAACTATGAAGCCTATTACCCAGAGAGTAACATTCAAGCATCACAACATCGTTAATGAAGCACGAGCAGATATACTAAAAATCATCGACGACATATGCACTGAGCACAAGCTCAGGTATTTCTGCTTTTCAAGTCTTCTGGTTGGTGCTGTTCACTATAACGACTTTATCCCTAACGGATTGGAATCAGCATCCGAAATCGGCTTGCTCCGTGACGAGTATAACAAGCTTGTGGATATTTTGTACAATGAAGCCGAAAACTACGGTCTGAATATTATAGACCGTTACCCAAGCGGAGCAAAAGCACTGCAATTCAAGGTTGCAAAACCAATTGTTATAGAGCAGCAGGACCTTACTGTAACTGATGTTGCTACTATTGTGATAAACGCATTTGACTTTGTTCCTGATAGCGAAGCAGAACGCAAAATGTATCTCAGAACTGTTGCAAATTTAAGAGACAAATACAACAAGATGGTAAACCTCACTCCACCTGCAACAACTGTACCTATGAGTGGCAGAAAAGTATTTTCTCTGTTCTTTGGCACTGTATTTTATGGTTCAAGAAACCCTAAGATGACATACCGCAAACTGCTGAAAGTTGTAACAAAATACCAGAACACAAAATACATCACAAGACTTGTTCCAAACAGAAGCGTGCTTATTGAATATGACGATGTTTTCCCTACAAAACGCATCAAGATAAACCACGCAGAGATTAATGCTCCTCGTCTTCACAACAAATGGACTGTTGAAATCGACGACAAGCTTATGGAGCAAACCCGCACAATACAAAAAATCGACCTTGTACTTTTAAAAGAATTTGACAGAGTATGCCGCAAAATCGGTGTAGGCTACTTTATCTGTGGCGGCACAATGCTCGGCTACAAGCGTCACGGTGGATTTATCCCTTGGGACGATGACATCGATGTAGGTATGCTACGTGCTGACTATGATAAATTTCTAAAAGAAGGCGGAAAATATCTGGGCGAGGATTTCTTCCTGCAGACAAGACAATCCGACCCTAAAATCCCATATCTTTTCTCAAAAATCAGACTTAACGGAACATCGTATGTAACAAATTACAACGAACTTAGAGACTTCCACAAAGGTATATGTCTTGACCTTTTCCCATTTGACTACATTCCTAACTCACTAAACGAAAGACATCGTTTCAAGAACAAAGTGAGTTTCTGGTCCAACCTTCACAACAAGGTTATAAACCGACACAAGGAAAAGATTATTTATGATGCTCCTGCAAAAACTGCATACGAGTGGTGGTCACGTGTCTATAACGAAATCAGACGACGCATCGTACACCTTATCCCCCTTAAGTTCACTCAGTTTTTGTATATAAGAAAAGCTACACAGTACAACTCAAAGGCTAAAGAAATGGGTCTTACAACTGTAGCCAGCTTTGTGCCTAGTTACACCTACGCAGATGTTGACAAAATGATTCCGTATCAGGACATCGACTTTGAGGGTGTAAGAACAATGGCACTAAAAGACATCGAGGGCTTTCTTACTATGCAGTACAAGAACTATATGGATTTACCTCTTATGCACCAGCGTGTAGGACACGACCTTATTTCATGGCATATCGACGAGGAAATCGCTAAAAAATATCACATATATGATGACTAATTATGAGGTAATCAAATGAACACAGTTTTATTAATGATGGGTGGAAGCGGTACAAGATTTGGTGCTGATATCCCAAAACAGTATATCAAAGTAAACGACCGACCAATTTTCTCATATATCCTTGAAGGCTACAACAAGCTTGATTGCGTTGACAAAATCATCATCGTTTCTCACGCTGACTGGGTTGACTATGTTGAAAAAGTCGCAAAGGAAATCGGTGCAGATAAACTGTATCGTGTTGTCACCGGTGGTGCTACAAGATCAGATTCTGTCAAAAACGGTCTTATCTGTGCATCAGAATTTTCAAGCGATGATGATGTAATTCTTATTCACGATGCCACACACCCATACGTTGACGAAAAAGGTACAAACGAGGTTATTAAGGGTGTCAAAGAATTTGGCGGTGCTACACTCGCGTCGTTCAATTACGATACTGTTTACAAAATGGACGATGACCATATACTCACAAATATAGAGCCACGTTTTAACATTGTTGCCGGTGCTTCTCCTGAAGCCTTTACATTCAGAAAGATTTACGACATCTATATGGGCTCTTCAAAAGAAGAACTTGAGAGTATGACTTCAGCCGGTGCAATCGCTTTGCACTACGGTATCAAAATGAAAGTTGTCAAAGCAAATGTTATTAACCTCAAGATAACATACGCTGACGATATGGACCTGTTCATAAAACTGGTAGATAACTACTTCTTCCCTAAGGAGGCTGAGTAATATGAGAAACAAATTACTTGACGTACTGGAAAAAAGAACGCTCGGTATACACTGCGGCATTCCGTCTTTCTGCTCTGCAAACAAAATTGTTATCGAAGCTATTATGGATCAAGCAAAGCGTTTTGACGACACTGTTCTTATAGAGGCTACCTCTAACCAGGTTAACCAGTTCGGCGGATATATGGATATGACATCTGTAGACTTTAAGGAGTATGTTTACAAAATCGCTGACAAAATCGGCTTTGATAAAGACAAAATTATTTTAGGCGGCGACCACTTAGGTCCTTTGCCTTGGTGTAATCTTCCGGCAGATAAGGCAATGGAACACGCTAAAAAGCTCGTGTACGATTGTGTTATGGCAGGATACACAAAGGTTCATCTTGACACAAGTATGAAACTTGGCGACGACCCGGTTGACGAGATGCTTCCTAACGAAGTCATTGCTGAGCGTGGTGCTATTTTATACAAAGAATGCGACAGAGCTTACAAAGAATTGTTAAAAGAAAATCCTGATGCCGTTCAGCCGGTTTATATCATCGGCTCTGAGGTTCCTATCCCTGGCGGTGCTCAGGAAGAGGAAGATAACTTAAAGGTTACAAATCCTCGTGATTTTGAAAGCACAATTATGGCTTATCGCAGAAAGTTCGACAAACTCGGTCTCAAAGATGCGTGGAATCATATTATCGGTATCGTTGTTCAGCCTGGTGTTGAATTTGGCAATACTGATATTCACACATACAACAGACTTGACGCTGTTAAACTTTGCAACCGTCTTAAGAAATACCCTGACATAGTATTCGAGGGTCACTCAACTGACTATCAGCCACCTGTAAAACTAAGAGAAATGGTTGAAGATGGCATCGCTATTATTAAAGTCGGTCCTGCTCTTACAAATGCAGTCAGAGAGGCTATTTTTGCGCTTTCTATGATTGAAAAAGAGCTTATCGATGACGAAAGTCAACGTGCGAACTTTGTCGAAACACTTGAAGAAGTTATGCTTTGCGAACCAAACAACTGGATTAAGCATTATCACGGTACAGACAAACAACAGGCAATCGCAAGAAAGTACAGTTTTTCTGACCGTTCAAGATACTATTTCACTCACGAAAAAGTTCTCGCTGCTCAAAGAAAACTTTTTGATAATTTATCTGATGTTGATATTCCGCTACCTGTATTGCACCAGTATATGCCACTGCAATACGCTAAGGTGCGTGACGGCAAACTTTCCTGCACTCCACGAGAACTCGTAAAAGATGCAGTTGTATGCGTAGTCGAAGACTACAACTATGCCGTAAAATGCAATTATATGGCTAACCCAATGATGTAACGAAAGAAGGTTTATATATGAAAGCTGCTGTATTACATGCCAACAAAGACGTAAGATATGACGATATCCCTACACCGGTAGTAGAAAACGGCACAGTACTTGTCAAGGTTGTTGCAACCGGTATCTGTGGTTCTGATTTACCACGAGTTCACAACAACGGTGCACACAACTACCCTATCATCCTGGGTCACGAATTTTCAGGTTATGTTGAAGAAATCGGACAAGGTGTTACTACTGTAGAAAAAGGCGACCACGTTGTGGGTATTCCTCTTGTACCATGTATGGAGTGTGAAGATTGCAAGAATGGTAACTACTCACTTTGCAAGCACTACAGCTTTGTAGGCTCACGCCAGAACGGCTCTATGGCACAGTATGTTTTGCTTCCACAGTCAAATGTTATGAAAATTGACAAATCAATCCCTTATGAGGTTGCGGCTTTCTTCGAACCATCTACTGTTGCTATCCACGCTTTGTATCAGGCAAATTACAACGGCGGCGGCACAGTCGCTGTGCTTGGCGGTGGCAACATTGGTTTGTTCACATTACAGTGGCTCAAGATTTTTGGCGCTGACAAGGTTGTTGTAATCGACATCGACCACGACAGACTCAAGGATTCTGTAGAGCTTGGCGCTGACGCAGTTGTTGCCCTTTGTGACGAAGATTTTAAAGATCAGCTCAACACACTTACAAACAATCGTGGTTTTGACTACGTATTTGTCAGTACAGGCTCTACTGATGCTATGAAAC
Organism: Ruminococcus sp.; assembly: GCA_045604645.1. Classification (GTDB taxonomy): domain Bacteria; phylum Bacillota; class Clostridia; order Oscillospirales; family Acutalibacteraceae; genus Ruminococcoides. The sequence continues at coordinate 15,306 of JAZUOM010000014.1, read as the reverse complement.
TGGCATTTGATATTGCAGGCAACAAAGCCCACCTGTGCTTTATCGGTACTCCGACAAAAGAGATGACTTTCTCAGTAAAAGAATGGGAAAATATGAACCGCAAAGAATTCTATCTTACAGGCTCATGGATGTCATACTCAAAAGAGTTCCCTGGTAAAGAGTGGGAAATGACCGACAAGCATTTTGCTATTGGTGATTTAAAAGTAACTGATAGTATGATTTTTGCGCAGTATCCACTTGAAAAAACTATGGAAGCATTTAACCTGTTTACTATACCTGGCAAAGTAAAAGGCAAAGTTCAGATTATTGATAAATAAACAGTATCATAAAACAACAAGAGGTCGTTATGAGTAATCTTTCAAAAGGACGTATCTATAAATTTGATAACATCAAGTTTTTAGCTATTGTTCTTGTGGTTGTCGGACATGTTATCGAAGAACCATATGTAAATGACAATATGTCTGTTTTGCTACGTAGTTTCTTTATTTTTATATATTCATTTCATATGCCGTTGTTTGTATTCATCAGCGGACTGTTTCAAAAGCGTTTTTCAGATGGCAACAAACTCAAGATAAACAAGGTTGCGTTTTATGTTACGCTTGGCTTTTTGCTCAAATTTCTGAATGCTTTTGCAAAAATGGCAAACGGCGAAAACTTTTCTGTCAACTTTTTTGGTGGAGCATCCATCGACTGGTATATGTTTGTTATGGCGATGTTTATGGTCACTGCATATGTGACAAGAAAAGTCCACCCTGCAATAATGCTGAGTGCTTCTTTTCTATTAGGTTGCACATCAGGATACTTCAATTTCATTGATGACACACTGTACCTGTCCAGATTTTTCGTATTTCTTCCGGTATATCTGCTTGGATACTATATGACTCCACAGCTTTTAATCAAAATCGAAAAACACTGTGTTGCAAAAATCATAAGCGGTACAGCTATGCTTGTGTTCTTTGTATTGAGTTTCAGAAATCTTGAACTCATATATAAACTCAGAAAGTTATTCACAGGCAAGAATCCTTTTGACTATGTTCCTATCGAAAACTGTGGTGCTCAACACAGAATTATGTGTTATTGCATATCCTTGCTTCTGTGTTTGGCTGTTTTCTGCTTTATCCCTGATATCAGAATTCCGTTTATTTCTAAAATGGGCGCTAACACACTCGCTGTGTATTTCTGGCACAGACCGGTATTGTATCTGTTTACTGCAGTGGGATTTTTTGATTTTGTCGAATCATTTGGCGACCCAATGTATAAAATCATTTTATTGATATTCGGTGTAATACTTACATTTGTATTATCATTTGGTATCTTTATGAAACCACTCAGTTTATTGTCAAAAGGCATCAACAAACTAAATCCGCTTTGGTGTTATGTACTCATAGCGTTCCCGTTTGTTGCAGGACTTATCACCATATACAAAGAACTACCAAGTTACTTTTTATATCTTATAAACAAAGTAAAAAGCATATTTACATAAGCAAAAAGCAACCGCACCAAACTGTGCGGTTGCTTTTTTTATATAAGTTCTGCGATATCGTAGATTAACTTTTGAGTTTTATCCCATCCAAGACATGGGTCTGTGATACTCTTGCCAAACACTGTGCCATCAACCGGCTGACTGCCATCTTCAAGATAACTTTCAATCATAAAGCCTTTGACCATAGATTTGATATCGTTATTATGACGACACGAATGTAGCACCTCTTTACAGATTCTGCTTTGCTCAAACGGATTTTTCGCAGAATTAGAGTGATTGGCATCAACCACAAGCGCAATATTTGAAAGTCCACGTGATGTGTACATCTCATATAAAAGTTCCAAATCTTCGTAGTGGTAGTTTGGCATCATTTTGCCGTGCTTGTTGACATATCCACGCAAAATTGCATGAGCAAGCGGGTTTCCTGATGTCTTAACCTGCCAGCCCCTGAAAACAAATGTGTGACTGTGCTGTGCCGCTTCGATAGAATTGAGCATAACATTAAAGTCACCGCTTGTAGGGTTTTTCATACCGACTGGAACCGATATGCCACTTGATACAAGCCTGTGCTCCTGATTTTCAACTGAGCGTGCACCAATCGCAACGTATGACATCAAATCATCAAGGTAGCGATAGTTTGACGGATACAGCATCTCATCAGCAGTAGACATGCCGTATTCTGTAAGCACGCGGGAATGAAGTTCTCTGATAGCCAGAATCCCCTTAAATGTATCCGGCTTTGAATTAGGGTCAGGCTGGTGAAACATCCCCTTGTAGCCCGAGCCGTTGGTGCGAGGCTTGTTTGTGTAAACTCGTGGGATAAGTATCAGCTTATCAGAAACCTGTTTTTGTACTTTGTTAAGTCTTTCAATATATTCAATCACAGCGTCTTCCCTGTCAGCAGAACACGGTCCGATAACAAGCACAAGCTTATCAGATTCACCTGTAAAAACTTTTTCAACTTCACTGTCTATCTCTGCTTTTTTGTCAATTGCAGACTGTGAAAGTGGATATGCTTCTTTCACTTCTTTTGGAATTGGTAATTTCTTTTCAAAAATCATTGACATTTTGCATCACTCCAAACTCTTAAAATAATACCGCAGAATTGCTTAGTTGTCAACAAACAGCAACACTGCGGTACTTTTATTTTTTCAATTTATCCCACAAAACAATCTGATTCTCACATAGTGAGCGTTTAACATCAATGATACGCTGATTTCTGCTTCCGCGAAATTGGAGTGATATATCTTTTTGCTCCTCAACATACGGTCCGTCCACCAAAATATCGATATACGACAACATCTCATCGGTATATTCGCATCGTGCTCTGCTGTCTGATAAAAGCTGTGTGTCAAAGATATATCCTGTATAACACCACACATCTTTTTGCGGATACTGTGATTTGACTTTTCTGAGTAATTTCACAAGTTCTTTCTGATTTTCTACTTCAAACGGCTCTCCGCCAAGCAGCGACAAGCCTTGCACATAGTCAGGCTCTAATAGTCTTAAAATCTCATTGACTATATCATCAGTGAACTTTTCGCCATACTCAAAATCCCATGTTTCTTTGTTAAAGCAATTCTTACAATGATGGGTGCAACCGCTCACAAAAAGCGACACCCTCACCCCTACACCGTTTGCTATGTCTCTCTTTTTAATAACAGAATAATTCATCAGATATGCAGCACTCTTTCCTGAATTTCCTGTGTTCTGCCCTGGTTCCAGAACTGAGTGCCGATATAGCCACAGGTACGACGCGCAACGTTTAGTTTATCCTGGTCACGGTTGTTACAATTCGGACATTCCCACACCAGTTTACCGTCGTCATTTACAATCTTGATTTCTCCGTCATATCCGCAAACCTGACAGTAGTCGCTCTTTGTGTTGAGTTCTGCGTACATAATATTGTCGTATATAAAGCGGATAATAGCGAGCACAGCTTCGATGTTGTTCTGCATATCAGGAACCTCAACATAGCTGATTGCACCGCCTGTTGAGAGCGCCTGGAACTTTGACTCAAACATAAGCTTGTCAAAAGCATCTATCTCTTCTGTTACATGCACGTGATAACTATTTGTTATATACGCTTTGTCTGTGACACCCTTGATAACACCAAAACGCTTTTGCAAACACTTAGCAAATTTATAGGTTGTGCTCTCAAGCGGAGTTCCATAAATACCAAACCCTATGGTTGTCTCCTCTTTCCACTTATTGCACGCCTTGTTCATATACTTCATAATATCAAGTGCAAAGTCGGTAACAGATGGGTCAGTATGTGATTTGCCTGTCATATAGCGTACACATTCGCACAACCCTGCATAACCAAGAGATATTGTAGAGTAACCACCATAAAGCAGTTTATCAATTGGCTCACCTTTTTCAAGCCTTGCAATAGCGCCATCCTGCCACAAAATCGGTGCCGCGTCAGACAAAGTGCCCTTGAGCCTATTGTGACGACACATAAGCGCACGATAGCAAAGTTCAAGTCGTTCATCAAATATTTTCCAGAATTTATCAATATCTTTTCCACTTGACAATGCTATGTCAACCAAGTTAAGTGTTACAACACCCTGATTGAAACGACCGTAGAACTGGTACGCACCTTTATCGTTTTTCCACGGTGTAAGCGCACTACGGCATCCCATTACAGGGAAGCAGTTACCCTCTTTGAGCTGTTTCATAATTTTCTCTGAGATATAATCAGGCACAAGACGCTTTGCAGTACACTTAGCCGCAAGCTCTGTTAAATACCAGTACTTTGAATCAGGAGTGATGTTGTCCTCTTCAAGCACATAGATAAGTTTTGGGAAAGCAGGAGTTACATACACGCCTTTTTCATTCTTAACGCCCTGATAACGTTGGAGCAAAACTTCTTCTATGATAAGTGCAAGATCGTGTTTTTCTCTCTCATCCTTTGCTTCATTAAGATACATAAACACAGTGACAAAAGGAGCCTGACCGTTGGTTGTAAGCAACGTTACAACCTGATACTGAATTGTCTGCACACCACGGTTAATCTCCTCGCGAAGGCGTTTTTCGACTATTTCTTCCACCTTTTCGTTTGCAGGTTCAACATCTAAAATCTCAAATTCGCTGATAACCTGTTTTGTTATTTTTTCTCTTGAAACCTGTACAAATGGTGCGAGATGAGTAAGGCTGATACTCTGACCACCGTACTGATTTGACGCAACCTGTGCGATAATCTGTGTTGCGATATTGCATGCAGTGGAAAAGCTGTGTGGTTTTTCAATCATTGTGCCACTGATAACTGTGCCGTTCTGAAGCATATCATGGAGATTCACAAGGTCGCAGTTATGCATATGCTGGGCATAATAATCAGTATCATGAAAATGGATAATTCCGTCCTCGTGTGCCTTGACGATATCCTGTGGCAAAAGAATACGCATAGTGATATCCTTGCTGACTTCGCCAGCCATATAGTCACGCTGCACAGAGTTTACCGTTGGATTTTTGTTTGAATTCTCCTGCTTTGCTTCTTCGTTGTTGCATTCAATAAGCGTGAGTATCTGATTGTCTGTTGTGTTGGCAACACGAGCAAGATTACGAGTATAGCGATATCTGATATATCGTTTAGCAGTTTCATACGCACCGCACTTCATAATCTCAACCTCAACAAGTTCTTGTATCTCCTCAACTGATAACGGTCTTGAAATACACTCGCCTGTATTTTTTATAGTGATAGCAATATTCCTGATTTGTTCGTCTGACAGCTCTCTGCCGTTATCCCCTGCTTCGTCAGCTTTTTTTATAGCCGCAATAATCTTGCTTATGTCAAATTCAGCTTCGCTTGAATTTCGTTTGATAATTTTCATATTTTCCTCCTTGTTTTTTGTTGGTTTCTGTTTATCATAAATTTATACTACATATTGATGTGTAAATCTAGTATACCAACTATATATTGTATGGTCAAGAGCAATTTTATACAATTTAGTTTACAGTTTAGTAATTTGTTTATGCGGAATTATAATAATATAGCAAAGCACAAAAAATAAAAAATTGCCTCCCATAAAGAGAGGCAAAATCTATACTTATTTTATCAGATCATTGACTACTGCTGATGCTATTATAATCCCTGCAGCAGCAGGCACAAAGGCCGAGCTACCGGGAACAACCTTGTTGTTTTCGACAACCGGCTCGTCAACTTTAACAGGCTCTTCCTTTGAATACACAACTTTGAGTTTTTTAATACCGTTTTTCTTGCACAGATTTCTCATAGCACGTGCAAGCGGACACACGCTTGTTTTGTAAATATCCGAAATCTCAAGCAACTGAGGTTTCAGTTTGTTGCCGGTACCCATAGATGATATAATAGGCACTTCTTTTTCCTGTGCTATTTTTGCCAGTTCGATTTTGGCGCTGACCGTGTCAACAGCATCAACTATATAGTCGTACTGTGCAAAATCAAACTCATTCGAATTTTCAGGCAGAAAAAAGCAGTCTTTTGTATGCACCACACATCGAGGATTAATATCTGCAATCCTCTCTTTTGCTACATCCACTTTTTTTCTATTGACATTGCCATGAGTTGCCAGTATCTGCCTGTTAATATTAGACATAGACAAAACATCATTGTCAACAACCGTTATCTCACCAACAAAGCTTCTTGCAAGAGCTTCAATAACATAGCCGCCTACTCCACCTGCACCAAAAACAATAATATGCGAGTTTTTCAGTTTTTGTAGTGCTTTGTCCCCTATTAACATTTTAGTGCGTGAATAAATCTCGTCCATAACACACCACCCAAGTATTTATAAACTCAGTATATCACATAAAAATCTCATATTCAATTTAGAGTTGAAAAATAGTATAAAATCCTGTAGAATAGTTTTATAAACGACAAAGAGGTAACTATGGATATATACAAAATTGCTGATTTGAACATCGCGCTTTCCAATCACTCTGATTTTACAAAACAATACCTCAGCGAATATATTGTTGACAGTTCACAATACGATTTTTCTATTGATGTTACTGATGATATGATTTCTTACGAAAAGCAAATAAGTGTAGAAGTTGTACCTGAACATTATTATGAAATCACAGCAGTTTTGCGGGCAATCTGCAATGTGATACTAAAATATCACAATGGATTTTTCCTGCATTGCTCGTGCCTGATGTACGAAAACGAAGCGTACATTTTCACCGCAAAAAGTGGCACAGGAAAATCAACTCACTCCCGTTTGTGGCGTGAAGTTTTTTCTGACAAAGTTACTATGATAAACGACGACAAACCTATCATAAGACTAATTGACGACACATTCTACATTTATGGCACTCCGTGGAACGGCAAACACTCTATCTCAAATAACATAAAAGCTCCGATAAAAGCAATATTCTATCTGCATCAGGCAAACCATAACAAAGCAACTTTGTGCGACCCTGTGTCTGCTATATCAAAGCTTTTGTCACAAACCATACTTCCTGATGACAAAGAAGTAATGAATCATCTGCTTGATATGCTCGAAAAACTTATACTGAAAACTCCGGTGTTTGACTTAGATTGCACAATATCAAAAGAAGCGGTTTTAACAGCACTTAATGCTGTAAAAGAATTATAAAGCAAACAACAAAGCGACGGTTATTAAACCGTCGCTTTTAAACGTTATTTTGTCATAAACAATACGCCCAGAGTATCAGGACCGCAATGACTTGAAATAGTACATGATGCTCGGGTAACAAAAACTTCGTCAAAGATGTTCTTGTCGACCAAAGCTTTTCTCACACTCTCAACAAGTGCTTCATCGCAACCTGCGTGTGTAACAAAAGCACGTGTAGTGTCTACCTCGCCATACTTAGTAACTATGTCGTCAAGATACTCAAGACAAACCTTGTCAAATTTGCCTCTGTACTTTTTGTTTGCGCCCATCTTGCCAAACTCTTCAGTAGATACCTCGATACAAGGCTTAAGTCCAAGAAGATTAGCACCAAATGCCTCGACCGCAGAGCACCTGCCACCTGCCTGAAGGAAATTGAGTTTGTCAATAACAAAGCTTGCGTGACTCTTGTGGACAAGTCCTCTGATTGTGTCAGCAATCTCCTTGAGAGTTTTGCCCTCTTCAATCAGTTCAGCCGCTTTAATTACAAGAAGTCCGGAACCTGTGCTCAGGTTACACGAATCGATAGACTCAACCTTGCCATCAAACTCCTGTGCAGCAAGCTGGCTTGAACGATGTGTAACAGAAAGACTTGAACCAAGACTTATATGAAGAACCTCGTATCCATCATCAACATATTTTTTAAACAGGTCAGTATACTCGCCAACGCTGTTTGCAGCAGTTCTAGGCAACTGTTTTGTTTTATAAAAATGGTCGTATATCTCCTCTGGCTTGATAGTAACCCAGTCATCATACATATTATCACCAAGCGAGATATGCAAAGGGATAGTAACAACGTTATATCTCTCAATAAGTTCTTTGCTAAGATCGCATGTGCTGTCAGCAGTCAAAATTATTTTATTACCCATAAATTTAAATCCACCTAACTGTTGTTATAATAAGCAATTAATGATATACTACTATTATAGTGATTTTTTTCAAAAATACAATATGTGGTGATAATTTTATGATTAAAAAATTTGTCTATAACAACCCGATAAACACTTACGCTACTGTGTTAAACATCAGAGAGTGTGACTGTGATATTCCTTACTTTACATTCAGCGATGGTAAATTCACATATACTATGGGTGACAATGCCTGTGTATACGGCTTGGGCGAAGCCACAAGAGGCATCAACAAACGTGGTCATATATACAAGGGCTACTGCAGTGATGACCCGTTTCATACTGAGGACAAACAGTCTCTTTATGGTGCTCACAACTTCATTATCGTTGATGACAAGGACAACTCTAACAGGTTTGGTGTTTTCTTTGATTATCCTGCACGCATCACATTTGACATTGGATACTCCCATACTTCAATACTGTCTGTAATACCTGAAACCACAGACCTTGTTGTGTATATAATCGAGGGTAACTCACTTATTGATATAGTAAAAAGTTTTCGAGAACTTATCGGACAAAGCTACATTCCGCCACGATGGGCATTTGGTCTTATGCAAAGCAGATGGAGCTATTTTACAAAAGATGAAGTTATTCGTATAGCTGACTCATATAAAGAAGCAGATATTCCGCTTGATGCTATTTTCCTTGATATTGACTATATGGAGAGATTCAAGGATTTCACTATCAGCGACGAGCGTTTTCCTGACTTTGAGCAATTTGTATCCTATATGAAAAGCAGAGGCATCAGACTTGTGCCGATTATTGATGCTGCCGTAAAAGTTGAAGAAGGGTATGATATATACGAAGAAGGCACAAAAAACGGATATTTCTGCAAAGACGAAAACGGCAAAGACTACATAGTTGGTGTGTGGCCGGGCAAGTCTGTTTTTCCTGACTTTCTTGACAAAAACGCCTCACAATGGTTTGCAGACAAATATAAAATCCTGACTGATATGGGCATCGAGGGTTTCTGGAACGATATGAACGAGCCTGCGATTTTCTATTCTGATAATGGACTAAAAAAAGCTTTCTCTGAAATTGAAAAATTCAGGAATATGTCACTGGATGCTAACACATTCTTTAGTTGCAGAGATACTTTTGCGTGCCTGTCAAACTCCGAGAGTGACTACAACTCTTTTTATCACAACTACGAAGGCAGAAGAATAAAGCACAACGATGTACACAACCTGTACGGCTATTTTATGACAAAAAGCGCACAGGAAGGCTTTATGCGAAACAATCCTTCAAAACGAACCTTGCTTTTCTCGCGTGCATCATACATCGGCGCCCATCGTTACGGCGGTATATGGACCGGTGACAACCACAGTTGGTGGTCACACATCCTGCTGTGCTTAAAGCAGATGCCATCACTGAATATGTGCGGTTTTCTTTATTCAGGCTGTGACCTCGGCGGATTTAACGGTAACTGTACCAGAGATTTGTTGTTACGTTGGCTGACTTTGTCCATATTTACACCGCTATTACGCAACCACTCTGCGTGCGGCACAAGAGATCAAGAGTTCTTTGCCTTTGAAAACAACGGCGATTTCAAGAATATCATCGACCTCAGATACAGACTTATCCCATATATCTACAGCGAGTTTATGAAAGCTGCACTCACAAATGATATGTACATCAGACCTCTGTGCTTTGATTATGAAGAAGATGATTTTTGTACACAGGTCGAAGACCAGCTTATGGTTGGCGAGTCAATTATGATAGCACCCGTGTACACTCAGAACTCAAAAGGCAGATATGTATATATCCCTGAAGATATGACACAGGTAAGGCTCAATGCTGATGCTACTATCACAGAAAGCAAAATCACAAAAGGACATCACTACATCGATATCCCATTAAATGAACTTGTGTTCTTTATCAAAAAGGGACATTGTGTTCCTTTGTTTGACACAGCAAAAAGCACTGACAAAATCAACATGTCAGACTACACTATGCTTGGCGATGGAACATCCTACAAGCTTTATACAGACGACGGTGTTTCAACCAACTACACACTAGATAATATAAAAACACTCTACAAATAAAAAAATAAGGCACTCTTGTTTGAGTGCCTTAAAAATTTAAGATTAAAGTACGATTTCACCGTCAACTGTACCTGCAATACCTGCAGCATTTGATTCATCAGTATCAATGTGCATAGCAGGAGCAAAGTTCTCATGAACACGGCAAACAACATCACCGAATGTAAGCTTTCTGCCTTCTGCACCAACAGAAACAGAAACAATCTGCTTATCCTGCACACCAAACTCAGCAGCAGCATCCGGTGTGAGGTGAATATGACGCTTTGCAGCGATAACACCACAGTCAATCTCAACCTCGCCACATGGGCCTACGAGCTTGCAACCAGGAGTATTAGCTACATCACCTGACTCTCTGATAGGAGCGTTAAGACCGAGTTTTCTTGCATCTGTGAGAGCAACCTCAACCTGATCAGCATTTCTGAATGGTCCGAGTATAGACATTGTAATCTCACCCTTTGGGCCAACAACAGTAACCTTTTCTGCACAAGCGAACTGACCCGGCTGTGAAAGGTCCTTTTTGTTTGTAAGAGTTGCACCCTCACCAAAAAGTGTAGCAAAAGTTTCTGCTGTAACGTGAATGTGACGAGCAGATGTTTCAACCATAATTTTCATAATAATAACCACCAATCTGTAATTTTATTCTACTTAGGTTATTTTACATCAAATATATATAAATTTCAACTTTTTTCTTGAAAGAGGTGATGTTTTTGGACATCAAATGGGAAAAACTGAAAAAAGAGTGTGAACAATGCACCAGATGTGACCTGTGCAAAACAAGAACAAATGTAGTTTTTGGTGTTGGTAACACAAACGCAGAGGTTATGTTTATAGGAGAAGGTCCGGGCGAAAACGAGGATTTGCAAGCAGAGCCGTTTGTAGGCAGAGCAGGCAAACTGCTCGACAAACTTTTATTTGCAGTAGACCTTGACAGAGCCAAAAACATCTACATCGCCAACATTGTCAAATGCAGGCCACCAAAAAACCGTGACCCTTTTGCTGATGAACAAATCGAGTGTATGGACTGGCTGAGAGCCCAGACCAGACTCATAAAGCCAAAGATAATCGTATGCCTAGGCAGGATTGCCGCAATGAAAATCATCAAAGAAGATTTCAAAATTTCAAAAGAGCACGGTGTGTTTTTCGAAAAAGGAAATATACATATGATGGCTATGTATCATCCAGCCGCAATACTGCGAAACCCAAATATGATGGAAGACGCGCTAAAAGACTTTATTACACTACAGAAAAAGATAGAAGAAGTCTGCAACCACACATACTAAAAGATCATAAAAAAGAAACAAAGGCTCCGTGAAATCACGGAGCCTAAATTTATTAATCTAATTCAGATAGATTATGCTGTTTCTCTTTTTCTTGTAAAAACTACAACTGCAGCAGCTGCAATCATAACACCAAGCATAACGAAGATCATTGTTGTTGACTGACCTGTCTTTGTGCCTGAACCTGAACCTGAACCGCCACCTGTTGAGCCTGTGTTAGTAGGCTGATTTGGTTTTACATCTGCATCTGGGTTCTTACCTTCTTTAAGAGTTGACTTAGAAGCATCCCAAGCAACAGTTACGCCTGTGTTCTTGATAGCCTCAGTAACGTTCTCTTTGTAGAGGTCAAGTGCAGCAGCAGTATCGTCGATAAGTGTCTGCTCGTCTTTACCTGAGAATGTAAGAGCGTTTGTAAGTGTGTTTGTAAGGAAAGACTCGAACATAGCCTGTGTTGTTGTAACAAAAGGTACGCACTCGCCAACGATGTTACCGATAGATGTGATACACTTCATTGGGCCAAATACTGTTGGGTCCTGACCTTTCCAGTAAGCAGCAACAGAAGATTTGTTACTGTCAGCTGGGTTCTCATACTTTAAGTTAGGGTCTTTACAGTAAGCTGTATCACCGATACATGATGAATCGAACAAAAGGTCATATGTCTGCTGACTGAAGTCGTTGCAGAAAATTACAGCATAGAGCTTACCTGGCTCGATTGTGATACCCTTAGCGTCGAGGTCATATGTCCAGATACCGTCTTTGTCTGTATCTGTACAAGCCTGAGCCTTTGACTGCCATGAATAGAATGGGTCTTTCTCATACTCCCAAATGTGGCAGAAAACCTTTTTGAAACCGTCGCCCCAACCAGCGTTAGCAGGGTCGAAGTTAAGAACGTTAGCAGCAGCTGTCTCTGCACCAGCGTCAGCGCCTGTATCAGCAGCAACATCAGCACTGTTGTCAGCAACATCAGCCTCAGCAGCAGATGTAGCGATCATAGCAACTGACATAAGCATAACTACTGCGAGCATAATGCTCATTAATCTTTTGAACATAATAATCTCCTCCAAATAATTTTACATTGTCCTAAAGATATACTACTTTAGCATATTAATTATAACTCAACGAAATAAAAATTTCAATATATTAGTGATATTTCTTAGTAAAATAATCTACAAAAATTATATAGTCTTATCTGTTAATTTTCACAAAAACAGCAATTATGTAACTTTGCAGGTAATATATGGATTATTTTGATTTATTCTTTTTAACTGCAACTACCAAAACAACAGCACAAATCACCAAAGCTACGCCACCACCAACAATGTACCATATGATGTTATTGCTGCTTTTGTCAGCATCGTCATCAGTGTCATCATTGTCAGCACTATCGATTTTTTCATCACTACTTGTTGACTTTTGTGTTGGTTTTTCTGTTGGTGCTTCTGTAGGAACCGCAACCTGTGGCATAGCGATTGATACGCCCTCGCTGCTGCCCCATGTTGTGTCAACGTCTTTTTCTGCAATCCAGTCAGGGTCCTGTATTTGTCCCTCCGAATCAAGCATTGCACAAGGATGTACAGTTTCGCCGTTTTCAAGCCAACGACCTACAAGACAATCTTTGTTAGAATCAACCGGGTTTTTACATATTTCATCACCACATACTACGATATCACCCTTGCATGCGGATGTAATAGTAAGGTTGTATGTCTGTTGACCGTTTTCGTTAGAGAAAATCAGTGAATAAGACTCGTTTTCCTTAAATTCAAAACCTGATATATCATAGCTCCAGTAACCGTTTTCAAGGTTAGTACAACGCTCGTTTTTTGACTGCCATGCGTAAAAGTCAACGCTGTCAGCACCCTCCTGCCAGATATGGCAGTAAATCATTGAAAAATTCTTCCACTCGGTGTTTGGCTCTGTCGGAACCTGAAAATAAATGCAATCTGTACTTGTTGTGTCCTGTGCGCATACAGGCAAAACAGCAATAGACATAATCAAAACAAGTACACAAATAAACATACTGATAATTCTTTTCACATTAATTCCTCCTTTTGTTCATTTATTATACAACAATATACTGCGATTTTCAACACAAAAAAGGGATGGAATCAACCACCCCTTTTTGTAATTTTTACTTATTACTTTGTTTTCTTCTGAAAGAATATGAAATATCCGCCTGCGCCAAGTCCCAAAACCAGTATAGCTATGATAATCCAGAACCAAACTGATATGAAGATGTTGCCAGTATTTGCGTTAACGCCTGCCTGGTCAGTGCTTGCGCTGTCAGCAGATGCGCTGTCAACTGTTGCACCATTTTGAACGCTTTGGGCATCAGTAGGCTTGTTGCTATCAGTTTTGCCTGTAGTTGGCTTTTTATTGCTAGTAGTGTTAGATTCAGGTTTTTCAGAGGTAGAGTTATTGCCACCCTGTTCTTTGCCTGAAATATTAACATCAGCATCTGCGCCCTTACCTGTCACAGAGTTCACAAAATATCCCTGTGTCTGTGGTTTGTCAACATTGAGCTCAGGCTGAGCATCGTCAGCAATCTTTGATCCGTTAACAGTAACGTCGCATGTAAATGTGTACTCCTTAAACTGCTCCATGGAATCAGGATACAGGAAACGAACATAGTACGAAATGTTTGTGTCAACTTTTTTTGATGATGTAGCCTCAAACTTTACTTTGATAAACTCTCTTTTATCGCATTTGAGACCATTGATGTAAGAATAAACATATTTAATCTCGTCTTTGAGGCTAGGGTTAATAAAAGACTGCCACTCATCTTCTTTTGTAGCACCGCTGTAATCAGTAACCTCTTTTACCTTGAGTTTAGAAGAATCGTAGTAAATAGACATATCCCAACCAACTAACTTTTCAGGCAAAGTCAGATTGAGTGTATAAACTATCTCGTCACCTTTATTAACAGAGATTTTTGTTTTTGCAGGCTCAGCAGCTGCTGTTGAAATAACAGCATAAGACATAAGAATAAGTAATGTCATAAGTAATGCCAAAATTCTTTTCATAACTTTACTTCCTTTCATATAGTACCAGTTAATTATATATCATTCTAAATGATAATTCAACAACAAATTGTAAACATATTATGAAAGTGACATAAAACAACAGGCCCCCTTCATTTGAAGGGGGCCTTGATATTAGTAATATTTAATATCCGAGAAATATACTAATCAGAGATTAGTCAAACTTTCTCTTTCTAGCAAACATTACGAGACCAGCAGCCATAACAAGAACTGTTAAGAATACGATAGCAACTGTTGTTGAACCTGTCTGAACAGCAGAGTTGTTACCTGGTTTTGACTGGTCGCCTGAAGATGACTGATCAGTTGTAGCTGATGTAGGTGCATCTGTTGGAGCATCTGTAGGTGCATCTGTTGGAGCGTCTGTAGGTGCATCTGTTGGTGCATCTGTTGGAGGCTCTGTTGGGATTGGATCATCAGATTCTTCAAGACCTACGAGTGTATCTTCAAGTACGATGTTTGCACTTTCGTCAACGATTTCATAGTTGTAGATGATTTCGTTGTTTGCATCGTCGCCAAGAGTCTTGATCTTTGTATAGATATCGTAGATACCTTCTTCTGCAGTTACTTCGAACTCGAGAATTACGAGTGCGTTAGCATCTGTATACTCTGCGCCTTCCTCAAGGAATGGGAACATAGCGCCGTCTGTATTTGAATAGTTAAATCTGAACTCGTCTGGACCATCAGCGTGCTCGTGGTTGAGTGCCTGTGGGAATGACTCGAGTACTGGGAAGATAACGTTCTTGTCTAACTTACCGTTAGCCTTTGTTGGAAGCTGGATAGCAAGACCTTCGTTGTCATAGAATACAGAAGCATCTACTGAAGCGATTGTCTTATCTGTCTGGAGGTAGTAAGCATACTTAACTACCTGACCCTTTTCAACCTTGAACATCTTCTCGTTGTCAACTCTTACATATACACCCTGTACAGGAGCGTCTGTTGGAGC
>JAZUOM010000013.1:0-48407 GCA_045604645.1 Ruminococcus sp. | reverse complement strand
GGTGAGATGGAAGTTTGGGCGCTTGAAGCTTATGGTGCAGCATACACACTTCAGGAAATCTTGACTGTTAAGTCTGACGACGTTGTTGGTCGTGTTAAGACATACGAATCTATCGTTAAGGGTCAGAATATCCCAACTCCTGGTATCCCTGAGTCATTCAAGGTTCTTATCAAAGAGCTTCAGTCACTCTCACTTGACGTAAGAGTACTTGACGCAGAGGGCGGCGAAATCGACCTCAAGCAGAAGTTTGACGAGGATGACGACGCAGTTGTAGTAGTATCAGAGGACGAAACCTTACAGGAAGATCAGGTTATGACTTCTATGGACGGTTTCTTGCTTGACGAAGATTCAGAAGAAGGCAATATGTTTGACGAATCATCTATCTATGAAGATGCAGACGATATGCTCGAATTTGATGATTTCGGCACAGATGAAATGTAAGGAGGAGCAAAACTATGGATAACAATGTATTTGATTCAATAAAAATTGGTCTTGCTTCCCCTGAGCAGATCAGAGAATGGTCTTATGGCGAAGTTAAAAAGCCTGAAACAATTAACTATCGTACCCTTAAACCTGAGCGTGACGGTCTTTTCTGCGAGCGTATTTTCGGACCTACAAAGGACTGGGAGTGCCATTGCGGAAAGTACAAGAGAATCAGATTCAAGGGCAAAATATGTGACCGTTGCGGTGTTGAAGTGACACGCGCAAAGGTAAGAAGAGAGCGTATGGGTCACATCGAGCTTGCTGCTCCTGTGTCACATATCTGGTATTTCAAGGGTATTCCATCAAGAATTTCTTTGATGCTTGATATCTCACCACGTATGCTCGAAAAAGTACTTTACTTTGCTTCATATATCGTAACAGATCCGGGCGATGCAAGAGAACTTGCAAAAATGCAGTTCCTTTCAGAGCAGGAATACCGCGATATGAAGGAAAAATACGAGGATGACTTCAAGGCATCTATGGGTGCCGAGGCTATCAAAGAACTGCTTGAGCAGATTGACCTTGAGTCACTTTCAGTAGAGCTCAAAGAAGAGCTTGAAGGTGCTACAGGCCAGAAGAAAGTCAGACTCCAGAAGCGTCTTGAGGTTGTTGAGGCATTCAGAATGTCAGGCAACCGTCCAGAGTGGATGATTCTTGACGTTGTTCCGGTTATCCCACCGGATATCAGACCAATGGTACAGCTCGACGGTGGTCGCTTTGCTACATCTGACTTAAACGACCTTTACCGCAGAGTTATCAATAGAAACAACCGTCGTGAGAGACTGTTAGAGCTCGAAGCAGCTGACATTATCATCAGAAACGAGAAGAGAATGCTTCAGGAAGCAGTTGACGCTCTTATCGACAACGGCAGACGCGGCAGACCTGTTACTGGTCCTAACAACCGAGCACTCAAGTCACTTTCTGATATGCTTAAGGGTAAGCAGGGTCGTTTCCGTCAGAACTTGCTTGGTAAGCGTGTTGACTACTCGGGTCGTTCAGTTATCGTTGTTGGTCCTGAACTTAAGATGTATCAGTGCGGTCTTCCTAAGGAGATGGCACTTGAGCTGTTTAAACCATTTGTTATGAAACGCCTTGTAGAAACAAAGGCTGTTCAGAATATCAAAGCAGCAAGAAAAGCTGTTGAGCGTGCAAAGCCAGAGGTTTGGGATGCACTTGAGGTTGTAATCAAGGGTCACCCTGTGCTTTTAAACCGTGCGCCTACACTTCACCGTCTTGGTATTCAGGCGTTTGAGCCTGTACTTGTAGAGGGTAGAGCATTAAAACTTCACCCACTTGTATGTACAGCGTACAACGCTGACTTTGACGGCGACCAGATGGCTGTTCACGTTCCACTTTCTGCTGAGGCACAGGCAGAGGCTAGGTTCCTCATGCTTGCTGCAGGCAACCTCTTGAAACGATCAGACGGACGTCCTGTTGCTGTTCCTACACAGGATATGGTACTTGGTTCTTACTATCTTACACTTGACAAAGATTCAGAGCCTGGTGAGGGCAAAGTGTTCCGTGATGTTGACGAGGCTATGATGGCTTATCAGACAGGTGTAGTTACTCTGCACTCAAAGATTAAAGTCAGAAGAACACTTACTGTTGACGGTATTGAGAAGAGCGGTATCGTTGACACAACAGTAGGTAAGATTATATTTAACCGTCCTATCCCACAGGATCTTGGTTTTGTTGATAGAACAGACCCTGAAAATATGTTCAAGTTCGAGATTGACTTCCTTGTTGGCAAGAAACAGCTCGGAAAAATCATCGACGCTTGTATCAAGATTCACGGCACAGAGGTTACTTCTGTTGTACTTGATGAAGTTAAAGCTCAGGGCTACAAATACTCAACACGTGGTGCTATCACTGTTGCTGTATGTGATGCTAAGATTCCACCTGAGAAGAAGGAAATCATTGCAAAAGCCGAAGCTGATGTTGATGCTATCCGTGACGAGTATATGATGGGTCTTAGATCTAACGAAGAGCGTTACGAAGAAGTACTGCGTATCTGGGAAAAGGCTACTAACGACGTTACTTCAAAACTTCAGGGCAACCTTGATAAGTACAACCCTATCTTTATGATGGCTGACTCAGGTGCTCGAGGCAGTATGAGCCAGATTCGTCAGCTCGCAGGTATGCGTGGTCTTATCGCCAACACATCTGGTAAGACTATCGAAATTCCTATTCGAGCTAACTACCGTGAGGGTCTTAACATTCTCGAATACTTTATTTCTTCTCGTGGTGCACGTAAAGGTCTTGCTGATACAGCGCTTAGAACTGCTGACTCAGGTTACCTTACACGTCGTCTTGTTGACGTATCACAGGATGTTATTATCCGTGAGGATGACTGTCATTCAGAAGAAGGTCTTGAAGTATTTGATATCAAAGCAGGCAAGCAGACAATCGAAGGACTGCACGAGCGTCTTATCGGTCGTTATCTTGTACACGATTTCTGTGATGAAAACGGTAACGTGCTCGTATCAAAGGATACTTTGATGGGCGACAATGAGGCTGATATTATCGTAAACTCAGGTGTTGAGAAGATTGAAATCCGCTCAATACTCGGTTGTCATTCAAAGTATGGCGTATGTAAGAAGTGCTATGGTGCTAACCTTGCAAACGGCCAGCCTGTTACAGTCGGCGAGGCTGTTGGTATCATCGCTGCTCAGTCTATCGGTGAGCCTGGTACACAGCTTACAATGAGAACATTCCACACCGGTGGTGTTGCATCAGCAGAAGATATCACACAGGGTCTTCCAAGAGTTGAAGAACTGTTTGAGTCACGTAAGCCAAAGAGCCTTGCTATCATCAGTGAAATCGACGGTGAAGTCAGATTTGAAGACATCAAGAACAACCGTCACGCTGTTGTATATAACAAAGAAACATCTGAAGAAAAAGCATATCTCATTCCGTTTGGATTCAGAGTTGCTGTTGAAGATGGTCAGCAGATTGTAAAGGGTGACAAAATCACAGATGGTGCTGTTAATCCGCATGATATACTCAGCATCCTTGGTCCAAAGGCTGTTCAGGACTACCTTATCTCTGAAGTACAGAGCACATACCGCTTACAGGGTGTTGACATCAACGACAAGCACATCGAGGTAATTGTTCGCCAGATGATGAAGAAGGTCAAGGTTGAAGACGCTGGCTCTACTGACTTTATGCCGGGCCAGATGTATAACCGCAACGAAGTTATCCATGCTAACAAGCAGATCAGAAAACGCATTGAAAATGGCGAGGAGGGTCTGCAGGAGGCTACATGGACACAGCTTCTGCTTGGTATTACAAAGGCTTCTCTTGCTACAGACAGCTTCTTGTCTGCTGCATCATTCCAGGAGACAACAAGAGTTCTCACTGATGCTGCTATCAAGGGCAAGGTTGACCCACTCATCGGTCTTAAAGAAAACGTTCTTATCGGTAAACTTGTACCTGCAGGTACAGGTATGGGCAAATACAACAATGTAGAGCTCGAGGAAAACTACATTCCAACCGCTCCTACTGCACCGATTGAGTAAAAGCTAAATAAATTACGGCAGACACAAATGCGTGTCTGCCGTTTTTGTTTTAAAGTATTTGTTTTTTGTTGTTGGTTCTATATACCAGATAATCTAAATTTGTTTTATAGTAGTCAGCAAGTTTAATTAGCAGGCTAAGGGATACAATCTACCATGCCCTGCCGAAACGGACGATTCATGAATCGCCCCTACAAATGTTACAGAAATGTTTGTAGGATACATTAAAAAAGGGAGGGCACAGAGACCCTCCCCTACAAATGCTGCAAGAGTATCTATGTGTCACTCTATTTTTTTAAAAGCTTCTGCGCCGTGTTTGCACAGTGGGCACACAAAGTCTTCTGGGAGCTGCTCGCCCTCGTATACATAGCCGCAGATTGTGCACAAAAAGCCTTTTGATTTCTTTTGTGGCTTTGGCTTAACATTTGCGTGGTAGTAACTGTATGTCATGGTTGGCTTGTCGGATAAAACCTTTGCCTGTGTTATTTCGCAGATGAACATAGTGTGGGTGTCCAAATCAACTTCCTGCTCAACTTTGAGCGAGAAAAACGAATTTGAATAATCCGGCAGGATAACAAGTGAGTTGTTAGCGCGTGGCACATCAGGTGATACAAACTTGTCGACATCTTTGCCACTTTGAAAGCCAAAGTATTCGAATATAGCAAAAGGAGTTTCCTCTGTCAGGCAGTTTACGTTCATAACACCTGTGTTTTTAACCATATCGTGGGTGTAGTTTTGTTTGTTTATAGTGACACCAACACGCAGCTTGTTGTCAGTAAGCTGTGTGACAGCGTTTACGATACAGGCGTTGTCCTTATCGTTTTCTTTTGCAGTTACCACATAGAGTCCGTAGCCGATGTTAAAAAGAGCAGATGGATTAATTGCGTTATTCATAATGTGTTTCTCCTTTGTATTTATATATAATTGTATACATAATCAGCTTTGTAGTCAATAATATTCTGTCACAAAAATACGCTTAAATACTATAAAAAAGCATTGACAAAAAGGATGTACTTGTGGTATCATCGATAATTGTGGGAAAGGGCGCTTTTTGGGGTTTTTCACTTGGTAAAAACTCTTAAAAAACGTAGATTTTATCTGCGATTTTAGTGCATTTCCAACAATATACATATTGTGTATTTTTTGGACCATACTAGTATGTGTTCAATTAATATAGCAAAAGTTTGTGCTTTTGCAGTCTAAATTTTCTTATAACTTTGGAAAGGAGGAAAATTAATGCCAACCTTTAATCAGTTAGTTCGTAAGGGCAGAGAGGTAAGTGAGAAGAAGTACAAGGCTCCTGCACTTTTGAAGGGCTGGAACTCTCAGAAAAACAGAGCTATCAACCAGCAGTCACCTCAAAAGCGTGGTGTTTGTACTGCAGTAAAGACTGCTACCCCTAAAAAGCCTAACTCAGCGCTTCGAAAGATCGCCAGAGTAAGACTTTCAAACGGTATCGAAGTCAGTTCCTATATCCCTGGCGTTGGCCACAACCTTCAGGAGCACTCAGTTGTTCTTATCCGTGGCGGACGTGTTAAGGACTTACCTGGTGTACGTTACCATATTATTCGTGGTACACTCGATACACAGGGTGTTTCAGGCCGTAATCAGGCCAGATCAAAGTATGGCGCAAAGCGTCCAAAGAAGTAAGGAATTGACGACTCACAGTTAAATTTAACTGAAACTGTATAGCTACAGTGGTTTTTTATACAGACCTCTGTGTGCATATACGGGGGTTAGTCACTTTCGAGTACCTAAGATTTCTCAATATTTGTGAAGGAGGGAAGTAAAGATGCCAAGAAGAGGTCAAATCGCAAAACGTGACGTTTTGCCAGATCCGGTCTATAACTCAAAGCTCGTTACTCGTCTTATCAACAACATCATGCTCGACGGCAAAAAAGGTGTTGCTCAGAAAATTGTATACGGTGCATTCGACATCATCACAAACAAGACAGGTAAAGATGCTCTCGAAGTTTTCGAGCAGGCTATGGAAAATGTAATGCCAGAGCTCGAAGTTAAGGCTAGACGTGTCGGTGGTGCTACTTATCAGGTTCCAATCAAGGTAAGAGACGCCAGAAGACAGACACTCGGTCTTAGATGGTTAACAACATATTCAAGAGCAAGAAGCGAGAGAACAATGAAAGAGAGACTTGCCGGTGAGATCCTTGATGCCACAAACGGTGCTGGTGGCGCATTCAAAAAGCGCGAAGACACACACAAGATGGCAGAAGCAAACAAGGCGTTCGCTCACTACAGCTGGTAATAGTCTTTATGCAATCACTAAAAGGAGGATATTATGCCAAGGCAAGTATCACTGGAAAATACTAGAAACATTGGTATCATGGCTCATATCGACGCTGGTAAAACCACAACTACAGAGCGTATTCTGTACTACACTGGTGTAAACCACAAAATCGGTGAGACTCATGAGGGTGCTGCTACCATGGACTGGATGGAGCAGGAGCAGGAGCGTGGTATCACAATCACATCTGCTGCTACCACTTGTTTCTGGAAAAATAACAGAATTAACATCATTGACACTCCTGGACACGTTGACTTTACAGTTGAGGTTGAGCGTTCACTGCGTGTACTTGACGGCTCTGTTACAGTACTTTGTGCTAAGGGCGGCGTTGAGCCACAGTCAGAGACAGTTTGGCGTCAGGCTGATAACTACAAAGTTCCAAGAATGGTCTATGTAAATAAAATGGACATCATGGGTGCCGATTTCTACCGTGTTGTTCAGATGATGAAGGACAGACTTAAGTGTAATGCTGTTCCGATTCAGCTCCCAATCGGCGTAGAGGATACATTCAACGGTATCATCGACCTCGTTACTATGACTGCTGAAAGTTACGGCGGTAAAAACGGCGAGGAGAGAATTGCTATCGATATCCCTGAGGATATGATGGACAAGGCACAGGAGTACCACGAGGCACTTATCGAGGCTGTTGCTGAGACAAGCGAAGAACTCATGGAAAAATACTTCGGTGGCGAAGAAATTACAGTTGACGAAATCAAGGACGCTATCCGTAAGGCTACTATTGCTAATGAGATGGTACCTGTATGCTGTGGTACTTCATACCGCAACAAGGGTGTACAGAAGCTCCTTGATGCAGTTATCGACTATATGCCAGCTCCAACAGACATCCCTGCTATCAAGGGTGTTGACTGTGAGTCAGGCGAAGAGGTTGAAAGACATTCTTCTGACACAGAGCCATTTGCAGCTCTTGCGTTCAAGATTGCTACAGACCCATATGTTGGTAAACTGTGCTTCTTCAGAGTATATTCAGGTAAAGTTGATAAGGGCACTGCTGTTTACAACTCTACTAAGGATAAAACAGAAAGAATTGGCCGTATCTTACAGATGCACGCTAATGATAGAAAAGATATCGACTGCTGTTATGCAGGTGATATCGCTGCTGCAGTTGGCTTGAAGCACACTACAACAGGTGACACACTCTGTGACGAGGATCACGCAGTTATCCTTGAGTCTATGGAGTTCCCAGAGCCAGTTATCAAGGTTGCTATTGAGCCAAAGACAAAAGCAGGTCAGGAGAAGATGGGTATTGCTCTTGCAAAACTTGCAGAAGAAGACCCAACTTTCAAGGCTTATACTGACGAAGAAACAGGCCAGACTATCATCGCTGGTATGGGTGAGCTTCACCTTGAAATCATCGTTGACAGACTGCTTAGAGAATTCAAAGTAGAAGCTAACATCGGTAAGCCACAGGTTGCTTACAAAGAGACTATCCGCACTGAAGCTGACGTTGACCAGAAATACGCTCGTCAGTCAGGTGGTAAGGGTCAGTACGGTCACGTTAAGATGAGAATCGCTCCTAACCCAACACAGGGCTACGAGTTTGTAAACTCAGTTGTCGGCGGTGCTATCCCTAAGGAATATATCCCTGCTGTTGACGCAGGTGTACAGGGCGCAATGCTCTCAGGTATTCTCGCAGGCTACAACGTTGTTGACGTTAAGGTTGAGCTTTATGATGGTTCATACCACGAGGTTGACTCATCTGAAATGGCATTTAAGATTGCCGGTTCTATGGCATTCAAAGAGGCTATGAGAAAAGCTGATCCGGTACTTCTTGAGCCAATCATGAAGGTATCTGTTGTTGTTCCTGAGGAATACGCTGGTACAGTATTCGGCGACTTCAACTCAAGACGTGGCGCTGTTACAGGTCAGGAAATCGAGAACGGCACAGCAAGAATCACTGCTAACGTTCCACTTTCTAACATGTTCGGCTACGCTACAGACCTTCGTTCAAAGACACAGGGTCGTGGCCAGTACGTTATGGAGCCATCACACCACGATGAAGTTCCAAAGTCAGTCGGCGAAGAAATTATGTCCGAGCGTGCAAAGAAGGACTAATAAATTTGCACATTTTATAAAAACCTATTGCATTTTATAACAAGAATTGTTAAAATATGCTCAATAGGTATAACTTATTAAAATTTTATTTTAGCTAATAAAGGGAGGAAATTCCAATGGCAAGAGAAAAGTTTCAAAGAAATAAACCACATGTAAACATCGGTACAATCGGTCACGTTGACCACGGTAAAACAACACTTACAGCTGCTATCACAAAGGTATTAAACATCGGTGGTGACGCTGAGTTCGTTGATTATGCAAACATCGATAAGGCTCCAGAAGAGAGAGAGCGTGGTATCACAATTAACACAGCTCACGTTGAGTACGAGACAGCTAACCGTCACTATGCACACGTTGACTGCCCAGGACACGCTAACTATGTTAAAAACATGATCACTGGTGCTGCTCAGATGGACGGTGCTATCCTCGTTGTTTCTGCTGCTGATGGTCCTATGCCACAGACAAGAGAGCACATCCTTCTTTCACGTCAGGTTGGCGTTCCTTACATTGTTGTATTCATGAACAAATGTGACCAGGTTGACGACGAAGAGCTCCTCGAACTCGTAGAGATGGAAATCCGTGATCTTCTTAACGAGTATGAGTTCCCAGGCGACGATACACCAATCATCAAGGGTTCTGCTTATGTTGCACTTTCAAGTGCTGCTACAAACGGCGACGCTCCAGAGTATGCTTGCATCCACGAGCTTATGGCTGCTGTTGACGAGTTCATTCCTACACCAGAGAGAAAAGCTGACCTTCCATTCCTTATGCCAGTAGAGGACGTATTCACAATCACAGGTCGTGGTACAGTTGCTACAGGTAGAGTTGAGCGTGGTCAGATCAACACTTCTGAAGAAGTTGAAATCGTTGGTCTTACAGACGAGAAGAGAAAAGTTGTTGTTACAGGTCTTGAAATGTTCAGAAAGTCACTCGACTATGCTGAGGCTGGTGACAACGTAGGTGTACTCCTCCGTGGTGTTCAGAGAACAGAAATCGAAAGAGGTCAGGTACTTGCTAAGCCAGGTACAATTCAGCCACACACAAAGTTCAGAGGTCAGGTTTACGTATTGACTAAGGACGAAGGTGGCCGTCATACACCATTCTTCAACAACTACCGCCCACAGTTCTATTTCAGAACAACAGACGTTACAGGTACAATCTCACTTCCAGAGGGTACAGAAATGTGCATGCCTGGTGATAACGTAGAGATGAACGTTGAGCTTATCACACCTATCGCTATCGAAGTTGGTCTTCGTTTCGCTATCCGTGAAGGCGGTAGAACAGTAGGTTCAGGCGCAGTTATCGCTATTAACGAATAATTTTCAGTAACTAAGGAACTATCCTTTACTGAAACTCAATATCAAAGCAGTAAGTGGCTCACCGTTTGGTGGGCCACTATTTTTTTGTTCCTTAAATTGCACTTGAAAATTTTACTCAAATGTAGTATCCTTGTAACATGACTTTAAGGAGGATACAGATATGCTTAATAATGAAGATATGATTCAGGAGTACGAGCCTGAAATTATTACACTTGAAGATAACGAGGGCAACGAGGTTGAGTTTGAACTTTTAGACGTTGTTGAATACGAGGGCGAAGAATACATCGTTCTTATCGAAAACGATGAGGAAGCTCAGGATGTCGTTATCCTGAAAATTGAGAGTGTTGACGACGAAACAGAAAACTATGTTGGTATTGATGACGAAGAATTGCTTTCTAATGTTTTCGAGACATTCAAGGAGAAGTATAAGGATGAGTTTGATTTCGAATAATAAATTCAGAATCGGTATCTGTTGGTTTTTGATTGTAGCAGCGTGCGTCAGTATGATGTTTGTAGGCGATAAGG
This sequence comes from Ruminococcus sp., assembly GCA_045604645.1. Taxonomy (GTDB): domain Bacteria; phylum Bacillota; class Clostridia; order Oscillospirales; family Acutalibacteraceae; genus Ruminococcoides. The sequence goes on along the minus strand of JAZUOM010000013.1, from coordinate 38,190 downwards.
CGTCGCCCCAGCCTGCCACACCATCAATTACGGAAACTGACCAGATTTGCATCAGTGGTGCGCTTGCTGAAAGCTGGATGTACGTTTTAACTGACAAAGAGTTTATTAACGAAGCGATTAAAATGTACGAAAGTATCAGCTATGAAGAAACAGACCAGCCTATGGATATGATGACGGTGGGTGAGGTGTACTGTCTGACATTCAGCAAAGGGAATGAGCAGCTTGCGTCTTTTTGCGTAAACAAGAATGGTATATTTGTAACAAAACCCGGCACACAGCCATACAAAATTACATCTGATTTTGACTTTGATGAGCTTGACAGGCTTATTCAAAAATACAGCCCGCTCAAAGCGACACCTGACCAAATTAGCTAAAATAAAAGAGCTCTCGTTTTTTGAGAGCTCTTTTTTATATGCGTTTATGTATATTTTCAAAAAGTTTAAAGTGATTTATCAGTGAGTAAAACGGTAGTGAAAGCACGACGCACACTAAAAATTCGCCGAGTGCGACCAGTCCGCCCTGTAGCAGAAAACTGCCAAAATGAAAACCGCCTTTGATAAAAAATATCTCAATCTCAAGTCCGATGATGATGCCGTTTGCGATAACAGGCATCAGTGCTGAAAGTATCGGAAGACTGAACAAACGGATGTTCCTTAGTTTGTAAGCAAGCACAGTGGCGACGAATGTAGCAAAAGTACCAAACAGCATATCAAGTGGCAAAGCCCCCAGACTGACGATATTTGATAAAAAAGTGCCGACAGTAAGACCCCATATTGCTGATGGGGTGAAAACGCACAGAATACACAGTATTTCTGATAACCTGAACTGCACAGCCATTGATGTTGTGCCGGGAAGCAGCAATTCTTGTGAATAAGTGAGGGCGACATACAATGCCGCAATCATTGCGCCTTCTACAAGGTAGTATACCTTAGTATTTTTTTTCATATTTGATTGTCCTTTACTTAGTTTTGTTTAAAGTCAGGAAGTTTTCGAACTGACTGGGATGTATTGTAGCATATAATCACTATAAATGCAAATGTTCCTGCAAAATTCAGGCATCTGATACAGCTAAATTGTGTGTGATATGAGATTTGTTGTTATAGAAAATTGATTTTGTATACAAGCAGAAGAGCCACCCAAGGGGGTCTTGGGGTGGCTCTCTGTTTTAGGATTTCTGAAATTAACGTATAAAAAAATTAGTCGTATTATAGTTTATTAAGCAGTCTTTGCTGTTTCACCAAGCAGGTTGAATCTGAACAACTTGCTCTCGTCTTCTTTGTTTTCACATACAATGAATGCCTCTGTGATTTTGCCGCCTTCAATAAGTCTTGTGAGACCAACGAGCTGACAAAGCTTGCTTCTAAGATTAAGTTTATCTCCCTCATGGGTAACGAGAAATACGTTGCCTTTGCAAGTGTCGAGCACGGCCAGAAACTCAGAAACATCAACATCATGTAAACTCAAAATAGGTGTCATCATAATGTCTCCTCCTTTATTATGTTTTCGTGCTGCCATTTACCATTTGGCTATATTCCTAAAATACCGGACGAAAAATTGTCATCCGATAGTCAAGCGGACTTTGTCTTGACAATGATTATTATATTCATTCTTTCGTAAATGTCAACAAAACAAGTGTTTGAAATTTGTGCATTATGACAACGAATTTGCTAAAAGTATATCAATAAGTTGTAGTTTAGTTGTGGACACTGCACAATAGTTACGACAAAAAGATTAAATTTTGAAATATCGCTGTAATATGTTTAGTTGTTTTACACCAAATAATTCTAATTTAGCATTATAGATTAAGCGAAATGCCGAAATTGATTTTTGAGTTTGTATTGTATCTTTGATTGATAATGTGTTATAATCAAAAGTAGAGTAAATATAAAGGAGAAAACTTATGTTAAATAAAGAATACGGCGTATTTAAAAGTGGTACTGACATCAGGGGCGTTGCAAGCGAGGGCGTTGCAGGTCAGCAAGTTAATATGACAAACGAGCGCGTTGAGCGTATGGCTAACGGTTTTTTGCTGTGGCTGTCAAAAAAGGTAAGCAAGCCTGTTAATACTCTCAAGGTTTCTGTCGGTAGGGACAGCCGAATCTCAGGCGAAAGAATTGCTAACTGTGTTATCTCTCAGTTTAAAAAAGCCGGTGTGCAGGTTATTTACACAAACCTGTCGTCAACTCCATCTATGTTTATGACAACTGTTGATTTAGGCTGTGACGGTGCTGTGCAGATTACTGCATCACATCATCCGTTTAACAGAAACGGCCTTAAATTCTTTACACGTGGCGGCGGATTGGATGGCTGTGATATCGAGGCTATTTTGGAATATGCTCAGGATGATATCAAGCCTGATGCGGCTGACTGTGGCACAGTTACAGAAGTTAACTATATGAAGCAGTATGCAGAAAACCTTTGCGAATTTATCCGCAAAGAGGTTAATGCTGAGGACTATATGTTCCCGCTCAAGGGTTTTCATATTGTTGTTGATGCAGGCAACGGTGCAGGCGGTTTTTACGCAAGTGATGTTCTTGAGAAACTGGGTGCTGATACAAGTGGCTCAAAGTATCTTGACCCTGACGGAATGTTCCCAAACCACGTTCCTAATCCTGAGGATCCTGATGCTATGCGTAGCATATGTGATGCAGTGCTTGAGAACAACGCAGACTTGGGCGTTATCTTTGACACAGACGTTGACAGAGGAGGTGCTGTTGACAGACACGGCAAGGAAATCAACCGCAATCGTTTGGTAGCTCTTGCGTCTGTTATTGCGCTTGAAGGCAACGACGGTGGCACAATCGTTACTGACTCCATCACTTCTCCTGGTGTAAAAGATTTTATCGAAAAGACACTTGGCGGCAAGCACTATCGCTATCGCCGTGGATATAAAAACATCATAAACAAAGCTATCGAGTTAAATCAGCAGGGTATCAACTGTCCTATAGCTGCAGAGACATCAGGTCATTGCGCTATGAGAGATAACTATTTCCTCGATGATGGTGCTTATCTGTGCACACGCTTTATTATCAAAGCCGCACAGCTCAGAAAAGAGGGCAAAGAGATTGATGATTTGGTAGCACAGCTCAAGGAGCCTGTTGAAGCGATTGAGCTTCGTTACGAAATTTTGGAGCCTGATTTTAAAACCTGCGGTCTGAAAGTTATTGATGACCTCACAGCCTACGCAGAGAAAACAGAGGGCTGGATTGTTGCTGATGACAACCGCGAGGGTATCCGCGTTTCGTTTGATAAGGATAACGGTGACGGATGGTTTTTGCTTAGACTTTCTGTTCACGACCCTATTTTGCCACTCAATATCGAGAGCGATAGCGAGGGCGGAGTTGCTATCATCAGAGAAAAGGTAGAGTCTTTCCTCAAAACTGCATCAGGAATTAAAATTTAAGATATAAAAGAAATGACCCGACGGTATAAGCCGTCGGGTTTTACTTTTTGTATTAGTTTCAATCCTCGAAATAGTTGCCCATAAACGAGAATACCTTGACTTCTTCTGACAATGTGCACAGAAAATCCATAACGCTTTTATCGCGCAGATTGCCTGTAAAATCAAGATAGAACAGATAGTCAAAATCAGAATTTTTCATTGGACGGGACTCGATTTTTGTAAGGTTAAGACCCAAAAGCGAGAACATATTGAGCACCTTTGACAGTGCGCCCTCTTCGTGCTCAACATTAAAGCACAGGCTGATTTTGTTTGCGTTTTCGCTGATATATGGTTCTTTTGAGATTACGATAAATCGAGTGGTGCTTTTGCTGTAATCCTGAATATCGGTATCAAGAATCTGCAGTCCGTATTCCTTTGCCGCAAGTGTAGAGCAGATAGCCGCACAGTTGAGTCGCTTTTCTTCCATAACTTTTTTAGCGGCGACAGCTGTGTTTGAGTGGGCGATAGGGGTGAAGTTGTGGTCTGCTATGTACTGTGCACACTGAGTGAGTGCCTGTTGGTGTGACCAAACCTGCTCGATATCCTCCATAGTGCTTTGTTTTAGCGCACAAAGGTTGTGGCTGATATCAAGCGCTTTCGCTGATACAATGTAAAAATTGTGTGACATCAACAGGTCGTATACAGCAGACACAGAGCCTCCGCTTGTGTTTTCGACAGGGAGCACACCAAACTGTGCGTCACCCTTTTCTACTGCATCAAAAACATCAGCAAAGGTTTTGTAAAAATTGATATCGCAACTGTCAAAAAACTCGTTGCATGCAATATGCGAGTTTGCGCCTTTAAGCCCCTGACACGCAACCTTTACATTACTGGTTGGCATAGGTTTTATACCAAATTTGATAGTGTCCCTTAGCTTGCTTTCACCCATAATGCGGTTTTGTGACATACGCGAAATCTGCATAATATCTTCAAATAAAAACTTTATTGAAGAGCCGTATTTTTCGCTTTTTTTCTCAACAGAGTCGAGTATAACCTTTTGTCTTTCTTTGTCAAGAATCGGGATGTTGTGTTCGATTTTATACTGTGCGACAGCTTTAGCACAGTCCATTCGTTTTTCAAGCAGTGCTATAAGCTCGCTGTCGATTTTGTCTATTTCGTTTCTGATTTCTATTAAATCCATTTTAACATATCCTTTAGAGCATATTGATAATTGCCAAAGCAGCCATAGCCTCAACGATAGGGGCTGTTCGTGTGACAATACACGGGTCGTGTCTGCCGACAATCTCAATAGTAGTGTTTTCTTTTGTCTGCAGATTTACTGTATTCTGCACTTTTGCAATAGACGGAGTAGGCTTGAAAGCTACTCTGAATATGACAGGCATACCGTTAGTGATGCCACCAAGTATTCCGCCACAGTTATTTGTCTTTGTGACAACTTCGCCGTTTTTATAAACAAACTCATCGTTATTGACAGAGCCCCGTACTGTGGATGCCTCAAATCCAAGCCCGAATTCAACACCCTTGCATGCAGGGATAGAAAACATAGTGCTTGCGATAACACTTTCGACACCATCAAATATAGGACCGCCGACGCCTTTTGGCATATTGAGAATTGCACATTCGACAATACCGCCAACCGAGTCTTTGTCGTTCATTGCGTTTTCGATAGTTTCGATCATTTCGTCGTGGGCGTCACTGCTGATCGTAGGAAAAGAATCGCCCTTTAGCTTTTTGTAAAACTCATCGGTGATTTCTATGTCAGCAAATCGTGTGTCCTTTACACAGCCAATCTGTGCGATATGAGATATAATGTCAATGCCATATTCTTTGTTTAAAATCTGTCGGCATAACTCACCGGCAAAAACAACAGGTGCCATCATCCTGCCCGAAAAAGGACCTCCACCGCTCATATCAAGCTCGCCGTTGTATTTGAGATACGCTGTGTAGTCAGCGTGTCCCGGACGTGGACAGACTTTCAAAGAGCTGTAGTCCTTTGAATGCTGGTTTGTGTTTTTGATAATCATTTTGATTGTGTCGCCTGTTGTTATGTTGTTTTGCACACCGGCGATGATTTCAGGAAAATCAGGCTCTTTTCGAGGAGTTGCAACATGCGATCTGCCCGGAGCTCTGCGTTCCATCTGGCGCAAAATAGCGTCAAAATCAAGCTCAAAGCCCTTTTTTATCCCCTGTATTTCTACGCTTAGTTCTTTTGCGTGACTTGCACCATTTACGGTGATTTTTACTTTATCACCCCAAGATGACATCTGCGTTTCCTCCTAAAGACCTGTAGTGTTCAAAAAAGTCAGAGTATGACTTGTTGACAGCGTGAGCATCGCTTATAGTGGTGTCGCCTTGTGCATTAAGAGCAGCGACAGCAGTTGCCATAACAATTCTGTGGTCGTTATAGCCATCAACTTTATTGCCGACAAGATAGCCCTGACCGGTTATCGTCATACAGTTTTTGTTATATATTGCTTTGCCGCCCAGTGAATTTATCATAGAAGATGTAGAAAGCAGGCGGTCGCTTTCTTTAAACTTCAGCCTTTCTACACCGTAAATATTGGTAACACCTTTTGCAAACGAGCTTAGCACTGCGAGCACAGGTACTAAATCAGGCGTGTCAGTAGCATCTATATCGGTACCTGTAAGTTCGCTTTTCCTGACTTTAGCGCAATTGTCACATAAAGTGATATCTGCACCAAAGGCTTTCAGATATTGCACAATTTTTTTATCGCCCTGAATAGAGTTTATATCAAGGTTTGTTACAGTTATATCGCCGTTTATTGCACCTGCACACAGAAAAAATGCTGCCTGTGACCAGTCGCCCTCGACATTTAGTTCTTTTGTTTCGTTTACTGTGTATTTTTGGCAACCGCTTATTTTATAATGGTCGCTGTGTTTTTCTGCTATGACACCGAATTTTTTCATAACATCTGTGGTGATGTCAACATATTGACCACCTACAAGTTCTGACTCTAAATTAAGTACAGTATCGTTATTTAGCAGACTTAGTGCAAAGATAAGCCCTGATACATACTGAGAACTTACCTTTGGCGAAACAGAAAATTCGTTGCCGCTTAGCTTGCCTGATATTGTAAGAGGCAGAAAAGTGTCGCCGTAATTAAGCGTAACGCCGTTTTGTGGCAGTATACGCACATATTCGTCAAGCGGGCGGTTTGGGAGTCTGCCCTGACCCAAAAATGTTACATCAAGCCCCAGTGCTGCGCAGATTGGTATCATAATGCGCAGTGTTGTGCCACTTTCTTTGCAGTCAAGTGTAAAGTGCTTATTAGAGTTTTCGTCAGCAAAGTCAGTTGCGTCGATAAAAAGCGTTGTGCCTTTTCTTGCGATTTTTGCACCAAGCGACTCAAGACATCCTATGGTTGCGTCCATATCGTCTGATGAAGATACATTTTTTAAAGTACACTTTGAGCGTGATAAAGCGGCACAAATCATCATTCTGTGAGCAACGCTCTTTGATGAAGGTGCCTGTACACAACCTTTGAGTGTTGATTTTTTTATAATTGCAGTTGACATAAATTCACCGGCTTATTAGTCTAAAAATGTGGCAAAATCTTTTTTATCAATAGTATGAATCACGCTGTCTGAGATATCGCTGATTAAAACAATATTAAGGCTGTTACCACTGCCTTTTTTATCGTTTTTAGCGTTGTCTGAGATTGATGTGATATCAAAGCAAGGCGATGTATCAAGACCGTGTTTTTTGCACAACGATTCGATTTTCTTTGCACAGCCTTTTTTAGTTAGACCTGCTTTTTCTGAAGCTTTTGTTATCAGCACCATACCTTTTGCGACACACTCGCCGTGCGACAGCGAAAAGTTGCTCAACTTTTCAATCGAATGTCCTGCGGTATGACCGAAATTAAGTATCATTCTGATACCGCTTTCACGCTCATCTTCGTTTACTACATCACGTTTGATTTTCAGACATTTGAGTATGATATCTTCGATATGTTCTTTGATATCAACAGTGTTCAGCATATCAAAAAGCTCTGCATCCCTGATACAGCCGTATTTTATGATTTCGCCCATACCATCAGCAAAATAGTGTTCAGACAATGTATAAAGTGTTGTAGGGTCAATTATGACAAGCTTTGGCTGGTAAAATGCACCCACAAGGTTTTTGCCGTACTTGGTGTCAACACCTGTTTTGCCACCGACTGATGAATCGACCTGTGACAAAAGCGTAGTCGGTATCTGTACAAAGTCGATACCTCTCATATATGTGGCTGCCGCAAAGCCTGTGATGTCACCGCACACGCCACCGCCAAGTGCTACAAGACAGTCTTTTCGTGTAAAGTCATTTTCTGCCAGGGCGTCATAAATCTCGCTTACAGTGGCAAGGTGCTTTGATTTTTCGCCTGCTGCAAAGATGTAGTGTGATACATCAAATCCTGCTCCAATAAGCGAGTTTTTTACTGTATCCAGATATAGCGGTGCTACATTTGTGTCGGATACTATCATCAGCTTTTTTGCTTTTATTACTGGTTTTATGAATTGTGCACAGTCTGAAAGTATGTCTTTTTTTATCAGAATATCGTATGTTGCAGAAAGTGCATTTACTGTGAGTTTTTTCATATATATGCCTTCTTTAAATTATGCTTGTGATTATTTTGTCTGCTATTTCAACTGCATCTTCATATCTGCAATTTATTTCAAAATCGCAAGCGTCTTTGTAAATATCATATCGCTTTTTATACAGCAGATTTATATCATCTGTTTTTAAAAGCGGTCTTGTGCTGTCATTCTCAAGTCTTTTTTTAATGACATCAAAGTCAGTGTTTATGAATACTATTGTGTAACCGCATTTTTTGAGTGCTGTTACATTTCGCTCGTACATCACAGCGCCACCACCAAGCGAAAGCACACAGTCACAGTTTTCTAAAAGCTCACATATCACTTTATGCTCAAGGTCTCTAAAATACTGTTCGCCGTATTTTTCGAAAATATCAGAGATAGTGGTGTTGTACTTTTCTTCAATGAATTTATCGGTGTCAATGTGCTCAAGAGAGTACTTTTGTGACAGAGCAGTTGCTACTGTGCTTTTGCCACAGCCCATAAATCCGCACAACGCAATGCGTTTCATAATATCACCTTAATTTGTCTGCTGCCATTTTGCATATTCTTTGCAAATCGCAGTCGTCGTATTTTGCGTCCACCCAGATTTGATGGGCTTTAGCTGCCTGATAAACAAGCATATCGATAGAGCCGATTGCTTTTTTGCCAAACTCTTTGGCTTTTTTAAGCAAGATGGTTTCAAGTGGATTGTACACCGCATCAAAAACTGCTTGAGATTTTTTGATAATCTCATCTGTTGCAACACACGCGTCAGTATTTGGGTACATACCAACAGGGGTAGCGTTTACAAGCAGACTGAAGTTTTTGCTTGTGTCAATGTTATCAATCGAGTAAACAGGTGTAGTAACTGACAGCTTTTCTTTTATCTCGTTTGCAAGTGAGATGCAATTTTTAACACTTTTATGTCTTACGGCAAAGCTTACGTTACAGCCACATTCAATACACTCAAATGCAATCGCTCTTGCAGCACCGCCATAGCCGAAAATCAGCACATCATTTGGTATGACTCCGTTACACTTTGATTTTACGGCACATATAAATCCATAGCCGTCAGTTGTATAACCCTTTGAGGTGCCGTCATTTTTTACCGTATTTACGCTGTTGCACAGTTTTGCTTTTGTACTGATATTATCAAGTTTTTTAATAATATCGCATTTATGGGGGATAGTTACATTGTAGCCGTCAAGCGTGCGTAGTTTAGCGTCGTATTCGTCATCAAGGTTTTTTATATCAAGCGCAGTATACTGTGCATCAATATTGTCGAGCAAAAAAAGCTCTTTGTGAATAAAAGGCGAAAGGCTGTGACCTATCGGATGACCTATAACAGCGTACTTTTTGGTTGGCATAAATTTCTCCTATAGAAACAACGATTAAAAAATTGACATAATTATTGACAAAGATAGCGTTTGCTAATAATATGAATTGTGAGAATATGAGTGCTAAATACAGTTATGTATAAATGCATGGTACTCAAGATGTAGATTTTCGATAGTGGTAATTATACCATAATTCGCCACTATTTGTCTACAAAAGATAACTTAGTATTTTAAATTTTTTGGAGGATTATTATGGTATTCGAAAAAATTAAGATGATTTTAGCTGATCAGCTCGACGTAGAGGAAGACGACATTACTACTGAAACAGATATTCAGGATGATCTGGGTGCTGATTCACTTGACGTTGTTGACATGGTTATGTCAATCGAAGATGAGTTTGAGATTGAAGTTCCTGACGAGGATATCGAAAACCTTCGCACAGTAGGTGCTCTGGTTTCATATATAGAATCCCACACATAATTTTTGATTTAACTTTAGGTCAGGCATTTTTTGTCTGACCTTTTTACTTGCAAAAAATAATCTATAATAGTATAATATACAGGTTAATACAAAGGAGGGGCAAAAATGGCTGATAAAAAGAAGATGGTTGAGGCTATCACAAGCCGCGACACCGATTTTGCTAAATGGTATACTGATATCGTCAAGAAGGCAGAGCTTGTCGATTATTCAGGAGTAAAAGGCTGTATGGTTATCCGTCCTTATGGCTACGCTATATGGGAGAATATTCAGGCTGACCTTGATAGACGATTTAAGGAAAAAGGACACGAGAATGTATATATGCCTATGTTCATTCCGGAAAGCCTTCTTCAGAAAGAAAAAGACCACGTTGAGGGTTTTGCACCTGAGTGTGCGTGGGTTACAATAGGCGGTAGCGAGAAATTAAACGAAAAGCTTTGTGTGCGTCCTACATCAGAGACACTTTTCTGTGAGCACTACGCAAAGGTAATAAATACATACCGCGATTTGCCAAAGTTATATAACCAGTGGTGTTCAGTCGTAAGATGGGAGAAAACAACACGACCATTCCTCAGAACTTCTGAGTTTTTGTGGCAGGAAGGTCACACAATGCACGAAACAGAGCAGGAAGCAGTAGATGAGACACTTACAATGCTCAAGGTTTACGAGGACTTTTACAGAGAGACTCTGGCTATTCCTGCAGTTGTTGGCAAGAAAACAGAAAAAGAAAAATTTGCAGGTGCACTTGCTACCTATACAATCGAGCCTATGATGCACAACGGTGTTGCGCTTCAGGGTGGTACATCACACTATTTTGGTGATGGATTTGCAAGAAGCTTTGATATCAAATATCAAGGCAGAGACAACCAGCTTCATTATCCACACCAGACATCATGGGGTGTATCAACACGTATGATTGGTGCAATCATTATGGTTCATGGCGATGACGATGGACTTGTATTGCCACCAAAGGTATCACCAATTCAGGTTGCTATTGTTCCTATTGCTACTCACAAAGAGGGCGTGCTTGAAAAAGGTCAGGAGCTTTACGACAGACTCAAATCACAGTTCAGGGTTAAATATGACGATTCTGACCAGTCACCTGGCTGGAAGTTTTCTCAGTACGAGATGAAGGGTGTGCCTGTACGAGTAGAACTCGGTCCAAAGGATATCGAGAAAAACCAGTGTGTTATCGTACGCCGTGACACAAGAGAGAAGATTTTTGTTTCTCTTGACAATATCGAGGTCGAGGTTGCAAACGCATTGCAGGCTGTACACGATGGCATGTATCAGCGTGCACTCGAGAATATGAAAGAAAAGACATTTGTTGCTACTGATTTTGACCAGTTTGTGAAAATTGCAGAAGAAACACCTGGCTTTATCAAGGCTATGTGGTGTGGTGACAAAGAGTGCGAAGAAAAAATCAAAGACGCTACGGGTGGCGTAAAGAGCCGTTGTATTCCATTTGAAGAAGAACACTTGTCTGACAAGTGCGTATGCTGTAAAAAAGAAGCAAAGCATATGGTATACTGGGGCAAACAGTATTAAAATTTAGCGTATATTTTATAGAAAAGGAGGCGGTAATATGCCGATTAAAGTTGCAAACGATTTACCTGCTACAAGGATTTTGGAATCAGAGAACATCTTTGTTATGCCGGAAAAGCGTGCTATGTCACAGGACATCCGTCCACTGAAAATTGTCATAGTAAATCTGATGCCGACTAAAATCGAGACAGAAACACAACTGTTAAGATTGCTCGGAAATTCACCGCTTCAGGTTGATATTGAGCTTTTGCAGATGGCTACGCATCAATCCAAAAACACATCAAAAAAGCACCTGACTACATTCTACAAAACCTTTGACGAGATAAAGGATGAAAAATTTGACGGAATGATAGTAACCGGTGCGCCTGTCGAACTACTCAAGTTTGAAGAAGTCGATTACTGGGATGAACTGTGCAAAGTTTTTGAGTGGGCAAAAAAGAATGTTTACTCGACACTTTTTATCTGTTGGGGTGCTCAGGCAGGGCTTTACTACAACTATGGTATTGACAAGATTACCTATGACAAAAAGTTAAGCGGTATCTACAAGCATCATATTATCAACCCGCACCATCCTCTGCTTCGTGGCTTTGATGATGTGTTCTGCTCACCGCATTCAAGAAATACCGGAGTAGAAAAGTCCAGTTTTGAAAAGATAGATAAACTGGAAATCTTGGCAGAATCAGAAGAAGCCGGTGCATCTATCATCTGTCGCAAAAACGGCAGAGAAATATATATTCTGGGTCATTTTGAGTATGATGCAGATACACTCTCAAAAGAGTACTTCAGGGATAAGAACAAGGGGCTGAATCCACAGATTCCGTGCAATTATTTTCCAAACGACGATGTCACGAAGAAACCTGTGATGAGTTGGCGTTCTTATGCTGCCTTACTCTACTGCAATTGGCTTAACTACTATCTGTATCAGCAGACACCATATGACCTTGAAGATTTAAAGAAACTGTACGATGCAGATACAACAGAAGAATAAACAGCAAAAAAGCTCCCATTTGGGAGCTTTTAGTTTTATATAAGCTTTTGTCGCATAAGAAGCAGTATCTTTTTTTCTTTTCTTGATACTTGTACTTGTGTCATCGACAGCGCTTTTGCTACATCAACCTGTGTTTTGTGCTGAAAATACCGTAGTTCTATCAGTTTTCTGTCATCTTCTTCAAGACTGTCAAGAATCTGATTAATCGACATCTTGTCAATCAGGTTGTCCTCGATAGAGATGGTGGGCACATCGAGTTCTTTGTCGCCGTCATCTGTGTGGGCTGTCAGCGACATCACAGGGCTTGCAACCGATAGTGCTTCGCTTGCCTTGTATACGTCAACGCCTAACTCTTCTGCCAGTTTTGAAATAGGGATGTCGTCTGCGTGCAGTTTTTTGTACTCGTCACATATTTTGCCAGCTTTGAGTGACAACTCCTTGAGACTGCGACTGACCTTAATTATGCCACCATCGCGAAACAACCGTTTTATCTCGCCTAAAATTACCGGAACGGCGTAGGTGGACAGTTTGAATCCCAGACTCTCGTCAAAATTATCAATAGCCTTAATAAGTCCCACACAGCCACTTGAATACAAGTCGTCGTACTCAATACCGCGACCCGTGAATTTTTTTGCACACGAATGCACAAGTCCCAGATTACTTTTTATCAGTTCATCTCTTGTCATAATTTGTCCGTATGATTGTTTTTTCCATAGTTACGGTTGTGCCACGTCCGACTGATGAGCGGACTTTCATATCGTCCATAAAACTTTGCATAACAGCAAACCCAAGTCCGGCGCGTTCCTGTCCTGATGTAGTAAAAAGCGGCTGTACAGCCTGTTTTACATCTTCTATACCAACGCCTTTGTCACGGATTTTTATGATGATTTTTGAGCTACCTGTTATTTTTACATTTATGTATACAGTGCCCACCGTATCAGGATAGGCGTGTACGATGCAGTTTGTTACCGCCTCCGATACAGCGGTTTTTATGTCAGCAAGCTCAGCGATAGTGGGGTCAAGACATAGTATAAACGCAGACACCGCTGCACGTGCAAATCCCTCGTTTGTGCTTTTTGAGATAAAACTCATATTAAGTTCGTTTACTATATTCATCTTAGCACCCCCAAAGAGTCTATTCCTGATAATGTGATTATTTTCATAAGCGGTTTTGGTACGTTTATTACCCTTAGCACACCGCCCACAAGCGACACCTGCCTATATCTGCCCATAATAAGACCTATTCCGGAACTATCCATAAACGACACATGTGAAAAATCAAGGTGCAGTTCTTTTGGTCGCAGGTTTTCTGTCTGCGAGTCGATTTTTTGTCTTATCTGTGGTGCTTTGTGATGGTCGATTTCGCCGTAGAGTTTTGCTGTCAGTATGTTTTCTTCGTATTTTGTTTCAACAACCATATTTTTCACTTCCAAATAAAAATGCCTATACTCATATCATATAAGTATAGGCTTGAATTTTTTGTAATATTCAGTTGTCTGTAAAAGTTATTTTTTGCATTTTTCTATGATGTGTGGTCGAAGCTCCCCTGCAAGATACAGCGAACCGCATATACATAGTGAATATTCGTTTTCTTTTGAGATGTCATACGCTGTATCAAAGGCGGTTTTTGCGTTGCTTATCACAACAACTTTGTCAAAGTAGTTTCTGCATACATCTGCAAGTTCATAGCAATCCATGTTGCGCGGATTGTTCACGTTTGTGACAAATACAACCTCAAACATACCGCTAAGTAGCGATAATGACTCTTTTACATCTTTGTCTTTCAGCATACCCACAAGCAGGGCTCTGTTTTTGTCTGTAAAGCGCTGTGTTGCGTTTTTGAATGCTGTTATACCGTTTACGTTATGCGCGCCGTCAAGTATTACTACAGGGCAATTACACAGCAATTCAAATCGAGCAGGATTTTTGACTTTTTTGAATCCTTCAAGTAAATCGTCACAGGTAAAATCAACAATGTTGTTTTCTTTTAGAGCGTAGAGAGTACAGATTGCGGTCTTTGCATTGTCAAGCTGATGCTCACCGCAAAGAGGTAGTGTGATATCCTTTGAATTATAAGAAAACTGTGTTTTTTCAGCCGATAAGATGATACTGTCAAAGACTATGTCATCGGCATAGTAAAAACGATTTTGCTTGCTCTTTGCAGTGTCAGCTATGATACGCAATACAGTATCTGTTTGCTTACCTGAGATGGTTATTGAGTTTTGTTTTATGATACCGCATTTTTGCTCTGCAATGAGCTGTATGGTGTCACCGAGTATCGCTGTGTGGTCATAGTCGATTTTTGTAAGCACAGAGCACACAGGCTTAGTGATGAGATTTGTGCTGTCCAACAGTCCTCCAAGCCCTGTTTCGCATACGATGATGTCACAGTCGTTTTGCTTGAAGATATAAAAAGCAACAGCAGTCAGAAATTCAAATTCAGTAATAATAACACCCGAAGAATTCAACTTTTCGAGCATAGGGGATAGGTGCTCTACTGCATTTGTGAGTTCTTTTTTTGAAATCATCTCGTTGTTAATCTGGATACGCTCTTCAAATTCAGTGATATAAGGCGAGATGAAAAGTCCTGTCTTGTATCCGCTTTGTGTCAGTACTGATGATATCATCTGACAGGTCGAGCCTTTGCCGTTTGTACCGGCAACATGTATGAATTTTTGTTCAAGCAGGTTGTCACCCAGTAAATCAAACAGCTTTCTGATTCTGTCAAGTCCCGGGCGTGAGCCGAATTTATCAAGAGAGTGTATTTTGTTTATCGCTTGTTCGTATGTCATTTTTTATCCCTTAAATCAGTTCTTTGTAAATATCGTTTTTGCGTATTTTTGTGATTTTTGACGCTTCTTTTGCGGCATCTGTCGGCTTTGAACCGTTATCTATCAGTTTTTTTGCGATTTTCACAGCGTCAGCAACACTATATTCTTCCGCTTTATCTTGCTTTTTCCCTTCCAGAATAAGCACTATTTCGCCTTTTAGTGAACTATCAGAGTATTTTTCATACGCTTTTTTTGTGGTTGTGCGGATGATTTCTTCGTGCAGTTTTGTCAGTTCTCTTGCGATAGTGAGCTTTCTGTCAGAAAAAGTCTCATACAAATCCTTTAGTGTGTTAGGAAGTTTGTGTGGTGCTTCGTAGAAAATCATAGTTCTTTCTTCGTTTAAAAGTGACTCAAGATGCTGTGCACGGCTTTTTTTGTTGACAGACAAAAAGCCCTCAAAACAGAATCTTCCGGTAGCAAGACCCGAAACACAAAGTGCTGAGATAACAGCAGAAGGACCCGGAACAACTACGGTTTTGATACCATATTCTTCGCATTGTTTTATAAGTAATTCACCCGGGTCTGAGATGCACGGCATTCCTGCATCTGTTACGATAGCACAACTTTCACCATTTTTAATGCGGTCACAGATTATTTCGCCCCTGTATTCTTTGTTGTGTTCAAAATAACTCACCATCGGCTTTTTGATGCCAAAGTGGTTGAGCAGTTTTAGGGTAACTCTGGTATCCTCAGCAGCAATAAAATCGACTTCTTCCAGAGTCTGAAGCGCACGAGGAGATATGTCGCCTAAGTTGCCTATTGGGGTTCCTACTACGTATAGTGTACTCATATTCTACCTTCTTTATATAAACCGTAGATTTTTTTCATTTCGTCAGAAAAATCGCCGTTTTCGTCTTCGATAAATAGCGTAGGCAAAACCTGCATAAAACCTTGCTTACCCTTGTATCTGCCCTCAAGCAGAAAAAGCTTAGGCTCTTTGCTTTTCCTTTGCTGTACAAGACGCAGACGCTTTGGCTCTATGTCGAATTTTCGCATAGAAAGCATAACATCAGTCAGTCTTTCAGGTCGCTGGCAAATACAAAATCTGCCGGAAAATTGCAGAAGATTTGATGCACACTCGCAGATGTCATCAAGCGTACAACTTTCCTCGTGTCGTGCAAGTAGTTTTTCAGTATCAGGATTTTTGATACCGGAGCCCGATAGCTTGTACGGAGGGTTAATAACAACCACGTTGTAATGGCCAAATTCACATTTGCCTTTTAAGTCTTTTAAATCGGCACACAGCGGTGTGATGCATTTACAATTATTGTTGCCGATGCTTTCGTTGTGGATGATGCTTCTTTTGAGCATATCAATAGCGTTTTTTTGTATATCTATAGCGACAAGCTCTTTTACTGTTTTATCCCTTGTCCACAAAAGAGGCATAGTGCCACAGCCTGTGCCAAGCTCAACTGCACAGTCAGTGCTCTTTACATTTGCAAAGTCAGCAAGCAAAATTGTGTCTGTCGAAAAATGGTACATATCTGATACGATAATCTGCACATCATTTCCAAGTGGCTCAAGTCTTTCGTTTTTATATAGCATCACATCACCTCCACATTGATTTTAATTATATCATATAACTGTATTTATGCAAACAAAAAAGCTCACAGCACAGCCGTGAGCTTTTTGTAATTAAGTAAATTAACCCTCAGCAATAGCTTCAACAGGGCACTGACCAGCGCAAGCACCGCAGTCTACACAAGTGTCAGCGTCGATAGCGAACTTGCCATCGTCCTCTGCAATAGCCTCGCATGGGCACTGATCTGCACAAGCACCACAACCGATGCATGTATCCTTATCAATTACATAAGCCATTTAAATAAACCTCCTTGTTTATTGATACAAGTATATTGTAGCATACTTTGTGAAAATTGCAATTATTTTGTCAAAATTTTTTATTCCAAATCTTTCAGCTCATCAAGCTCCTGTTTGTTAACTTTGATGTAACCGTCTTTGAGGAGTTTTACTTCCCTTACCTTGAAGGTCTGTGGAGCAGCCTCGTCAGGTGTGTTGTCCATCTTGACCTTTAATGTCTGAGTGAGAAGATTGTTCTCAACAACCAAGCCTCTTCCAAGCGGAGTTTTGACAATAGCGCCTACCTTAGGTGTGCGTTTTAACAGGTCTGTGTACGCTTCTTGCTCGTATTTTAAGCAACACATAAGTCGTCCGCAAGTGCCTGAAATCTTGACAGGAGAGAGTGACAACCCCTGCTCTTTTGCCATTTTGATGGACACAGGTTGAAATTCGCCCAGAAAACTTGAACAGCAGAATGGTTTTCCGCATACGCCCAAGCCACCAAGCATCTTAGCCTCGTCTCTTACGCCTATCTGTCTGAGTTCAATTCGTGTTCTGAAGACTGACGCAAGGTCTTTTACGAGTGCTCGAAAGTCAACTCTGCCGTCAGAAGTGAAGTAAAACATAATTTTTGAGTTATCAAATGTGTATTCAACATCAACAAGTTTCATGTCAAGTTCATGCTGTAAAACAAGCTTTTCACATGTTTTAAGCGCATCTTTTTCTTTCAACTTGTTTTCATTAAGGTGCTTTAAGTCTTCGTCTGTTGCTTTTCTGATTACCTTTTTGAGAGGGAAAACAATGTTGTCGTCTGATTCTTCCTTATTAGCTGTAGCAACTTCGCCACATTCAACACCTCTGGCAGTTTCTACGATAGCATATTCTCCCTGATTAAACTGTATATCAACAGGGTCAAAATAGTAAATCTTGCCTACCTGTTTAAATCTTACTCCGATTACCTGAGCCATGAAATCCTCCTGTATTCTCCGCATAGCCATGTGCACAGTAGCGGCATATTGACATTGCGGTCAGCCCTGATGATAGCTTTTGATGTAAGCTCTATCAGTCCGATTATTCGTGATTTTGTAAGTTTTTTGGCGATAGCACACGCTATCGGGTCGTTTGTTATTGCACCGACAGATTTATTAAGTCCGAGCCTTAGGTATTCCAGCACAACAGACAGTGTTTCCTTGAAAACTGCTCTGTCTTTGAGTTTTGCGGTAGCATAGAGCAGTTTTACTTCGCTAAGACTTAATATACCCTCTATAATTTCGTTTGCAAGGATACAGGTTTCTTCATTAGTATCATTTTCGCTTTTGAGGGAAAAAACCTGAACTCTTGACAGAATTGTCTCAAGCATTGATTTGCTGTTTTTTGCTGTCAGTATAAAAAGTGATGCAAGCGGTGGCTCTTCTAATATTTTAAGAAAAGCGTTTTGTACAACATCTGACATACGCGTGTCAGCATCTTCAAGAATGAACACCTTTGTGTCAGCCTCGTTTGGAATGACACTTGCGTCTTTTATGAGTTCTCGTATAGCTTCAATGCTGATTATGTTGGTTTTGCCTGAAAGTTTTGGCACATAGATGTCACAGTGACCACCGGACAGTGCTTTGATGCAGTGCGTGCATTTGTTGCACGGACGATTTTCGCTACTGCACACAGCAAAGCGTGACAGGTATGAAATAGCATCTGCACGTTGCTGTTTTGTGCCACCCTCAATAAGTACAGCGTGAGGCATACGGCTTGAACTTATTTGGTCAAAAAACAGAGTGCTGACCTGATGATGTTGATTATCCACCGATATACCTCCTTTTGACTTATCGATTTATTATATCATAACAGTAAAAGAAAATCTATAATTATTTTAATTTGACTATATTTGTCATAATGCCCTTGTCTGTGATGTCAATATAGGCGTATGATGCGTTGTATCCGTGAAGTGAACCGGGATTTAAGATGTACAGTCCGTCGTCGTATTCGCACAGAGCGTTGTGGGTGTGGCCGAATACAACTATGTCAGCACCATTCTCTCTTGCGGCACAGCACAGATTGTACAGCGTCATTTTTGCGTTATACAGATGTCCGTGTGTGATAAAAATTTTTTTGTTGTTGATTGTGATAGTTTCGATTGTGTTAAACGGACTTGCAAAGTCACAGTTACCTTTTACAGCGTACACAGCCTTTTGAGGGTAGAGCGTTTTGATTTCGTCCACTTCACCACGGCTGTCGCCACAATGAATGATAATTTGCGCGTTTTTTTGTTCTTCTACGGCTTGTTTAAGTGACAAAAAATCACCGTGCGTGTCAGATGTGACAAGTATTCTCATAAAAAACTCCTGACATAATAATGGGTAGTTTGCATAATATAGTAAAGAGGTGTTATATATGGCAAACAATGAGCAGATAAATTCGCTTATAAACCAGTTGTCCCAAAGACTTAATGCAAACAGCGATGATGTAAAATCCGCGTTACAGAAAGGTAATCTTGATAAGGTGCTTAAAAATATGGACCCAAAACAGGCACAAAGAATTGCTGATATATTATCAGACGAACAAGAGGCCAAAAAAGTTTTGTCCACTCCGCAGGCACAGGCACTTATCAAAAAACTGATGGGTTAATGGACGATTTAAGTTCAAAAATCAATGATATTCTGAGCGACCCCCAGGCTCTACAGCAGATAAAAGGGCTTGGGGAAAAACTCGGGCTGAATAACGCCTCAAATAAAGTGCTACATAATGCTGAGAGCAAAAACGATGATGTGAGCAATTTGCTTTCCAATATACCTAGCTTAGGTTCAAATGATACGTTGTCAATGATTTCCAGACTCGCACCACTAATGTCGAGCATAAACAAAGAGGACGATACAACAAGGTTGCTTTTTGCATTAAGACCGTTTTTGTCACAGGAGCGTCAGAAAAAGCTCGACGAAGCATCAAAACTCATAAGAATGATGAAACTGTTACCGCTTGTAAAAGATTTCGGAATTCTCGATTCATTATTCTGATAGGAGGTAAGTATGTCTGACCAAATGCAAAACGAAGCAATGGAGCGACTAAAACAGATGTACTCAAAAGCACCCACAAAAAGTCAGCAAAGTTCTTTGCACAAGACATTACCGCCACAAAACAAAAGCGACAGCGAAAATCAAGGTCAGCCTGAAACAGTCACACAAGCAGAAAGAAAAACGATGCTTGATGTTTTTATGCAGGATAAGGAGAAAAGCCTCATAGTGTTGCTTCTAGTAATCCTTATGTCAGAAAAAGCCGATACAATGCTTGTTTTAGCGCTTGTATATCTTATCCTCTGATTTGACCGTTGCCACGGATAACATATTTTGTGCTGACAAGGTTTTCAAGTCCCATAGGACCACGTGCGTGCAGTTTCTGGGTTGAGATGCCAATCTCGGCACCAAGACCGAACTGACCGCCATCAGTAAAGCGTGTTGATGCATTTACATATACAGCAGCACAGTCAACCTCATTCAAAAATCTCTCTGCGTTTTTGTAGTTTTCAGTGATGATGCACTCGCTGTGACCGCTTGAGTATTTTGCAATATGGTCGATAGCCTCGTCTAAAGAAGAAACAACTTTTATAGCGATAACATAATCTAAGAATTCTGTTTCGTAGTCGATTTCTGTTGCAGGTTTTACGATGTCGCCCAAAATCTGAGCGGTTTTTTCGCATCCACGGATTTCTACATTTTTTTCTTTAAGTTTATCATATATCGCAGGCAAAGCTTTGTCTGCGATTTTTTCGTGTATGAGCATAGTTTCGAGCGCGTTGCACACAGAAACGCGTGATGTCTTTGCGTTGAAAATGATCTGTGCAGCCATATCGATATCGGCACTTTCGTCGACATAGGCGTGGCAGTTGCCGACACCTGTCTCAATTACAGGTACCTTTGCGTTTTCTACAACTGCTTTTATAAGTCCTGCGCCACCGCGTGGGATAAGCACATCAAGATAGTCGGTAAGTCCCATAAGTTCAACAGAACTATTGCGTGTGGTATCTTCGACAAGATTGATGCAGTCTTGTGGCAGACCTGCTTTTTCAATAGCGTTACGCATAACAGAAACGATAGCTTTGTTTGAGTTAATTGCTTCTTTGCCACCTCTTAAGATAACGCAGTTGCCACCTTTTAGGCAAAGTGCAGCAGCGTCTGCTGTGACATTAGGACGTGATTCAAAGATAATGCCTATAACACCAAGCGGTACAGTTACCTTTGAAATCTCAAGACCGTTTTCGAGTTTGTTTCCGCTTAGCACCCTGCCAACAGGGTCAGGCATAGCGATAATTTCATATATACCTTGTGCGATATCGTTAATACGCTCATTATTAAGTCTTAATCTGTCAATCATAGCATCAGACAAACCGTTTGCTTTTGCGTTATCAATGTCGATGTTGTTGGCATCGATAATATATTGTGCATTACTTTTGAGTGCCTGTGCGATGTTACTCAGTGCTTGATTTTTTTTGTGAGCAGATACAGAAAGTACACGCGATGCTTTTTTTGCATTTATACCAAGTTCTTTTACGCTTAACATATAATCACCTTTTTCCTTTGAATAGTGTGCCGACCGGTTTTGTGCGGTCAATAGCGTCGTATAAAATCTCCGGATTTTCGCCGTTTAATACAATACAGTCAATGCCGTTTTTAGTAGTGTGTTTTGCGGCAGAAAGTTTTGTTGCCATACCGCCTGTGCCACGATTAGAGCCCGAACCATGTGCCATGTGCATAATCTCGTCAGTGATATTTTCGACAACATCAATGTGTACAGCATCCTTGTTTGTGCGTGGGTTGTCAGTATACAGACCATCGATATCAGTAAGTATCACAAGCATATCAGCACTGATTAGGTTTGAAACGATAGCAGAAAGCATATCGTTGTCGCCAAAGTTGTTGCCCTCTAACTCGTCAATAGCAACGGTGTCGTTTTCGTTTACTATAGGGATGATGCCCATTTTGAGCAGGGTGTCAAAGGTGTTGAGTACGTTTTCTTTTTTGTGGTCTGTGTCAACTGAATATTTTGTCAGAAGCACCTGTGCAACTGTGTTGTTGTATTCAGAGAAAAACTTGTCGTACATAAACATCAACTCGCATTGACCAACAGCAGCCAAAGCCTGTTTTTCTCTTGTGGTAGCAGGGCGTTCACTCAAACCTAATTTGCCAACACCGACGCCGATAGCACCTGATGATACCAGCACGATGTCGTGACCTGCATTTCTCAGGTCAGAAAGCACCTTGCAAAGAGTGTCGACTCGTCTTAAATTTATTTTTCCGTTGTCATATGTCAGCGTTGATGTGCCGACCTTAATGACTATTCTTTTGTTGTCCATAATTCCCTCACATAAAGTTTTGTAGTAAAACAAAATTTTCCGTTTATCATTATACTACATATCTGTCAAAAATAAAAGTATAAATTATAATTGTTTTGTTTATTACTTTGATGGTTTACAAAGCATGGATTATGGGCTATACTTAGCACATAAAATAAAACGGAGAAAACAATGGAAGCTACTAATTTAGAGATAAAACCAACAAGAGCGCTGCTCGTCAGCGTTGATACAGGCGACTATGACGCACAGTCGTCGCTACTTGAGTTGTTTGAACTTGCAAAAAGTGCGGGTGCAGACCCAGTGCTGTCTATTGAGCAAAAACTGAGCAGACTTGAGCCGGGTACCTGTGTGGGTAGCGGTAAACTTTTAGAAATTGCAGATGTGTGCAAAAACGAAGAAATTGACCTGCTTATTTTTGACCTTGAGTTGTCACCTGTACAAATCAGAAATATCGAGTCAGCCACAGATGTGCGTACTATCGACCGCACTATGCTGATACTTGATATATTTGCTCAGCGTGCAAAGTCAAAGGAAGGCAAACTGCAGGTTGAACTTGCTCAGCTTAAATATATGCTCCCACGACTTACAGGCAAAGGTATTGAGATGTCACGACTTGGCGGTGGTATAGGTACACGAGGCCCGGGTGAAACAAAACTTGAGACTGACCGTCGACATATCCGTCGCAAAATGGAAACACTCAAAGACCAGCTAAAAGATGTTGAACAGCACAGACTTCAGCTACGCAGAAGAAGAAAAAAAGACAATGTTATCACAGTGGCTATTGTGGGATACACAAACGCAGGCAAATCAACTTTGATGAACTTTCTTACACAGGCAGGTGTGCTTGCACAGGACAAACTGTTTGCCACACTTGACCCAACATCGCGTGCGCTCAAACTGCCTAACGGCGTGTCTGTTATGCTGATTGATACGGTTGGACTTGTCAGACGATTGCCGCATCATTTGGTTGAAGCGTTCAAGTCAACACTTGAAGAAGCCGCACTTGCAGATATTATCCTTAACGTTTGTGATGCAAGTTCAGACGAATCTGCACTTCATCTTGAGGTTACAGCAGAGCTTTTAGCAAGCCTTGGGTGTACTGACACACCTATTATTCCGGTGCTCAACAAGTGTGATTTGCTGACTGATGAAATGGATGACTACAGAATTAGCAACGCTGTCAGAATCAGCGCAAAGCACGGCACAGGCATAGATAAACTTTTGAAAGCGGTCGAGGACAACCTGCCACTCAGAGTAAAAATGGTGAAGTTTCTTTTTCCTTTTGACAAGGCGGGCGTGCTTGCTCAAATCAGAGCTTCTGCTACTATTAACAGTGAAGAATACACAGCAGACGGAATTAGTGTAGAAGCGATTGTAGACGACAAAACCTACGGCAGACTCAGAGAGTTTGTGGTAGAATAATTTGAGTATAAATGGGGCGGTGCACATATTTGTGTGCCGCCTTGATATTTTTGCAAATCTGTGTTAGTATGTATTATGTATAATAATGGGAAAATAGGCGGCTGTTATGGATATAAAAGTATCTGACAAGTTGATAATGAAAAAGCCTCATCCGTGTGGCTGCAGTGAGTTTCTGGTGACACGAATCGGTATGGATTTCAAAATAAAGTGCTGCAAGTGCTCACACGAGGTTATGGTGCCACGCAAAAAGGTCGAAAAAAACATTAAGCAGATAATAAGAGAAGAATGATTATAGAGGAATTTTATGTTTGATAAACTTGAGATTTTTGAGAAAAGATATGAAGAACTGAGCAAACGACTCTACGAGCCTGATGTAGCGGCTGACCCGATTGTTTTCAGAGATGTCAACAAAGAGTTAAGCCAGATAACTCCTATTGTTGAAAAGTACAAGGAGTACAAATCAGCAAAAGAAACCATAAATGATTCGTTGTCTATTCTTGAGGAGACGGGACTTGACAGCGAACTTAGGGAGCTTGCACAGCTTGAGCTTAATGATGCCAAAGATAATATTGTGGCAATAGAGGAAGAACTCAAAATTTTGCTTTTGCCAAAGGACCCTAATGACGAAAGAAATGTTATCGTTGAAATCAGAGGAGGCACAGGCGGTGAGGAGTCATCGCTTTTTGCATCAGACCTTTTTAGAATGTACACAATGTACGCAGAACGCAAAGGCTTCAGCGTTGAGATTTTAAACGCCAACGAAACAGAACTTGGCGGATACAAGGAAATCTCGTTTATGATAAACGGTGACGGTGCGTACTCACGCTTTAAATTTGAGTCAGGCACACACAGGGTCCAGCGCGTGCCTGCGACTGAAAGCGGAGGCAGAATTCACACTTCTGCTGCAACAGTAGCAGTACTACCTGAAGCAGACGATGTTGAAATTGACATCAATCCAAATGACTTGCAGATTGATACTTTCCGCTCGTCAGGTGCAGGTGGCCAGCACATCAACAAAACATCATCTGCTATCCGTATTACTCACCTGCCTACAGGTATGGTGGTCGAGTGTCAGGATGAGCGCAGTCAGTATAAGAACAAAGACAAGGCACTCAAGGTGCTCAAAAGCAGATTGCTGAAAGTTGAACAGGATAAGCAAAACGCAGAGATTGCACAGGATAGAAAAAGTCAGGTTGGTTCAGGCGACAGATCGGAAAAAATCCGTACCTACAACTTCCCACAAAGCCGACTGACAGACCACAGAATCGGTCTTACACTGTACAAACTTGACGATGTGCTAAATGGTAATCTTGACGAGGTTATAGAGGCGCTTATTACAGCACAGCGAGCACAACAATTAAAAGAAAGTATGGAAAACTGATATTATGAATACACTCTTATTAGGCAATAATAAAGAAGATATAAAAACAGCGGCTGCCCTTATTAAACAGGGTGGCGTTGTTGCTATGCCTACTGAGACGGTTTACGGACTTGCGGCAGATGCACTAAACGGCGAAAGCGTTGAAAAAATATTCAAGGCAAAGGGAAGACCAATGGACAATCCGCTGATTGTTCATATATCAGAGATTGAGGATATTAAGAGATTTAACCTTGTGTCACAGTTTTCTGACAAGGCACAAGCACTCGCAAACAAATTCTGGCCGGGTCCGCTTACGATTATTATGAAAAAATCAGATGTTATCCCTGAGCAGGTCAGCGCAGGACTTGATACAGTAGCGGTAAGACTGCCTAGCCACAAAACCGCAAGAGAACTCATAAAAGAGTCAGGCACAGTGCTTGCGGCACCGTCAGCAAACAAATCCGGCTCTCCGAGTCCTACAACAGCACAGCACGTCATAAACGACCTGTTTGGTGTGATAGATGCTGTTGTGGATGGTGGTATGTGTGATGTAGGGGTCGAAAGCACAGTTATTTCACTTGCTACAGAAATCCCGAGGCTTCTACGTCCGGGACTTGTGACAGTCGAAGATATACAGCAGGTTGTCGGCGAAATTGAGGTTGACAATGCTGTGCTTTTTAAACTTGAGACAGAACAAAAAGTCGCTTCCCCAGGTATGAAGTATAAGCACTATTCTCCAAAAGCAAAGGTAGTGCTCCTAAGCGGTGACAGCGACCGTTTTATAGATTTTGTGAATGTGCAGTATGGCGTTGACAAAAATATCTGTGCTATATGTTATGACGAGGATGTATCAAAACTTGACCCAAAGGCTATATCAATCGGAAAGAGTGATGATTTTAAGACACAGGCGCATCTTTTGTTTGATGCTTTAAGGCAGGTTGACGACATAAAAAATGTTTCGGTTGTGTATGCACGAACACCACACAAAACAGGTGTGTCGATGGCTTTGTACAACAGGCTTATCCGTGCCGCGTCTTTTGAGGTGATTGACCTTGAGTAGAGCTTTTGTTTTAGGACTTACAGGTCCCAGTGGTTCCGGAAAAAGTGAGGTAGCGGCTGTTTTCTCACAAAACGGCTACAAAGTGATTGATGCTGATAAAATGGCACAAAAAGTTGTGCAAAAAGGCTCAAAAACACTTTTGAAATTAGCACAGCGTTTTGGTGATGATATCATATGTGCAGACGGAACACTTGACCGCAGACTTTTGGCACAGCGTGCGTTTTGTTCACAAGAGAACACACAGGCATTAAACGCTATCACACACCCTGCTATTGTAGAACTTGTAAAAGAACAGATAAACCTTTTTTTAAAAAATGGGCATAATAAAATCATTTATGATGCGCCACTTTTGTTTGAAAGCAAGTCTGATGCACTGTGCGATTGTGTGCTGGTTGTTGTAGCTGACACAGCCACAAGAATTGAAAGAATAAGGCAAAGAGACAGCATAAGTGAAAAAGAGATAGAGCAAAGAATCAAAGCTCAGCATGACGACAGTTTTTATACTGAAAAAGCTGACTATGTTATAAACAACAGTTCAACTTATGACGAACTTATGAAAAAGACTTATGTGGTGATAACAGCGATAGACGAGGTGTACAATGGCACATTATGAAAAAACAGGTAGAAAAGGTCACGGATGTTGTGGTGGCATTTTTACCCTTGTGTTGGTGTGTATTGTGATACTTTGTTTGCTTATGTTTTCTACGGATATGTTTTCCGGCACAAAAAACAAGGTCATGGGTGTTTTTTATCCACAAAAGTATTCAGAATATGTCACAAAATACAGCGAGCAATACTCTGTTGACGAATCACTTGTGTATGCTGTTATAAGGACAGAGAGCAGTTTCAGGGAGGATGTTCAGTCGTCAGCAGGAGCAATGGGACTTATGCAGATTATGCCTGATACCTTTGTGTGGCTGCAGGATGTTGAAGATAATGGCGCACAGTATCTTGATAGTGACTTGCTTAATCCGCAGATTAATATAAAATACGGAACGTACTATCTGTCTATATTGCTTGAGCATTATAATGGCAACGAAAAGCTTGCGCTTGCAGCATATAATGGCGGAATGACAAACGTTGACAACTGGCTTGAAGACGACAGATATTCATCAGATGGCAAGAACCTGACTTCTATTCCGTACAAAGAAACTTCAAAATATGTTGAGCGCGTCGAAAAGACAAAGCAAATGTATGAAACAATTTATTATGACAAAAAATAACCATAGGAGGAATTATATATGTCTGAAAAAACAAAAGCACAGCTTTTAAAAGAAGAAATTATGATGAAAAAAAGAAAAGGTGCTGCTGATTATAAGGCAGAAGACCTTAAAAAAGCAGACGAGTTCTGCGTAGAGTACAAAGAGTTTTTAGACTACTCACGCACAGAGCGTGAGGCTGTTGTTTATTCAGTAGAGCTTGCTAAAAAGTACGGCTTTACAGAGTACGACAACACAAAGAACTATAAAGCAGGCGACAAGGTATATATTGTAAACCGCGACAAGGCAGTGGGCTTTGCTGTTATCGGCAAAAACGGTACAAAAGATGGTGTCAAACTTGCTATTGCTCACGTTGACTCACCACGAATTGACTTAAAGCCAAACCCACTTTATGAGGATAACAATCTGGCGCTTTTCAAAACTCATTATTATGGTGGTATCAAAAAATATCAGTGGACAACTATTCCACTTTCACTCCACGGCACGGTTGTTAAACTTGACGGTACAAAGATTGATATACGTCTAGGCGATGACGATAGTGAGCCTTGCTTCTGCATTACAGATTTGCTTCCACATCTTGATAGAGAACAAGCTACAAAGACAATGAACAAAGCTTTTACAGGTGAGGACCTTAATATTCTTGTGGGTTCACGTCCGTTTTCTGATGATGACGAGAGTGGTTTGGTTGCACTCAATGTTATGAATATCTTAAACGAAAAGTACGGCATCACAGAATACGACTTCCTTTCAAGTGAGTTGTCATTTGTACCTTGCTACAAGACACGTGACATTGGCTTTGACCGTTCACTTATCGGTGGCTATGGTCACGACGACCGTTGCTGTGCTTATCCTGCACTTATGGCAGCGCTCAATACCGAGATGCCTGAAAACACAGTTATCACTTATCTTACTGATAAAGAGGAGACAGGCTCTGACGGTAATACAGGTATGCAGTCAGATTTCTTAAGATACTTTATCTATGATTTAGCAAAGGCTGATGGGGTAGAGGGCTACCATGTACTCTCAAAGAGCCAGTGCCTTTCTGCTGATGTTAATGCTGCGTTTGACCCGACATTTGCAAGTGCTTATGAACCAAAGAACGCAAGCTTTATTAACGAGGGCGTTGTTATCTCAAAGTACACAGGTCACGGTGGCAAGTACGACACATCTGACGCATCTGCTGAGTATATGGCACAGATTCGTACTATGCTTGAAAATAACGAAATCAAGTGGCAGATCGGCGAGCTTGGCAAGGTTGATATCGGCGGTGGCGGTACAATCGCTAAATACGTTGCAAATATGAATGTCGACGTAGTTGACCTTGGTGTAGCTGTGCTGTGTATGCACGCACCGTTTGAGATTATCTCAAAAGCAGATATTTACATGGCATACAAAGCATTTTATGCACTGTTCAATTAAAATTTTTAGAAATACTTGCATTTTTCAAAAAAGTGTGTTAGTATAACACTTGCGGTTTTTAAACCGCACTTTGCGCTGATAGCTCAGCCGGATAGAGTGACTGGCTACGAACCAGTAGGTCGGGGGTTCGAGTCCCTCTCAGCGCGCCACAGAAAACGCAGTACCATTTCGGTACTGCGTTTTTTATTTTCTATAGTTAACGCGAAGAGAGAGGACTCGAAGGCGACCGTGCCGAGGTGCAGGCGGAACGCCGAACCGAAGGTAAAAACGCCACAGTGCGGCGTTTTTAGGGAGAGCGATTATGAAACGTTTATGCTGATACGATGGCAACAAACGAGGTAGCCGTAAGATGATGAATAAAGCACCCTCTCAGCGCGCCACGTTGTACTGTATTGATACAAATACAGTACTCTTTTTGATTTACGCAAAAAGCCGCACCGTGGCAGTAAGGGAAAAGTTTTCTGATAAATTGAATCTGACAATACGGTATGTTATAATCAGCTTGACAAACTTGAATTTGACGTAGGAAATGTTATATATGTTAATGCGGATAAAAATATAGTTATATCAGTTATCGCTACATTTAAGCCATTAGTTTTTGATAGGGTTGAGTTTATACAAAAATATATTGAACCATTTATTGCTGAATACAGAGGTGAATAATATGAAAATGATGGAT
The DNA here is from genome assembly GCA_045604645.1 of Ruminococcus sp. Taxonomy (GTDB): domain Bacteria; phylum Bacillota; class Clostridia; order Oscillospirales; family Acutalibacteraceae; genus Ruminococcoides. Next base: position 8,733 of record JAZUOM010000013.1, on the reverse strand, counting down.
TGCGTGGAAGTTATTGTTGAAAAAAGTAAGTATGTTAAAGAGGGTGTACACAAAGGTATGCAAGGGTGGATTTGCAATGAAGAAAAAATTAATAATTCTTGGCTCGTCAATTTCCCACAATGTGGAGAAAAAGAAGACATCGCAACACTTGGTATAAAAGAAACAGACTTAAAAGCAATACCTAGTATGAATGCTGTTATAAACGAACAAATAAAGTTACAATTAGGAGAATAACTCACAAGCACACGTGTAGATAGGAAAGATAGAAATACAAGCCAAAAGGGCACCCCTGTTTCAATAAGGTCAGGGTTTATAGGGTGTCCTTTTTGTATCAAAACCGTACACCTTTGTAAAAATTAAAGCACCGCAAATTTGCGGTGCTTTTGTTTTGGTGTATGGGCTTTCTCTTTTTATTCACTTAACACTGCCTTATCAGTCTGATATAAAACTCAACGGCTTTTTTTGCACAGTCTACTCTGATTTTTTCATTGTTTCCGTGGATACTTGCACGTTCTTCACTTGTTAAGTCCATAGCAGAAAAACGGTATACTTTGTCAGAAATTCTGCCATAGTGACGACAGTCAGAGCATTGCACCATAAGATACGGAGATGTAAGACAGCCTTTCCAGGTTGATGCAACTGCTTTTGCGACCTTGTCATATGCTTTGCAGTCGGTCTGTGAGATACGTGATGGGTTCATACCGTGCATAATAGTGATATCGACATTTTCGTCGTTGACAGTTTTCTTTAAGTAGTCAAGGGCACTATCCATTGTGTCCTGTGGGTTAAGTCTGATGTTAGATACCATACTTGCTTTTGGCGGGATAACGTTTGTAGCAGCACTTCCTTGCATCTGTGTGAATGCAACGGTAGTGCGCAGTAATGCGTTCATTTCGCCACCTTGGATTTTGCCGAGTAACCCAAGCACAGGGGAGAATAACCATAGGTTAGCAAATATTATTCGGTATACAAGTGTTGAGTGCCTGCCAAGCGTGTCAAACATCTCACGTACCGGCTTTGTGATATGGAATCTGAACGGATTGTTCTCCACCTTACTACAAGCCTTTGACAGCACACCAACAGGTGTGTGCGGTTTTGGAGCAGATGCGTGACCGCCGTTTGATTTTGTTTCGTACTTGACGTCTATCATACCTTTTTCGGCTATGCCTATGAGTCCGCACGGCTTTTTGACGCCGGGGAATACACCCTCAACAACTGCACCGCCCTCGTCAACTACCAGACCAAGTGTGATGCCTGATTCTTCGAAATAGTCAACGATGTTTTTAGCACCGTCGCCGTTGATTTCTTCACCGCCTGAAAAAGCAAAGTAAATATCGTTTTCAGGTGTGAAACCCTGTGAGATAAGGTGGTCAGCAGCAGACAACACACCGTTTAGTGTTACCTTTGTGTCAAGTGTGCCACGACCCCAGACTACACCATCTTCAAGTATAGCCTCAAAAGGAGGCTTGTCCCACATATCTTCGTTGACAGGTACAACGTCGTAGTGTGCCATAAGCACTGTCGGCTCACCCGCTGACTTGCCACTCCATTTAAAGAGCAAAGCTCTGTCAGGTAACTGCTTGAATTCACATTTTGAGAACACATTTGGATAGAGTGCAGGCAGTGACGCTATAAGCCCCTCAAACTCTTTGTCATCTTCTTTTGAGTGGTCACGATAAGATATGGTTTTGAAACGTACAAGTGTACGCAGATTTTCTATTATTTTGTCGCCGTCAAAATTTTCTTCGTTCTCAAAAACCTCTATTGCAGGTTTAGGTTTGAACATAATTGTGCGTACAGCAATAACTGCTACTAAAGCGACTAGTAATCCTGAAATAATATATAAAGCCAGCATAAATTAAAGCATTCCTTTTTTGTACATAATTCTTGCTACACCAACAGTAAACAACACACCAACAGGTACCATAATGCCAACAGTAGATGCGTTTAGTGCAGGTACAAAGATAAACAGCACCAGCATCAAAAGTATAGGCAGTACAGACAGCTTTGCGTTCTTTGAGATGAACACTACTGCAAGTCCGCCAAAGAGTGCAGGGAGTATCATATTGAATGCAGGGTCAAGTACAGGTGACTCCAAAATAGGTGTAAGCGGAATAATGAGGATAACACCTACTAAGATAATGAGTGTTGTAACTATAGATGAAATAGCGATTGAGATGGTTGAGATAACCTCGCCTTCTTCGCTTGACGCTTTTACGTTTGCACGTTCCATAGCATCAACAGCACATGGAAGTTTCAAGTTAGAAATATTACCTGTTACGAATGACAGATAAGTACCGCCTGCACCAAGCATAGGCACATATGTGAATACTTCAACAATACCGACAGCCCAGTACATAGGCAGTGTTGCAATCAAGCCTTGACCTAACGCTTTCCAGTTTGGAAGGCAGGAAAAGACTATTGATACTACAACAGGTGCAAGAAAAATCAGTACAAAAATACCGATGCCCCAGATTTTACCATAACGGTGAACAGAATCCATATAAGACATTTGTTTTTTCATAACGGCACCTCTTTAAGCTGCTACGGGGATAGCATATCCGCCGAAAATATTAGAGAACAGTATAGCAGATGCCATACCCACGATTAACGATATTGGCAAAGCGTAGTCTGTAAGCCACCTGATGTTGCATTTCTTTGACAACAGACCAAGTATAGCCATAACAACAGCGGACACAGCCATTACGCATACAGGAGTAATTCCCTGAAGATAGCCGTCCTTTAGGTATGTGACATCACAGAAAACATAGCCCAAGAAAGCGGATATCATACCAAGGAACATAGCGTTGTTAAATATCTCGCCCCATTTTTTGTCCTTCATACCCATCCTGACCATACCGCTCTGAATTTTCTTTGTGACAAGCGGAGCAAGCACCAAACTTGCAGCGATACCGAGTGTCATAACCCACAAAACGGTAACATAAACAGATGGGTCGGTGATGGTGGTTTCGGCACCGATTCCAAAAGCGTTCAAAGCATTTGATGCGGCTACTGTTTCATAGGTGATTGAGCCGATAACAGAAAGTCTAAACCAAGGCAATGCGATACCAAGACTTTTTGAAAGTGCAATAACACCAACGAGTACAGCAACTGCAGGCGCTATGGTGAATATAGCAGAAGATGATATAGTCTTTTTGATAGTTGAGTTTTCAATTCCCAGTTCTTTTGCACGTTTCATAGCACGCACCAAAAAGAACACAGATTGAGCTAACACAGCCGCAATTATTACTCCGAAGATAATGAATAATACAGGACTGTTTACAGAAAAATTCATATGGCACACTCCTTTTTTATCTGATGTTTTGATTATAATACAAAATTTGTCTTAATACAACACAAGTTTCCTTATCACGTAAAATTTGGTAAAACCACTTGACAATGCTGATTTAATGTTGTACCCTAGTACTTGCAAAATTTAAAAAAGCACCACAGGGGGTGCCAACGCAAAAGTTGGCTGAGATTGGAATGGATGATTTCCTGACCCTGCGACGAGAGTCGCGAACCTGATACGGATAATGCCGGCGTAGGGAGTAGTTTTAGTGATTGACACCATACGCAAGTGTGGTGTTTTTTTCATTAAAGGAGTGTTTTTTATGAAAAATGTAAGCAACAAAACCCTAAGACTTGTCACAAGCGGTGTCTTCATCGGTCTTGCATCTGTGCTGTCGATGATCAAAGTATTTGCACTTCCGTTTGGTGGCTCTGTCACACTGTTTTCAATGTTACCGATTCTCGTTTTGGGCTATATGTACGGTGTAAAATGGGGACTTCTGTGTGGCGGTGTTTATGGTGTGCTCCAGATGATTCTGGGTGCAACTATGAGTCAGGCTTTTGCAGGACTGCAGGGCTTTACTATTCCTGTTATGGCGTTACTTGACTATATTGTAGCGTATGTGGTAGTAGGTTTTTCGGGTATGTTCAAAAACAAATTGAAAAATCATACTGTTGCGTTTTCTCTTGGTGCAACGGTTGCTATTCTCTTGAGACTTGTGTGCCACTTTTTGTCCGGATGGATTTTATGGGGAAGCTACGCATCAGATTATTTTGAAGAGATGAACAACTCGTTTGGTTCGTTTATGCTCAGCAATTTTGACGGTCAGATGCTTGCGGCACTTTATTCACTTGTTTACAACGCATCATATATGCTGCCTGAACTTGTTATGTCAATAATCGGCATTGTTGCTATAATGGCAATTAAGCCGTTAAATGAGCGAATCTCAAGCAACCACGCTTGATAAATTTTACCTAGATGTGAAATTTGGGAACAATTTGTAAACAAAGTCGATTTTGCTTGTGTTTTGTAGTTTCTATGGTGTATACTGTCCCATGAAAGGATTTGTGGTGGATAGTATGGAAAGCACTAAACTGCCTCTTAAAAAAAGAATACTTAAAACTACAAAAAAGTGGCTTATGGTTTTTCTTAATCCACGACTTCTTCTGTGTTTATTTATTGCGTGGATGATAACAAACGGCTGGAGCTATGTATTTGCAACTGTTGGTTTTTTATGCGATATTCCGTGGATGGCTGTTACGGGCTCTGCGTATATGAGCCTTTTGTGGGTGCCGTTTACACCTGAAAAAATAATCACAGTTATTATCGCGATATTTTTAATGCGACTACTATTTCCACGTGATGAAAAGACTATCGGTACACTCAAAGAAGAACTCAGAACGCTTAAAGCTGCGATAAAAAGGCAGAGAGAAAAAAGAAAGCAAAAAAGAGAGTTGCGAAAAAACTCAAGACTTCAGACAGACGCAAAATAACAAAAGGCTTTGGTATTACACCAAAGCCTTTCTTGATTTAATAAGTAAATTTAGCATGCCAAACACAAAGGCACACCCTGAAATGGGTGTGCCTTTGTGTTTGGTGGGCCATCAGGGACTCGAACCCCGGACCAACCGGTTATGAGCCGGTTGCTCTGACCAACTGAGCTAATGGCCCTCAGCAAGCAAAGTATATTATAGCTACTACAAATCAATTTGTCAATCAAAAAAGTAATATTGTCGTATATTTTATCTTATGTGTCAGGTTTTGATTTCTTTCTCAATCTTTCGAATATCGAGTTGGTATCAGTACGCTTCTGTTCTATAGACAGTATAATAGTGTCGCCTTCTTTGGCGTTTTCTAAAAGTTTAGCCGGAACTGTCAGCATTTCGCCTGTTTTACACTCAAGCACAGCCTTGTCTTCTTCTATTCTGTCAATAATATATTTCATACTTTACACCTCATATTTACTTTACAGTAGTAAATAAACTTTGTCAATCTTACAATTTTTTCTTGAATGTATATAACTTTCAATATATAATTAGTATATATGTTAGCTGGAGGTAGTATGATAGACTATATTACTCAAATTGATTTTGCTGTCCTTGATTTTATACAAGCCAATATGAGAACAGATTTTCTCGACTCACTTATGGTTTTCCTCAGTTTTATAGGTGAGGGGGGGATAGTCTGGTTTTTAGTAGCAATACCGATGTTGTTTTTTAAAAAAAGCCGTACCTGTGGTGTTGTTATGATACTGTCAATGGGCATTACACTGTTGCTTGGTGAATTTATGCTCAAAAACCTTATTGGCAGGGTGCGTCCTTGTAACGTTAACATGGATATAGAGATGCTTGTCAAACGGCCTGAAAGCTTCAGTTTTCCATCAGGACATACAAGCTCATCATTTGTGTCAGCTACCACGATTTTTTTGTGGAACAAAAAATACGGCATACCTGCTTTGATTCTTGCTTTTCTTATAGCTTTTTCGCGACTATACAATTATGTTCATTTTCCAACAGACATTATAGCAGGAGCGTTATTTGGTATATTTGTATCCTTACTGGTATATCATTTGTTTAAGAAATACCGTTTAGATAATAAATTAGAGAACTTAAGTTTCTCAAGAAAGGGTTAATATTATGGAAAAATTAACTATCAGGAATTTATATGACCTACAGCACACAATAGCAAAGGATTTGATGTCATCAATCACATATCCTTGGGAGGCACTTCCTAAGATTAAGGATTTTATCCTTGAACTTGGCAACACACTCGATAGCGAAAAGTTTGACAAGATTGCTGATGATATCTGGGTAGCAAAAAGTGCAAAGGTTGCACCAACTGCAGCGCTCAACGGTCCGCTGATTATTGATGAGGACGCTGAAATCAGACATTGTGCTTTTATCCGTGGCAGTGCTATTGTCGGCAAAGGTGCGGTTGTCGGTAACTCAACAGAGCTCAAAAACTGCATTCTCTTTGACAATGTTCAGGTGCCTCATTATAACTATGTTGGCGACAGCATCTACGGCTACAAGTCACACACAGGTGCCGGTGTTATAGCATCAAACCTAAAGAGTGACAAATCACTCGTTACAGTTATGTGTGATGGCGAAAAGGTCGAAACAGGCGTCAAGAAGTTTGGTGCTATGATTGGCGACTTTGTAGAGGTCGGCTGTAATTCAGTTATGAATCCGGGCACAGTTGTTGGCCGTAACTCTAATGTATATCCGCTTTCGTTTGTTAGAGGCTATGTAGAAGAAAGCTCTATCTACAAGCGTCAGGGCGAAGTTGTAAAGAAAAGATAATTGTATATCTAATAAATAAAAGGAGCTGAGTGCATCAGCTCCTTTTTATATTATATATAATTCATCAAATTCCCATTTTGCAGGATTGTTCTCGATATATGTATAATGCTCAATGTAATCTAGCTCGTTTCGTATGATATGGTCGTGAAATGAGCGTTGAAAAATGTTTTCTCCAACCTCTTTATTTACAAAGCGCTTAAATGTTGACACAAACGAAGGTAAAATACTATTAGTAGGGGACGGCGTCCTCGACGTCCCATCATCACAAACTCTTATTAAAATATGTATGTGATTTGGCATCACTACGTAATTATCTATATTCAAATAATTGTAATGTTTGCTGATTTGTTCGAGATACTTGCATACTATACAGCCGTATTCTGATAACACAACTTTCGGGACGTCGAGGACGCCGTCCCCTACAATCTTACTGAATATGGGCTTTTTGTCTTTGCTGCATATTGTGACAAAATATACACCATTACAACTATAGTTATATTCCTTTAAACGTGTTGGTTTGCGATTTTTTTGTTCCATATATTATACATCCACTTTACTGTCCTCAAGCGTGGTCGCGTAGTTTGCAAGGCTAATAAACTTCTCATCAATGTTTGTGCCTGTGCATATCACATCGAGACTGTCTGGCGCGTTAGATAAAAACTCGTACACTTCACTTTCGAGCAGCAGGCCTTTTTCTGTTGCGTCAAACACACCGTCAAGTATCAGTGTATCATACTTGCTTGTCAGTACTGTGCGTACAGCAGTATCAAAAAGCTCCCTGAACACCCTGGATGCCTGTGCCTTGCTGTCTGTCGCTGTATCAACGGTTAATTCCAGATCAACCGGAGTGGTAAGCACTGTGACGCTGTACATAGCTTTAAGTGCTTGTGTATCGTTATCTGTACTTTGATTTACAAAGTCCACAAACAGAACCTTTTTATCTTTAAATGCGGCTTTGACGGTTGTGCCGATAGCACACAGGGTTTTTCCTTTGCCTTTTCCAGAGAATAGTGTAAGCATAGCACCAATCCTTTCAGTCTTATTTTACATCTAATTTAAATAATTTGCAAACTGAAATATAAGAGTATATAATGTATACGTATTAATGTTAAGGAGACAGTTATGGGTAAAAAACGCACACTTTTTGTACGAATCGTAGCGATTGTTTGCGCAGTGCTGATACTTGGGTCAGTCTTTGCTACAGCGATTTTTGTTCGATAAAAGAAAAATATAGCAAAAAATACTATATTTTGTGACAAAAAACAGCTACACTCACTATTTTTTAAAATATTTTTTCAACGACAGCGGGTGTTCCATTAAAAAACGCTCTCTGTTTTTATTTGTTTTTTGTGACAAAAAGTCCCAAAAACCGCATTACAATCACATATTTCAGCTTTTTTGGTGTATTTCGCCTCTTTGGTAATATTGCACAAAAACACGCTGTAAAATTCTCCGAAATTTCTACATGACAAATTTGGGGATTTTTGTTGATTTTATATTATATATATAGTATAATTTCCCTTGCGTGACTGCAATTGATATGCGATGAAGCGGGAGGTTGCGACCAAACGGTCGGTTTTTCCGTGGAGTATGTCCGATTTTAAACCGGGCGAAAGAATACTTTTTTGTTTGTTAAGTGACATTGGGGTTGCTATGCCACTATGACATCAAAGCGCTTTTCACTATCCGGTTAACAAGAAAAGTTAATCGGTTTTTTAATGGACGGGGTGGAAACACCCGGCAATGTGGAAAGGTTTTGTAAACGCCCGCCAACTAAATTCTTAAGGAGGCGACGATATGGCAGTCAAGGAAAAAATCAGGATAAGACTTAAGGGTTACGATCATCAGCTGGTAGACCAGTCTGCTGAGCGTATCGTAGCAACAGCTAAGAGAACAGGTGCCAGAGTTTCAGGTCCGGTTCCGCTCCCAACAGAGAAGCAGGTTGTTACAATCCTCAGAGCTGTTCACAAGTATAAGGACAGCCGAGAGCAGTTTGAGATGAGAACTCACAAGCGTCTTATCGACATTTTAAGACCGTCAAACAAGACAGTCGAGGCTCTTATGAGCTTAGAGCTCCCTGCCGGCGTTGAGATTGAGATTAAGTTATAATCGACTTTCTTATCCCAACCAACCGCAGCG
>JAZUOM010000012.1:0-16820 GCA_045604645.1 Ruminococcus sp. | reverse complement strand
GCACGGCCTCAAGTCAGTAGAAGTTTTCGTTAAGGGTCCTGGTCAGGGCCGTGAGGCAGCTATCAGAGCATTACAGACAGCAGGTCTTGAAGTAACAATGATCAAAGACGTTACTCCAATTCCTCACAACGGATGTCGTCCTCCAAAGAGAAGACGCGTCTAAAGATACAGGAGGTAAAAATCTATGGCTAGATATACAGGAGCTGTATGCAGACAGTGCCGCAGAGAGGGCAAAAAGCTCTTCTTAAAAGGCGAGAGATGCTATTCAGACAAGTGTGCTATTGCACGCAGAGCTTATGCACCTGGTCAGCACGGTCAGGGTCGTAAGAAGAGCTCAGAGTACGGTCTTCAGCTTAGAGCTAAGCAGATGACAAAGCGTTACTACGGTGTACTCGAGAGCCAGTTCAGAAAGTACTATGGCTTGGCAGAAAAGAGAGAGGGTAAAACTGGTGAAGCTTTACTCGCTATCTTAGAGAGCCGTCTTGACAACGTAGTTTACAGAATGGGTTGGGCTTCTTCACATGCTGAAGCAAGACAGCTCGTTTCACACGGTCACTTCACAGTAAACGGCAAGAGAGTGAACATTCCTTCATACTTAACAAAGCCAGGCGAAGTTATTGCTATTTGTGAAGGCAGCCGTTCAAGCGAAAAATTTAAGGCAGTTATGGAGGCAAACGCTTCCAGACCTGTTCCAAAATATCTCGAAGCAGCACAGGGTGCATTCGAGGGTAAGGTGCTCGCTGTAGCACAGCGTGACGAAATCGACCTCGAAGTTGACGAAACACTCATCGTTGAGTTGTACTCTAAGTAATCCTCGGCAAGATCGTAAGATCAACAAAAGCTTGACAGTGCTTATACTGTTAAAGATTAAAGGAGGAATTCACTAATGATAGAGATAGAAAAACCAAGAATCGAAACTGAAGAGTTATCAGCAGACGGAAAATACGGCAGATTTGTCGTAGAGCCACTTGAGCGTGGTTTTGGCAACACTTTAGGTAATAGCTTGCGTAGAGTTTTGCTTTCTTCACTCGAGGGTGTTGCTGTTACATCTATCAAGATTGACGGCGTGCTTCATGAGTTTTCTACAATTCCAGGCGTTAAAGAAGACGTTACTGAGATTGTTCTTAACATGAAGAGTCTTGTCGCAAAGCTCCACAGCAATGGTCCTAAGGTTGTTGAGATTTCTGCAGAAGGCCCATGTGAGGTTACTGCTGAAAGCATCAAATGTGACAGCGAGGTTGAGATTCTTAACCCAGAGCTTCACATTGCAACATTAGGCGAAGATTCTAAATTAAATATGGAAATCACCTTGGACAAAGGCAGAGGCTATATTCCTGCAGAGCGCAACAAGGCTATCGCAGGTAACGAAATCATCGGTGTTTTACCGGTAGACTCTATCTACACACCAGTTTTGAAGGTGAATTATACAGTAGATAACACCCGTGTTGGTCAGATCACAGACTATGACAAGCTCACACTCTCAGTCTGGACAAACGGCGTTATCAACGCTCAGGAAGCAGTTTCGCTTGCTGCAAAAGTTCTTACATCTCACCTTAACCTCTTTGTTGACCTCTCTGACAGAGGATATAACACAGAGATTATGGTTGAAAAGGACGACAAAGGCAAGGAGAAGGTGCTTGAGATGACTATCGAAGAACTCGATCTCTCAGTACGTTCATTCAACTGCTTAAAGCGTGCAGGTATCAACACAGTAGAAGACCTTATCTCAAAATCTGAAGAAGATATGATGAAGGTCAGAAACCTTGGTAGAAAGTCACTTGAAGAGGTTATCTATAAGCTCTCAACACTTGGCTTCAGCCTGCGTAAAGAAGACGAATAACTTTTATATAACTCTTTAAAAAATCGTAAAGGAGTGAGACAAATGCCAGGTACAAGAAAATTAGGCAGAGCAACAGACGCTCGTACAGCAATGCTCCGTGCTCTCGTTACTTTCCTGCTTGAGAACGGCAAAATCGAGACAACAGTTACTCGTGCTAAGGAAGTATCTTCTTTGGCTGAGAAAATGATTACAATAGCTAAGACAGAGACTCTCGCAAACAAGCGTAACGTTATGGCTTTCATCACTAAGGAAGACGTAGCTACAAAGCTTTTCAAAGAGATCGCTCCAAAGTATGCTGACAGAAACACGGTTACACACGTATCACAAAGATCGGTCCTCGTCGTGGTGACGCAGCAGAGATGGCTATCATCGAGCTTATCTAATAGCTTATATGTAAAATTAAAGCACCTGACATTTCGTCGGGTGCTTTTTATTTACTTATCTATTTAAAAATAATTTTAAATAGTTATTGACTTTTAGATATTTTAGATGTATAATCTATTTAAAGAAAATTTGAAATAGGTGATCACTATGGCAGTTTCTAATATTCTTTCTGCTCTTTCTGATGATACCCGCAGAAAGGTGCTCGAAACATTAAAAAAGGGTAGAATAAGCTCGGGCGATTTAGCAAAAGAACTTGATATGACACCTCAGGCGTTGTCTTATCATCTTTCTAAGCTTAAAAAAGCCGACCTTATTTACGAAACAAAACACAAGAACTTTATCTACTATGAGCTGAATCTGACAGTGTTAGACGAAGCTTTGATGTGGATTGTCAATTTAAGAGGTGAAAACAATGACAAAGACTAAGGAAACACTTTTCAAAATCCTCACCCGTTTACCGTTTACCGTGACATTGATAGCATTTTTCTTTATGCCTGATACAGTGCCTGTGCATTTTAATATGAACAATCAGGTTGACAGGTGGGGCAGTAAGTATGAACTTTTGATACTACCTGCTGTTATTCTGGTTATCGGAATTGTGTTTATGTTTGCAGCAAAGTACTTGAAAGCAAAAGAAGAACACGGTAACAATAATTATAATGTTTTTATGACCGCGAGCCTTGTGATATTAGCAATTTTCAATGTGCTGACATATTTCACTTTGTATATTGCTTTTATGGGTATTCAGGACTTGGACGCATCAAAGGTCGATTTGTTCAGTCTGATAACGCTTCTATTTGGTTTTGCATTTATTATAATCGGCAATGTGATGCCAAAAGCTAAAATTAGCCACTTTCTTGGTCTTCGCACAAAATGGAGTATGAGCAGCGAAGAAGCGTGGAAGAAGAGCCAGCGTTTTTCAGGATATTCAGCGATAATCACAGGCTTGATTATGATAGTTCTGAGCTTTGTTCTGAACGGTTCTGTGTGCTTATTTGCAATGTTGATTGCGCTTTTGGTGATGGTGATAGCAGATACGGTTTACTCATATTTTGCAAGTAAATAACTGAATATAAATACTAAGCACCTGACTTTTGTCGGGTGCTTTTTTTATATCAAGTTTTGTCTTTTTGCGAAATGAAGAATTATAGTCAATAGATTAGGTATAGTCAAGAGGTTAAGCATGATAATATACAAATGGTGATGAGGTTGATTAGTTACAAGCCATTTTATAATACGCTATATAAAAAGGGAATTACAGAGTACAATCTGATATTTAAACAAGGCTTTTCTGCTAATACATTTCACCGTATGAAAAAAGGTGAAGCGATAAGCACTAAGACTTTAGATGCGCTTTGTTACGCATTGGATTGCGAAGTTAATGACATTATTAAGTTTGAAAAAGAATAACCAAATGTAGCGAAAAATAAATCCATATATTAAGATGAGGCAAGGTGTTTTATGAAAAAACTATCTTTACAAAATCTACTTACTGATATTGTTGCGGTTATTTCATTGGTCTTGGTTGTGTCGGTGTTTGTTATGAATTTCGTGTTTACTGCCACCGTCAGCGCAAACGCTTATGAAATCGTGACTATCAAGCAAACTGTATTTTCGGGTGTTTTACTCTCGCTTGTTGTGCTTGCTGTTTTGTATTTGTCTACCTTTATTAAAAGGCGTAAGAATAAATTTAATGCAAAAAAGCTGTTTGTGATTTGCACGATAGTATATTTAATCGCAGGTATGTACCTGCTGGTGAATGTCGATAATGTCATCAGAGCAGATGCGGCCACTTGCTACAATGTTGTGAAAACTGTCAAAGAAGGTAACTACGGATACTTTATGGTTGGTGGCTACTGCTATCGTTACCCACACCAGATTGGCTTAGTTCTGTATGACAGAATATTGCAGATTTTTTCAAGCGATGTTTACTTCGTGTTTATGGCAAACCTAGCCTTTGTTATCGGTATCAACTATTTTAATTACAAGATATCTGATTACATATTTGCGGACAAATACACTAGTATTTTTACTGTGATTATCTCGTTTGCTTTCTTGCCACAGCTGTTTTTCATACTGTTTGCTTACGGCTTGATACCGGGCTTCTTCTTTATGATTTGTGCTTTTTACAATGCTATTAAATTTGTAAAGGAGAAAAATACAAAAGATTTTGTGTTGACTGCGGTTTTTGCAGGCTTGGCAACACTGCTTAAAAAGAACTTCCTTATCGGCGCAATTGCAATAGCGATATATATGGTTTTGTCAATCAAAAAGGAAAAGCTTGTCAAAAGCTTAGTCGCAGTTGCGTGTGTAGTTTTAGCCTCTGTTCTTTCCTCACAGCTGGTTATCGGCTGTTTTGAGCTCTTATCAAAACAGGACTTGAACAATGGTGCACCAAGCATACTTTGGGTAACTATGGGTACTGACTTGGATAATGAAGGAAGAGCACCGGGATGGTACGACGGCTCTGTATATCAGATTTATACAGACACAGGCTTCTCCAAAGAGCTTTCCTCACAAATAGGCAAAGTAAGATTAGAAGAAAATCTTGATAAGATAAAAAGCGACCCTGCCCGCGCATTTAAATTCTTTGCTAAGAAGAACATTTCACAGTGGTGCGAGCCTACATATCAGTCAATCTGGTCGGGCCCGCTCGAAGACTGCGGACAAAATACCCACACAAAGCTCTTGAAGTCTATTTATACAGGACAGACAGGAGCTAAAGTGGTAACTATTTTCAGCGAATTTATTACTTTGCTTATCTGGGGCTTTGCGGCAGTATTTTTAATAAGACACAGAAAAGAAAAAGACGGCTGGCAGATTGCATTTATGTATTTTGTTGGTGGCTTGCTTTTCCATACAATATGGGAGGGCAAAAGCCAGTATATTTATCCGTATGTTTTCAGTCTGATACCATTCGTCGCATTTGCGTTTAACAAAACTTCGCTTGAGCTTACAGAAATACTTAAAAAAAGAAAAACTAAAAAGAAATAAAAAACAGCACCTGATTTAAATATCGGGTGCTGTTAATTTTTGTTTAGTTTAATTTTTAGTTTTCGCTGTAGATAACAGTTACGTCTGGGTGGAGCTGAAGGATAGATGCAGGAACCATTGGGTCGATAGGACCAAAGAATGATTTTTCTACGATTTCTTTCTTAGCAGCGCCGTTAGCAACAAGAAGAACTTTCTTAGCCTGCATGATAGACATCATACCCATTGTGATAGCTGTCTTTGGAACATCATCGATGCTCTCAAAGAATCTTGCGTTAGCTTGTATAGTAGACTCATCAAGTACTACCTCGTGAGTAGGACCAACAAAATACTTGTCAGGCTCGTTGAAACCGATGTGACCGTCAAGACCGATACCGAGCAACTGGATATCTGTACCGCCGAGATCTTTGATCATCTTGTCATAAGCTTCGCCCTCAGCTTTTAAGTCTTCTGCACAGCCGTTAGGAACAAAAGTTTTTGACTTGTCGATGTTAACATGGTCAAAGAGGTTGTCGTTCATAAAGTAACGATAGCTCTGATCGTTTGTACCATCAAGACCAACGTACTCGTCAAGGTTAACAGATGTAACTTCTGAAAAGTCAATTTTACCAGCTTTGTTGTCTTCGATAAGTCTTTTGTATGTGCCTACAGGTGAAGAACCAGTAGCAAGACCAAGAACACAATTAGGCTTATTGATGATTACTGCTGCAATAATGTCAGCAGCCTTGTTGCTGAGTTCTTCGTAAGTTTTTGTTTTGATAAATTTCATAATAAAAGTCCTTTCTAAGATAAACTTTCGAGTTTACATTATAATTATAAAGCCATATACAGACTTTGTCTACTAAAATTTTTTATTCGCTGCAATGACCGCATTCTTTAATAGTGTTTGCAATCATCTGTGCGTATTCTTCGCACAAATTTTGAGATAATGCTTCAATCATTATACGGATAACAGGCTCTGTGCCGCTTTCTCTGAGTAGTGCTCTGCCGTTTAAGTCAATCAGTTTTTCAACTTCTTTGAGTGTCGCAAGTACATTTGAGTCAGTCATAACTGCTGATTTGTCTTTTACTCGTACGTTTACTACATGTTGAGGATATAGCATAAGCCCGTCTAGAAGATTTGAAAGCGAGAGTTTTCTGTCGCACATTTCTTCGGTAATCATAATAGCAGTCAGTATGCCATCGCCCGTTGTTGCGTATTTTTTGAGTATGATGTGACCTGATTGCTCGCCGCCGATTGCATAGTCGTTATTTTGCATAGCTTCGTACACAAAGCGGTCACCGACTTTTGTCTGTACACATTCGATGCCCTGTTTTTTGAGCGAATTGAAGAACCCGCTGTTTGACATAATAGTGGCTACAACGGTGTTTGAGTTAAGCGTACCCTTTCGTTTGATGCGGTTTGCAAGAACATACATCATCGCATCACCATCAACCACGTTGCCGTGCTCGTCAACTGCAATACATCTGTCGCAGTCGCCATCAAACGCAAACCCCATATCAAGATGGTGTTCCTTTACAAGTTCGCAAAGTTTTTCTATATGTGTGGAGCCACAGTTATTGTTGACGTTAAGTCCATCAGGCTGAGCACCTATTATAACAGTCTGTGCACCAAGAGCATCAAAAACAGATTTTGCTATCATCCATGATGCGCCGTTTGCACAGTCAAGACCGATTTTCAGGTTCTTATATGAATTTGATGCAACGGAAATCAGATAACCAACATATCTGTTTCTGCCGGACACATGGTCAATAATTCTACCAATGCGGTCGCGATGGGCAAGAGGAAGGTCTTTGTCCTTAATACCCAAAACAGACATATCACCGTCAATATACGCTTCTATAAGTGCAGTGGTTTCGTCGTCAAATTTCTCGCCGTATCTATTGATGATTTTGATACCATTGTCGTAGTACGGGTTGTGGGATGCGGTTATCATAATACCACAGTCAAACTCGTCCTGTCGTGTGACATAGGAGATGCTTGGTGTTGTGGTAACGTGGAGCATATATGCGTCAGCACCACTTGCAGTGATACCGGCAACGATGGAATATTCGAGCATATAGCTGCTGCGACGTGTGTCCTTACCGATAACGATACGAGGTTTGTATCCAGGCTTTTGACAGCCTGAAAGCGTAGAAGAAAAGTACCATCCCAGAAATCTGCCGACTTTGTATGCCTGCATAGAGGTGAGGTTAACATTTGCTTCGCCTCTGAATCCATCTGTGCCAAAATACTTGTTTTTCTTTGCACTGCCTTTTGGGGTGCGATTGATTGTGATATTATCATACAAAAGTTCGTCAGTAGAGATGTTAAACAACTCACACAATTGCAGTACATTATCTATCTGTGGTTGTGTCTGGTTCATCTCCCATTTTGAGACAGCTTGTCGTGATACGAGTAATTTGTCAGCAAGCGCTTCCTGTGACATACCCATAGCACTTCTGAGGATAGCGATTTTTTCACCTATCGTCATAATAAATCCCCCTAAATTACAACTACACTTATAATTGTATGCATATTCTTCTGTTATAGTACACCAATAATATGAGTTTTACAAGCAACAAAACATTGATATTTTCGCAACTTTAGTTTACAATTTTGTGAATATTAATAAAAAAGCGATGTGATTATGTACCTAGTGCTTGATTTTTGTAAAACAGCAGTTGACAAATCGGAGCTGATAATGAGCAACAAAACGTGTTAAAAAAAGAAAAGACACCCTACTGGGTGTCACGCGAAAAGCTTTGTATCAATTTGGGTGGATGTTCTGCGCTGTTTGATTTTTTGACCGTTGCTGACGGTAAACAAAAAACCGACTCGATTGAGTCGGTTCTTTGTTTTGGTGGGAGAGGGTGGATTCGAACCACCGAAGTCACTGACAACAGATTTACAGTCTGCCCCCTTTGGCCACTCGGGAACTCTCCCACATATAAAGCCTACTTTAACAGTAGGCTTGTTTGGAGCTGGTGGACGGACACGAACCCCCGACCTGCTGATTACAAATCAGCTGCTCTACCAACTGAGCTACACCAGCGTATTTCTGACGCTCAACTATAATATCACAACGGCTTTCATTTGTCAACAGTTTTTTTACAAAAATGACCCGATATATTGATTTTTTCAGGTCCATATTGTAAAATACCATTAAAAGAAATATCTGTCACCTCACAGGGAATAATACCCTTTGAGGTGTTTTTATGTTAACTAAGACCGTTTGTGCTAATTTACAACGTAAGCTTTGCGTTGTTTATTTTCTTAATGTTGTTGATTGGATATGCACACTAAGGCTTGTATCAACAGGTTTGTTTTATGAGGCAAATCCACTCGCTGCTAAGTTTATTGATAGCATCGGTATTGGCTTTTTGGTCAAATGTGCAGTTCCTCTGCTACTCGTTGTTATTGTTTGCAAGGGTATGCATATTCTTGATTTGAAAGCATTAAGATTTGCTGATATGCTTATATCATTTGGGTTGACGATTTATCTTTTGATTACGCTTGACCATTTTATCAACTTTATTTTATTATTACAAAACAGGGGGTGAGGCTGTGAGTGTTCTGTCAGTTCACAATTTAACTATGACATATGTAGAGCATAATCTGTTTACTGATGTCAGTTTTAATATTGAACCACATGACAAGGTCGGTTTTATTGGCGCAAATGGTGTTGGAAAAACCACAATTTTTCGTATACTTAATGGCGAAGTATCTCCTGTTTTTGGAAATGTGTCTGTGTCAAAGGATACCCGCATAGGCTATATGCAGCAGCACGCCTGTACCCACCCTCAAAGAAGCATATACGACGAGGTGCTGTCTGTTTTTGATTATCTCAAAGATATGCAAGACGAGATTGATGCTTTGTCACATCAGATAGAAAACGGCGAGGGGGATATTGATAAGGCTATTGCCCGTCAGACTCAGCTTATTGAGTGCTACGAGCGTGAGGGTGGACTTACATACAAAAGCAGAGCTCGTTCTGCGCTTAAGGGGCTTTCGTTTACTGATGAGGATTTTTCAAAACCTACCGGTACACTTAGTGGCGGTCAGATGTCAAAGCTGTCGTTGTGCAAACTCCTTTTATCAAGGGCGAATCTTCTTTTACTTGACGAGCCGACAAATCATCTTGATATTGAGGCGGTTTCTTGGCTTGAATCATACTTGCGTGATTTCAAAGGTGAGCTTATACTCATAAGTCACGACCGTTTTTTCCTTGATGCGGTAACTAACAAAACGATTGAACTTGAGCATAATAAAATCACATGCTATGAGGGGAACTACTCTGCTTTTATAAAGAAAAAAGAGCACGAAATTGAGGCTTTGCAGAATAAGTACAACAATGATATGCGTGAGATAAAGCGTGTAGAGGGGATTATTGAACAGCAAAAGCGATGGGGCAGAGAGCGTAATTTTGTTACCGCCAGGAGCAAACAGCATCAGGTGGATAAACTCAAAGAACAACTGGTTACCCCTGATAGCGAACTTGAAAAATTGCAGTTTAATCTTACACCAAAGCGTGAGAGCGGTCAGGATGTGCTGATGTGCTATGATTTGTGTAAAAGTTTTGATAATAATAAAGTGTTCAATAACCTGTCGTTTCACATAAAAAAGGGTGAGCGTGTGTTTATTATTGGTCCGAACGGTTGTGGTAAAAGCACACTGTTTAAGTTGCTGACAGGTCAGCATAACGCTGATAGCGGTGCTATACGTTTTGGCGCAAAGGTGGATGTCAGTTATTTTGACCAGATGCAAAACGACCTTGATTTGACAAAAACTGCGCTTGATGAGGTGTATGATGCATATCCACAGATGGACCTGACACAGGTGCGTACTGTGCTTGGCTCATTTATGTTCAAAGGCGATGATGTGTTCAAAACCCTTTCAAAAATGAGTGGTGGCGAGCGTGCGCGAGTATCGCTTTTAAAGCTTATGCTAAAGCAAGGAAATTTACTGTTACTTGACGAGCCTACGAACCACCTTGATACAGCATCCAGAGAAGCACTTGAGAAAACTTTGCTCAGTTATGGTGGCACAATGCTGATAATCAGTCACGACCGCTATTTTATCAACAAACTTGCAACCAGAGTTCTTTATATGGATAGCGACGGTTTTACAGAATATCTTGGGAACTATGATAATTATCTTGAGCGAATTCAAGATGGGCAGAGATCGCACGAAAACGTTGATATAAAAACAGAAAGCAAGCCTAAACTTAACGACTATCAGTTGCAAAAGCAACAGCAATCAGCTTTGCGTAAACGTAAAACTCAGCTTGAAAAATGTGAGAAGCGCATAACTGAACTTGAACAAGAGATTGAGTTGCTTCAAATGCAGATGAACGACGAGAGCATAATGTCAGATTATGAAAAGTTGTCAGAAATTACAAGTATGCTCGAAGAAAATCAAAACGAACTTGATGAAAAGTATGAGCTTTGGGCTGAACTTTCAATGGATGATTGAATATTTATTGGTGTTAGTTTATAATATTTAAATACATTACCGCCCGTGGCGCAGCTGGATAACGCAACGGATTCCGATTCCGGAGAACGGGAGTTCAAATCTCTTCGGGCGGGCCAAAACGAAAATCCTGTCGACTTTTGTCGATGGGATTTTTGTTTTGTATTATTCATTTTTCATTATTCGATATTCATCATTCATTCGACAGGATTTTCAATGAATATTGAATGATGAAGCCGCTTCGCTGATGAATAATGAATAATTGATTTAACCTAAAGTTTCTGCTATAATATTTTAAAAGGCGGTGCTTTAAATGAAAGAAAATTTACTCATAGATAAATCTATTGCTTTTGCTGCAAGAATTGTAAAATTGCATCAGCAGTTAATTAAAAATAAGAAAGAAACAATAATTTCAAAACAAATAGTTCGTAGTGGAACAAGTATTGGTGCAAATATAAATGAAGCAAATTACGGTCAAAGCAAAGCTGATTTTATTTCTAAAATGCACATAGCATTAAAGGAAACTGCCGAAACAGAATATTGGATAAAATTACTTTATATGTCTGAATATATAGATGATAAAATGAGCAATTCTTTACTTGATGATTGTTTGGAAATAAAACGTATTCTCATTGCTTCAATTAACACCGCAAAAGAAAATAATAAATAGGAATTTGACGAGGTGGCTTTATGAAAAAGTTTCTTCAAGTAATTTGCTGTGCGGCTGGTGCTGGAATGATTGGCTTTTTTGCTAATCAGTTGAATACAGTTGTGGGATGTGTGTTCTTTACTTTTGGTGTTGCTTTGCTTGTTGGTTCGATCATTATGGTGTCCAAACAAGATAAAGATAATAAATAAATTCCAATTTTATCGAATAGAGCAGCTACAATACTTTTGGTCACTCTTTTTAACAAAATTCACCTGCTAAGCAGATTTCATTGAAATGATAAAGAATTATTATAGTTACTATATTGACTAATATTATTGTGGTATATTACAAATATGAAATGGGGTGCTGTTATGCATAAGGAATATATAAGAATTGTTGACAACGCGGATACTGCTGTACTGTTTATTCACGGCATAATTGGTACACCTGAACATTTTGCTGATTATGTAAAGCTTGTGCCCCAAACCATTTCTGTATATAACATGTTACTCGATGGACACGGTCAGACGGTTGAAGCCTTTTCACATACATCGATTGTTAAATGGAAAAAGCAAGTCAGCGATGCTGTACAAATGCTGTCACAAAACCATAAAAATATTATCATCACAGCACACTCTATGGGTACCTTGTTTGCACTAAATGAGGCGGTTTTGCATCCTGATATAATAAAACAGTTGTTCTTGATTGCTTCTCCGCTTAAAGTCAGAGTAAAACCTCGTATGTTTACATCTATGACAAAGATTTACTTTGAGCTTGAGGATGACAAATATTCAGCTGCAGCAAGACGAATGTATGGAATCGATGACAAAAAGAATATTTTTAAATATGCCGGATGGTTGCCTCGTTATCGTGAACTTTTTTCTGAGATTCTTGCTACCAGAAAAAAAGTGCAGTACGTTAAAGTGAGAACGCAGGTGTTTCAGTCAGGTGATGATGAGCTTGTATCAGTTGATGCTGTAAAGTATCTTGCACTTAACAAAGATTTTGAGATAACAATGCTGGAAAATTCATCACACTTTTATTACGACGAAAAAGAATATGAGATTTTGCTTAACACTTTTAGTAATATGATTAATAAATATTGAGTTGATTGCTATGTACACAAAACAGCCGAAGTTACCCTCGGCTGTTCTTTTATTTATACATTATTTATTTTTGATTTAGCAACCGCAACCGCCTGAGCAGCCACAATCGTTGTTGTTGTTACCGCAGCAGAACAAGATAACGAGAAGAATAATAATCCAGCAGCAGCTGTTACCGCCGAAAACGCCGTTAGAACACATGTGTTTTCCTCCTTTCTGTGTTACACTACATACTATTGCAAAAAGTATATTTGTGTTACAAAAAGGTTTGCGTAATAACTTTGTAGGTGGTATAATATGTCAGTAATATTTTTGAAAGGAAACCAAAAAGATGGATTATGCATTAAGCTTAGCCCAGCATTTTAATGTAAAGGTCGAGTATGCAAAAAATGTTATCGACTTGCTTGATGAGGGCAATACAATTCCGTTTATCGCACGATACAGAAAGGAAGCACACGGCAGTATGGATGACCAGCTTATCCGTGAGCTGTCTGACAGACTTGATTATCTGCGAAATCTTGATAAAAGAAAGCAAGAGGTTAAAGACCTTATCGATGCTCAGGACAAACTCACAGATGAGATTGTACACGCCCTTGAAAAGGCAAATACTCTGTCAGAGGTGGAGGATATCTACCGTCCTTACAGGCCAAAAAGAAAGACAAGAGCATCAATCGCCAAGGAAAAAGGACTTGAGCCGCTTGCACTTTATATTTTGGAGCAAGAAGATAGCAAGGTTGACCCGCTGTCACTCGCACTTGATTATGTCGATGAGGAAAAGGGGGTTGCAAATGCTGAGGATGCGTTGCAGGGAGCACTTGATATTATCGCAGAAATTGTATCTGATAATGCCGAAATCAGAAAGCGTATCCGCAATCTGTGTTGGTATAATGCTACTGTTGTTTCAAAAGCAACTGATGAAAACGCAGAGAGTGTTTACACTTTGTACTATGAGTTTGAAGAAGCTGTGTCAAAGATTGCATCTCACAGAGTGCTTGCTCTTGACAGAGGCGAAAAAGAAAAATTTCTTAAGGTTGATATTAAGCTTGACGACGAAAAACCGCTTGCGTCAATCGCATCTGTTATGGTAAAAGGTACATCGATGTGCTCTGACGCAGTGTATGAAGCATGCAAGGATGCGTATTCACGTCTTATTTTTCCGTCTGTTGAGCGTGAAATCAGAAACGAGCTCACAGACAAAGCGGTGACAGGCGCAATCAAGGTTTTTGCTACAAATCTAAGACAACTTCTGATGCAACCACCTGTAAAAGGTAAGGTGGCAATGGGACTTGACCCGGGTTACCGTACCGGTTGTAAAGTTGCGGTTGTTGACCCTACAGGTAAAGTGCTTGATACATCTATCATATATCCTACTCATTCACAGGCTAAGGTTGATGAGTCAAAACGAATCATAAAAATGCTTATCAAAAAGCACAAGGTTGAGATTATCGCTATCGGAAACGGTACAGCATCAAAGGAAACAGAGATGTTTACTGCATCTGTCATAAGCGAAATCTCTGATAAAGTTTCATATATGGTTGTTAATGAAGCAGGTGCGTCTGTATATTCTGCATCTAAGCTTGCGGCAAAAGAGTTCCCGCAGTTTGACCTGACACTTAGAAGTGCGGTGTCTATTGCAAGACGTCTGCAGGACCCTCTTGCTGAGCTTGTTAAAATCGAGCCAAAAGCTATCGGCGTTGGTCAGTATCAGCATGATATGCCTCCAAAACAGCTTGATAGTGCACTAGATGGAATTGTTGAGGAATGTGTTAACAATGTTGGAGCTGACCTTAATACTGCGTCTGCATCATTATTAAAGCGTGTCGCAGGACTTTCGTCTGCTGTATGCGAAAATATAGTTGCGTACAGGGAAGAAAATGGGCTCTTTAATTCTCGTGCGGAATTAAAGAAAGTTCCGAAACTCGGACCAAAGGCGTACGAACAGTGTGCAGGCTTTTTGAGAGTAATCGAAAGCAAGAATCCGCTTGACAGCACAGGTGTTCACCCTGAGAGCTATGATGTTGCAAAGAAACTTATTGAATTGTGTGGATGTAAATCAAGCGAGATTAAAAACGGCGGTATTGCAGATATTGAACAAAAGGTTAATGCTCTTGGTGGAGTAAGCAAAATAGCGAAAACGCTTGACGTGGGTGAGCCTACGCTTGAGGATATAGTAAAAGAACTGTCAAAACCGGGTCGTGACCCTCGAGAGGAATTGCCACCACCACTACTCAGGACAGATGTGCTATCAATGGAGGACTTGAAAGCCGGTATGGTGCTCACCGGTACAGTGCGAAATGTTATCGACTTTGGTGCTTTTGTGGATATCGGCGTGCATCAGGACGGACTTGTACACATCAGCCGCATATGCAACAAGTTTATAAAACATCCAAGCGAAGTGCTTAAAGTGGGCGATGTTGTCAAGGTTGCTGTAATATCCGTTGATGTTGATAAAAAACGCATCAGTCTTACTATGCGTGATATAAAAGAAGAAAACTGATTTTCTGGGCTGTTGACTATGTCGATAGCCCATTTTTGCGTTAATAGCACAAAAGACGAGTTTTTGTTTTGTGCATAATTACCAAAACACCAGGTGTTTTTTCTATATCCTACGACCTTTAAAAGTTGATAAAACGATTGCAAGTTAGTGAATTTAGGAGTATAATTGTTACAATAGTGTAATATGCGAAAGTGTGTATTACGCAAATTTGAAAACGGAGGAAATCTTATGAAAACATTCAAGCGAATTATCAGCTTGGTGATTGCGATGACATTGATGCTTTCTATGGTTAGTATGGGTATCGTAAGCACTTCAGCTGAGTCTGCTACTTATGTGCTTGGTGACGCCAACAGAGATGGCAAAGCTGACATTATGGATGCTACATACGTCCAGAAGTTTGTTGCTAACATTCAGGGCTTCAATCCGCCACAAGCAGACACAATCGATTTTGCTGCAACTGATGTAAACAAGGATGGCGCTGTTAACATTCTTGACGCAACATTGATTCAGAAGTTTGTTGCAAATATCGAGACTTCATTAGGTATCGGCGATACTTTCACATATGGTGAAACCGATCCTGATGACCCAACAGACGCACCAACAGATGCACCTACAGATGCACCTACAGATGCTCCAACAGACGCACCTACAGATGCTCCTACAGAAGAGCCAACTGTTGCTCCAACAGAAGAGCCAACTGTTGCTCCAACAGACGAGCCTACAGATGCACCTACAGAAGAGCCAACAGACGCACCTACAGATGAGCCTACAGATGCAACACTCCCAGTAGGTTACTACATGGTTGGTACATTCAACGGCGTTGACTGCTGGGGTGTTGATGCACTTACAACAGACAGACTCCTTGTTGCTAACGAAAATGCACCTGGCGAATATATGCTCAAGTGGACATTCGTAGGTGGCGACGAGCTCAAGGTTGCTCACTTTGACGGTGAGAAATTTGACGCTTGGTACAACAATCTTGACAACAACTACAAGATTGGTGCTACTTCAAACAAGGTTGGCCCTGGTACACTTTACTTCAACCCAGAGGGTAACTCAGATTGGTCATACACATACCTCACAGTTATTGCTGATACAGTTGTAGACCCAACTGATGCTCCAACTGATGCTCCTACAGACGAGCCAACAGAAGAGCCAAAGACAACAAAGACAGTTTACTTTGAGAATAACTGGAAATGGCCTGATGCTAAAATCTATTACTGGGGTACAGCAAACTCTCCTGAATGGGAAGGTATTGCACTCACAGAAGTAGCTGCAACAACAAAAGAAGGCTATACAGTATACAAATACGAAATTCCTGCAGATGCAACAGGAATGATCTTCAACGGTACTGGCGAATATGGTTTTGAACAGTCAGCAGATATCAAGGATATCAAAGACGGTTATGTATACTACATGACATGGGATGATGCTACTCAGACAAAACCATGTAAAACATATCTGTTCACAGATCTTGTTCCTCCGGTAGACCCAACAGACGCTCCTACAGACGCACCTACAGACGCTCCAACTGATGCACCAACTGATGCACCTACAACACCTGCATCACCGGATCAGCCAACTGTTGCTCCAACAGACGAGCCAACAGATGCTCCAACAGATGCACCTACAGATGCAACACTTCCAGTAGGTTACTACATGGTTGGTTCATTCAACGGCGTTGACTGCTGGAGTGTTGATGCACTTACAACAGACAGACTCCTCGTTGCTAATGAAAACGCACCTGGCGAATATATGCTCAAGTGGACATTCGTAGGCGGCGACGAGCTCAAGGTTGCTCACTTTGATGGTGAGAAGTTTGACGCTTGGTACAACAATCTTGACAACAACTACAAGATTGGTGCTACTTCAAACAAGGTTGGCCCTGGTACACTTTACTTCAA
>JAZUOM010000011.1:0-59676 GCA_045604645.1 Ruminococcus sp. | reverse complement strand
TCAGCCATGCATCTGTTACAGCTACTCATAAATGAGCGTCAACGCATGCCTCCCTTGTGTAAAGGGAGGGGGACCACGATTAGTGGTGGAGGGATTGTTATCGTGAGATAATTCAATACAATGTTACATTAACAACCCCTCAGTCAGCTACGCTGACAGCTCCCCTTGTATCATTTGTATTTCTTTTTATCGGTTAACCTTTTTTGAATCACGCGACTATCGCGTGGTTTTCTGTATACAATTAAAAGGCTAAGCAAGATGCTTAGCCTTTTTTGTATTATTATGTTATTTCACTCTGATAAGATGCTGGCAATATGCGTAAACATTCTGAATCTTCTTTGCCTCTACCCCATCATCAGCCTGTATAACAGGATTTGATGCTGATGGTGTGCTGTAAAGCTTGAATACAATAGCCTGCTGGTTTACCCTCATATTTCTGATATGTTTGTATTCAAAACTACGTTTTTCGATACCAAGTTGATTAAACATAACAGACTCTATGGCCGGGTTTGAAAAACATTTAAGGTACTCTTTCTCGTCAAAAATTTCAAGTAGCATTTTTGCATCTTCAAACGACATATTAGAGCATCTGAATTCGCCCTCGTTGATGACACTCATCATAGAACTGTTGTCAAGTAATAATAATGGTAATTTGTTAGCCTCCATTGTATTAAGCCTCCTTTAATAATATTATATTTGTCGCACTTGATTTTAAGTACTTGATATAATTTATATATCTTGGTATTATACTACCATAACCTATATTTTATTTCTGTGACTTTGGTCACAAAACACGGGGTGTCTTTTATGGACAAGAATTTGTTCAAAGATGTTTATAATAACAAGTTTCCGTTTTGGAGTAAACTTGAAGAAAATGATAAAAACTACATATGCGATAACTCCACAATCAAAAGATATAATAAAGGCAGTGTTGTATACGACGGTACTAATGATGGCGGAGTAATACTCCTAAAAAATGGAAGTTTAAGGGTGTATATAATCTCTGAAGACGAAAAAGAGCTGACACTTATGAGAATACATCAGGGTGAGGTTTGTATATTTTCTGCATCTTTCATAAATGACCCTATCACCTTTGATATTTTTGTTGATGCTGAAGAAGATTGTGAGTGCTATTATATTAACAACGAAGCATTTAAGACGATCAACAAAAAGTATCACGAAGCAAAAACATATGCGCTCGAAACAACACTTGACTGTTTTTCCTATATGATGTGGGTTATGCAGGAAATTCTGTTTATGAGTATGGACAAGCGACTTGCGAGGTTTTTGCTCGATGAAATCAACAGGACAGAATTTGATACAGTTATGCTGACACACTCGCTGATTGCAAAATATATGGGAAGCGCAAGAGAAGTTGTGTCTCGAATGCTGAAGTATTTTGAAAACGAGGGAGTTGTTGAATTATCCCGCAAAGGCGTAAAGATAATTGATAAAAAAAGATTGTTTAAAATTGCACAGTAACTAAAAAAGGTATCCATAATGGATACCTTTTTTTACTGTTTTTTCATCTGACGCAGGAAGAATAGTACTGCAAGAATCAGTGTAATTACCGAATAAACAGATACAATAAAGAAATGTGGCATTACTGATGAAAAATCGTTTGCTAAAACCCCACGCATCATTTGTACTGCATGTACAAACGGCAAAACGTTTGCTATTTTTTCAAAAACTCCGCCGACGAGTTCTAAATCAAACCAAACTCCTGAGAGAAAAGCACACAGATTTGTAAGCAGTGCACCGCAGATACCCCCTACCTGTTTATCGTTAAACACACTACCACAAAGCAGACCAAGTGCAATAAAAAATACGGATAAAGGGACAATAAAAAGCACTGCATAAACAATATTGACTGAAAACTCGAGCCCAAGAATAAGTGCCGCAATATAACACACAACTGACTGAATTACAGCAATCGGTATAACAGGTAAAGTATACGCTAAGATAAAATCAGATGCGGTCATCGGCGTAGTATAAAGTCGTTGAAGAAAAGCGCTGTTTCTGTCTTTTGAAATAATTGTAGCCGAAAAAAGTGTGATAAATGACAGTCCAAAAACTGTAATACCGGGAGTGAGATGCGAAATCTCAAACAAGCTGACAGGAACATTAGCCTGAATAGCACTTAACAAAAACAAAATCACTAGCGGAAAACCCAATCCAAATAATATATTGATAGGGTCACGTATTATTTCTTTTAGATTTCTTGTAGCAAATGTAAGCATTCTCATTATACTTCCCCCTTTACTACACGGATAAATGCCTGTTCAAAATTGTCAGTGTGTGCCATATCTTTTATGTTTTCACCAGTATCACATACTAAAAGTCTGCCATCTTTCATAATTGCAATTCTATCAGATAGCGATTCTGCTTCATCCATATAATGAGTTGTCAGTATAATTGTAACCTTACCCTTAAGACTGCGTATTATATCCCATAATTCGCTACGGGAGATAACATCCAACCCAAGGGTTGGTTCATCTAAAAACAAAATCTGTGGCTCGCTTATAAGTGCCATAGCAATACTCAGACGACGCTTATAACCACCTGAAAGTTTTGATGCTTTTTTATTAAGCATATCACTTAGTGATAACAAGGAAGAAAGCTCTTTTATTTTTAAAAATTTTTTCTCTTTACAAAAGCCATATATGCCACAGATAAGTTCAAGGTTTTCTTTTACTGTCAGGTTTAAGGCCACTGCTGTTTCCTGTGGGGATACTGCTATCACTGACTTTACGTTTTCTAAATCACTTTTGATACTATTACCATTTAAAAAAGCATCTCCTGATGTTGGTTTAGTAAGACAGCAAAGCATTTTGATTGTGGTTGTTTTTCCTGCGCCGTTTACTCCAAGTAGTGAAAAAAGCTCTCCTTTTTTTACTGTCAAGCTCAGATTGTCAACCGCCAGAGTATCGTTGTATTTTTTTGAAAGTGACTCAATTTTTATTGCATCCATTGCAGACTCCTCTTTACAAAGAAAGCTTTTTGTTCAGTTTTTTGCTGATTGCTCGTATTGATAGACAAATAATAAACCAGATTATAAAATAGCCACCAATAAATACAGAAGTAAATATCAGTAAAAAACGCAAATCAAATGGTATCCACGAATTAACAAGATAACAGATGATATACACAAGATAGTATGTTATAAAATGAAACAAAGTGGACTTAGCAAGCGACCAATGCTCAATCTGGTTAAAAACAGATGCGCCCGCTAAGATAAAAGTCATAATGTAGGTTGATATTATTCCCAAAAATATATTTATGCCGCTCAATGCAAAATCTTCTGTCGAAAACGAAATACAAAGATAGACTATTCCTAATATAACAGGTCCAAGACCCGAAAATATAAATCCACGATGTAAAAACTCTTTAACATATTTGTTCATCACAAGCCCAACCTTTCTTTGAATTTTTTTAACTGTCGTCTGGATACAAAATCTTTGTACCCGCATTTAAAGCGTACAACAAGTGAGCCTGCAAAAGACGCATCAAAACGCTCGATTTTCTTTAAATTACCTATGCAGGATTGATTTACCTTTATAAAACTTGACGGTAGTTTTTCTTCAAGCTGATATATACGGCACTTGATTGTGTATTTTTTTGTGTCGGTAAACGCATACACCTTGTTGTTTTCGACAACGAAACAATGGATATCAGAAAAATCTAAAATAATTGCTGTTTTATCTTCATCAAAACATACAAGTTCAAAAACATCATTTAAAACAAGCTTTTCGATTTCGTCAACAAGCGGTGTACGCTCGTGGACATTTATGATAACTTCCTCATCTGTTTCTTTATCAATATTGAGTGTAAACTTCAACGTTGTCCCCTCCTTATTAAGATTTATATTATTATAAAAAATACGGTTTTTCAATAAAACTAAAGTATTCGGTTGTTTTTTTAAACTAAGTGGTAAAAGGCAGAAAAAGAGCGGTCATAAATGACCGCTCTTGTTTATATAGACATGACTGAAAGTTCGTTGTCTTTTGCTGAGACTGAAATAGCAGAAAGAGTGTTGCTACCTGCCAAGATAAGCTCTGATGTAATTTTGTCCTCAACCTCTTTGCGAATAAGATTACGCAAATCTCTTGCTCCGCTTTTGCCGCTACAGGACTTGTTTGCAAGATACTCGCAGGCTTTGTCATCAAATTTGAACTCTATTCCCTTTTCTGCAAGGGTGTCAATATATTCTGAAAGCATAAGGTGAGCAATCTTTACAAAGCTATCCTGAGTAAGGTTTTTGAAGATAATAATCTCATCAACACGAGCAATAAACTCAGGGCGTAAGAATTCAGACAACGCCTTCATAACCTTTTCACGCTCAGCGTCTTCTTCGCTCTTTGCAAAGCCTAACGCGTTTTCACGCTTGTCAGAGCCAGCGTTTGATGTCATAACAATAACTGTGTTAGTAAAATCAACCACTCTGCCATGAGCATCAGTAAGCTTGCCCTCATCTAATATCTGCAAGAGTATATTAAGCACATCAGGGTGTGCTTTTTCAATTTCGTCAAACAGTAATACAGAGTATGGTCTGCGTCTTACCTTTTCTGTAACCTGACCAGCCTCATCATAACCGACATATCCAGGAGGTGAGCCGATAATCTTAGACACTGAGTGCTTTTCCATAAACTCTGACATATCAAGTCTAATCAGAGTTTCAGGAGTGTCAAATAGTTCTTTTGACAGCACCTTTACAAGTTCGGTTTTTCCAACACCTGTTGGTCCGACAAAGATGAATGATGCAGGACGTCTGCGTGGTGAAATCTGCACACGACTACGCTTGATTGCTTTTGAAAGAGCATCAACAGCCTCGTCCTGACCGATTATTTTTTCTTTGAGTTTTTGCTCTATATCAGCAAGTTTTAACAGTTCGTTTTCTCTGATACGACTTGAAGGAATACCGGTCCAGAGTTCAATTACCTTTGCCAAATCTTCTTCTGATACTGATGCTATGAGTTTTGACTCATCAATAGACGACAATTCTTCATCAATGCGTGCAAGTTCAGATTTAACGGTTGCTAATGCTTCATAGTCAATCTCGTCTGCAGATGAAATACTATCTCTTGTAACTGAAAGTGTCGCTTTTCTGTCATTAAGCTTGTCAAAAGTTTCGAGGTCTTTGTTTCTGAGTGCTGCGCAAGCACAGGACTCGTCAAGCAAATCAATCGCCTTATCAGGTAAAAAACGGTCTGTGATATAGCGCTCTGAAAAAACAACCGCTTTTCTTATAATATCATCAGATACAGTAACCTTGTGGTGTGTTTCGTAGTATTCCTTAACACCGGACAGGATATCGATAGATTCCAAAACACTTGGCTCACCAACCTTTACCGGCTGGAAACGTCGCTCAAGCGCGCTGTCCTTTTCGATATATTTGCGATATTCGTTAAAAGTTGTGGCACCGATAACCTGAATTTCGCCACGAGAAAGTGCAGGTTTTAAGATATTGGCGGCATTCATGGTGCCGTCTGCATCACCTGTACCAACAAGGTTATGCACTTCATCGATAAACAGGATAATGTTTCCGGCTTGTTTCACCTCTTGAGTAAGTCCTTTGATACGGCTCTCAAACTGACCTCTGAACTGAGTTCCTGCGATAAGAGCTGTGAGGTCAAGAAGTTGAATTTCTTTGTTTTTGAGTCGCTGTGGCACATCACCGGTAGCGATTCTTAGCGCTAATCCTTCAGCAATAGCGGTTTTACCTACACCAGGCTCACCAATTAAGCAAGGGTTGTTTTTGGTACGGCGAGACAAAATCTGGATAACTCGCTCGATTTCCTTGTCCCTGCCGATAACTCTGTCTGTTTTACCCTCTTTGGCTTTTTTTGTAAGGTCATAACAGTATAGTGAAATGTGCTTGCGATTTTTTTGCACTTTTTCTTTTGTGTTCTTTTCGTTCTTTGCGGCATTTGAATCCGAAGGCTTTTGATTGAACATATTAAAGAAATTCGGAAAACTAGGCGCACCACCCGGTGAAAAAGAACCATCACCATCGTCAGGCTCAACTGACAACTGTTCGGCTAAATCGCCCATACCCAAAGACTGAGCAAGTTCTGAAATATCGCCGCTATCAGACATATTCTCCATAATTGAGTCCATCTGGTCCTGTACAGCCTCTAAATCATCAGAGCTGATGCCCATCTTGTTCATAAGGTCCTCTACAGGTTTGATGCCGAGTTCCTTGGCACAAACAAGGCAATAACCCTTTGGTTTGTCATCTGAATTGTTTGTAGATACAAACACCACAGCAGGGCGTTTGCCACATTTAGAACAAATCATATTAATCTCCTTTTATATAAATCGATATATCGAAATTTTACTTATTTGTGATAGATGCACTTTTTTCCTGTGATGACTTTGCTTCTTTCATAATATCACGATACATAAATGAATATTTTACAAAAGCAAATATCATCATGGCTGCGGTAATACACAGCATAATCATAGAAATAAACTTGCCGTCAGACTCAGATATATAGATAATCGGGTTTTCCATACTCTGGACTATCTCTACAAATACTATGAAAGTAACTGTTATATAGAACATAACGGTACCAAGTTTTCCGTACCATTTTGACTTTGGCACTATAATACCCATCTTTACTACCTTAGAGCTACCAATGAGCATAAGTATATCTTTTAATACAAGAATAATTATAACAGGCAAAAAGAATGGTTCAATAACACTAAGGCATACTCCGACAGCGAGTAATGTAAGCTTGTCTGCAAGCGGGTCAAGAATCTTGCCGAGTTCTGACTCCTGATTAAATTTTCGCGCAATAAAGCCGTCTACACAATCAGATAATCCTGACAAAACAATAA
This sequence comes from Ruminococcus sp., assembly GCA_045604645.1. Taxonomy (GTDB): domain Bacteria; phylum Bacillota; class Clostridia; order Oscillospirales; family Acutalibacteraceae; genus Ruminococcoides. The sequence continues at coordinate 52,836 of JAZUOM010000011.1, read as the reverse complement.
TCAGTCCAGCCCAGTCGTACTGTTTGTTCAAAAAGAACTCAACAAACGGCGTTATCAGCAGAATTCTTACAAGACAGATAATGTTAGGAATAGTAAAGGCTCTGTTGCTGAGAGACTCGTTTCCTGAATTTTGATATTTTTCGATTTTCTTTTGATTTTTAGACATAATATTTCATATCCTTAAAATATAGAAGTAAGTGTAATGAATATATTACCATTATAAAAGTGATAAAAAATGTACGAATTGTAAATTGTACTTTCTGACAAGATATACGGCATATCAACAACCGGCATAAGTATCCTGAGCAAAAACGCAAGAAAACTTATCAGTAATACAGACCCTAAAAGTGAACAAATTGCACCAACAAAAGAATCAATGCCACGGACAAACGATAATTTGAACAAGCTTTTTATAGGGCGTAATAAAAACAATCTGAAAATCAGATAAATAATAACAAACACAATAGCTGTGATTACAAACCTGAGAACAGACGTAATAAGCGGTGCAACCACCGCTTCAACTGCTGATGATGCCGCAAGCGGTGCTTGTTTTATAGCCTCTATAAATTGAGTGTCAGTATCAAACTGTAAGGTGTTGAGTATAACACGCACAAAATAAGGCATTGCGTCTATTGTATGTTTGGTTGTTGCTGCCTGTGTAGAAGAAAGATACTCAAAAACCCGAGTTGTAACATCCTGACTGATATGATTTTCATATAAAAGCACAGATAAATAGTCGCCAAGTAACGTTGCAACAACAACTGAAATAATCAATCCGACAAATGAAATCAGAGTACTTAAGGCACCGTGCTTGTAGCCTAATATCACAGAAAGTAAAACTATGGCAATTACAATGATATCAAGAATCATATTACAGGTCTAACCTCCTGATTTCGCTGACCCCGAGTATAAAAGCATCTTTTTTGGAATAAAGCACAACACAATGTGGCTCTAAACCGGCATCGGTCTGAGAAATAAGATTGCCATCCTTTGAATAAAGATAGACAATATCATCGCTTAAAACTGCAACACGATTTTTATATGTGCTTATAGAAGAAATATTGAGTTCAGTACTAATAGTGCTCTTCAACTTGCCTGATGAAGTGAAGTTGAGGATATCACATTTTCTACCGTCACCGCTACGTGAAAGCGAAATTGCAAATGTATTTGTGTCAGTGTTTACAGTAAAAGCGGTGAGCGACTTACCGCTGTAATCAAATGTGTTGAACTGTTTTGTTCTTAAGTTTAGTGTATAGGCGGAGTTTTCACCAATAATGCACGCAAACTTATCGTTCAAATGGTCGACATAGTAAACAGCATTATCGTTGAATTCCTGAAAAACAACAGGCTGCTCCTCATCAAAATCAAGCAGATAAACAGCACTTATCTGGGAACCTTCGTGAGCGGAAAAACCGGATAGTACAGCTCTGTCACCAGATGAATCAAGAGATACAGAAGTAATATAGTAATCAGCAAAAGAGTATGCATAGATCTGCTCGTGGTCTTTTGAATATACATACAGCTTTGACAGATATCCGTCTTTTTGTGTTACGAGAGCATAGGTTCCGCTCTTTGATATATCAGCAACAAGTATATCATCTGGTGCTTCAGAGGTGTATATTGTGCTGTCAAGAGTATTGATAGAAAAAGAGGTTGCACCCAGATTATATACAAGCGACAAATCACAGTCTGCTGCAGTAACAAGCACCGGACTTGTGTAATTCTGTTGAATACTGTAAATAGTGCGACCGTAATTATTAACCGTCATAAATCGGGTATCTGACGCAAACACGAGGTTTTTATCAATTCGTGTGAAGTTACCATCGTAAATAACATCGCCATCAGTACTTCTTGGAAACTGCTCTTCGCTATTCATATTGAAGATTCCATACTGAACCCAGTTTTTAATATTCGAAAAAGTGAGGCTGTCTCTGTTTGCAAAAATAAGCACAGCAAGAGACAGCACAACGAGTATAACAACGACTCTTGTGATAGCTTTTTTTGCATTTGCAAAAGAAGGTGACATCTGAAAACGACTGCGCCCGCTATCGTCCAAAGGTAAGTCTTCATAACTTAGCACTTTGCGCTCTTGTGACTTTAGTTTAATTTTTGGCTTTGGTTCTTTTTCTTTTTTGACTTTAGAGTTATTCTGCTTGTTTTTGAGTTTTCTGGATTTTTTTATCATTTTCTGACGCTCACGCTTTGTAAGTGCCTTGTACTGCTTTGGCTCTTCGTTTTTTACGCCATCTGCTTTTGAGTCATTTTCCAGTGCGCTTTTTGTATCAAACTCCAAAGTATTTTCTTTATCTTTCATAATACACCTTTTTAATAAAAAACTTCGTCTAAATAAAGTCCACAGGCAGGAGCAGTAGGTCCTGCTGCTTTGCGGTTTTCAGATAAAATAATGTCAGGTATAGAGTCGGGCGAAAGCTTGCCCTGTTGGATTTTAAGCAAGGTGCCAACCATAATCCTGACCATATTATATAAAAAGCCATCGGCTTCCACTGTCATATAAACAAATTTGCCCTCACGATATACAGAAAAACTCTTTACTGTACGTACAAAATCGCCTTTTTCTCTTTTATCAAGTGTGCAAAAAGAGGTAAAGTCGTGCTTGCCTACATATGCCTGAGCGGCACGACTCAACATATCTACATCGATATCATATCTGTAATGGAGTGCGTATCCCTCACAAAAAGGGTCTCTTGTTTCGGTATTGAGAATCTTGTAGACATATCTCTTGCCCTTTGAACTATATCGTGCATGAAAATCGCAATCAACCTCGCATATATCAGTAACAACGATACTAAGTGGCAGATATCGGTTCAGTGCTGCTTTGAGTCTCTCGCAAGGTATCGGATGACTAGTTTTCATGGATATAACATACATATTGGCATGCACACCGGTATCTGTACGACTGCACCCTTTTATATCAGGTGTACAAGAAAGCACACTAAATACTGCTTGCTGAAACAACTGCTGTACTGTAACAGCGTTTTTCTGAATTTGCCAGCCGTGGAGGTCTTTTCCGTCGTATGAAATTGTAATTTTAAGGTTTCTTATCTCACTGGATGTGGTAGAAGAACATTGCATAATACAACTCCGACTATAAGAAATACAACAACTACAATGCTGATGTAGTCTTGCTTTTTCATGTGTAAAACTTTCATTCTGGTTCTTCCCTGTCCGCCCTGATAGCATCTGCACTCCATAGCAACAGCAAGTTCATATGCACGACGGAATGCCGACACAAAAAGCGGAATCAGCACAGGGATAAGTGCTTTTATTCGTTGTTTGAGGTTTCCTGACTCCATATCAGCACCACGTGCTTTCTGGGCAGCCATAATCTTGTCAGTTTCTTCAAGTAACAATGGTACAAAACGAAGTGCGATGGTCATCATCATCGCAATCTCGTGCACCTTGACATGAAACACAGTAAGCGGTTTCATCAATCTCTCTAGTGCATCTGTCAAATCTGTTGGTGATGTAGTAAAGGTTAAAACTGAACTTAAGAGTATAAGACAGATGATACGCACAGTAATAAACACAGAGTTGTTTATACCTGAAAGTGTTATTTTGAATATCCAGAACTCTACAAGTGGCTCACCTGTACCATAGAATAAATTTAGTGCTGATGTAATCAAAACTATGATTATAATCATCTTAAGACTCTTTAAGTACATTTTGAAAGGTACATTTGAGAGCAGGATAATACACAAAACAGAAAGTGCCGTCAAAGCAAGGGATGCATAATTGAATGCACAGAAAACAAGCACCATAAAAGTGATGAGCATAACTATTTTTGACCTTGGGTCAAGTCGATGAAGTATGCTGTCAGTTGGATAATACTGGCCAAAAGCTACATCTCTCATTACAGCTTACCCTCCTTTTTTAAAAGTTCGGTAAGCTCGTATACTGCTTTATCAACAGTCAGTATACCACTTGGAAGGTCGAGTCCGCGCTTTCTTAAAGCGTCTGTGACACGTGTAATTTGTGGAACTCTTAGTCCCATTTCTTTAAGTTTGTCACCCTGAGCGAAAACTTTTTTTGTATCGTCGTACATAACAAGCTCGCCCTTGTTCATAACCATAACTTTCTTTGTGATTCTTGCAACATCCTCCATAGAATGAGAAACAAGAATAACTGTATTGTTTCTAACTTTCTGATATTGGGAAATCTGGGATAAAAGGACGTTTCTGCCAACAGGGTCAAGACCGGCTGTTGGTTCGTCAAGAATAAGCACATCAGGGTCCATAGCAATAACACCGGCTATAGCTGCCCTGCGTTTTTCACCACCTGACAAATCAAAAGGAGATTTACTAAGATGGTCTTTTGACAAGCCGACAAACTTGGCTGATGAAATTACCCTTTTGTTTATCTCATCCTCTGATAAACCCATATTAGTTGGCCCGAATGCAATATCCTTTTGCACAGTATCTTCAAATAGTTGATACTCAGGATACTGAAAAACAAGTCCCACCTTGAATCTTACTTTTCTGATATCCTTTGGGTTTTCATAGATGTCTTTATCTTCGATATACACTGTACCTGATGTTGGTTTAATAAGGCCGTTAAGCATTTGAACAAGTGTAGATTTGCCTGAGCCTGTGTGTCCGATAAGACCAACAAAATCGCCTTTTTCTATCTCAAAAGAAACATTTCTGACGGCTTTGCGTTCAAATGGTGTTTTGACACCATATGTGCACGACAAATCTTTAACTTTTATTACGCTCATGAGAACACCTCCATTATGTTTGAGATGCACTCGTCTGTGTGAAGAGACAATTCGTCGATTTTCACACCATATGAGCGAAGAAGATAGCAAAGCTCTGTTACCTGTGGTACATCAAGACGGTGCCGCTTTAAGAGTTCGACCTGAGAAAAAACCTCTTTAGGTGTTCCGCTTGTAAGAATCTTGCCATCATCCATAACAATTACTCTATCAGCATCGACAGCTTCTTCCATATAATGAGTGATAAGAACTACAGTAATACCATGCTCTTTGTTGAGCTTTTTGATAGTAGTCATAACCTCTTCTCTACCCTTTGGGTCGAGCATTGCCGTAGGTTCATCAAGCACAATACAGGAAGGTTTCATCGCGATAATGCCAGCAATAGCAACACGCTGTTTCTGTCCACCTGACAGTTTGTGTGGTGGCTGATTGCGGTAGTCGTACATATTAACCGCTTTTAATGCCATATCAACTCTTTTTCTGATTTCATCAGGTGCTATACCTAAATTTTCAGGTCCGAAAGCAACATCCTCTTCAACAATGCTAGCAACAAGCTGGTTGTCAGGATTCTGAAGGACAAGACCAACTTTTCGGCGTACGGCAAAATCTTCTTCGTCTTTTATGGTGTCGACTCCATCAACATAAACCTTGCCCCCTGTTGGTAAAAGCATAGCATTGAGGTGTTTTGCAACAGTAGACTTACCCGAACCATTGTGACCGAGCAAGGCTACGAATTCTCCTTTTTTGACAGTAAAGGAGATATCATCAAGCACATTGTTGATTTGTTCGCTATTTAGTTGTACATCTTCTTCGTTATCGAAACGAAAAACTAAATTCTGTGCTGTGATAAATTCCATTGATTTCTCCGAAACTAAGTTATTTTTTCCATATTGCGGTACTGCCGCAAGGTAATATAAGATTTGAATCAGTAACATGCAAGCCGATTTCTGATGAAGAAACTGTGCCACCAAATTGTTTTACAATAATAGTGTTCAGCATATACTCCATAACCGATGGCGGCAAACCTGTTGTATATGAATTAAGTATAAAAAAGCGTGCATCCTCAGACAGGATTGTTGAGCATAATTCTATAAAAGAATAAAGTTGCTCCTCAAGTTTCCATACCTCGCCACCCGGTCCGCGGCCATATGATGGTGGGTCCATAATTATGCCGTCATACTTGTTGCCCCTGCGCTGTTCTCTTGCGACGAACTTCATGCAGTCATCAACAAGCCATCTGACAGGCTTGTCCGCTAAATCAGATGAAGCGGCGTTCTCTTTTGCCCATTGTACCATACCTTTTGACGCGTCTACATGACAGACCTTAGCCCCTGCATTAAGACACGCTAAAGTAGCACAACCGGTATAACCAAAAAGATTCAGCACATTAAGCTGTCTGTCAGCATTTCTTATTATTTCAGAAGCAAAATCCCAGTTAGTTGCCTGTTCAGGAAAAATACCCGTATGTTTAAAGCCCATTGGCTTAACATTAAACACCAAATCGCGATATTTCATCGACCACTGCTGTGGGATTTTTTTGTACACCTGCCATTGACCGCCACCTGAGTTTGAGCGGTGGTATCTGGCATGGGCTTGTTTCCATAGTGGATTTTCACGCTTTGTGTTCCATATAATCTGTGGGTCAGGACGGATAAGAATAATGTCTCCCCAGCGTTCAAGACGCTCGCCTGAGGATGCATCAATCAGTTCGTAATCGACCCATTTGTCAGATACACGCATCAACCAAGTCTCTCCTTAACTAAATCAGCCATCTCGTTTGCAAGAGTTTCAATCTCTGTATAATCTTCGCCCTCGAGCATTACACGAACCAGTGGCTCTGTGCCGGATACACGCACAACAATTCTGCCTCTGTTGCCGAGTGTTTCTGTGATGCTCTTCATCTTTGCTTTGATTTCTTTGTCTGTATAAAAATGAACTTTACCCTCGTTTGTAATCTTTACGTTGATAAGAATCTGAGGGAAACGCTGCATTAATGTAGCGATTGATGAAAGTTTAGCCTGTCTGCGGTTGATAAGGCTCAAAAGATGCGCACCTGTAAGCTGACCGTCACCTGTAGTCGCATAATCAAGATAGATAACATGACCACTCTGCTCACCGCCGATGTTGTAGCCTTCTCTGAGCATTGCCTCGAGTACGTATCTGTCACCAACAGCAGTAGAGATAAACTGCATTCCGTTGTCATCACAGAAACGGTTGAAGCCCATGTTTGTCATAATTGTGCCAACAACTGCGTTTTTCTTTAATTTGCCCTGGCTCTTCAAATCAGCAGCACAGATAGCAATTATATAGTCACCATCAACGAGCTCGCCCTTATCGTCAACAGCAAGACATCTGTCGGCATCACCATCAAACGCAAGACCTGCATCAAGTCTGTGTTCTTTTACATATGCCATAAGTGTATCCATATGTGTTGAACCACAGTTTGTGTTAATATTGACACCGTCAGGATCGTCAAACAGCATATGAACATTAGCGCCAAGTCTTGTGAAAAGTTTCTCGGCTGTGCGTGATGATGAACCGTTTGAACAGTCAAGAGCGATATTCATTCCTTCAAGATTATAATCAATAGTATCTACAACGTGGTCAATATAGTCATCAGCCGCATTTGTCAGCACTTCTACAGTACCAATGCCGCCGTGGTCAGGTACTGTGTACGGCTTAGCGTTATCAAGAACAATAGCCTCGATGCTTTCTTCGAGGTCATCAGGCAGTTTGTAGCCCTCTGAACTGAAAATTTTGATACCATTAAACTCATACGGATTGTGTGATGCAGAAATCATAATACCTGCGTCAGCACCGTACTTTCCTATAAGATAAGCAACAGCAGGAGTAGGAACAACTCCCAAGAGCTTTACATTTGCGCCAACTGAACAAAGACCGGCAATAAGCGCACCCTCGAGCATATCACCAGAAAGACGTGTGTCTTTGCCGATAAGGAATGTCGGATGCTCTACCTCTTCACTTGTTAAAACCATAGCAGCGGCTCTGCCGATATTCATAGCAAGCTCGATTGTAAGTTCTGTATTTGCAACGCCTCTAGCGCCATCTGTACCAAATAATCTTCCCATATTTATTCTCCTATCATTTATTTTTTATTAATCAAACAGGCTACCCTGAGCCTGTACTGTGGACTGTGGAACATCGTAGCCAAGATGTGCATATGCCTGAGCAGTTACACATCTGCCACGCGGTGTACGACTTAAAAAACCAATCTGCATAAGGTAAGGTTCGTAGACATCCTCGATAGTAACAGCCTCCTCACCGATAGCTGCCGCCAAAGTGTCAAGACCAACAGGTCCGCCCTTGTAATACCTGATCATAGCATCAAGCATTCTCCTGTCGTTCTGGTCAAGACCAAGCTCGTCTATCTCTAATCTGTCAAGCGCAGTGCGGGCAACCTCGCAGGTGATAACACCATCGGAGATAACCTCAGAAAAGTCGCGGACTCGCTTTAAGAGGCGGTTTGCTATTCGAGGTGTACCTCTGCTTCTGGATGCAAGCTCAAGTGCACCGTCATCATCAATCGCGATATTAAGAATACCTGCGCTTCGTTTGATGATATCTGCAAGTTCATTAGGTGAATACATCTCAAGACGTAAGACCACACCAAACCTGTCCCTCAAAGGTGCTGTAAGCTGACCTGCTCTGGTAGTAGCACCTACTAAAGTGAATTTTGGCAAAGGCAGATGATATGATGCAGCCATCTGTCCTTTACCCGTTATTATATCAATCGCAAAATCTTCCATAGACGGATATAGGATTTCTTCGACTGAACGCGACAGTCTGTGAATCTCGTCGATGAAGAGCACATCACCCGGATTCAGATTAGTCAGCAATGCCGCTAAATCACCAGGCTTTTCGATAGCCGGTCCTGATGTGATGCGGATATTGACGCCCATCTCGTTTGCAATAATGCCTGCAAGAGTAGTTTTACCAAGTCCGGGAGGTCCATAAAGCAAAACGTGGTCAAGTGCTTCTTTGCGGTTTTTTGCCGCCTCGATAAATATGCTAAGGTTTTCTTTAGCTTTATCCTGACCTACGTACTCATCAAGCGTTTTTGGTCTGAGTGGATTGTCACCCTCCAATGCATCGGCAGGTATCTCCTGAGTGTCCATCAGGCGATCTTCAAAATCCATTTCAAATTCATTGTATTCCATTAGTATGTTACCCTTTCGTATGAAAGTTTATTTTTATCATCCCATCTGTCTGAGTGTAGCTGAAATCAACTGTTCAACAGAAAGTGTCGGGTCAAGTTTAGAGAGCACCGGTGTTACATCAGCAGCGCTGTATCCAAGCACAGCAAGTGCCGCTACAGCCTTTGAGATATTGCCGGTGTCTGCAATAACAGACGAATGTGAAACCACACCATCTGACATATCGCCCGAAATACCTTTGATTTTATCCTTGAGTTCAAGAACAATACGTTGAGCAAGTTTTGGACCTACACCTGATGCACGGGTAAGTGTTTTGTAATCACCGGATGACACAGAAAGTGCTATCTGCTCAGAACTCAGCTCTGACAAAATGGCAAGTGCAACCTTTGGTCCCACACCTGAGATAGAAATAAGCATTTTAAATGTGGAAAGCTCGCCTTTTGAATAAAAGCCAAACAGTTCTACTGCATCTTCTCTGACATTCATATATGTGTACAACATAACAGTTGAATTGAGTTTTAACTGTTTCTGGGTTGTTAATGTGGTATTGACTTTGTAGCCGATGCCCGCACATTCAACAACCGAAAAACCTGATTCGTTGTGTATGAGTGTTCCTTTTACTGAATAAATCATTGCTTATTCCCTCTGTCTAGCATAATTTGTCTTAGCGGTGATCCCGCTGCATGTGTGTGGCAGATTGCAATCGCAAGTGCATCTGCTGTATCGTCAGGTTTAGGGACTTCTTTTAAATGCAGAAGTCTGCGCGTCATCTCCATAACCTGTGCTTTTTTCGCCTTGCCATAACCTGTAACTGCTGTTTTGACCTGAAGCGGTGTGTACTCGTAAACCTTTACACCACATTGTTGAGCAGCAAGCAAAATAACCCCTCTTGCCTGTGCTACCAAAATCGCAGTAGTAACATTTGTTGTAAAAAACAATTTTTCGATAGCAAGAGCATCGGGCTTTGCTTTTTTTAGTATAGTCAACATATCGTTGTAAATAATCTCAAGTCGTTTGTTAAAGTCAGTGCCGGCATCGGTAGTTATTGCTCCAAACGCTTTCGGAAGATAGGTATTACCGTTAAAATCAATAACCCCCCATCCAACGATAGCATAGCCGGGATCAACTCCCAAAACCACCATATGTGAGCACTCCTTTCTAAAAAACATCAAACTTCCCCATAATTAGGTTTTATTATAACATAATATGCTTGTAATAGCAACAAAAAACACGCAAAAAAACAGCGAACTTTCAGGATAAGTCCGCTGTAATTATCTGAATCTGTCAACATTTTGTCAGATATAACTTTCAATATACTTTTTTAAAGAATCAATAGCGTCTGAAGTTGCCGCTTCGATGTGCGAAAACGGGAACTCTAGTTTCATTTCATCATACTTAGTCTGACAGATTTTTTTGAATGGTAAAAGCTCGATTTTGTCGACACATCTGTGTGCTTTTGAAATAGAATTGAGTTTAATAACATTATCCTGTGTATCATTTACAGTAGGGATAATAACCTGTCGTAATGTTGTTTTGATATTTTGCTGCTCAAGATAAGACAAAAACTCAAGTACACAGTCTAGCGAGCATCCGACGTTTTCTTTGTATTCATCGTTACTGGTGTACTTGATATCAAGAAGCACTCTGTCAGTAACTGAAAGGAGTTTTTTGACACTGTCATTTAAGATGCAGCCCGATGTATCAAGACAAGTGTTTATGCCGTTTTTGTGGCACAACGAAAAAACTTCGGTCGCAAACTCACTTTGCAAAAGAGGTTCGCCCCCTGACAGAGTTATCCCTCCAAGCTTTCCAAAATACTCTTTGAAACGCAAGGCTTTTTCTACTAATTGCTCCGGTGTGTACACCTGGCCTGCGCTACAATCCCACGTATCAGGATTGTGACAGCATTTGCATCTTAAATTACACCCTTGCAAAAACACTACAAAGCGCACACCGGGTCCATCCAGAGTTCCCAGACTCTGGATAGAGTGTACCCTGCCTTTTAACGCACTCATACTGCTTGATGGAATGTACGGCTGATAACTTCACGCTGCTGCTCTTTTGAGAGTTTGTGGAAATTAACAGCATAGCCTGATACACGGATAGTAAGGTTAGGATAAGCCTCAGGGTCCTCGTAGGCTTTTTGAAGAGTTTCGCGGTTTAGGACATTGACATTGATGTGGTGAGCATTCTTTGCAAAATAGCCATCAAGGATAGTAACGAGGTTGTTGATTCGCTCATCTTCATCTCTGCCAAGAGCCTGTGGTGTAATAGAAAAAGTATTAGAAATACCGTCACGGCAATCGTCGTAGCTGATTTTTGCAACAGAGTTAAGTGATGCCAGAGCACCGTTTTCCTCGCGGTTATGCATTGGATTTGCGCCCGGTGCGAATGGTGCGCCTGCAGTTCTGCCATCAGGTGTTGCACCTGTGTTTTTGCCATACATAACATTTGATGTGATGGTAAGGACAGATAATGTGTGAATAGCATCACGATACGCAGGTGTTTTTCTAAGTTCAGTAATAACCTTGCGAGCCATATCCTTAGCAATAAGGTCAACCCTGTCGTCGTCGTTTCCATATTTAGGAAAATCACCAACAGTATCAAAATCGACAATAAAACCGTCATCGTCTTTAACAGGTTTTACCTGAGCGAATTTTATAGCACTTAAAGAGTCTGCAACAACTGACAGTCCTGCTATACCAAACGCCATAAAACGCTCAACATCAGTATCATGAAGCGCCATCTGTGTTTTTTCGTAAGCATACTTGTCGTGCATATAGTGAATTACATTCATTGTATTTACATAGAGGTTTGAAAGCCAGCTGATGTAAATATCAAAACGCTCCATAACTGTGTCATAATCAAGTTTTTCCATATCAAGTACAGGCATCTGTGGACCGATATGTGTGTTTGTAGTTGTATCATAACCGCCGTTGATAGCGATAAGCAGAAGCTTTGCAAGGTTGCATCTAGCGCCGAAGAACTGCATCTGCTTGCCAACCTTCATAGCAGATACACAGCAAGCGATAGCATAGTCATCACCATAAATCGGGCGCATCAGGTCATCATTTTCATACTGAATTGAGTCAGTATCTGTTGACACCTTTGCACAGTACTTCTTGAAATTTTCAGGCAATGAATTTGACCATAATACAGTAAGGTTTGGTTCAGGAGATGAACCAAGTGTGTACAAGGTGTTGAGCATTCGGAAAGTGCTCTTTGAAACTAAAGTTCTGCCGTCTTCACCCATACCGCCAAGCGCTTCTGTAATCCACATTGGGTCGCCGCCAAACAGTTCGTTGTAGTCAGGTGTACGAAGGTGTCGTGCGATACGAAGTTTGATTACAAAATCATCGATAAGCTCCTGTGCACCTTCTTCGGTAAGAACACCATTTTTTATATCACGCTCGATATAAATATCAAAGAAAGTGCTGACCCTACCCAAAGACATAGCAGCACCGTTTTGCTCTTTGATAGCAGCAAGATAAGCAAAATATGTCCATTGAATTGCTTCTTTGGCGTTTGATGCAGGAAGTGAAATATCACAACCATACATAAGTGCCATCTCTTTCATAAAGCCTAAAAATGTAATCTGTTTATAAAGTTCTTCATACAGACGAATCTGGTCAGCGTCCAAAGTATCGGTAAGCTGGGCTTTGTCACGCTTTTTTTCTTCTATAAGTCTGTCAACACCATATAACGCAACTCTGCGATAATCGCCGATAATTCTGCCTCTGCCATACGCATCAGGAAGGCCTGTGATAACATGGCAATGACGAGCGGTACGCATCTCTTCAGTGTACGCTCTGAAAACACCGTCGTTGTGTGTTGTTCTGAATCTGAATTCATCCTCAATCTTGCGTGAAAGCTCGTAGCCGTACGCCTGACAAGCCTGACGAGCCATACGAATGCCGCCAAATGGGTTAACGCCACGTTTTAGCGGACGGTTTGTCTGCATACCAACGATAAGTTCGTTGTCTTTATCAATATAACCAGGAGAATAACTGGTGAGTGATGAAACAGTAGCTGTGTCAATATCAAGCACACCGCCGTACTGACGCTCAAGCGCAAATAAAGAATTAACTTTTTTCATCAAATCATTTGTACGCTTTGTAGCACCGCACAAAAAGCTTTCGTCACCTGTGTACTGTTTATAGTTAGTCTGGATAAAGTCTCTTACATTAATTTCGTCGCACCAGACACCGGTATTAAATCCATTCCAATTATCACACTTCATATTAAGTCCTCCTTACTGATATTCTATAAAAATAAAAGGGCAATTCAACAGAAAGTGAATTGCCCAGACGGTCGGCTTAAAACAACTATGCTCCACCGCAGTAATCTGCGTAATCCGTCAGTCGCATAACTGTCCAATATCATAATACAACAAAGAGTGTGTTTTGTCAATCTAAAATATGCCTAAACACAAAATATAGTGGTTATGTATATATTTTCTTTAAAGATAATGTGTTTTCATCGTATATAATGTCAACACAATCAAAATTAACCTTGTACTTAAATGCAAAAGCTGTATTAGTCTTATCATCATGTATAACAAAACTGTCGTCTGAAATTTCACAAAATCCACTGATTTGTGCTTTGTTGTTACTGCTGGTTGTAAGTATAAAACAGGCATTATCGTTCTCAAAATTCAGCTGTGCTGTGTTGCCGTTATCATATACTGATTTCCAATTTGATGACGTAAGCTCATCTGCATAGTTTTTTATTTGTTTATCACAAGAAGACAAAATAAATACGCTGATAATCAACAGTGCTAACAAAAAAATTCTTCTTTTCATAATCTCACCTTTATAAAGTATGTATAAAAAGGCAAGAATATGAAAAAACGCCGTAAAAACGGCGTTTTGTAAACACATCTTATTTTGATTTTCCTCCATTTGCAATAGAAACAACCAGACATTGCATAGTCATAAATAATATTACAACATAGAGTATCAGCGAGAACAAACCGCCAAAAGCCATTGCTCCACCAATAGTAAAAAGCATCAGAAATGAACAGATAAGGCAACAAGCGATGCTGACGATATTCTTAACTATGCTTTTATCAAGTACGTGAAAGAAAAAACACACAAGCGGAAAAACAACAAATACACCAAAAAGCAACGCTAATCTTATCTCCTGACTATTAGCATAACCGTTTGGTTGAAAAGCAATCTCGAAAGCTGTCAACTGTTGAAACTTACCCTCGTTATCAATACCAAGCATAAACGGGAACGTTGTTAATATAACCTGAATAAAATATAAAACCGCGAGAGTAATACGCATTTTCTTAAGCGACTTGCTCTCGACTACTTCTTTTCTTCCTGATTTATATGCCATATGTAAAACCTCTTTTTTACAAATAATACGGATATTGTATCACACATATCACGTTTTTTCAACAGTTTGATTGACCAACAAAATGATATATGATATAATTCTTCGTCGAAGGTGATAAAATGAATTGGATTAACGATACTGTGTTCTACAACATTTATCCGCTTGGATTTTGTGGAGCACCTAAAACAAATGACGGAAAACTTGAATACAGATTGGATAAAATCTACGACTTCATTGAGCATTTTAAGGAACTTTCTGTTAACGCGATAGTTTTCAACCCTGTTTTTGAGAGTTCAAAACACGGTTATGACACAATCGATTATTACAAAATCGATTGTAGATTAGGCGACAACAATTCTTTCAAAAAGATTTGTGACACCCTGCATAAAAACGGTATAAAAGTACTACTTGACGGTGTTTTTAACCATGTCGGAAGAGATTTCTTTGCATTTAAAGACATTCAGCAAAACGGTATGTCGTCCATATACTGCAACTGGTTTCACAACATCAGATTTGACAGACAAAGCCCAAAGGGTGACAATTTCAGCTATGAGGGCTGGGCAGGTCACTACGACCTTGTTAAACTGAATCTGCAAAACGAAATAGTAGTAAACCACCTGCTTGATGCAGTTAAAATGTGGATTAACGAGTTCGACATTGACGGACTGCGACTCGACGCCGCTGACTGTGTTGACATTGAGTTTTTCAAAAAGCTTCGTAACACCTGCAAACAACTCAAGCCTGATTTCTGGCTTTATGGAGAGATAACAAACGGCGATTACAACAGATGGGCTAACGATAATACGCTTGACTCTGTCACAAACTACGAGGTGTATAAAGCTCTGTATTCTTGTCATAACGACAGAAACTATTTTGAATTTGCACATTCAATTGACAGACAGCATGGACCATACGGAATTTACAAAAATCTGTATCTATACAATTTTGTTGATAACCACGATGTAAACAGAATCGCAAGCAGCCTAAGAGATAGCAAGCTTCTTAAAAACGTACACACATTGCTGTTTACTATGCCTGGTGCCCCATCAATATACTACGGTAGTGAGTTTGGTATCAAAGGTACACGAACACAGCACTGCGACTATGACCTGAGACCTTGTATAGATATCGATAATATCGAAAACCCTGATCATGAGTTGCTTGAGCACATCAGAAAACTTTCAAAAATAAAGCATACACTTGATGCGCTGAAATACGGCAATTACAAAAACGAAGCAATAGGTCTTGAGCATTTGTGCTATTCAATGAAATCCGAAAATCAGACAGTTTATGTATTGCTAAATCAGAGTAACGAGACAAGGAATATCACAATACCAACTGAAGTAAGCGGCATACTGACAGATGTATTAAACGACAACAAACAGTACGGCTGCGACAGACTTCTCAACATTGATATAGATGCCAAAAGTTCAATGATACTCGTAGCAAACGACGGTAGTTTTAAAATAGACTTTGATAAAAAGCCAACTCAGAATGTTCAAAAAGTTTCAGAAGTGTCAAAAGAAGATAATGATACAATTACACTTGGCAAATACAGACATTTTAAAGGCAACGAATATGAAGTAGTCGGTTTTGCAAAAGACAGCGAAACTACTGAAAAAATGGTAATTTACAAAGCTTTGTACGGTAAAGAAGAACTTTGGGTAAGGCCTTATGACATGTTCAAAGAAACAATAAATAAAGACGGCAAAACAATAAAAAGATTTGAAAAAATCGACTAAACAAAAACCGCTGTGGATTTCCACAGCGGTTTGATTTTTATTGTGTAGTTGAGACCTTGTTTTCGTAGATAAACTTAGCTAAATCGTATCTGACCTGATCCCAGTTTGTAACGCTGATAACAGACTGACCATCATCAGTCATGCCGTATCTCCAGTTACCTTCAGTAGGCATTGATTTTTCTACCATATCATACGAGAGATATGTCATACAGTTTGATACAAGGAAAGTAATATCGTTTTTCTTAAGGTTTGTTGTGATAAGCGGACCGATTTCATTTACAATCTGAACAATGTCAGATACGCTCGCTTCTTCTTTGAGAGAATTCATAATTGTCTCCAAAAGTTTACGCTGACGTTGTGTTCTGTCCCAGTCATCACCTGAGAATGTGTATCCAGGTACACCGCCAAGGTTTTCAGCACCACGGTTACGTGCATACCACAATGCCTGGTATCCATCAAGGTGAATAACCTGTGTTTCAAGTGTAGGGTCATATTCAATAAAGCTTGTTTTTGAAATCTGATTGTTGACATCAATCTGTGCATTGATATACTCGATTTCTTCGATAGTGAGTTCCATATCAACACCGCCAAGTATCTGAATAATCTTTCTGAAAGAATCAAAATCAACACAAGCGTACTTATCAACATGAACACCGAAGTTCGCCTCAACCATCGCTATTGACAATGAAACGCCACCCAGACTGAAGGCAGAATTCAGTTTTCCGTCACCATATCCGGGAATAGCAACGTAAGTGTCACGCTGGAAAGAAGTGAGCTTTAGTTTCTGGTTATTGTTATCAATAGACATCAAAATAATCGTGTCGCTTCTGCCGTAGTCACCGCCACCCTCGCCAACAGCATCCTGACCAAACAGCAGGATATTGAGCACGTTTGCATCTTCGAGCAGTGAATCTGTACTTACAGTTGTACTTCCACCGGTCTGGTCAGCAGTAGCGTAATTATTTCTGTTGATTTCCTGAAATTTAATAACGTCAATACTGCTATAAAAAACCCATAATAAAATGCCAATAAAAAGTTCAATAATAGAGATTGCAAGGACAAACGAGCGTGTAACCCTACCCTTTGTGTTTTTCTTTTTATACACCTTGTTAAGTTCGCTTGACGAATTAATATCAACAAATTCGTTATTCTTAGCCATATATACCGCCTTTCTGCCATAAAGGCAAAAATTATGTATAATTTTCCATATTTCAACCTATACATTATACACTAATAGTATATTTTAATTTTCTAAAATAGAAATATACGCCAAAATTCAATAAATATTCACAAGTTCTAGTGAATTTTAACAAAAAATGGCATATATATTGTGACTAATTAATCTTGTTCATCAAGAGTTAATGAATATGAAGGTAAAAACTCGCTCATAAAATCATTAACATAAGGTAAATTCATCTCATTTAACGAGTTTAAAATTGTATCATTGGCTTTTGAAAACTCTTTGTTCCCTACTTTTTCTTCCTCGATACACTTAATAAGTGCAGATAACTTATCGGCAGCTTTTACAAAAGGAACATACTGTGCGTCTTCTTGTGTTATTGTAAGAAGTGGCGCAAAGTCCTGTTGCAAATCATAAGGAAGATACGACACAAGCTTGTCTTCTGCCATACGCTCGACCTGCTTGTATGCATCGCTGATTTGAGGGTTGAAGTATTTTATCGGTGTAGGCATATCTCCTGTTATAATCTCTGATGCATCATGATACATACCAAGTACAGCGGCATGTTCAGGGTCAAGCGTTGTACCGTAGCGTTTGTTGCTGATGGTCACAAGCGCATGACTGAGCATCGCAACATAGAGGGAATGCTCACAGATATTTTCAGTTTTTGTATTATTCATCAACCCCCAGCGATTTATGTGTTTCATTCTGGACATTAATGCAAAAAAGTGACTACTCATATTTTTCCTCCAAAGAATAATAAAAAAATCATATGTAAATGTAAAATATATAGTGCATTTTTTTCAATGTTATGGTATACTATATTAGTTATAATATATACAATGGAAATTTGTATTGAATACCTATTTTTATTGTAAGTAAACTTGAGGATTTGTCAACTAAAAAAGCACAACTGCGTAATATTTGTGGCTTTTGTGGGGAGGTTAATATGAGTTTTGGTGAGAAAATATTAAACTATAAAGAAGATATTATTGCTGACCTTACTGAACTTATCGCGATACAATCTGTATCAGGATATCAGGAAAACTGTACTCAGGCACTTGACTGGATGATGAAAAAAGCAGAAAGTTTTGGTCTTGTTACTAAATCATATGAGGGTCTTGCCGGTCATGCACAGCTTGGTGACAGCGGTGAAATCCGTGGTGTTTTGTCACATCTTGACGTTGTACCTGAGGGCAACAACTGGGACACACTTCCGTTTGAATTATCTGTTGGTGACGGATATATGTACGGCAGAGGTGTTGCTGATGACAAAGGTGCGGCACTTGTTACGTTGTACTGTCTGCGTGCACTAAAAGACAACGGTGTTATCGGCAATCACACACTCAGAGCTATTTTTGGTACATGCGAAGAAAGAGGTATGCACGATATCGATTTGTATTTTAAGCACGAGCCTATGCCTACTATGTCTTTTACTCCGGACAACAGATACGGCATATGCAGATGTGAAAAAGGCATACTACAGCTTGAATTGTATGCAGAAACACACAACGGAACCACACTTACACAGTTACATTCAGGAAAAGCCGTAAACGCTGTACCGGACACAGCCTACGCTTTGCTTGACTGCACTGAAAACGAGGACCATCAGCTGCTTAGACTTGCTGATGCAAAAAAAGGAACATTTGAATTCTACTACACCATTGATGGTATGATGGTGCTCAGTCGCGGTAAAGCTGCTCATGCAAAAGACCCACAAGCAGGCCTTAACGCTGCTGTAAACCTTATCGACCTTCTTACATCCAACTTCTCTCTCCCATCGCTTGGCAGCATCTGTTCTTTTATTGAATCATGCATCGGTCTTGATACAAGCGGTATCAAAATGGGAATCAAAACACGTGACCGCGAATCAGGCCCGCTTACTCTTAGTGTTGGTACTGTACATATTGATGAGGGTTATGCTACATGCACTATTGATATCAGATATCCTGTTACAATGAACGGTGAAAATATCCTTAATCAGGTTAAAAAGGCTGCGGCAAACGAAAATCTTAACGTTAAGATATTAAAGCACTCACCTCCGCTTTATGTACCTGAGGACAGCGAAATTATCAAATTGTTGTCTGACTCATATGAGCAGATAATGAACGAAAAGCCTGATATCTACTCTACCGGTGGCGGTACTTATGCAAGAGTGCTTGGCGGTAAAGGTGTTGCGTTTGGTCCTGTTTTCAAGGACGAAGTTTCTAATATTCACAACGCAAATGAGTGCATAAGCATCGAAAAGTTTTTTAAACACGCTCAGATTTGTCTTGAAGCAATGTACAGATTGTACACGGGCGAATAAATATAGAGGAAGATATTATGTCTGCTGAAAAAATCATCCGAATGCAGGCAAGACAAAAACTGAGAAACAACGGCTTTGCAAAAGCTCTGTTTGGCTTTGCTGTGATTATGCTTTTCTTCATGCTGTTTCAGACAGTTTTTTCGTTTGTTGTGATAATAGCAGAAGAACTTTTGTCTGTAACGGCTTTTGAGAGTATGTATGTATACATCGAATTAGCCGTTATCGTGCTTGGCGTTATTATGCTATGGCTTATTTGCCCTGTATTTTTAGGATATTTAAAAATGATGTATAGCGATAACGATGACTACGAATTGTCTGACGTTTTGTATTTTTTTGAAAACTTTTACAAGTACAAAAAAGCACTTAAGTTTACGTTTTCGTTTATCATCAGAATGATTTTACCTTTTATACTATTCTATCTGCCGGCTACTTTTTTATCTTTGTTAACATCGTTTGTTGACGGATTTGCTGATAGCACAGTATATAGAATAACTAATAACAGTCTGATTATCTGTTCTACTATTGCGCTTTTAATATATATGCAGCAATATTTTCTGTCTTTCAGGATTTTTTGTGATAATCAGGATCATAAATGCTCGTACTACTTTTACACATCAAAAATATTGATGCGTAACAATATAAAAAGGGTGACAAAACTGCTGTTTTCGTTTACACCATGGCTGTTGCTGTGTGTAACTATATTACCTGTTTTGTATGTTTTTCCGTATATAACACAAGCATTGTGTATTTCGGGGAATCATATATCTAAACTTTCGAGGGACGGACAAGGAAATGAAATATTTTAGTACTGATGAAGACCTGAGGGTTTCTCTGTGCACAATAGCGTATAATGAAGATTCTGTTTTAAACGGTCTTTTCAGAGATTTTAACGAACAGAGTTATCCTCATGATAAAATAGAAATCATTTTAGTCAACAACGCTTCTACTGACAATACCAGAGCTATGATGGAAGAGTTCAAAAACTCTGACTACGGTTTTGAAAGTGTCAAGATTTTTGATAGCACTAATAAAAACCAGGCTACAGCATGGAACGAAGCGTTAATGCATGCAACCGGAGATATCATCATAAGAATTGATGCTCACTCAAAAGTTCCAAGACATTTTGTTGCAAAAAATGTTTTTGAAATTACTGAGGGTGAAGATATTGTCGGCGGTGGCAGACCTAACACAACTGATGGAATGTCATCGTGGAAATTGACTTTGCTTGCTGCAGAGGAGTCGCTTTTTGGCTCATCTGTGGCTGATTACAGACGTGCTCCGGGACAAAAAATCTATCTTGACAGTTTATTTCATGCTGCGTACAAAAGAGAGGTTTTTGCAAAAGTCGGAGGATTTAACGAGGATCTTGGCAGAACCGAAGACAATGAACTTCATTACAGAATGAGAATGGCAGGATACAGGTTCTGTTGTTGCCCTGAAATCATTTCTTTTCAGCATACAAGAAGCACTCTTAAAAAAATGATAAAGCAAAAATATGGAAACGGTTACTGGATTGGGCTTACAACAGGTGTTTGCCATAATTGTCTCAACTACTTCCACTTTATTCCGTTTGTTTTTGTGATGGCACTTTTGTTCAGCATTTTGATATGGATTTTTGGAAATCCTACGCTGTTTGCTATTATTATTGCCATGTACACTATGTTTAATATTGTTAACACAGTTGGTTGTCTTGTGCTTAAAAAACCTCAGATTCAGTTTTTGCTGTTACCGTTTATCTTCCCTATACTTCATATTTCGTATGGCGTAGGTACACTTGTGGGACTTATTAAACTCCCTAAATGGAAAAAGAGTCTTGATGATAGTTCCCAGAAAAGAATTGAAATGGTTAAAGAAGCTATAATAAAAAATACTGTCAGTTCAGATAAATAACATATTATTGGTGAGATTATGGCTGATATAATTAAAATTGATAAAACAACTTTGAGAAAACTGCAACTCAAGGAGCTTGAGTCTTTGGTTTTTTTCAAAGACTTTTGTGAAAAAAACGGACTTAAATGGTATCTGCTTGGCGGATGCGTGATTGGTGCAGTAAGACACAAAGGTTTTATTCCGTGGGATGATGACATTGACATCATTATGCCCCGCCCTGATTGGGAAAGAATGCTGAAATTATGGAAAGAACAGGTTAAAGACGACAGGTATCTAATGCTTAAGACTGACGAAGGTGAAATATTTACCGGCAATATTTTTGCTACACTTGTGGATACATCCGCTACTATGGTAAAAGAAAACCAGCAAAACATTGATGTGCCACATGGTATTGTGACGGATATTTTCCCTATTGACGGCTGTCCTGATACAAAATTCCAAAGATACATGCAGTATTTCTGGACTATGATTTACTCACTGTTTATCTCTGAATTTGTTCCTGAAAAGCATGGCGGTGTTGTCAGGTTTGCAAGCAAAATACTACTTTCAATAGTAAAAAGTCGCAAAGCAAGAACCAAAGTATGGAAGTTTGCTGAAAAGCAACTTAAAAAGTACGATTTTTACTCACACGAATACAGCACAGAGCTTTATGCAGGACCATATTATATGAAAAAGAAATATCCTCAAAAAGCTTTTGACAAAGAAACTTACCTTGAGTTTGAGGGAATGCAACTTCCTGTTATGCAGGGATATGACGAGTATCTGAGTATTGCTTTTGGTGAATATATGGAACTGCCACCAGAAGACAAACGTGTGCCTCACCATGATTTGGTTGAGCTTGATTTGGATAAACCTTGCATATAATATTGACATAACAAAACTTGATATATATAATTAAACTATCTTCGGGGCGGGGTGTGACTCCCCACCGGTGGTAAAGTCCACGAGCGAAAGCTGATTCGGTGAAATTCCGAAACCGACGGTATAGTCCGGATGAAAGAAGATGTGTATACTTACGATATATTTACGCACAAACTATCCCCCGATTGTTACATCGGGGGATTTTTATTTTAAGGTGATTGTATGAATAATAACAAAACTAAAAGAAATATTGACAAATCATTTGAAATCAAAAAAACTGTAATTTTAGGTGTAATTATTGCGATCGCATATATATCAACAATGATAACTCAACCGATTAAAGTATTTGAATTTCTAAGCTATGATCTCAAAGATGCCATCATTGTTATAACAGCTTTTATTTTTGGTCCGCTGTCAGGACTTGTTGTTAGCATTGCTGTTTGTGTTCTTGAGTTTTTTACCATCAGCCAGACGGGTATTATCGGAATGGTCATGAATATAATATCAACATCGTTTTTTGTTATTCCGGCATCGCTGGTTTATAAACACAAAAAAAGTTTATCAAGTGCAGTAATAGGTTTAGTAATCGGTACTGTTATCATGACAGGAGCTATGTTACTATGGAATTATATTTTCACTCCGCTTTATATGGGAATACCAAGAAACGCTGTTGTAGCTATGCTGCCTACAGTTTTCTTGCCTTTCAATCTTATCAAAGGAGCCATAAACTCAACTTTAGCATTAATACTATACAAGCCGCTTGTAACTGCGCTTAGAAAAGCAAGATTGATACCGCAACCTAATGGTAGTAATAATATAAATAAAAATAAATATATTGCTGTACTTATTTCATCGCTTGTATTACTTGTAACATGTGTAGCAGTGTTATTAGCAATTAACGGTGTGATTTGATATACATTTGTTTGACAAATAAGGTTTATATGCTATACTAAAGAAAATACAGAGTAAAAGGTCGCGCGTCAAGTGTTTTGCAGACGGGGAGTTGCTGTGAAAACGAAAGGGAAACCTGCGGTGCGGTCTTTGCATCCCGCTGTTACATTCGGATATTGCCTCCCTATGTGATAACGAGATAGGGAGGTTTTTTTATTGTCTTATATTAATAGTTTTAGAAAATCCGCTAAAAATCTTAGCAAAATCGCACCGATTTGTGTGTGCTCAATGATGCTGGCGTTAAGAATTGTGCTTGGTATCTTCACAAATTTTACATTGAGTTTTATGCCATTTGTAAAAATAGGCTTCTCTTTCCTACCGATTGTTATAGTCGCGTATCTTTATGGACCTGTGTGTGCTGCTGTGGTATCATCAGTTGGTGACATACTATCGATTATCATGAGCAACCCTACCGGTTTTTCTATTATGCCGGGTATTACATTATGCTACTTTTTTGAAGGGTTTATTTTAGGTTGCGTGCTGTATGAGCAAAAAATAAGTATCGCAAGAATTTCTGTTGCGTTTGCACTTGTGCTTGTACTATGCAGACTGCCACTCAACACGTTGGTTCTACACCTTGTTATGGGTATTCCCTACTTAGAATTATTGATGTACAGGAGTATTGTTTTGATACCATTTGCGGTAGTTGAAATATTGCTCAGCCTTGCGATTTTAAAAGCACTTGCAAAAGTGCCGATGCTAAATAAACTAAGATAATATATAACCCCCAACGAAAGATTTTCGTTGGGGGTTATTTGTGTTTAAATTATGCTATTTTGTTTGCAAGATTTGCATCGTCGTAAATAGAAATCCATTTGCCGTTTTTGATAGCTGCTTCGTCATCAATAACAACCCAGATTTCGGATTCGGTAAGCTCTACATAGTCATCTGTCTGAATGCCACCGCCATTGTTAACAATTAAGTTGTAGTAGTAATTGTGTGGTACATCAAATGTTGTAGTATACCAGCCGTTTTCGTCAGAATCAGGCATTGGTACACCCGGCCATGAATCATAGATATCCTCTGATTTGCCACCATCAGGACTTGTAGCCCACAGCCAGAGGAATGGTGTCCATGTAAGTTCGCCGTCGTGCTTTACGTGAACTGTAATAGTATCAACAACATAGCTGTAAACATAAGTTACTATAACATTACCTGTGATAACACCACTTGCGTTATCAGGCGTTTCTTTCAGTGTATGGAACACGCTGTTTTTAGCAGTTGTTGTGTACTCTTCACCGAGTCTGTACTCTTTTACATAAGATGGTGAGAATTCTTCGCCTTCTTCGTCAACATATCTTACAGTAAGTGTGTAAACACCAACATTCAAATGTGCGAGGTGACGCTGAGCTAATGTTACGTCAAGAACATCTACATATGTGTTGTAGTCATAGTCAGCCCTTGCGAGCTGTTCGTCTGACAATTCAATAATATTTGCGTGATGCTTCTGGAGAAGAGATGCATCCATAACGTTCAATTCACCGTCGCCATCGATGTCGGCGTTTTCGTCCTTGAGTGAATCAGGAACAAACAAGTCGTAGTTGTAAGAAACAACCTTGTCTTCTTCAGAGAATACACCATTAACATCACCGTCTACGCTCTCGAGCACGTACTTGATAGAGATAGATTTATCTTCTGCAGCAACATACTTTTCGCCTGCTTTGCCGATAATTGTATTTGATGTGATAACTTTGCCTGTTGAGTTGTCAACGTGGTTGATAACAACAGATGAGAAATCAGATTTAATTGCACATGCTTCGTATGTTGATTTTTCAACTGCGATAATTGCTGATGAAGCAGGAACTGTGAAATCAAGGCCCTTTACTTCGCCGAGATTCTTGATACCGGCAGCCTTGTCGTTAGCGATGATAACCCACTCTGTGTCGTCTGTGAGGTTCTTGTCTACTGTTTTCTTGAGAGTTACTTTTGCTTCCTGCTGTGAACCGTTAAGGATAACAGCAACCTTGTTCCATTCGCCTTCGTTAGTATTTTCTACTGTGTAAGCAATAGCCTTTGCCGGGTTAGCCATTGATGTTGAGAACATATACTTGAAAGTGTCATCCTGTTCGTCGGCAACCGGTGAGGTAAATGGTGAGAATGTTCTTCTGATTTCCATCATACCTCTGTAGTAAGATACGAGGTCAGCGTTTGTTTCAAGCAAATTCCAGTCAATCATATTGAGTGTTGGTGAGCTTGAGTATGAGTTTTCGTCGCCATCCTTTGAACGGCCCATTTCTTCACCTGCTAAGAGGAGGTTGATACCCTGAGAAGAAAGTGTGATAGCTGAAGAAAGTTTGTTTTGTGCAATAACATCGTTATAACGCTCTCTGTAATCAGCGGAAATACCGTGATTTGCGCCAACGAGTTTATCGTAAAGTGTGTTGTTGTCGTGGCATGATGCATATGTTACACACTGCTGTGGTGATGATGCATCCCATGTACAACCCTTACCAAATGTGTTAGCCTTGATACCATATGAAATACCAGGAGCAAGCAAGATTGCACCTGAAAGGAAGCCTGCAGTAGTTGGTCCGTCAAATACGCCACCCTTTAATGAGTCACGAATCTGGTCGTTAAAGAAACCAATACGGTCTGATACTAAGCTTGCGTTACGCTGTGTGCAAGGGATAACCTCTGCACCTGTGCAAGATACTGGGTCCATAGTTGTGTTACCAGACCAACCCTCACCGTACATGATGATACGCTCGTCTGTTTCATCAAGCATATCACGGATAAGGTTCATTGTCTCTACATCGTGAATACCCATAAGGTCAAAACGGTAACCGTCGATGTGATACTCGTCAACCCAGTACTGAATCATATCCATCATAAATCTGCGGTACATATAACGCTCTGATGCTGTGTCGTTACTACAACCTGACTGATTTGAATATGTGCCGTCAGCGTTCATTCTGTAATAATACTCAGGAACTGTGCGGTTGAAAACAGAGTCAGTTCTGTATGTATGGTTATATACTACGTCCATAATAACGCCGATGCCAGCATCATGGAGAGCCTGAATCATCTGTTTGCACTCGTTGATTCTGACATTACCATCGTATGGGTTTGATGAGAATGAGCCTTCTGGAACACCGTAGTTCATTGGGTCATAACCCCAGTTGTACTGTGTGTCATCGCCAGTCTCGTCTACTGAACCAAAGTCATAGAAAGGATTAATCTGAACGTGAGTAACACCAAGATTCTTGAGATAGTCGATACAGGTAGAAATCTCGCCCTCGCCGTTTAATGTTGTGCCCTTTTCTGTAAATGCAAGGTATTTACCACGATTTGCAGGAGAAACACCTGATGACTCGCTGTATGAGAAGTCCTTTACCTGAAGTTCCCAGATAACAGCGTCAGACTGGCTATCAACATATATATGCTGGTCGTTATCCCAACCCTCAGGGTCAGTTGAATCAAGGTCAACTACCATTGAACGAGCTGAGTTTACACCAATAGCGTATGAGTAAACGTCCTGTGTCTCGCGTGTTGTTACTTCGCCGTTAATAATGCGGTCAGGAGAAGTGATTGTATATGTGTAGTAAACGTTTTTGAGATCACCCTTAACAGTTACAGTCCACACACCTGTGAATTTATCACCATCTAAGAGTTTTGTCATCTCATACTTGCCAAGGTCAGCTGCGCCCTCTTCTTCGTCAGAACCGGTAGCGTAAAGGTTCAAAGAAACCTCAGTAGCGGTTGGTGCCCAAACCTTGAACTCTGTTTTTTCTGCTG
Source organism: Ruminococcus sp. (assembly GCA_045604645.1). GTDB lineage: Bacteria > Bacillota > Clostridia > Oscillospirales > Acutalibacteraceae > Ruminococcoides. The sequence goes on along the minus strand of JAZUOM010000011.1, from coordinate 25,919 downwards.
TGTAAATTGCTCCGAGTGTGCCAGAGTACGCATACTCGTCGTCAAGTGCCATAGCAGCAACTGAATACTCGTTAACCGGTGTGTCATCGGCAGGAGTATCTTCTGTAACTTCTTCTGCAAAAGTCGAAACCATACAAACACTTGAAAGCATGAGTACAGCTAAAATTGCAGAAAGAATTCTTCTGAAATAATTCATGTCTTCACCTCATAAAAAATTTTATTCTTCTATCATTAAGTCGTCGCCGACTTTGGATACACGTCTGATGTGCGGGTTCTTCTTTCTTCTGATTATCACAAGTGTTGTCACACCTGCAAGCGCAACTACTCCTGCGCTGATAAGCAAAATAAGCAACAGATAAGATTTTTTCTGATAGTTTAAAATAATGTTAGTTTCAACATCAGAAAACTTTGCACCGCTACTTGTTCTTGATACGTACTTATAGCCGTCAATTTCGAGTTGTTCAACAACAATTTCAGCACCTAAATCACCCTTATAACTCTTTGTTTTAAGAATCTCGCCGTTGTTACCCATATAGATAACATTTGCTGTACCCTTCTGAGTTACCTGAGATTCAGGGTCGAGTGATGAATCTTCGCTTGATATCTCGATTGAATTATATCTGTATGTTACAACAATAGGTTCCTGTGTGTATTCACCTGCACCGTTTTTCGGTAGTTTTTCAAGGTCAAGTTTGTACCCGTATACACCTGCAATCTGTGGAGTTGTGTATTTTTGTCCTACTCTGTTAGTCATAACAACCGAGTCAGCAATATGCTCGTCGTATTCATCAACAAAATGAATTGTAACGCTCGAAAAGTCACCGGTATATGGCTTCATTTTAACTGTAACTTGTTGAGTTTCGGCTTTAAACTTGCCACTTTTGTTACCGGTTGTGCTTGTAATATTGTAGTTATACAAAAGGCTGTTAGGATATGAAACATTATACTGCTGACCTTCTTCGCCTTTAATTATCTGCTCGTACACAATATCGTTTGTGTCAGAATTAATATACTTTACAACAACACGACAGCTTGTGTCGATATTACTGTAAGCGGCAAAGCTGCTTTTGTTAACAAGCAGAACGCACGAGTGTGGCTGTACAGTAACCGTATGATCTGTAATTTCCTGAAGATTTGTTATGCCTGCACGCTCGTTGTTAGCTATCACAACCCAGACTTTGCAAAGGTTTGATGGCAAAGTAACTGTCTTTTTAGAATCAGAACCATTGAACACAGCAGCAAATGCTTTTGTGTTATTTGTTCCTTTGATTGTATATGCGAGCAGACCGCTTTCAAGATTTTCGAGATAGTTTATAGAATTTGCAGTTGTAGCAGTCGGATCTGTGAGCAAATCAACTGTATTACGGATATCGATAAGACCTTTGTAATATTCAGTCAGGCTTGCGTACAGGTTGATGTTGTTCCAGTCAATCTGGTTGAGCTCAACTGGTGACTTGTACGAGTTGCTGTCGCCGTCTTTTGAACGACCCATCTCCTCACCTGCAAGCATAAAAGGTACGCCCTGTGACGTAAGTGTTACAGCCGCAGCAAGTTTGTTCATTGAAACAAGGTCATCGTGTCTTGTACGGAAATTCCCCTCTTCGCCATACATAGACGCAAAAAGTTTGTCATATAATGTAAGATTATCGTGACATGATGCGTAGTTGATACATTGAGCAGGTACTGTGCCCCATGTAGAGGATGTAGTCATGCCTGATATACCGTCTTTTACCTGTATTCTACTACTACCTGATTGAACAAAACCCTTTTCAGTAGGAATAAAATTGTTACCCTTGAGGCCATCTCTGTATGTGTCATTAAAGGCACCAATTCTGTCAGACAACAATGCAAGATTATTCTGATTTGCGAGCTTTACTGATGGGTCGCTAGCGGTACTTAAATCCCACGCCTCGCCATACATAATAATCTTTTTACCGTTTTCAAGTGTATCAAGATGCTCTCTGATATAATTCATAGTATCTACATCATGCAGGCCCATCAAATCAAAACGGAAGCCATCGATATGATACTCCTGTGCCCAGTACATAACAGAGTTTTTCATAAACTCACGATACATAATTCGTTCAGATGCGGTATCGTTGCCACAACCTGAGCCGTTTGACCAGTTTAAGTTTGAGTCAATACGATAGTAATAATCAGGAACAATAAGGTTAAACCATGAATCTTCGCCAAGATATGTGTGGTTGTAAACAACGTCCATTATTACACCGATACCAGCGTTATGTAGTGACTGTATCATCTGTTTACATTCCTTGATACGTACGTTACCATCATATGGGTCTGACGAATAAGAACCCTCAGGAACATTATAGTTTTTAGGGTCATACCCCCAGTTGTACTGAGGGTTAACAGTATCGGTTTCATCAATAGATGCAAAATCATAGAACGGATTTATCTGAACATAGTTAACACCAAGTTCTTTTAAATAATCAACGCAGGTTGATAAAGAACCCTCAACAGAGTCAACAACTGTCCCCTCTTCTGTAAAAGCAAGGAACTTGCCTCTGTTTTCTTCTGATACGCCGCTTGATGGTGATGCAGAAAAATCACGGACACTTACTTCCCATATAACAGCTTGTGTTGCATTGTCAACACGATTAAACTTGTCGTTTTCCCAACCATCCGGATTTGTTGACGGCAAATCAACGACCATACCTCTGTCACCGTTTGCACCAACAGCTTTTGCGTATGGGTCAACAACCTCGTTGGTTTCTCCGTTTACGGTTACTTCGTATGTGTAGTACTTGTTTTTATAATCGCCATTGAGTTCAAGCACCCAAGTACCGTACTTTTTAACAAGTTTCATATTTGTTTTTGAAAGCATCTGAGCGCCTTCTTCGCTATCTGTACCCGTAGAATAAATACATACTTTGACACTTGAAGCGAAAGGTGACCATACTTTAAAAGTGGTTTTGCTCTTTTCGTATGTAGCACCCAGATTACCCTTGTAATATGTCTTTTCAAGCTCTTTTACATAATTTTTTACGCCAACAGAATCAGCTGTAATTGAAGAATCTGTTGCGTCACTGCTGTTATCAGTCTTCTGTGTATCGCTGGTATTTGTCGCAAACGCGCTGAAAACCGCTAAAGAAAGTATCATAATAAGCACAAGAATGGCTGATAGAAATCTTTTAAATTCCACTGTATTTTTGCCTCCAACATATGACTTTATAATCAATATAATAATAGCACAAGTCAGGTGTATATTTAATTCTATAATCGAAAATAACCGCCTGCTGGGCGGTTATTTTTTATTTTGCTATTTTATTAAACTTAAATTTAAAAACCGTATTCGGCACTTAACGACAGTTCTTCTTCAATTCTGAGCAAACGATTGTATTTTGCTACCCTGTCGACCCGACACGGCGCACCTGTTTTTATCTGACCTGAATTTGTTGCTACTGCAATATCAGCAATAGTGGTATCTTCAGTTTCTGAACTGCGATGCGAAATCACAGCTGTGTATCCTGCCTTATGAGCACACTCCACAGCGCTTAACGCTTCTGACAATGTTCCTATCTGATTGACCTTTATGAGAATAGAATTTGCTGCTTTTTGCTCTATTCCCTTTCGCAAACGTTTTGTGTTAGTAACAAACAAGTCATCGCCAACAATCTGAATACGACTACCTATTCTATGCGTAATATTTGAAAAGCCTTTAAAATCGTGCTCAGACAGAGGGTCTTCGACCGAAATAACAGGATATGATTTACACAGGTTTTCTACATACGAAATCAAATCGTCACTATTCATCCGTACATTTCTTTTTGGCAAATGATAAAAGCCGTCTTTGTACCACTCTGACGAAGCAATATCAAGCGCAATTTTGATATCATCTGTAGTATATCCTGCTTGCTCAATCGCTTTTAAGATATATTCTATAGCCTGCTCGTCCGAATCTAAATCAGGCGCAAATCCACCCTCGTCGCCAACAGCAGTTGACTTTCTCTCGTTTTTCAGGATTTTTCCCAATGTATGATAAATCTCGCAACATTGTCTTAATCCCTCGCTAAATTTTTGTGCCTTTGTTGGCATTATCATAAATTCCTGTATATCCACGTTATTGGTGGCATGAGCACCGCCGTTCAGAATATTCATCATCGGAACAGGCAAAGTGTGTGCGTTAACTCCACCTAAATATCTGTAAAGCGGTATGTTAAGATATTTTGCCGCTACTTTTGCACAGGCAAGTGACACTGCAAGTGTTGCGTTGGCACCAAGGTTCTGTTTGTTTTCTGTACCATCGAGTTCTATCATTTTTTTATCTATTTTTATTTGTGACAGCACAGATGTACCCTCAAGCGCAGGGCTGATAATGTCAGTAATATTTTTTACTGCTTTTTTTACACCTTTGCCAAGGTATCTGCTGTCGTTATCACGTAACTCTACAGCTTCGTACTCACCCGTAGAAGCTCCAGACGGCACCGAAGAAATCGCACAAACGTTGTTCTCCAGTACCACCTGTGCTTCTACTGTTGGATTTCCTCGCGAATCAATAATCTCTCTTGCAAGTATTTTTTTTATCTTTGTATTCATTTACATTCCTCCTGTAACTATCATTTGCACTTACAGGAAAAATATTCATTTTCACATTGCAGACGTCTGCATAATATGATAATAGACAGAAAGGAGGAGCGCATTAATGGAAGGTGTAATTTATACAGTACGACCAGGCAACACGCTTTTTGCTATTGCACAGTTTTTTGGCACAACCGCACTTGATATAGCCAGATACAACGGCATCGTAAGTCCGTACACAATATATCCGGGACAACAGCTGAGAATTCCGGTACAAGAAATATCTGCGCCTCAGTATTATTTTGTCAGACCTAACGAAACAATATGGATAATTGCAAGCAGATACGGTCTTGATGTTAACACACTTGTTACACTAAACAATCTGGAAAATGCAAACACAATATATCCAGGACAGCGATTAAGATTATATTAAAAAAAGGACCGCTTTGATATCCAAAGCGGTTTACATATAAAAAACAAACCGCCAACAGGCGGTCTGTTTTTTATAGTTGTTTAGGTTGTTTTTTTATGCCGTAGATTTTTCTAAGTATAAATGATAAAAATTTAGGTTTTTCGATAAGTACAACTTTCATAGCTACCTCCTACAACTGTAACAGACAACAATAATAGTTACTGCCGCAATAAATAATATACATTTTTGTGGCAGGATGCACGAAAGAATCAATCCTGCGCCAAAAGAAATACCGCAACTTATTTTTTCACGACAGCGCCTCATAATCATCACCCACTATCATATTACACAGGTGATTTAAATGTGTTACATAAACTTTATTGATAATTTTTTAATATATGATATAATTGTATCGGTGATTATATGCGGACAATTACTATCAATAAAAATGACAGTTCTCAAAGACTCGACAAGTTTTTATCAAAGCGATTTAAAACAATGCCAAAATCTCTGATGCACAAATATATCAGAACTAAATACATTAAGCTAAACGGCAAAAAAACAACTCCTGATGTCTTTTTGAGCGAGGGCGATGTACTGACTTTGTATATAAAAGACGAGTTTTTTGAAGAAAAGAAAACTGAATATGAATTTATGAAGGCATCAAAGAAAATCGACCTTATTTATGAAGACGAAAACGTTATGCTTATTGACAAAAAGGTTGGAGTTATCGTTCATCAGGACAAAAACTACGATGCTGACTGTATAGTAAACAGGGTGCAACGCTACTTGTATGAAAAAGGTGAATATAACCCACAGACCGAAAAAGCGTTTTCCCCTGCGCTTGTAAACCGTATTGACCGCAACACATCGGGTATTATCATAGGCGCTAAAAACGCTATGGCACTTAGAGTGCTTAACGAGAAAGTCCGCACTAGAGAAATCAGAAAATTTTATCTTTGTGTTGTAAAAGGAAAGCCAAAAAAGAAGGCTGACACACTCAAAGATTACCTGACAAAAAACGAAAGCAAAAACACAGTCAAAATCAGCAAAAATGATATAAAAGGCAGTAAGGAAATAATAACCAAATACAATGTATTAAGTTATGATAAAGAGCGTAATCTGTCACTGTGTGAAGTTGAACTGCTGACAGGAAGAACACACCAGATACGTGCACACATGTCACATATCGGACATCCGTTGCTTGGAGATGAAAAATACGGCGACAAAGAACTCAACCGTAGATTTCATCAAAAGCATCAATTACTTTGCTCGTATAAACTTTTGTTTAATTTTGAAAGTGATGCACAAGAGCTACAGTACCTAAACGGCAAAGAATTTTCTTTAAACGAAATTTGGTTTTGCAAAGACAACAAAATAAATATATAAATAATACACCCACAAAGGCAGACTTGTTTTAAAAGTTCACCTTGGTGGGTGTATTTTATTTAATAATTTCAACACTCTCCCCTGCACTTATATACGACAGGTTATCCATATAATTTTGCATAAATTCATACTGATTCTCACCGGTGCAATGGCAGGTGATAAACTCAGTTTGAGTATTTTTAAGATGAAGCGCGTATGATTTAAGCATATCGTTAAGCGGTAACTTTGAAAAATGAAAGCCACCAATAATAGTATCCACATCAAAGAAATCGGCTATATCCATAATCCCTTTGTGTGAACATCCGCTTATAAGCACAGATAACGAGTTTTCTTCAATAAGCAGATACTGCTCGTGCAAGAAATCGTCAGGTACCATTACACCATTCTGTACTTTACTCAAGCCAAAACTGCCCAAATCGTGTTTTCTTTCGATATCATTAAGTGAATACAGACTGAGTACATCATCAATTTTAAAGTAATCGTTGACAAAAACAAGTCTTTCGCTGTCTTTTAATGACATATCAAGTCCGATGTATTTTTCACCGTTGTAGTGCGACTCAAAAGCGTTTTTGTTCAAGTACACTTTAGCCTTATTGTTAATGCTAAGAAAAGTTTTGAGCCCTCCACCATGGTCATAGTGGCCATGTGACAGCACCGCTACATCGACCTCAGCTAAGTTTATGCCGAGTTTTACTGCGTTTTTGTAAAACAAGTCAGACTGTCCCATATCAAATAGAATTTTGTGCGAACAGGTTTCGATATAAAGTGACAAACCATGCTCAGCACCAATCTCAGGGATATTTGAGGTGTTTTCAACCAAAGCTGTAATTTTCATATTGTCCTCACTTAAGTGTCATAAAAGCAGACATAGTGCCACGTTTACCACCTGTTGCACGATGACTCCACAATAAATCGCTGTTGCATTTAGTACACAAATCGCTAAGAGTTATGTTCTCTTCCTTTACGCCGGCGGACACTAAAATCTGTTTGTTACACTGGAGTAAATCAATCATAAACTTGCCGTCGTCTTTTTTGAAAATAAAATCACTGTCATTAAGATTCAGTGCGTAAAAATTATCCGCGCATGCCTTGTCTACCTCGTAGCAACATTTTGATATTGCCGGTCCTATTGCGCAAACCAAATCAGAAGGGTCAGTGCCATAATTTTGAGTCATTGTTTTTATGACTTTTTCACCAATTTTGCCAACTGTTCCACGCCAACCTGCGTGTGCAAGTCCAATAGCTTTGTTCTTTGTGTCGACAAAAAACAAAGGTGTACAATCGGCGTAATATGTGACAAGTGTGACGCCTTTTTCGTTTGTTACTAAAGCATCTACACTCATTATATCTTTTTCACGGGTGATGCCTATACCACAATCGTTTTTTGTGCACACACGGACAAAAGTATTGTGGTCCTGTGATGATGCAACCAAAGTATCAAAGTCAAAACCTGCAGCGCTACAGAATCGCTTGTAATTCTCAGTAACATCATCAAAATCATCATTTGCAAATGACATATTCATGCTTTCAAAAATGCCCTTTGACACGCCACCTATACGTGTTGAAAAAGCGTGGTGTATAAAATCAATTTCACTTAGTTTATTAAAAGCCAGATATTTGACGTCGTTATTCTCAAAAAGTGTCATTGTCGAAGAAAAATTACTCAAAAAATCACCTCAAAACTATGTTGATTATACTATACTTATGATATGCTTGCAAGTGTAAACTAATCGTGTTATAATACGCCTATAGAAAGATTTATCGGAGGAGTTATGAGCAAAATTAAACTTTTTGGTAACAATATCGAAGTGAGTTGTGATTATTGTGCTCACTCTAAAATACAGGATGATACTCAGTTTTGCACTATGAACAAGGTATTGAAAAAAGGAAAATGCAGAAAGTTTACATATAACCCTATTATGCGTGTACCAAAATGTGCAAATAATCTACAGAAATACAAACCTGAAGATTTCATGCTATAAAACTACAGTCAAAAGACCTTCTCTGAAACGAGAAGGTCTTTTTTCGTATTATCAATAGTATTTTGCAATCGTGCGCAGTTTTAGTTTTGCTGCTTTGATGTGCCGCGTTACAGTAGATGGCGCCAAACTAAGAATTGATGCAATATCTTTCATTTTGATATTTTCAATATAATACATCTGCACACATTCGCGTTGTCTGTTTGTAAGCTCACACGTCATAGCCTGCGATAAGATCTGCTTCATTTTTTCGATATCATTTCTGTTTGTGTCACGTGTCAAAAAGTTGGAAAAGGACGCTATATCCTTGTCGTTGTCGTTTAAAGCAATTAAACTATGCCGCATTTTCAAAGACTCCCGCACGCTCTGACAGATGTTTTGAAATAAGCATACATTCGTAATAAATATTGCGAAGTTTGATAATCTCTGCATTGAGCGAGTGTTTTTCGTCAAGTGTTGCTTTCTTTAACTTTGACTTTTTTACTTCGATAGCATCGAGTAATTTCTGTGCTTCAACAATATATTCCTGTGACCATTTTATGTAATCCATAATTTTTCGTCCTTTCTTGCATACTAAATATAAAATTCGGGGCTTCATTCGTTGAAGTTGGGGCTGGACTTCGATTTATATTTTAGCAGATTTTTCTACCAATTTCAATACTTTTTCGAATATTTGTTCGATTTTACATTTGGTTCATAAAATACAGAGCGATTACCTCTATTTATTACATCATACGACTATTTATTACAAATAAATTATGACGATATAGTATATTGTTTTATAAAAAATCTATTATTACAACACAAAAAGCGTGAAAGAGATAACCTTCACGCTTTTGAAAACAACAAATTATTTTTCTGTATTAGAATTTTGTGGTTTAAACATATAAATAATGCACTTTGATTTTTCGGCTTTGTCTGCCTTTTTAATGTCAACAATTTTTCTGACAACAGATATCCCCTCGTATTTGAGTCTGAAGGTAAGTCTGCCCTCAAAATCGCGCTTACATTTATTGCAACGAAACTGTGCCCTGAAAGACTTGTTCTTTGTAACCCAGCGGGTTTTTCGTCTGGCCTTTTTGCCACATTTGTCGCAACAGATGTACAGTTCTTTTTTATCTATTAGCGGATTTTTAATATCATAAATCACAGTATTTTTAAACGTTATTTTGCGGTAAAACTCATCATCGACCACCTCTGTATGAGCCAGAAACTTATCAAAATAAAACAGTTTTTTGAGACACACAAGACTAAGTTTTGCATCATCAAGTGCACGATGCAGCTCAAGTCCGTCTGTATTTATCGAAAGTTTTTCTGCACAAGTGGACAGTCCCATCTGCTTTGAGGAATCGTTGTGTCCGAGTATATGCTCACAGTAAAGCTGAATATTGCAATACTTGCTCATAAAATCCAGAGTTTCATCACCAATATAGTACCTGCAATTTTCCATAAGGGTAAGTATGTCTGATGTACCCCATGTGAGTATCACGCTATCAGAAACGAACTTTTTGAACTTTGACAGAACATGTGTAAAAGTGTTGTGTGAGTCAATAAGTTCTTCGTTAGTTATATGTGTAAGCTCCATAACTCTGTGATTAAGTTTCTTGCCTATCTGTGGAGTTACAAGCATCGAAAACGTGTCAATAATATTCAGTTGTTCGTCGGTTTTTACAGCACCAAATTCGATAATTTCGTTAACAAATTTTTTGGTTTTTTTGCTGTATGCACCGTTCCACTCAAGGTCTAATACAACATAGTTCATTTTTAATGCCTTTATTTATTCTTGAATTGTTTTTTCATTCTGAGTTCTTTTGAAAGTATCTCTTTTCTCATACGGATATTCTCAGGTGTTACCTCAACAAGCTCATCATCAGCAATAAACTCGATGCACTGTTCAAGCGACAAAATAGATGGTGGTGTGAGTTTCAGAGCATCGTCTGAACCTGATGCACGGGTGTTTGTGATGTGTTTTTTCTTGCAGACGTTGACTGTGATATCCTCTGCCTTTGGACAAGCACCGACAATCATACCCTCGTATACAGGCACACCTGCACCGACAAAGAGTCTGCCACGCTCCTGTGCAGCATAAAGTCCGTAAGTAACAGTTTCGCCTGTTTCAAAAGCGATGAGTGAACCCTGATGGCGGGTAATAATCTCGCCTTTAAATGGCTCGTATGAGTCAAAAACGTGGTTCATAATACCATTGCCGTTTGTATCAGTAAGAAATTCAGGACGGTAACCCATAAGTCCACGCGACGGAATGCGAAATTCAATATGTGTAATACCACTGTCTCTTGTACCCATATTGATAAGCTCGGCTTTACGCGAACCAAGTTTTTCCATAACAGCACCAACATATGTGTCAGGTACTTCTATCATAAGGTATTCGATAGGCTCGCACAAAACACCATCAATGTGTTTAGTGATAACCTGTGGACGTGAAATCTGGAATTCATATCCCTCACGACGCATTGTTTCGATAAGGATAGACAAGTGAAGTTCGCCTCTGCCTGATACTTTGAAAGTGTCTGCAGAATCGGTTTCTTCTACACGCATAGCTACGTTTGTTTCGACTTCTTTGAACAATCTGTCACGAAGATTACGAGATGTAACGTACTTGCCCTCTCTGCCTGCAAACGGGCTGTTATTGACGATGAAATTCATAGAAACAGTAGGCTCGTCAATCTTTACAAATGGAAGCGGATCAACGTTTTCGACATCACAGATGGTCTCGCCGATATTAAGGTCTGCGATACCGCTTACACAAACAAGGTCTCCCATTTTTGCGGTTTCTGTTTCAACACGCTTCAAGCCTTCAAATTGATATAATTTAGAAATTTTTACTTTCTGTGTTTCACCGTCACGTTTGCACAGTACAGCCTGCTGATTTACTTTGACACTGCCTCTCTCTACTCTGCCAACACCGATACGACCAACATAATCGTCATAGTCGATATTAGAGATAAGAATCTGAAGTTTGCCGTCCAAATCGCCCTGTGGAGCAGGGATTTCTGTAACGATTTTCTCAAACAACGGCTTCATATCTGTGCCCATATCATATGGGTCAAGTGATGCTACACCATCTCTGCCTGATGCGTATACTACAGGAAATTCAAGTTGGTCATCATCAGCACCAAGCTCGATGAACAAATCAAGCACCTCGTCTACTACTTCTTCAGGACGTGCACCCGGACGATCGATTTTGTTGACTACAACGAGTGGCTTTTTGTGTAATCCCAACGCCTTTTTGAGTACAAAACGGGTCTGTGGCATACAGCCCTCAAAAGCATCTACAAGTAGCAGTACACCATCAACCATAGTGAGAATTCGCTCTACCTCACCACCAAAGTCAGCGTGTCCCGGTGTGTCAACAATATTGATTTTGATATCGTTGTACATAACTGCTGTGTTCTTCGAAAGTATTGTAATACCACGCTCACGCTCTAAGTCGTTTGAGTCCATTACTCGCTCTGCAACAGCTTCGTTTGACCTGAAAATACCGCTCTGTTTGAGCATCTGGTCAACAAGTGTTGTTTTTCCGTGGTCAACGTGTGCAATTATCGCTATATTGCGTATATCTTCTCTTAGTGCCATGACATCACCTTATCCTGCTTTTTTCCAATTCAAAATTATATCACTTTTTTCAATCAATTACTATGTAAATTTTTACTGAAAAACATGATAACTGTTGGTCTATTATTTGCTTTACTTTATAAAGAATTTTTGATATAATGTTATATATGTTTTTTTAAAAATCCTACACTACGCAAACGGAGGTACAAAATGGGATATTCTATTGCTGAAAAAATCATCAAAGAACATATCGTCAGTGGTGAAATGGTTAAGGGCACTGACATTGGTTTAAAAATCGATCAGACACTTACTCAGGATGCTACAGGTACTATGGCATACCTTGAATTTGAGGCTATGGGTGTACCTAGAGTAAAAACCGAACGAAGTGTTGCATATATCGACCACAACACATTGCAGACAGGTTTTGAGAATGCTGATGATCACAGATTTATTCAGACTGTGTGCAAAAAGCACGGCATATACTTCTCCCGTCCTGGTAATGGTATCTGTCATCAGGTACATCTTGAAAGATTTTCTCGTCCTGGCAAGACTCTCATCGGCTCTGACAGCCACACCCCTACCGGTGGCGGTATTGGTATGCTTTCTATCGGTGCCGGTGGTCTTGATGTTGCTGTTGCTATGGGCGGCGGGGCATACTACATAACAATGCCGAATATCGTTAAGGTTGAACTTGTTGGTGAATTAAAGCCATGGGTTTCCGCTAAAGATATTATCCTTAAAGTGCTTGAGATTATGAGCGTTAAAGGTGGCGTTGGAAAAATCATTGAATACGCTGGCGAAGGCGTTAAGACACTTTCTGTACCACAGCGTGCTACTATCACAAATATGGGTGCTGAACTTGGCGCTACTACTTCTATCTTCCCATCAGACGAGACTACAAGAGAGTTCTTAAAAGCACAGGGTCGTGAAGAAGATTATATTGAACTCAAAGCTGATGACGATGCTGTATACGATGAGCACATAGTTATTAATTTAAGTGAACTTGAACCTTTGGCTGCTTGTCCTCACTCACCTGATAACATCAAGGCAATCAGCGAGCTTCAGGGGCAGAAAATAGATCAGGTTTGTATTGGCTCATGCACTAACTCAAGCTATGCTGATATGATGACTGTAGCTCACATCTTAAAGGGCAAGACTGTTCACCCTGATGTATCGCTTTCTATCGCTCCTGGTAGCAAACAGGTGCTTACTATGCTGTCAGAAAACGGCGCACTTGCTGATATGATTGCTGCCGGTGCAAGAATTCTTGAGTCTGCTTGCGGTCCATGTATCGGTATGGGTCAGTCACCTAACAGTGCTGGTATCTCACTGCGTACATTTAACCGTAACTTCCTTGGCCGTTCAGGTACTAAAGACGGTCAGATTTACCTTGTATCTCCTGAGACTGCTGCTGCATCTGCACTTACCGGTGTATTTACAGACCCAACTACCCTAGGGAACGCATACAAGGTTGAAATGCCTGAAAAATTCCTTATCAATGACAATATGATTATTGAGCCTTGTGATGAAAAAGATATGGACACAATCGAGGTACTTCGTGGTCCAAACATCAAAGAGTTCCCTGTATCTTTTGCTATGACGGACAAGATTGATGCAACATGCTCACTCAAGGTTGAAGATAATATAACAACAGACCATATTATGCCTGCAGGTGCTAAGATTTTGCCACTACGCTCCAATATCCCTGCTATCTCACAGCATTGTTTTACAGTATGTGATACAGAGTTCCCTAACCGTGCAAAAACTTTGGGCAGTTCTATCATCGTTGGTGGTGCTAACTATGGTCAGGGCAGTTCTCGTGAACACGCTGCACTCGCTCCACTTTACTTAGGTGTTAAGGCTGTGCTTGTTAAGAGCTTTGCAAGAATTCACAGGGCTAACCTCATCAATGCAGGTATTTTGCCACTTGAGTTCATTGATGAAAATGACTACAACAAGATTTCTCTGTTTGATGAACTTGAGTTACCTTGTGTTAAATCCGAAATTATGAACGGCGACGACGTTACTATCGTTAACAAAACAACCGGCGAAACAATCAAAGCTAAGTGTGAACTTTCACAAAGACAGATTGATATTGCACTGTGCGGTGGTTTGCTTAACTATACAAAAATGAATGGTTAATTCTATTTTAGAATTTTAGAAAGGACTATAGCGATGGAAAAAATTAAGATGATAACTCCGCTTGTCGAAATGGACGGCGACGAAATGACAAGAATTATATGGAAGATGATTAAAGATATTCTTCTGCTTCCATATATTGATTTAAAAACAGAGTACTACGACCTGGGGCTTGAGTACAGAAACGAAACAAACGACCAGGTTACTATCGACTCTGCAGAAGCTACCAAAAAATACGGCGTTGCTGTAAAATGTGCTACTATCACACCAAACGCTGCACGTATGACAGAGTACAACCTCAAAGAAATGTGGAAATCTCCTAACGGAACTATCCGTGCTATTTTAGATGGTACAGTATTCAGAGCACCTATACTTGTAAAAGGTATCACTCCGTACATTCCTACATGGACGAAGCCAATCTGTATTGCAAGACACGCATACGGTGACGTTTATAAAAACTCTGAAATGATCGTAGAAAAAGGTTCAAAGGCTGAGTTGTGTGTAACTAATGCAAACGGTGAAGAATCAAGAGAGCTTATCTTCAACTTTGAAAACAGCGACGGTATTATTCAGGGTATGCACAACCTTGACTGCTCTATCTCTTCTTTTGCAAGAGCTTGTTTCAACTATGCACTTGACCAGAAGCTTGACCTCTGGTTTGCTACAAAAGACACCATAAGCAAAAAATATGACCACACATTTAAGGATATTTTTGCTGAAATATACGAAAATGAATACAAAGAAAAGTTTGAAAAAGCAGGTATTGAGTATTTCTACACACTCATTGACGATGCTGTTGCTCGTGTTATCCGTTCAAACGGTGGATATATCTGGGCATGCAAAAACTACCACGGCGACGTAATGAGTGATATGATTGCTACAGCATACGGCTCACTTGCTATGATGACAAGCGTGCTAGTATCACCACAGGGCATCTTCGAATACGAGGCTGCTCACGGTACTGTTCAGCGTCACTACTACAAGCATTTAAAGGGTGAAGAAACATCAACAAACTCCGTTGCTACACTTTTTGCCTGGACAGGTGCTCTCAGAAAACGTGGTGAGCTTGATAACACCCCTGAGCTTTGTGCTTTTGCTGACAAACTTGAAAAAGCTACTATTGATACTATCGAAAGCGGTGTGATGACAGGCGACCTTTATCTGCTGTCAACACTCGAGAATAAAACTAAGGTTAACACAGAAGATTTTCTAAAGGCTGTTAACGAGAATCTTAAGAAACTTCTTTAATCTTTTTAAGCGGTTTACGGAGGAGTTATTATGTCAAAACAAATTTCTATGCCGGTTATCAGAAGACTGCCAAGATACCACAGATTTCTGACAGAACTTGAAACTCAGGGTGTTGAGCGCATTTCATCAAATCAACTTGCTACAATTATGCGTTCAACCGCCTCGCAGATACGACAGGATTTGAACTGTTTTGGTGGTTTTGGCCAGCAGGGCTATGGATATCCTGTATCACAGTTAAAAGAAGAAATCGGCAATATACTTGGAATTAACAAAGGGTTTAAGGCGATTTTGCTTGGTGCCGGAAACCTTGGCAAAGCTGTTGCGACACATATGAATTTCCAAAGACAGGGATTTGAATTATCTGCTGTTTTTGATAAAAACGAAGATGTTGTCGGCACTATGCTCAGAGGCATCACCATTATGTCTGACGACAATATAGAGGCATACTGCAAAAATAACCGAGTTGATGCGGCGTTTTTGTGCTTGCCACGAAACGCTGTAAAACCATTGATTGACAAACTATATTCTCTTGGCATCAAAAACTTTTGGAATTTCAGTCACTATGATATAAAAAAAGACTATAAAGATGTCACCGTAGAGAATGTTCACTTAAGTGACAGTCTTATGACACTGTGCTATAGAATTAACGAAAAGAATTTTGACTAACACTCCCCTATTCATAACAATAATTAAAGCCGACAGTTTAAATAACTGTCGGCTTTTTGTTGTTTAAATCTTAATCTTCTGTTACTTTATCTAGTATAAATTCAATATCAGAAACATCGGATACACCGTAAAACTTAACTGTGTGCATAAGCTTTTCAAGCATAAAAAGTGTGTGCTTTGTTCTATCGCTTTTGATACTAGCATTAACGGCACGCAAGAATAACGAAACCATATCCTTTGTGTCAAGACGCTTGAGGGAATCATAGCGCTCTTTGTCAACAAAAACGATGCTTTTGAGTGGAAGTTTGTTTGCAGATGATTTATCGCCGTGCAATCCAAATGGTGTGTCATAAGCATAAAACACATTGCTAATCAACCTTATTGCAGGATAATCAACAGAAAAAATCCTGTCATCAGGTAGAACATTGAAAATATCTTTTTCCACATCAACAGGTGAAAACAACACACAGCTGTCGTCATATTTTACTGCAGATGATTTCATCGAAAAACCGTTAAAATCAAAAAGTGCTCGTGAGAATTCAGTTGACAGATAAATACATTCAATAATGTCCGCTGTGTAACCCTCGTATTCTTCCATATATTGCAACAGCAAGTCATCAGAAATAGACAAAGTAAGGTTAGGTTTGTAATCAAACGATGTCTCATACGGTTTTAAATTTTGAAGTAAAGTATTTGAGCGAGTTTCAATCTCAATATTAAGTTCAGAAATCCTGTATTGTCCCATTTTTACTCTCCTACGGGATATGTTTTATTTAATAATGCTGTGATATAACTTTGAAAAAAAGATGCGTGTATATTTCTTAATCAGAATAATACGCGAATAGCATTTGTATAAAAAGTCAGTGCACAAATATTGCTTATTGTTGTGCGTAAAAGAAACCATAACGGCAAAAATGTCGTCGTAATGAATGTCCTTATCAAAATAATACTGGCTGTCACCACTCATAGTATACATATCGCCACACACTTTCACAATGCGGTGCAAAATTAACGCATCGTCTTTTTTTCGTCTGTAAAAAACGACATCGTATTTTTTGAGTTTTTGAGGTTTTTGGGACAGCAAAACTGTGTCTGTGGTACCATTGAGCATTGGCTTCATACTGTCGCCTGTCGGAGTAAAAGCAAAGGTTTTGCCAACGCTGAACGTATTGTTTAAGACAGACAAAAAATCCGCTTTTGAGATAGTATTACTCAAGCAAATCAGCACCTTTAAGTTTTTCTAAAAATTTGTCAATATCAGTGCTTGCGGTATTTGTGTCGATATCATATTCGTTTGTCAAAGCAGAAACAAGGTCATCCTTTGACTTATCACAAGACAGTTGTGACCACAAAAAAGCACCGGTTTCGCTGAGTTTGATAATAGAACCAAAATCAACAACCTGAGAGCCAAGCGGTACAACAAGATAAACACCGGCAACTTCCTTTAACACAAAGCCATCTTTAATCTTCATATATATCACCTATTGTTAATTATATAGTAATTTTTTGCGTATTGCAAGGAGTTTATAAGTTGTAAAAAAATAAAAAAAGAGCTCCCGTAAAGGGAGCTCAAAAAGATTCATAACCAAAATCAATATGGGAAAGTATCTCCGATATTAGTTTCTTTGTTTAACTTTTCAGCAACATAGAACTGAATAGTTGAAGCATCCAAAACTGAAAGAGTGTCGTCGCGGTCAACATCGCCACGAATAGCGATTGTGCCGTCTGTGTCTACAATGCGCTCAGCAAGAACAAGCTGGATTTCTGTAGCATCCATAACAGAAATTGTTCCATCATTATCTGCGTCGCCTAAGATGTAGGTTTCAACAACAGGTGTGATTAAAACAAATTCGATACTGTTGTCCTGTGCATATATATGAGCAGCAGAGTTTTCGTAACAATAAATAACTACGTTATCAGTATAAAGGAATGCATCTTCATGAATTGATGTTACTGACTCAGGAATTACGATTTTTGTAAGTCCGTCGCAGTAAGCAAATGCATCGGCTTTGATATCAGTTACAGTATCAGGCAAAGTGACCTCTGTAAGAGAATCACAGTTTTTAAATGATGCATAAGCAACTGATGTAATCTGTGTATCTTCAAGTCTGATGTTACTTAAAGAAGTACAGCCTGCAAAAGCATAAGAATCAATCAGTTTGATATCGCCGTCAAACGCAACAGTTTCTAGCTGAGCGACATTTAAGAATGCCTGCTCCTGAATGCTGTGAACAGTCAGGCTCAAGGTGATACTAGTCATGGTTGTGTTGTCAAGAAAAGCATGAGTACCAATAGAAGTTATCGGAATGTTGTTGTGATAACGAGGTACTGAAACATTAGCAGATGTACCATTATACACATCAACCTCAAACTCGGTATTGTTGTTTATCTTTTCGAATACCCAGTTACCAACCGGAAAAACTGTTTTTGCGCTGACCGAAAGGCAAGCAACGGCAGATATCATCAAGATACAAAGTATCATTGAAATAAATCTGTTAGTAAATTTCATAAATAAACCACCTTTTGGTAGTATGTGTCCCCCACGGTGATTACACCGTGGGGTATGTTATTTTGTTTGACTGATCAGAGCTCGCCCCAGCCGTCGTCCCAGCCGCCCATTCCGCCACCGTCATGGGTAGGGACTTCTGTTTCTGTCTCGGTACTTAAACCAAGCACGTCAGTGACAAGTCTGATATTTACAAGCTCGAAATCCGGCTCTGTGTAAATTTTCTTCATTGTGTTCTCCCTCCCAATCAGTTAGCAGTACTATAATCTGTCATAGCGAGATCATAGAAGTTTACATATTGAGGTGTGCTGAGATAAACAGTTCCGTCAACAACCATATATGCAACGCAAGTGTACTCTACGCTCTTGAAGTTGTTTGCTGTGTCTCTGTTATCATAGCTCTTGAAATAGTCACAACGGTTGAAGTTTGTGAGTGTAAGATTTGTAAGATCGAAGTTGTAGTATCTGATACCACCAATCAAACCATTTCTACCTGCTAATGCAGACTTTTCAAGGTTAGCTTTGTTGTATTCAGGGAATACTAATGTATCGCCTTCACCTGTGTAAGAAGAATTTGGATCCTGAACCATAATGAGACCATACTTGATGTTCATATCTGCCTTAACATCGTTGAGCTTCAAGCCATTCTTGCTGTTGTATGCAAGCAGGAAGTCTGTGTAGATAACGTCAGAATCGTCAGAGAACTCACGAGTGTAAGTTACAGAATCAATAGATGGTGTCCAATCAGCTACTTCTTCATTACTGTAGATAGCTTTGATCTTCTTATCTTCAACAATACGATATGAATAGTTCTTCTGATATGACAGGAATACCTGGTCGTCATTACCGTCGCCGTCAATATCCTTTAATTCAACCCAGTATGCGAATTTTGCACCTTTGTACTCATCAGGAGCTACGATAGGTTTGATATCATCAACAAGTGTATTATATTTACCTGTTACATAACCTGTTTCATCGCCCATCTCGTAAGTGATTGTGTAGTCCGGTGCACCCTGATCAGCAACGATAGTAACGATTGACTTACCAGGTGTAACTGTAGCAGAATCAACTAACCAACTTACAGTACCATTGAATACTTCTGTTACTTCTTCGTTTGGTGCATAATACTGAATCATATTGTATGAATCATCAAAGTCGCGACCAGCTAATGCTTCGTCACCATATACAACCTCACCATCAGCTAAAGTATACTTTGTGAGGTATGTTGGATAGTAAGCATTATACTCATTACCTGCGTAACCCATACATTCTTCGTCAGAGAGTTCGATATCTCTTACTGTGTATGTACGCCACTCACCATAACGGTTGAGGTATCTGTAGAACAAGTCAGCCTTGTTAGATACACGAGTTACGTCAGAGTAAAGGTTGATAACCTTTGGTGAATCAGCTTCAAATGTAAATTCATATGAGAACTCGACCATAGTAGTAGAACCAACATCACTACCATCGGTGCCGATTTCCTCGTATGTCTTATTACCATTTGCATCTTCTGAATCAGTATACCAAGCGAAGAACTCACCATTCATAAGAGGTGTTGTTGTGATAGTAATAATATAAGTCTCTCTTTCTACAGCTGGGAATGTAGCAGTAGAAATGCTAGTTGATGGAGTACCCTCACCAAGTACAACAGTACCTGTACTATCTGTAACCTTAACAGTCATTGTAGCAGTACCACCGTGTGATGGAATGTATGTATCGTTAGGGTTGTTGTACTTTAAGTGGTTGATAACAACGTCGCCCTCAGCAATCTCCTTGAACATAGCATAGTATGTTGTGTTCAAGTTGATATATGTGCCGTAGTCGTAAGCTTCAGAAATCTTTGTGTACTTGCCGTTAGATTCTGTGTACCAACCAACGAAGAGGTAGCCTTCCTTAGTAGCGGCAGAAAGTGAAACTGCACCTAAATCAAGTGAGATAGGAAGACTAGCATACTTCTCGCCTACTGTGTAGCCGTCACGCTCTTCTTCTGAAATAAGCCAACCCTCACCATAATCAGCGTCGTTTGTTGGGTCAACAGTGTCGATAATGAAGTTACCGTCTGCATCGACTAAACCAACCATTACATCAGCATAAACGTCATCATCGAGTACGTTTGCGTACCACTGACCGTCGATTGAAAGCTGGTGTCCGTTGTTGTTAGGTGCTTCGTATGTGATGTAAACGAGCTTGCCGTCGAGTGTACCATCAGCTACACCCAATGCTTCTTCTAAAACAGTTGTGCCGTCACCATCAGGATCGTGCCACATAGCTGTTGAAAGTGTGTGTGTGAGGTAGTTGCCATCTTTATCAAAGATGTACCAGTCAACTGCCCAGTCAGCATCAAAGTTACTGTCACCTGCATACGTTGTGCCAGATGCATCATATGTAACGTCACCCTTTGACACTACATAGTAATCAGGTGTGTTAGATACTGCGCCCTCGATTGACTGACCGGTTAAGTCCATAGGTGTTACGCCGTCACGACTAACAAGAGTTTCGAATACGTAACCAGCTGTCTTAGCGTTTGTAGTAGTTGTAACCTGCTTAACAACTGACTGACCAACAGCATGGTCACCGTGGTAGCCGTCTTCTGAATCTTTAGCAACGAAGGTAATTACGTCGTAGCCTTCTTCGATAAGAGTGATAGGCTCACGGTAGTCGTATGTCTGCATTGTATTTAATGTAAGACCAAAAGCAGGAGCAAATTTAGAAGGAACAGTAATACCACTAAACAGGTAGTTCATAAACTGGAGACCCTGTGGAATAGAAGTAGTGTTACCAGCGGCATTATCCGGTACCTCGAGCTGTGTATAGAATGAAGAACCGTCTTCAGTAGGAATCATAAGCTGACCCGGCCATACACCAGCGTATTTACTAGAATTTGAACCCCATGAGTAAACAGATACAAATGGACCCCAGTTTGTGCCAGCAACAGCAGTTGCATCAAAGTAAACGTCGACAGCCTTCATATTGTTAGCTTCAAGATATGCATCAGTATGGAAGTAGATAGGAACAATGTAGCAGTCTGAATCTACGTATACTGTACCACTGTACTCGTTGTTACCAAGTGTGTTTGGTGTAACGATTGTATATGATTTATCAAGAATATCGTAAACCATAAATGAGTCAACATAGTAATCAGCAGCAGAATCACCAGTTAGAGTTGTCTTGAACTCGATCATCTGAGCAGTTGCAATGTCAGCCTTCTTGTATGATTCAATATTTGTAGTAACACCATCAGGATCATGAGTTACTGTGCCGGATTCAGAAACAGTAATACCGGTAGTTGTGAATACTGACTCAGCAGAATATGTGCCAGGAAGTGTCAACGCACCTGATGAGAGGTAGATTGTAGCGCCTTCCTTAGTAGTTGATGCTGAGAAGTCGATAGACTCGTTACCGTTTGGTGTCAGGATGAACTTGATAGTATCACCTGAATTACCGCTTGTTGAAAGTTTCCAAGCGTTGCTAGAACCATCAGTTGCAGCCCAACCGATTGTAGCACCGTAACCGTGACCGTTGAAGTTTACAGTAAACTTTGAAGAATCGAATGAGTGGTAACACTCACCAGAAGTTGTACCCCATCTGGAAGTGTCATTTGTAACTCTGAACCAAGCACCTGTGTTGATTGCTGAATCAGTAGAGTCGCCTGATGTAAGAGTTGTTGTGAGTGTATAAGCGCCGATTGATGGGTCGTATACAAGCTCTTTTACATAAGAACCAGTAGTTTGACCCTGATGGAATGTCATCCACTGTTTACGAGCAAAGAGTGCGTAAACAGTTTTATCTTCGTTAATTGTGACAGAAGTTGAATCAGCACCAACTTTGATAGGCTGGTCGCAAGCGCCATCTGAGTAGAAACCAACGAATGTGTAGTTAGAATCAACGTCAGTTACTGTGTAAGTTACAGGTGTACCTGCTTCGACGTAAGCACCGTTTGAAAGTGTGTTGCCGTCTTCGTCTGTCAGGGTAATAGTAGCGAATGAAGTAACGCCTGTGCCATAGTTACCAACAGAAACCTGCTCGTATTTAGCAGCAAATTTTGCTTCTACAGTAGGAGTAATCTGAACATCCTCGTCTGCAGGCATTGTACCTGTGATAGTCCATGTGCCGTCAGCGTTCTCAGTAGCAGTAAAGCCATCGTTGTCAAAAGTAAAGCCAGAGATAGTTACCTGCTCTGATGAAGGTGAAACTGTGATATTAACCTCTTCACCCTGCTTGTAAGCATCCTTGAAGTTTGTGAGTGCAAGACCTGTTTCATCAGTAAAGCTTACATATCTGTAATCAAGGAATGTAGGTGTGATGTAGATATCCTCACTTGGCATTACAAATGTGATTTCGTTGTCGCCAATTGTAAGGTCAGTAGCAGGTGAAGCAGTAGCAGTATAGAGATACTGAGTATCTACAGGAGGATTTACAGGAACAGTAACTGTAGCACCCTCAGGCTTCTGAGTATACTCAACAGGAGTTTCCTGATCCATAAAGTAAACTGAGTATTTAGTAGCCTCTGTTAACTCGATGATGAGCTTGTAAGTACCAGCAGTTGTGTTAGGCTCAAATCTGTAAGTTACAGGCTGTGTGGTGTCGTAGTTTTCAGTATCAGCAGTTACCTGATAGCTTGTATAATGACCAGCAATAGTAGCACCAACGTGCTCGTTGTGGGCAACTAAAACATTTGCAGCATCAATGTCCTGATTGTCGTCAGATGTTACTGTGATATGATCAGAGAATGAGCCAGTAGCTGTGTATGTATCTGTAGCAATATCATAAACAAGCTCTGCGATGTGGCTACCATCAGAAGCTGTGATATAGAAGTTCTTGACAAAGAGAGCATGAAGTGTGATGCCGTCTGTTGTCATAGAGTCTGTGTATACAGCATCAGTTGAAACAAGGTTAGTGAATTCAGCGTCACTGTACCAACCAGCAAAGTAGTAGTTTGTGTTTGCTGTAGCTTCAAATGTAGCAGTAGCACCCTCTACGAGGGATACAGAAGTTTGACCGTTTACAGTAGCAGTGCCGCCGTATGTGCCCTCAACCTTGTTGGTGTAAGCACCGGCAGTTGCTGTGTAAGCAGGAACAGTAACAGGAGTGATAGTAATATCTGAATCAACAGTTAGTGAATAAGCGCTATCGTAGATAGGACCATCAATACCTGTGATTAAATAGTGGCTGAATACATAGCCAGGTGCAGGTGTTACACTGAAATTAACTTCAGCATTAACATCAACATCTACAGAAACAGCATCTGTATTTTCAACACCGTTATATGTGATGCTTGCGATAGTGTCATCTTTAACGATGGCTACCTGATAAGTTTTGATAAACTTAGCGATGTAATCAATATTTGCTGTTACTTGTGCTGTTGTTAGTTCTGGGTTAGTACCAACAGCAGTGTTGCCGTTAGTAACGTTTATCCACTCATAGAAGCGGTAGCCGTCGTTTGCAGTAGCAACAAGGCTAGCAGTTTTGCCGTGGCTAACCGCATCATCAATGCCGTCTTTACCGTTTACAGTAACAGAACCGCCGGCTGATGAATCAACATAGCTTGTGCCGTCTTCAGAAGTCTGAACAGAAGCAGAAACTGTGTAGTAAACAGCACCAACACTTACATTAGCAGTAGCAGCTGTAGAGATGAAATCCCAACAAGTTGTGTCAGTCTTATAATTAGTTGGGAGAGTTTTGATTGATGAATTTGCTGTGTCAACAAATGCACGAGCTGTGATAGTTGTTTCACCAGCATCCACACCAGTTACTGTAGATGTAGCTGTAGTAACATCAGCAACTGTAGCCTTTGTTGTATCATCGATAGTCCAGTAAACAACACCGCCATTCTCAACTGTAGCTGTAGCTGTTTCTTCTGAACCAACAGGAACTACTACATCAGCAACTGAAACTGTTGGACGAACGATCATACAGTCGTCTGTCCAATCGCCAGTGTTGCGTCTACCTGAGCTGTTAGTAGTGGAATCAATATACAGAGCTACATAACCCTTGCTGAAATCAACCGCGTAGTCGTCTGTTCTAGTTAAATTATCACTTGGCCATGAGTTTGTCTTAACCATGATAACTTTTTCAGGTTCAGTGCCCTTTAAGAATCTGTATGCGAAAATCTTATCGCCATCACCGTTACGACCAATGTAAATCATCTGAGCGTTACTTTGACCCAGAGTAGTAACATTATCGCTTGAACCCTTCCATGAGTGGAGGAACATATTGTCCCAACCCTGTGAGTCTGTTACATAAAGGTAAACATATGGGTCGTACTTAGAAACAGTTACTGGGATTTCAACAGTTTCGTCGTAGAACTGAGCTGTGACTGTTGTTGAACCAACACCAGTAGCTGTGATAGTGATTGTGTCACCATCTAGTGTAGCAGTAGCAACGTTAGCGTTTTCTGACTCAACTGTTACAGCCTGTGGAGTTACTTCGCTGACGTCAGCGTTAGTAGAAAGAGTAACAGTTGTGCTGGTAGATGTAGCACCTTCGCCGTACTCAAGAGCAACAGTAGTCGGGTCAGCCTCGATAATAGGCTCAACAACTTTTACGTTTACAGTAGCAATAGCTGTGTATTTTTCGTTGTACTTGAATGAAGCTGTAATATCAACACCGCCTGTTGAAGTAGCAGCAACACCTGTTGCTTTGTTACCAATTACAGTAACATAGTCATCGTTATTTGAAGTGATAGTAACCTCTGGGGTACCATCTGCAGATGTAACAAAAGCATTCTCCATTGTCTGGCCCTTGATAAGAGTTACTGTCTTAGGCTCGATACTATATGCAGGAGTGCTTACTGTTACAGTAAATGAAGTAGTAGCAACTTCTGTGCCATTGTAAAGCATTGATACGTTAACTGTGTATGTACCAGGTACATAAGCGTTAACGATACCGTTTGAAGAACCTACTGTGATTTCAGTAGCAGATGTAGTGTAATTATATGTCACACCTGATACTGGTGCATATTCTGTGATAGTAGGAGCTGCAGTAGCAGAGCCGTTTACAGCAAGAGACATGTTAGATACAGAAACAGTAGGAGCTTTGACTGTTACAACATATGTAGCAGTTGTACCATCAGCAGAACATGTTGCTATGATAGTTGCCTTGCCAGGCTTGAGTGCTGTTACTGTACCGTCAGCATCAACATCAGCAACTGATGGAGTTGCTGATGAGTAAGTGATGTTACCATTATTACAGAACTCGTTAGCAGATGCTGTGTTAGTGAATGTAGCACCCAAAGCGAGTGTCTGGTCGCCATGAGCAAAGTTAAGTGCGCATGAACCGGCAACAACGTATGTTACGTTGATAGTAACATTAGATGCAGGCATTGTGATTGAGCCATTGTATGACTCGCACTCGCCTACATTGAGACCGCCACCTGTGATAGAAGCGATATTATAGCCATCAGGTGGAGTTACAGTAAGTGTAACTGTATCACCATATTTAGCAGAAGTCTTGCCGAGGTTTACAGTACC